>NZ_JAFEUC010000008.1:0-340924 GCF_016901255.1 Micromonospora humida
CCCACAGATGCTCAATCACCTGCCGATGACCCGCTGTCAACACATGCGCCCGCGCCATCCCCACTCCTTCGACCGATCCATACCGTGATCAACGATCACTTGCACAGACCGGTCGAACCCGCCCGACCGGCGTGACGCGAACCTCTTGATCACCGAGCCGGAGTGGCGGGTGGTGGGGCGGTGGGTGGGTGGGGGAGGGGGGCGGTGAGGTAGCGGTGGATGGTGGGGCCGAGGGTTGCGGCCAGGGTGTCGGGGGTGGCGGAGGCGACCGGTTCGAGGCGGATGACGTAGCGCATCATGGCCAGCCCGATCATCTGGGTGGCCACCAGGGCGCCGCGCAGCGGCCGTTCCGCCGGGTCGAGGTCGAGCTGGTCGAGCACCCGGCGCAGCACCTGGGTGGTCAGGAACTCGCGCATCAGCCGGGCCGTCCACTCGCTGTTGGCCGCCGAACGCAGCAGCGCCGCCGCCGCCCCACCGGCCGGCGAGTCCCACACCCCGAGGAACGTGCGGACGAGCCGCTCGCCGATCCCGTCCGGGTCGCCGGCCAGCACGGCGGGCAGCAGCGCGGCCGGGTCGACGGGGATGTCGACGGTGGCCCGGAACAGCTCCTCCTTGCTGCCGAAGTAGTGGTGCACCAGGGCCGGATCGACCCCGGCGGCGGTGGCGATCTGCCGGATCGGGGCCGCGTCGAAGCCGCGTTCGGCGAACGCCGACCGGGCGGCGGCGAGGATCGCCTCCCGGGTGTCCTGGTTGCCGGGGCGGCGGCCGGTGCGTCGGGCCACCGGGCTCACCCGCTGCGCCGGCGCAGGGTCGCCGCCGCCAGCACCAGGGCCAGCACCGCCGCGCCGGCCACGATCGACACGTCCCGCCACATCAGGCCGGTCGGTGCGGAGTGCGCGCCGACCTCCTGGAGGGCCTCCACCGCGTACGACAGGGGCAGCGCGTCGCTGACCGCCTGGAGCCAGCCGGCCATCTGGTCGCGGGGCACGAACAACCCGCACAGCAGCAGTTGCGGGGCGACCACGACCGGCATGAACTGCACCGCCTGGAACTCGGTGCGGGCGAAGGCGCTGCAGAACAGCCCCAGCGCGACGGCCAGCACCGCGTTGACCGCGGCGATCAGCACGACCAGCCCGGCGGACCCGGCGGTGGTCAACCCGAGCAGCCGGTACGCCGCCGCGGCGGCGACGGTCGACTGCACCACCCCGGCCAGCCCGAACGCGATGCCGTAGCCGAACAGCAGGTCGAGCTTGCCCAGCGGGGTGGTGAGCAGCCGCTCCAGCGTCCCGCTGGTGCGTTCCCGCAGCATCGCGATGCTCGTCACCAGGAACATGATGATGAACGGGAAGAAGCCCAGCATCACCAGGGCCACCCGGTCGAAGGGGGACGGCGCACCGGGCGGGGCCGGCTGGTCGGCGTACATGAAGTAGACCAGGGTGAGCAGCACCGTCGGCACCACCACCAGCAGCGCCACCGTACGCCGGTCGTGCCGTAGCTGACGCAGGATGCGCCCGGTGGTGGCGGCCAGGATCGTCGGGTTCACGCCGCCTCCCCGGTGCCCGTCGGCTCCGCCCCGGCGGCCCGGATCAGCCGCAGGAACGCCTCCTCCAGGTCGTCCACCCCGGTGGCGGCGCGGACCGCGTCGGGGGTGTCGTCGGCGATCAGCCGGCCGTGGCGGATCAGCAGCAGCCGGTCGCAGCGGGCCGCCTCGTCCATCACGTGGCTGGACACCAGCAGGGTGGTGCCGGCGGCGGCCAGGGCGTGGAACCGGGCCCACAGGTCGGCCCGCAGCACCGGGTCCTGCCCGACGGTGGGTTCGTCGAGGACGACCAGTTCCGGCTCGCCGACCAGCGCGCAGGCCAGCGAGGCCCGGCTGCGTTGCCCGCCGGAGAGGGTGCCGACCAGTTGGCCGGCGGCGGCGGACAGGCCGACGTCGGTGACCGCCGCGTCGGCGTCGGCGGCGCTGCGCCCCTGGAGGGTGGCGAAGTAGCGGGCGTTCTCCCGGACGGTCAGGTCGGCGTAGACGCTGGGCGCCTGGGTCAGGTAGCCGACCCGGTGGCGCAGCTCGGCCGCGCCGGCCGGATGGCCGAGCACGGTGACCGTGCCGGAGCTGATCGTCTGCACCCCGACGACGGCCCGCATCAGGGTGGTCTTGCCGCTGCCGCTCGGGCCGAGCAGCCCGGTGACCGTGCCGCGCGGCACCGTGCAACCGATGCCGTCCAGCACCCGTCGTCGACCCCGGTCGACGACGAGGTCGCGGACGGCGATGGCGTCGTCCATCGCACCTCCCAAAAACTCATCGCTTGTTGAAATCAACGCTAGTTGAATTACCCGGTGGTGCGCAACGGTTGACTTCGAGCGCGCTCGAACTGAGAACCTGGGGCACGTGGACATCAGCACGCGGGAGAGAGGCCTGTCGGTCGGCGAGGCGGCGGCCCGGGTCGGCCTGACCACCTACACGCTGCGCTGGTACGAACAGGAGGGGCTGGTCGCTCCGGTCGGCCGCGACTCGGCCGGCCGCCGCCGCTACACCGAGGCCGACCTGAACTGGCTGGTGCTGATCACCCGGCTGCGCCGCACCGGGATGCCGGTGCGCGACATGCGCCGGTACGCCGAACTGGCCCGCCAGGGCGACCGGACGCGGGCCGCCCGACGGGCGCTGTTCGAGGCCCACCGGGTCCGGGTACTGACCCGGATGGCCGAACTGGAGGAGGACCTCAAGGTGCTCAACTACAAGATCGAAACCTACGGCTGCACGGAGGAGGGACGATGATCCGTCGACGGATCGGGGTGGACGGTCCGGAGGTCTCCGCCATCGGACTGGGCTGCATGGGCATGAGCTTCGCCTACGGCGGGCAGGACGACGCCGAGTCGACGCGTACCCTGCACCGCGCCCTCGACCTGGGCGTCAACCACCTCGACACCGCCGACATGTACGGCTTCGGCGCCAACGAGCGGCTGCTCGCCCCGGTGGTACGGGCCCGCCGCGACGAGGTCTTCCTGGCCACCAAGTTCGG
The DNA here is from genome assembly GCF_016901255.1 of Micromonospora humida. Taxonomy (NCBI): domain Bacteria; kingdom Bacillati; phylum Actinomycetota; class Actinomycetes; order Micromonosporales; family Micromonosporaceae; genus Micromonospora; species Micromonospora humida. The sequence continues at coordinate 3,018 of NZ_JAFEUC010000008.1, forward strand.
CAACCGGCCCCACGCCGACGGCTCCGGGGCGTACGTCGACAGCAGCGCCGCCTGGGCCCGCGAGGCCTGCGACGCCTCCCTCGGCCGGCTCGGCGTGGACACCGTCGACCTGTACTACCTGCACCGCCGCGACCCGGGCACCCCGATCGAGGAGACCGTCACGGCGATGGCCGACCTGGTCGCGGCGGGCAAGGTACGCCTGCTCGGCCTGTCGGAGGTCAGCCCGGCGACACTGCGCGCGGCCCACGCGGTGCACCCGATCGCGGCCGTCCAGATGGAGTACTCCCTGTTCACCCGGGACGTCGAGGGGGAGATGCTGGACACCTGCCGGGAGCTTCAGGTGGCGCTGGTGGCGTACTCGCCGGTCGGGCGGGGGTTGCTCACCGGGGCGATCACCGGCCGGGACCAGCTCACCGAGGGTGACTGGCGGGCGGCGGCACCCCGCTTCGCGGCGGACAGCCTCGACGCCAACCTGCGGCTGGTGGCCGCCGTGCGGGCGGTGGCCGAGGAGATCGGCTGCACGCCGGCCCAGGCCGCCCTGGCCTGGCTGCTCGCCCAGGGCGAGGACGTGCTGCCGATCCCCGGCACCAAGCGGGTCCGCTACCTGGAGGAGAACGCCGCCGCCGCCGACCTGCGGCTCACCGCCGACCAGCAGGCCCGGCTGCGGGAGGCGGTCCCCGTCGACGCGGTGGCCGGCGAACGGTATCCGGCGGCCGGGATGCGGACGGTCGGGCACTAGCCGATCGATCGACATCTTCGGACACTTGGCTTCGGACCGGGCGCTAGCCTTCGGACCGGACAGGAAGTCCGCCTTCGGGCATTGCGCCCCGATCGGACCTACGGCACGATGGCGCGGTGGATCACGCTCCGTTGCCGGAGGCCGCTTTCCTGGCCGACTGGACCGACCGGCTGCGCGCGTCCGCCGAGCACCCGGTGGTCGGGATCCTGCTGCGTGGCAGCCACGCCCGGCGGGCCGCCACCGCGTACAGCGACGTCGACCTCGACGTCCTGGTGAGCACGACCGGGCCCACCCCGGCGACACCGCCGGACGGGCCCGGTCCGGGCTGCACGTCGACCGCGCCCGTCGCACCCGGGCAGCCCGGTGCGGCGGGCCGGTCCGCGCCGGCCGACCCACCGGGCCGGGCGGGTGGCACGCGGCGCGGCGCGGCGACCGACCCGGTCGACCCACCGGGCGGGTCCGCGCGTGGCCGGTGGCCAACCGGGAAGCCGTACGACGCCCGCCGGGCCTACCTCGCCGAGGTCGACGGGCGGATCGTGCACGTGTCGGTGGCCGCCCGGGACGTCCGCACCTGGGTCGACCGGCTCGGCGAACCCGCCGACTGGGCGTTCGGGCTGCCGGTGACCACCCCCACCCGGCTGCTCTGGGCCGACCCCACCTGGCGTCGCCGCATCGACCTGCCGGTGCTCTGCCAGCCCGCCGACCAGCCCCGCCTGGAGGAGCTGGTGGCCACCCTCGGCAAGGTGGCGGGGGCGCTGGCTGCCGACGACCCGCCCGGCGTCCGGCTGGCCGCCGCCGACCTGGCCCGGCTCTGCCCGTCCGTGCTGCGCCCGGCCAACCCGGGGGTTCGGGTTGCGTCCCGCCGGGCCGCCTTCGCCGCCGCCCTGGACCTGCCGGTCGCACCGCCCGGCTACCGCGACGACATGCTGCTCTGCCTGGGGGTACGCCCCGCCGGCACCGTCGAGGTCGGTGTCGCCGCCGCCCGCCTGGTCAGCGGGGTGCTCCCGCTGGTGCGCCCGTACGCGGAACGGGTCGCCGAGACCGCCGGCCCGGACCTCGCCCGCGCCCTGTGCGACGGCCGGCTGGAGCGGTACGTCGCCCAGCTGTCCCGGGCGGTCGGGGACGGCCCGCAGGTGCCCGCACCGCGTGCGGGACAATCGGTAACTGTGCCCGTACCTGACTCTTCCCCCCGCGACGGCGGACCCGGTGGCGCGGTCCGCCCCTCCCGTCTCGACCCGGCCGTCGCCGCCCGGCTGCGCCGCACCCCGGACGGCCTGGTCGCCGCGGTCGTGCGCCAGCACGACACCGGCGAGGTGCTGATGGTCGCCTGGATGGACGACGAGGCGCTGCACCGCACCCTCACCACCGGCCGGGCCACCTACTGGTCGCGCAGCCGGCAGGAGTACTGGGTCAAGGGCGCCACCTCCGGCCACCACCAGTACGTCCGCTCGGTGGCGCTGGACTGCGACGGCGACGCGCTGCTGGTCGGCGTGGACCAGGTCGGCGCGGCCTGCCACACCGGTGAGCGCACCTGCTTCTTCACCGAACTCCCGGTCACCTCCGAGCGGGGAGCGTCCTGATGACCGACGGCGCGCTCAGCCCCGACCTGGCGGGCTTCGTCGAGGCGGCGGCCCGGTGGCGGGTGGTGCCGGTGACCCGTCGGCTGCTGGCCGACGCGGAGACCCCGGTGGGGGTCTACCGCAAGCTGGCCGGCGGGCCGGGCACCTTCCTGCTGGAGTCCGCCGAGCAGGGCGTCGGCTCGGCCGGCATGGCCTGGTCGCGCTACTCGTTCATCGGGGTGCGCAGCAGCGCCACCCTGGTCGAACGGGACGGCGTCGCGCAGTGGACCGGCACCCCGCCGCCCGGCGTGCCGGTCTCCGGCGACCCGGTGCACGTGCTGCGGGAGACCGTCGCGGCGCTCGCCGGTGGGACCCCGGACCCGGCCGCCGGTCTGCCGCCGCTGACCGGCGGCATGGTGGGCTACCTGGGGTACGACCTGATCCGCCGGTTCGAGCGGCTGCCCGAGCTGACCGAGGACGACCTCGGCCTGCCGGAGCTGGGCATGATGCTCGCCACCGATCTGGTGGTGCTGGACCACTACGACGGGTCGGCGATCCTGGTCGCCAACGCGGTGCTGCCGCCGCTGGATGACCCGGACCGGGTCGAGCGGGTCACCGCCGCCTACCACCACGCGGTGGGACGGCTCGACGCGATGACCACCGCGCTGTCCCGACCGATTCCGCCCATGATCTCGACGGTGGGCCGGCCGCCGGCCGGTGACGTGGTCAGCCGGACCCCGGACGGCGGGTACCCGAAGGCGGTCGAGGCGGCGAAGGAGGCGATCCGGGCCGGCGAGTGCTTCCAGATCGTGCTGGCCCAGCGCTTCGAGCGGGCCACCGACGCCGACCCGCTGGACGTCTACCGGGTGCTGCGGACCACCAACCCGAGCCCGTACATGTACCTGCTGCGCTTCGACGGGTTCGACATCGTCGGCTCGTCCCCGGAGGCGCACCTCAAGGTCAACGCCGACACCGACGGGCAGCGCCGGGCGATGCTGCACCCGATCGCCGGGACCCGGCCGCGCGGGGCCACCCCGGTGGCCGACGCCCGGCTGGCCACCGAGCTGCTGGCCGACCCGAAGGAACGCGCCGAGCACGTGATGCTGGTCGACCTGGGCCGCAACGACCTGGGTCGAGTGTGCCGGCCGGGCACCGTGCAGGTGCCGGAGTTCGCCACCATCGAGCGGTACAGCCACGTGATGCACATCGTCTCGACGGTGGTGGGCACCCTGCGCGAGGACCGGACGGCGTTCGACGCGCTGGCCGCCACCTTCCCCGCCGGCACCCTGTCCGGGGCGCCGAAGGTGCGGGCCATGGAGATCATCGAAGGGTTGGAGCCGGTGCGCCGGGGCCTCTACGGCGGCACCGTGGGCTACTTCGGGTTCGGTGGCGACCTCGACATGGCGATCGCGATCCGGACCGCGCTGATCCGCGACGGCCGGGCGTACGTGCAGGCCGGGGCGGGGGTGGTGGCCGATTCCGATCCGGCCGCCGAGGACCAGGAGACCCGGAACAAGGCCGCCGCCGTGCTGGCCGCCATCGCCGCCGCCGAGACCCTGCGACCGGCGCGGTGAACGGCACCGGGGCCACCGCGACGACGACGGCCGACGGCCCGTCGACCGGCCGGCGTGAGCTGACGTACGCGGTGCTGCTCTGTCTGGCCGGCGCCGGTCTGGCGGCCTGGGCGGCGACCCGGACCTGGTCGGTGGAGGTGCTCGCCCGGGGGACGTTGCCGCCGAGCCGGCAGGAGCGGTCCGGGGCGGACCTGCTGCCGTGGCTGTCGGCGTTGGCGCTCGTCGCGTTGGCCGGCGGCGGCGCGGTGCTGGCCACCCGGGGGCGGGTGCGACGGCTGCTGGGTGGCCTGGTCGCCCTGCTCGGCCTGGCGGTGGCGGCCGGTGGCGGCTACGGGCTGGTCGCCACCGGCGGCGTCGAGGTGCACCGGCAGTGGCCGGCGCTCTGCCTGCTCGGCGGGCTGGTGGCGGCCGGCGGAGGGCTGCTCACCGCGCGGCGCGGCGCGGCCTGGCCGGCGATGGGCGCGCGTTACGAGCGGACGGTCCGCTCCGCCGGGCCGGCCCGGTCGGGTGGCCGGTCGATCGCCGAGGGCGGCAACCGGGAGGCGTGGGACGCGCTCGACCGGGGTGAGGACCCGACGGTCAGCTGACCGGCTGCGGCGCGCGGGCGGCCTGCCGGTCCCGGGTCGCGGCCCGGCTGGCGGCCAGCTCGGCGACCAGGCGGTCCAGGGCGGCGCGCTGGTCGGCGCGGGCCCGGTCGGCGCAGACCGCCTCCCAGGCGTTGCCCCGCGCGGTACGCACCCGCCCCTCGCCCACCACGACGCGTTCGACGGTGTGCACCACCTCGACGGCCAGCGAGGCGACGGTCCGGGAGATGGTGGTGAGTCCGATGCCGGCGTTCGGCCCCGCAGTGCTCATAGGTCACCCCGCACGATGAGATCCGATGGTGGGCAGGCGCATCGTCGAGTCTGCCCGACACCGATGCTGCCGGGCTCACGTTTCGCCCGGGTGACGGCCCGGTCAACGGCCCCCACCTGCGTTGCGGGGCCCTCCTTGAGCTTGGTCACAGCCGTCGGGCCGGACCGGTCGAGCTGCGCGCCGGGCCCGGACGTGATCTCATAGCGTATGGGCATCGATCGATGGTCCGGGGCGGCCCGGACGACGGGTGTCGATGACACCCACCGACGGGCCTGGTGGCGCTGCGTGACATTCCGTTCACCGGAGGTCCGGCATCATGCCACAGCCCATCTCGTGAGGAGCGCCATACCCCCGGCGTCTGTCGCCAGGTGGCGCCCCCTAGCATCGGCCCATGACACCCGGAGAGGGGAGTCCGTTGGTGACTGCTGAGCATGCGCACGCAGAGGGGGACGGGGCCGGTTCGGCGGCGTCCGCAAGCGTGCTCGACGAGATCCTGGCCGGCGTCCGCGAGGACGTGGCCCGGCGGCAGGAGCAGCTTCCGCTGGAGCGGCTGCGCGAACTGGCCGCCGCCGCGCCGCCACCGCTGGACGCGTACGCGGCCCTGCGCAAGCCGGGCGTGGCCGTGATCGCCGAGGTGAAGCGTTCCTCGCCGAGCCGGGGACGGCTGGCCGAGATCGCCGACCCGGCCGAGCTGGCCGGCGAGTACGCCTCCGGCGGCGCCCGGGCGATCAGTGTGCTGACCGAGGGGCGCTGGTTCGGCGGTTCCCTCGACGACCTGGCGGCCGTCCGGGCCGCCGTGCAGGTGCCGGTCCTGCGTAAGGACTTCGTGGTCTCCAGCTACCAGGTGCACGAGGCGCGCGCGCACGGTGCCGACCTGGTGCTGCTGATCGTCGCCGCGCTGGAGCAGAACGCCCTGGTCGGGCTGCTGGAGCGGATCGAGTCGCTGGGCATGTGCGCGCTGGTCGAGGTGCACACCGAGGAGGAGGCCGACCGGGCCCTGGAGGCCGGCGCGCAGGTGATCGGGGTCAACGCCCGCGACCTGCGTACCCTGGAGGTCGACCGGTCGGTGTTCGAGCGGATCGCCCCCGGCCTGCCCAGCAGCGTCGTCAAGATCGCCGAGTCGGGGGTGCGGGGCCCGCACGACCTGATCCGGTACGCCTCGGCCGGCGCCGACGCCGTGCTGGTGGGCGAGGGGCTGGTCACCCAGAAGAGCCCCCGCGAGGCGGTCGCCGAGCTGGTCAACGCCGGGAACCACCCGGCCACGCCCCGCCCGGCGCGCTGACCCCGACGGGCAGATCCGCGCAGCGAGAGGACATCGCGATGAGCGAGCGATTCGTCACCGGCGACGCGACGGTGCGTCGGCGCGCGACCGGCCGGGGAGCGGCGGCATGAGCGCCGACGAGGCGGTCGAGCGGTTCCCCGACTCCGCCGGTCACTTCGGCCGTTTCGGTGGCCGGTTCGTCCCCGAGGCGCTGGTCGCGGCGCTCGACGAGCTGGACGCCGCGTACCGCAAGGCGATGACCGACGAGGAGTTCCGCGCCGAGTTCGACGCCCTGCTGCGCGACTACGCCGGCACCCCCTCGCTGCTCTACCCCGCCGAGCGGTTCTCCGCCAAGGTCGGCGCCCGGGTGCTGCTCAAGCGGGAGGACCTCAACCACACCGGCGCGCACAAGGTGCGCAACGTGCTGGGCCAGGCGCTGCTCACCCGGCGGATGGGCAAGCGCCGGGTGATCGCCGAGACCGGCGCCGGCCAACACGGGGTGGCCACCGCCACCGCAGCAGCCCTGTTCGACCTCGAGTGCGTGGTCTACATGGGCGAGGTGGACACCGAGCGGCAGGCGCTCAACGTGGCCCGGATGCGGATGCTGGGGGCCACCGTGATCCCGGTGACCACCGGCTCGCGCACCCTCAAGGACGCGATGAACGAGGCGATGCGGGACTGGGTCGCCAACGTCGACGACACCCACTACCTGATCGGCACCGCCGCCGGGCCGCACCCGTTCCCGGAGCTGGTCCGGGACTTCGTGCGCGGCATCGGCGACGAGGCCCGCCGGCAGTGCCTCGACCTGACCGGCGCGCTGCCCGACGCGGTGCTGGCCTGCGTCGGCGGCGGCTCCAACGCGCTGGGCATCTTCCACGCGTTCGTCCCCGACACCGAGGTGCGGCTGTACGGCTTCGAGGCCGGCGGCGAGGGCGTGGAGACCGGCCGGCACGCGGCCAGCATCACCGGCGGCACCTCCGGGGTGCTGCACGGCACCCGCACCTACGTGCTCCAGAACGCCGACGGCCAGACCATCGAGTCGCACTCCATCTCCGCCGGCCTGGACTACCCCGGGGTCGGCCCGGAGCACGCCTGGCTGCACGACACCGGACGGGCCCGCTACCAGCCGGTGACCGACGCCGAGGCGATGGCCGCGTTCGAGCTGCTCTGCCGCACCGAGGGGATCATCCCGGCGATCGAGAGCGCGCACGCCCTGGCCGGCGCGGTGCAGATCGCCCCGCAGCTCGCCGCCGAACTGGGCCGGGAACCGGTCCTGGTGGTCAACCTCTCCGGCCGGGGCGACAAGGACGTGCACACCGCCGGTGAATACTTCGGCATCCTCGACAAGGAGCAGTGAGACCGTGAGCCGGATCGGGGTGGCCTTCGACAAGGCCCGCGCCGACGGGCGGGCCGTCCTGGTCGGCTGCATGCCGGCCGGGTTCCCCACCGTCGAGGGCAGCATCGCCGCGATGACCGCGATGGTCGAGGCCGGGGTGGACGTCATCGAGGTGGAGATCCCCTACTCCGACCCGGTGATGGACGGCCCGGTGATCCAGAAGGCCAGCGACATCGCCCTGGCCGGTGGCGTCCGTACCGCCGACACGCTGCGCATCATCGAGGCGGTCGCGGCCACCGGCGCCCCGGTGGTCACCATGACCTACTGGAACCCGATCGAGCAGTACGGGGTGGACGCGTTCGCCCGTGACCTGGCCGCCGCCGGGGGCACCGGCCTGATCACCCCGGACCTGATCCCCGAGGAGGCCGGCGAGTGGCTGGCCGCCTCGGACGCGTACGGCCTGGACCGGACGTTCCTGGTCTCCCCGTCGTCGACCGACGCGCGGCTGCGGATGACCGTCGAGCACTGCCGGGGCTTCGTCTACGCCACCGCCATCATGGGGGTCACCGGGGCCCGGTCGCAGACCTCCGACGCCGCACCGGTGCTGGTCTCCCGGGTGCGGGAGGCCAGCGAGCTGCCCGTCGGGGTGGGGCTCGGCGTCGGCACCGGCGCGCAGGCGGCCACCGTCGCCGGGTACGCCGACGGGGTGATCGTGGGCAGCGCGCTGATCCGCCGGCTGCTGGACGCGCCGGACCTCGACGCGGGGCTGGCCGCCCTGCGTACCCTCTCCGCCGAACTCGCCGAGGGCGTCCGCAACCCGGCCCGCTGACCCGCCCGCCCCCGGCCCGGGGGCGATCGCACGGGCGCGCCGGTGACCCGACCGGTCTCCCGACGACGGCGCACCGCCGTGCCACGGGCCGGGGCGACGCGCGCGGATCACCGGGCCGGACCGCCGCGCGGCCGGTCGGGCCGGGGCTCTGACCGGACCGGGGTGCCACGGCGGGCGTCCGCAGCGGTAGCCTGTGCACCCGTGACCCTCGTCTCGATGACGCCCCTGGCGGCGCTGCCCAGCCCGACCACCGCCGTCTGGCAGCTCGGGCCGGTCCCGCTGCGGGCGTACGCCCTCTGCATCGTCGCCGGCATCGTGGTCGCCTGCCTGGTGACCGAGCACCGGCTGCGCCAGCGGGGCGTCGCCCCCGGCGCGGTGCTCGACATCGCGGTGTGGGCGGTCCCGACCGGCATCATCGGCGCCCGGATCTACCACGTCGTCACCTCACCCGAGAAGTATTTCGGCACCGGCGGCGACCCGTGGAAGGCGTTCGCCATCTGGGAGGGCGGTCTCGGCATCTGGGGGGCCGTGGCCGGTGGCGCGGTCGGCGCCTGGATCGCCGCCCGGCAGCTCGGCATCCCGCTGACGGTGGTGGCCGACGCCCTGGCCCCGGGCCTGCCGTTGGCCCAGGCGGTGGGTCGGCTCGGCAACTGGTTCAACAACGAGCTGTACGGCGGGCGGACCACCCTGCCGTGGGGCCTGGAGATCCACCGGATGGACCCGGACAACCCCGGGCACGCGCTGCGCGACGACGCCAACCAGCCCATCCTGGAACCCGGCCTCTACCATCCGACGTTCGCCTACGAGGCGCTGTGGAACCTCGGTGTCGCCGGTCTGGTGTTCGCCCTGGACCGGCGGTTCAAGCTGGGACGCGGCCGGGCCTTCGCGCTCTACGTGATGGGTTACACCGCCGGCCGGTTCTGGATCGAGCTGATGCGCACCGACGAGGCGAACCGCATCCTCGGCCTGCGGCTCAACGTGTGGACCGCCGGGTTGGTCTTCGTCGGCGCGTTGATCTACTTCCTGCGGGTACGGGGGGCCCGCGAGTACCTGATCCCGCTCCCCACCCCCGCCTCCGGACCCGCCGGTGACGGTGGCGACGTCTCCCAGGTCGACCTCTCCGCCACCGGGAAGGGGTCCCCGACGGCTCCGCCGGCGGGGTACCGGGTGGTCGACGAGGAACAGTTCACCGCGTACCGGGAACGTGGGGTGCTGCCCGAGGCACCGGGCGATCCGGCAGCCGACGACCGGTCAGCCGGGTCGCGGGACGGTGACACCGACGACCGGCCCACCGACGCCGACGCCGACGACCGGCCTTCCGGGGCCGACAGCGGCGACGGGCCCGCCGGAGCCGACCGGTCCGCCGGTGCCGCCGGCCGGTCCACCGACCGGGACAGCTGAGCGGGCGCGGCGTGCGCAGCGCGGTGGTGGTCGGCGCGGGCCTCGGCGGTCTGGCGGTGGCCGGCGCGCTCGCCCGCTCCGGGTGGCGGGTAACCCTGCTGGAACGGGCCGACCGGGTGCGCCCCGAACCCACCGCCGTGGTGCTGTGGCCCAACGGGGTACGCGCGTTGCAGGTGCTCGGCGTCGGTGCCGGCCTGGACGCCATCGCGACCCCGCTGCCCGACGGCGGTATCCGCCGCCCCGACGGCCACTGGCTGGTGCAGCCCCGCCCCACCCCGGCCGACCGGATGCCGGTGGTGGTGCACCGGGAGGACCTGCACGACGCGCTGATCGCCGGCCTCGGTGACCGGGTCGAACTGCGTACCGGGGTCGCCGTGGACCACGTCCGGGCCGATGCCGCCGAGCGGCCCGGGGTGGGGTGCAACGGCCAGTTCGTCGAGGCGGACCTGGTGGTCGCCGCCGACGGCACGGACAGCGTGCTGCGTCGCCAGCTCGCCCCCGAGGCCGCCGTGGTCAGCTCCGGCTGTGCCTCCTGGCGGGCGGTGATCCCCTGGTACCGGGCACCCCTGCCGGCCGACCAGCCGGTCGGGGGTGAGGTGCTGGGCGCCGGCTACCGGTTCGTGGCCGCCTCGCTGGGGGAGCGCGGCTCCTCCGGGGCGTCCCGCCGGGGTGGCGTCTACTGGGTGGCCACCGCCGCCGGTGCGCCCCGGCCGGAGCCACCGCAGACCCAGCTCGCCCTGCTGCAACGCTGGTACGCCGGCTGGCCCGCGCCGATCGGTGAGCTGCTGGCCGCCACCGAACCCGCCGACCTGGTGCAGCAGGAGATCCGGGAGCTGCGTCCGCTGCCCCGGGCGTACGGCTTCCCGGCCGGGCCGGGCGGGGTGGTGCTGCTCGGCGACGCCGCCCACGCCATGCCGCCGCACCTGGGGCAGGGCGCCTGCCTGGCGTTCGAGGACGCGGCCACCCTGTCGTCGTTGCTGCGCGAGTCCCGGCTCCCCGACGCCGTGCTGGCGTACGACCGGGTGCGGCGTCCCCGCGCGGCCACCGTGGTCCGGCAGACCCGGCGGATGTCGGCGGTGCTCCAGACCCGGGGTCGGCTGGCCCTGCGCGCCCGTGACGCGGCCCTCGGCACGATCACCCCCCGCCTGCTCTCCGGCGCCGCCGCCACCGCCGCCACCTGGCGTCCCCCCACCCTCTGAACCGCTGCCTCCCGCGCCCGCCCCGCCGCCTTCGGGCGGTGGCCGCCCTGCGGCGGTGGCCGCCTTCGGGCGGTGATCAAGAGGTTTGCGTCACGGTGAGCGCGCGAGGTGACGCAAACCTCTTGATCAACCCGCAAACCTCTTGATCACCGGGGGCAGTGCGGGGGTGGGGGTCAGATGAGGGCGGTGGGTTCGGCTATGCAGGCGGTGCCGATACGGCGGAAGCCGACGCGCAGGTAGATCCGGGCGACGTCCTCGCTGCCGGCGGAGAGGAAGACCAGGTCGGTGCCGGCGGCCCGCAGGGTGCGGGCCAGGGTGGCGGTGACCGCGGCGGCGAGCCCCCGGCGGCGGGCGGCCGGCAGGGTGGCCACCCCGGCGATCTCGGCGACGTCGTCGACCCGCATCGCCATCCCGCTGGCCAGCGCGCCGTCGTCCGGCGTCCCGGCTACCGCCGACAGCCGGCGGCCGGCGGCGATCGCGGCCCGCTCCTCGTCCAGCGCGGCCACGTCCAGTTCGGTCATCGCGGCGTCCCGTTCGGCCGGGCCGGCGTCGCCGGGGACGGTGCCGGCGGCGGAGAACCCGACCGCGGCGACCGCGCGCCGGGCCGCCACGTCGAGCGCGAAGCCGGGCGCGTCCGGGTCCAGCACCCGCACCGGTACGTCGGTGAGCGTCGCCGGGTCGGACGGTTCGGCCTGTGGGTCGAGGACCATCAGCGGGGCCTGCAGCACGCTCAGGCCGGCGGCCCGGGCGGTGGCGAGCAGGTCCGGGGTGGTCTCGTGCACCCACTCGAACGCCTCGGGCAGGCCCAGCTCACGCTGGCGTTCCCGGACGGTGTGCAGGTCGGCCAGCGACGGTGGCGTGTCGGCGTCGAGGCGGGGGCGGGCATAGAACGGCCAACCGGCCCCTTCCCGCGCGAACAGCACCAGACCACCGTGTTCCTCGGCGCGGGCGGCGTCCCGGGGCACCGCGTCGTAGAAGCGTTCCAACCGGTCGAACAGGTCGCGGTGCGCAGGATCCACCGCGCGAGACTACACGTCCCAGAGTCTGGAAGGTGTGATCAATCCGCACTGGCCCTGCCCGGGTCGCCCTAACGTAGACTCAACAGACCGCCCAGGGCCGACGTCGTCCCGACCATGAAACAACCTGAGTGACGACAGGAGACCCGGTGGCCCTTCCGTACCCGCACAGCCCGCAGCCGGTCCCTTCCGCGACCGGTCTGTACGACCCGGCGCACGAGCACGACGCGTGCGGGGTGGCCTTCGTGGCCGACCTCTACGGGCGGCGCTCCCACGCGGTGGTGGCGAACGGCCTCGGCGCTCTCTGCCGGCTCGACCATCGCGGCGCCCGGGGCGCCGAGCAGAACACCGGCGACGGCGCGGGCATCATGATCCAGGTGCCGGACGCGTTCCTGCGCGCGGTGGTGGACTTCCCGCTGCCCCCGGCCGGCCAGTACGCCACCGGCCTGGTCTTCCTGCCCGACGACGACGGCGGTGAGGCCCGCGCCCGTCAGGTGGTGGAGAAGTACGCCCTCGTCGAGGGGGCCGAGGTGCTCGGCTGGCGCGACGTGCCGACCGACCCGAGCGGGCTGGGTGAGACCGCGCTGGCGGCGATGCCCCGTATCCGGCAGCTCTTCCTGGCCGCGCACCGGCTCACCGACACCCCGGCCGGCCCGGCCGGCTCCCCGCTGTCCGGCATCGACCTGGACCGGGTGGCGTTCTGCGTGCGCAAGCAGGCCGAGCGGGAGACCGCCGAGCGGGGGGTGACCGCCTACTTCCCGTCGCTGTCGGCGCGGACGATGACCTGGAAGGGCATGCTCACCCCCGACCAGCTGCCGGAGTACTTCCCGGAGCTGACCGACGAGCGGGTCGACAGCGCGATCGCGCTGGTGCACTCCCGGTTCTCCACCAACACGTTCCCGTCCTGGCCGCTGGCACACCCGTACCGGTTCATCGCGCACAACGGCGAGATCAACACGATCCGCGGCAACCGGAACTGGATGCAGGCCCGCGAGGCGCTGCTGCGCAGCCCGCACCTGCCCGGCAACATCCGCCGGGTGTTCCCGGTCTGCACCCCGGCCGCCTCCGACTCGGCCAACTTCGACGAGGTGTTGGAGCTGCTGCACCTGGCCGGCCGGAGCCTGCCGCACGCGGTGCTGATGATGATCCCGGAGGCCTGGGAGAACGACCCGGCGATGCGCCCGGACAAGCGCGCGTTCTACCGGTTCCACGCCAGCCTGATGGAGCCGTGGGACGGACCGGCGTCGGTCGCCTTCACCGACGGCGAGATCGTCGGGGCGGTGCTGGACCGCAACGGCCTGCGGCCGGGCCGCTGGTGGCGGACCTCCGACGGGCTGGTGGTGCTGGGCAGCGAGGCGGGCGTGCTCGACCTCGACCCGGCCACGGTGGTCGCCAAGGGCCGCCTCCAGCCGGGCCGGATGTTCCTGGTCGACACGGTCAACGGCCGGATCGTCTCGGACGACGAGATCAAGACCGAGTTGGCAGCCGCCCAGCCGTACGACGAGTGGCTGCACGCCGGCCTGATCGACCTCGGTGACCTGCCCGCCCGGGAGCACGTGGTCTACACCCACGACTCGGTGCGTCGCCGGCAGCAGACCTTCGGCTACACCGAGGAGGAGCTGAAGATCCTGCTCGCCCCGATGGCCCGTACCGGGGCGGAGCCACTGGGCTCGATGGGCACCGACACCCCGATCGCGCCGCTGTCGACCCGGCCCCGGCTGCTCTACGACTACTTCCACCAGCTTTTCGCCCAGGTCACCAACCCGCCGCTGGACGCGATCCGGGAGGAGTTGGTGACCAGTCTGGCGTCGACCATCGGCCCGGAGGGCAACCTGCTGGACCCGGGTGCGGCGAGCTGCCGGCAGATCGTGCTGCCCTACCCGGTGATCGACAACGACGAGCTGGCGAAGATCCTCTCCGTCGACGAGGACGGCGACCTGCCCGGCTTCAAGGCGGTCCGGGTCTCCGGCCTCTACCGCCTCCGCGACGGCGGGGCCGGCATCAAGGCCCGGCTGACCGAGATCTGCCGGCACGTCTCCGAGGCGATCGAGGACGGCGTACGCATCCTGGTGCTGTCCGACCGGGACTCCAACGCCGACCTGGCGCCGATCCCGTCGCTGCTGCTGACCGCGGCGGTGCACCAGCACCTGGTGCGGGAGCAGACCCGGACCCAGGTCGCGCTGGTCGTGGAGTCCGGTGACTGCCGCGAGGTGCACCACGCGGCGGTGCTCATCGGGTACGGCGCGGCGGCGGTCAACCCCTACCTGGCCTTCGAGTCGGTGGAGGACATGATCGCCACCGGGGCGCTGGTCGGGGTGGAGCCGGGCAAGGCGGTCCGCAACTACGTCAAGGCGCTCGGCAAGGGCGTCCTCAAGATCATGTCCAAGATGGGCATCTCGACGGTGTCGTCGTACTGTGGCGCGCAGGTCTTCGAGGCCGTCGGCCTGGACACCCGGCTGGTCGACCGCTACTTCCGGGGCACCCCCAGCACCATCGGCGGGATCGGGCTGGCCGGGATCCACACCGAGGTCGCCGCCCGGCACGCGCAGGCCTGGCCGACGCCCGGCACCGTCGGCTCCACCCGGCTGGAGGTGGGCGGCGAGTACCAGTGGCGGCGCGAGGGTGAGCTGCACCTGTTCAACCCGGAGACGGTCTTCCTGCTCCAGCACGCCACCCGCAGCCGGCAGTACGACGTGTTCCGCCAGTACACCGCCAAGGTCGACGAGCTGGCCGCGCAGGCCGGTTCCCTGCGCGGGCTGTTCACCCTGCGGACCGGGCTGCGCCCGGCGGTGCCGATCGAGGAGGTCGAGCCGGCCACCGAGATCGTCAAGCGGTTCGCCACCGGCGCCATGTCGTACGGGTCGATCTCGGCGGAGGCGCACGAGACCCTGGCCATCGCGATGAACCGCCTCGGCGGCAAGTCCAACACCGGCGAGGGCGGCGAGGACGTCGACCGGCTGCACGACCCGGCCCGCCGCTCGGCGGTCAAGCAGATCGCCAGCGGACGCTTCGGGGTGACCAGCGAATACCTGGTCAACGCCGACGACCTCCAGATCAAGATGGCGCAGGGCGCGAAGCCCGGCGAGGGTGGGCAGCTGCCCGGCAACAAGGTGTGGCCGTGGATCGCCCGCACCCGGCACGCCACCCCCGGCGTCGGCCTGATCTCCCCGCCGCCGCACCACGACATCTACTCCATCGAGGACCTCGCCCAGCTCGTGCACGACCTCAAGTGCGTCAACCCGGCCGCCCGGGTGCACGTCAAGCTGGTCAGCGAGGTCGGTGTGGGCACCGTCGCGGCCGGGGTCGCCAAACTCAAGGCCGACGTCATCCTGATCTCCGGGCACGACGGCGGCACCGGCGCGTCCCCGCTCAACTCGCTCAAGCACGCCGGCACCCCGTGGGAGCTGGGCCTGGCCGAGGCGCAGCAGACGCTGCTGCTCAACAAGCTGCGCGACCGGGTCACCGTGCAGGTCGACGGGCAGCTCAAGACCGGCCGGGACGTCCTGGTCGCGGCGCTGCTCGGCGCGGAGGAGTTCGGCTTCGCCACCGCCCCGCTGATCGTCGAGGGCTGCGTGATGATGCGGGTCTGCCACCTCGACACCTGTCCGGTCGGCATCGCCACCCAGAACCCGGTGCTGCGCGAGCGCTTCACCGGCCGGCCGGAGTTCGTGGAGAACTTCTTCCTCTTCCTCGCCGAGGAGGTCCGCGGCTACCTGGCCGAGTTGGGCTTCCGCAGCATCGAAGAGGCGATCGGGCAGACCGAGGTGCTCGACGTCGTACCGGCGATCGACCACTGGAAGGGCCACGGCCTCGACCTGGCCCGCGTGCTGCACACCCCCCAGTTGCCGGAGGGAGCTGCCCGGCGGGGCATCCGCGCCCAGGACCACGGTCTGGCGCAGGCCCTGGACAACGAGCTGATCGCGCTGGCCGAGCCGGCGCTGCGCGACGGCAGCCCGGTCCGGGTGGAGGTGGCGGTGCGCAACGAGCACCGCAGCGTCGGCGCGATGCTCGGCGGCGAGGTGACCCGCCGGCACGGCGGCGCCGGCCTGCCCGACGACACCGTCGAGTTCGTGCTGCGCGGCACCGCCGGGCAGTCCTTCGGCGCGTTCCTGCCGCGCGGGGTGACACTGCGGCTGCACGGCGACGCCAACGACTACGTCGGCAAGGGGCTCTCCGGCGGCCGGATCGTGGTCCGCCCGGACGCCGCCGCGCCGTTCGTCGACCCCGAGGCCGCCACCGGGCAGCGCGCCGAGGACCAGATCATCGCGGGCAACACCATCCTGTACGGGGCCACCGGCGGCGAGCTGTTCCTGCGCGGCCGGGTGGGGGAGCGGTTCGCGGTCCGCAACTCCGGCGCGGTGACCGTCGTCGAGGGCGTCGGCGACCACGGCTGCGAGTACATGACCGGTGGCACGGTGGTGGTGCTCGGCGAGACCGGTCGCAACTTCGCCGCCGGCATGTCCGGCGGTACGGCGTACGTGCACCGGCTCGACACCGGGCGGGTCAACACGGAGCTGGTCGACCTGTCCCCGCTGCGTGACGCCGAGCGGGAGCTGCTGCACGACCTGGTGCAGCGGCACGTCGCCGAGACCGACTCGGCGATCGGCGCGGAGCTGCTCAAGCGCTGGCCGGATGCGGTACAGGAGTTCACGGCCGTGGTCCCGAGGGACTACCGCCGGGTGATGGAGATCATGAAGGCCGCCGAAGCCGCCGGCCGCGACGTCGACGACGCGGTCATGTCTGCGCTGACCGCGTCGGTGCCGCCCGTCCCGCGGGTGGTCGCCCAGGAGGTGGCTCGTGCCTGACCCGAACGGTTTCCTGCGCTACGAGCGGCGGCTGCCGGCCCGTCGACCGGTGGCGGTGCGGATCACCGACTGGCGGGAGGTCTATCCGCCCGCCGGGGAGGAGCTGATCCGCGAGCAGGCCACCCGGTGCATGGACTGCGGCATCCCGTTCTGCCACGACGGCTGTCCGTTGGGCAACCGCATCCCGGACTGGAACGACCTGGTCCGCACCGGCAGTTGGGACGCCGCGGTCGATTCGCTGCACGCCACCAACAACTTCCCCGAGTTCACCGGCCGGCTCTGCCCGGCTCCGTGCGAGGCGGCCTGCGTGCTGGGCCTGGGCGGCCAGCAGCCGGTCACCATCAAGCAGGTCGAGGTGGAGATCGCCGACGCGGCGGTGGCCCGGGGCGGGCTGAATCCCCGCCCGGTGCCGGCGTCGACCGGGCGGTCGGTCGCCGTGGTCGGCTCCGGGCCCGCCGGGCTCGCCGCCGCCCAGCAACTCGCCCGCGCCGGTCACGCCGTCACCGTGTACGAGCGGGACGACGCGATCGGTGGTCTGCTCCGCTACGGCATCCCCGACTTCAAGCTGGAGAAGCAGCACATCGACAGGCGGCTGGCCCAACTCGCCGCCGAGGGCGTGCAGTTCCGCACCGGGGTGAACGTCGGTGTCGACGTGACCGCCGAGGAGCTGCGGGCCCGGCACGACGCGGTGCTGCTGGCGTGTGGCGCACTCCAGGGGCGGGACACCCCGGAGACGCCCGGTCGGCCGCTGCGCGGCGTGCACCAGGCGATGACCCACCTGGTCGCCGCCAACCGGGTGGTCGCGGCGGCCGGGGACGGCCGGCCCGCCCCGGCGGTGCTGCCCGACGGCGCGCCGATCGACGCGGCCGGCAAGCACGTGGTGATCATCGGTGGTGGCGACACCGCCGCCGACTGCCTGGGCGTGGCCCACCGGCAGGGCGCGGCCGGTGTCCACCAGCTCGACCTCTACCCCGAGCCGCCGCACGGCCGCGACGCCGAGCGGGACCCGTGGCCGACCTGGCCGTGGGTGCTGCGCAACTACCCGGCGCACGAGGAGGGCGGTGAGCGGGTCTTCGCGGTGGCGGTGCAGGAGTTCGTGGACGACGGCACCGGCCAGGTCAAGGGCGTCCGGATCGCCGAGGTGACGGTGGAGCGGCGGGACGGCCGACGGATCGTCACCGCGCTGCCCGGCTCCGAGCGGGAACTCCCGGCCGACCTGGTGCTGCTGGCCATCGGCTTCGAGGGCACCGAGGAGCAGCCGCTGCTGGCCCAGTTCGGGGTGACCCGCAACGCCCGGGGCGCGGTCGACGCCCGCCCCGACTGGCAGACCGACGCCGACGGCGTCTTCGTTGCCGGGGACATGCACCGGGGCGCGTCGCTCATCGTGTGGGCGATCGCCGAGGGGCGGGCCGCCGCCGCGGCGATCCACTCCTACCTGGGTGGGGTGGGTGACCTGCCGGCCCCGGTCGACCCGGCCCGCCAGCCCCTCGCCGCCCGCTGACCCGCCCGCTGACCTTCGCCAGGCCCTGACCCTTCCCACTGGCTGGTTCGTCCGGCCTGCTGGTCTGTCGGGCCTGCCGGCAGACGGTGTCGGGCAGGCTGATCGGTGGTCGTCAGCCGACCTGGTTCCAGGTCGGCTGACGACCCGGCCCGGCGAGCCCGCCGCCGTTTCGCCCCCCGTGCCCAGCCGGCCCGCGGCCGCTTCTGCGGCACGACCTGTCCGGGCGCTGCCGTGTTGTGCCCCAGGGGTGTCGGAGCCTGCCCTCCACGGGGCACATGTCCCCACGGAGCGTGTTATGCCTGACAGGCATGTTTATGACTCTGAGGAACACTGCTCTGCGGAACCACCGTTTCCGGCCGGCCTCGACGCAGCCCCCGAGCGGCATCGACTCCCGGGCCGGGCTGGTTGCGGGCCGAGTCGGAGTCGAACCGGAACCAGCCCGGGGCCGGGGTCACGGGTCTGGCCGGCCTGCGCGGTCTGGGCCGGTCCGGGCTGCCCGCGCCGGTGCCGGGGGCGGGCAGCCCGAACCGGGGTCGGTCAGCGCGCCAGCAACTGGTGCGCCGCCCGGATCTGGGTCCACGACTTCGGCTGGGCCGGGGCGGTCGTGGTGCGGGTGGCGGCGGCCGGAGCCGGCCGGCCGGGGGTGAACAGCCAGGTGGTGAAGACCGGGTCCAGGTCGAGGCCGGAGATCTGCTCGGCGAGGGCCTGGAACTCGGCGATGGTGCCGTTGCCGTACCGGTGGGCGGCGGTCCAGGCGGGCAGGATGCGGAAGAACGCGTCGTCGCCGACGGCCAGCCGGAGCTGGTGCAGCGCCATCGCGCCCCGGTCGTAGACCGCGCCGTCGAACACCGCGCCGGCACCCGGGTCGCCGGGCAGCACCTGCCAGAACGGGTCGTCGGCCGGGTAGTCGGCGTAGGTGAAGTCGAACAGTTCCTGCGCGGTGCCCTCACCCTGCGCCTCCGACCAGAGCCACTCGGCGTACGAGGCGAAGCCCTCGTTAAGCCAGATGTTGCTCCAGTTCGCCACCGAGACCGAGTCGCCGAACCACTGGTGGGCGTTCTCGTGCACCACCACGTACGGGTTGCTGCCGCGTCGCCAGAAGCCGGGCCCGTACACCGGGCGGGTCTGCGTCTCCAAGGCGAAGCCGAGGCTGTCGAGCGGCGCGGCCACGCCCCCCTGCGCCTCGAACGGGTACGGCCCGAAGATGCCGCTGGCCCAGTCGACGATCTCGGCGGTGCGTTCGATGCTGGCCCGGGCGGCCGGCTTCCGGTCGCCCAGGGTGGTGCTGTAGGCGTTGATCACCGGCTGCCCGTTCGGGGCGGTGTCGGTGACGATGTCGTACTGGCCGATGGCCAGGAACGCCAGGTAGGTGGCGCCGGGCTTGGTGCTGCGCCAACCCCACCGCATCCGGTTGCCGGCCTCGGCCAGCGGGGGTCGGGGCTGCACACCGTTGCTGATCACCTCGACGCCGTCGGGCACCGACACCGAGATGTCCCAGGTGGCCTTGTCCAGCGGGTGGTCGTTGGAGGGGAACCACCACCAGGCCGACTCGGGCTCGTTGACGGCGAGCGCGCCGTCGGCGGTGCGGGTCCACCCGGAGTAACCGTTCACCAGGGTCTCCGACGGCACACCGGCGTAGGTGACCACGACGGTCATCGCCTGACCGGTGGTGAGGCCACGCGGCGCGGTCACCACCAGCTCGTGGTCGCCCTCCCGGGCGAACCGGGCGGTCCACCCGTTGACCCGCACCGACTCCACGTCGAGCAGGAAGTCGAGGTTGAACCGGGAGAGCTCCTGGGTGGCCGTGGCCAGGATGGTGGTGGTGCCGCTGAGCCGGTCGGTGGCCGGCTCGTAGCGCAGCCGGACGTCGTAGTGGTCGACGTCGTAGCCGCCGTTGCCGTAGTCGGGGAAGTAGGGGTCGCCGAGGCCGGGGCTGCCGGGTTTCGGGGCGGCCGAGACCGCGACCGACCGGCTCTTGCCCGGTCGGGCGTCGGCCTGGCCGGGGGCACCGGTCACCAGGGTGCCGGCGGTGGTGACGGTCAGGGCGGCGATGGCCGCCGTGAAAACACGTCGCACGGGGTGGACTCCCTCCATCGGGGTGTTCGCACCGACAACCTAATCGACGACGGTGGAAACGTGCGCCCCGGATGGCAGGGATCGGCTGTTCTCATCCTGTCGATGTTTCGCTAGCATTACCGACTAGTAACAACGCCTCACCCCCCTGGCCACGCGCGCGGTCCAGAGGCTTCCCCCGTTGCTGCCCCTGGAGGATCCGTCATGCCCCACCGCGCCCTGCCCCGCCGCGCTCTGGCCCGGGCCGTCACCGCCCTGGCCGCCGTCCTCGCCACCGTCACCGGTGTCCTGCTCGTCCCGACCGCCGCCCAGGCCGCCACCGTCCACTACGTCGCGTTGGGCGACTCGTACTCCTCCGGTGTCGGCGCCGGCCCGTACGACCTGTCCACCTGCCTGCGCAGCCAGAAGTCGTACGCCCCACTGTGGGCCGCCGCCAACGCGGTGAGCAGCTTCGCCTTCCCCGCCTGCGGCGGCGCGGTCACCGCCGACGTGATCAACAAGCAGGTCGGCTCGCTGAGCGCCACCACCACCCTGGTCACCATCACCATCGGCGGCAACGACGCCGGCTTCGCCGACGTCATCACCAGCTGCCGGTTCGGCAGCACGGCGACCTGCACCGCCGCCGTGGACAAGGCCAAGAGCTTCGCCACCGCGACGCTGCCCGGCCGGCTCGACGCCACCTACGCCGCGATCCGTGACCGGGCCCCGAACGCCCGGCTGGTGGTGCTCGGCTACCCCCGGCTCTTCGAGACCGGCTCCTGCGGGGTGCTGGCGATGAGCAGCTACAAGCGGACCATCCTCAACGAGGCCGCCGACGTGCTCGCCACGGTCACCGCCGCCCGGGCCGCCGCGGCCGGGGCCACCTTCGCCGACGCCCGCCCGTTCTTCACCGGGCACGGCGTCTGCGCCGCCGCCCCGTGGATCCGCGACGTCAGCGGCGTCATCGAGGCGTACCACCCGAACGCCGACGGCTACCGGTACGGCTACCTGCCGACGCTGACCGCCGCGCTGCGCTGACCGGCCCGGCCTGGTGACCGGCAGCAGCCCACCGGACACCCTCGGTTGCCTCCGTCGTCGACAATGGGAGCCCTTCCTGGTTCCCTGTCGGCGGCGGAGGTGCCCGTATGCGTGAACCGGTGACCCCGCCGCTGCCCCGGCCACCCACCGTGGACGGCCCCCCGGTCGGCGGCACCGAACTGCTCGCCCTGCTCACCCGGCTGCTGCGCCGGCCGCGTCGGGGCGACCGACGGCTGCCGGTGCTCTGGCTGGTCCGGGCCGCCACCGGCGGCGATCCGGCGGCCCTGTTGCGCCGCTTCGTCGGGCGGGGCGCGGGGCGTCGGGTCCCGCACGCCGTGCTCGACCTGGCCGCCCGCCCCGACCTCGTCGACGTCCCGGCGGTGCTGCGGGAACTGCACCGGCAGTTGTCGCTGGAGGCGTTCGGGGCGGCCCGGCTGCGGTTCCGCCACCACCCGCTGGCCGACTGGTTGATGCAGCAGACCCTCGACGTGGGCGTCGACGCCGCCGACAGCGGACGGGCCACCCTGGTCCGTCGGCTGCGCGACTGGCGGGGCCGGCGTCCCGTCGAGGAGCCGCAGGTCAGCGGGGAGTCGGGGGTCGGCACGGCGCTGCAGGTGCTGCTCTGGCTGCTGCGCCGGGCGGTGCCCAGCGCGGTGTTCCGGATCGCCGTCTCCGGCCGGGTGCCGGGCGTCGGTGGCCACTACCGGTGGTTCATGCGGCAGCAGTACCTGGCCCCCCGCCAGTCGGTGACCTTCCTCGGGTTCGCCGAACGGCTCACCGCCGGCTGGCGCGACGGCGAACAACCCGCCCAGGTGGACAAGCTGCTGCTGCACGCGTTCCTGGAGGACCTGCGGCAGGCGTACCGGCGACGGGTGTGGCGGCCCGGGGACTGGCGGCGCACCGCGTACCCGGTGCTGCTGCTCGACGGCGTGGAGGTCGACGGCGTCGGGCACACCCTGGTCCGGCTGCTCACCGACGTGCGCAACGAGACCGGCCGCAACGACCCGCTGCTGGTGGTGGCCCTGGCCACCGCGCCACCGCCCGAACTGCC
The DNA here is from genome assembly GCF_016901255.1 of Micromonospora humida. Lineage (NCBI taxonomy): Bacteria > Bacillati > Actinomycetota > Actinomycetes > Micromonosporales > Micromonosporaceae > Micromonospora > Micromonospora humida. Next base: position 25,234 of record NZ_JAFEUC010000008.1, read on the forward strand.
CGGCACCCGACCGTTGCGCGAGGCGGACGACGCCTACGACGAGTGGGCCGAGGCGCTGCCCGAAACCCGGCGGCTGCGGCGCTCCGCCGCCTGGCTGGTGGCGCTGCGCCCCGACGACGAGGACGCCACCCCGCCACCGGGGGTCGTCCCGCCCGCGCTGGTCGCCCCGGACCCGCCGTGGTGGGCACGGCGGTTCCTGCCGGCGGCGGTGGCGGTGGTCCTGCTGGCCGGGATGCTCGTGTGGGCGGACAGCCGGTGGACGCTGGACTGCCATCCGACGCCGACCGGTCAGGTGCGGGTGCAGGTGCTCGCCGGGGAGTGCGTCGGCTACAGCGACACCGCCGCGCAGGTGTTCAACAGCGAACCCGGCCAGGAACGGCTGCGCGCGGTGCAGCGGCGGATCTTCGCGCAGAACCGGGCCGCCGAGGAGGTGTGGCGGCGCAGCGACCAGCGCCGGCCCTACCTCACCCTGGTCTACCTGGGCACCCTCACCGGCAACCGGACCCGGGTCGACGAGGAGCCCTACGTCTCCGAACGCGAGGAACTGGAGGGCCTGGCCACCGCCCAGTACGCCCTGCTCAAGGAGTCCGCGGCGGCCGACGGCGCGGCCCTGCTGCACGTGGTGGTCGCCAACGGGGGCCGGCAGATGCGCCACGCCGGGCCGGCGGTGGCCATGCTGGAGCGGTTGGCCCACGACGACCCGACCGTGCTCGGGGTGGTCGGGCTGGTGGAGAGCCGCACCAGCACCGCCGCGGCGTTGCGGGAACTCAACCGGGTCGGCCTGCCGGTGCTCGCCCCCACCCTGTCGGCCGACCGGATGGACGGGAACTCCAGCCTCTACCTGCAGATCTCCGCACCGAACTCGGCGCAGGCCGCGATGATCGAGACGTATGCCCGCCAGGTGTTGCGGGTGACCGAGGCGCACGCCTACTTCACCACCGGCGAGGGCAGCTCGCTCACCGAGGATCTCTACGTCGGCACGCTGGTCGACGGGCTGCGCCAGCGGTTCGGCAGCCGGCTCACCCGGCTCGACGAGTGGAATACCGGGCGTCGGTTGACCGCCGAGTGCGGCTACCGGGGGGTGCTGGTGTTCGCCGGGCGCTGGTCGGAGTTCGACGGGTTCCTGCGGGCGTTGAAGGAGTGCGGCAACGATCCGCCCCGGCACCTCGTCGCCGACGACTCGGTCAACCGCTACATGGCCAACCCGGGGCTGCGGGCCAGCGCCCCGGGCAACCTGCCGGTGACGTACGTGTCGAAGGCGGCGCTGGCCACCTGCGCCGCGCTACGGGCCGCGCAGGCCGCCCGGGACGACGCCCGGGGCAGCTTCCTGACCTGGGTCGGCGCCGACGACCTGCTCGACCCGCCGCGCTGCCGCGACGGTGCCGGCGCGCCCGTCGGTGAGCGGGTCAGCCTCGCCTACGACGCGGCGATGATGATGGTGCGGGCGCTGGAGAGCCTCGCCGCCCGGCTGCGCCACGCCGACACCGGCCGGCGCTGGGAGCCCCGCTCGGTCAACCCGGTCGGCGTGCACGCCGAGGTGCTGCGGCAGAACGCCGCTGCCGGCTACCCGGGGGTCGCCGGGGTGGTCCGGTACGCCCCCGACTCGGGCGAGCCGGTCGCCAAGCGACTGGCGTTGCTGCGGGTGGCGCGGGTGCCGGACGTGGCCGCCGAGCCGGTCGAGGTGTTCCACTGTGGGGCGGCCGACAGCGGACCGGACCCGGGCTGCCGACCTGCCTGACCCGTGGGCGGGTCGTGCGTCCCGACCCGCCGGGGCGCTAGGGTTCCCTCGATTCGTCCGCACGTGGGTGGGGAGCAGTGGGTGGGCAGGCTCGCATCGGCGTACGGGCAGGCGGTCGCCGCGCACCGGCAGGCCCGGCAGCGGTGGTCGGCGGCCCGTGCCCTGCTGGACCGGTTGGCCGGGCAGCCCGTCCCGGAGCGCACCGCCGACCTGGTGGCCCGGCTGGCTCGGCTGGCCGACGCGCTGGCCGCGCCGCCGCCGGGCAGCACCGACCGGACCGACCCGACCGCCCCCGCCGGCCCGCCCCCCGGCCCCGCCGCCGGGGTGCCCGCCGGCCCGCCGCCGGGGCACGTCGTCGTGTCGCCGGGCGGCCCGGCCCGTGGTCACCGGGCGACGCCCTCCGGCGACGAACCGGCGGCGGTGCGCATCGGCGAGGCGTCCACGGCGGACGGCCGGTTTCCGCTGCTGCTGCCGCTGGGCGCCGGCCGGCACCTGGCGGTCGACGGCGACGCCCGCGATCCCCGGGTGGCGGTGCTGCTGCGGGTGCTGGTGCTGCGGCTGCTCACCACGGCCGCCCCGGGCAGCGTGCGGGTAGTCGGCATCGACCCGGCCGCCTGGGGGGCGACCTTCATCCCGCTGCGTGCGCTGCGCGACGCCGGGGTGCTCGGTGGGGTCGCCACCACCGAGGCCGAGATCGGCGCGCTGCTGGACGCCGCCGAGGCGCACGCCCGCGCGGGGGAGGCCGAACTGCTGCTGGTGGTGGCCGCGTCCGCGCCCGGCCCGCGCGAACTGGCCCGGCTCGCCGCGCTCACCCACGCCGGGCCGTCCGCCGGGGTGTGCGTGCTGTTCGCCGGACGCGCGGTGACCACGCCCGGCCAGGCCCCACCCGTGCTGGGCGGCACCACCGAGGTACGTCTCGACGAACGGTACGCCCGGGTCGGCGATCCGCCGGGGTACCCGTTCAGCGCCGACGGCACCGGCCTGCCCGTGCCGGTGCTGCTCGACGGTGACCCGCCCGCCGCAGCCGTCCAGGCGCTGGCCGACCGGCTGGGCGCCCAGGTGCGCCGGGACACCGCCCTGCACCTGGCCGACCTGCTGCCCGAGCGACGCTGGACCGGCTCCGCCCGGGGCGGCCTGACGACGGTGGTCGGCCGCTGCGGGCGTACCCCGGTCAGTCTGGCCTTCGACGACGCGACGCCGCACTGGCTGGTCGGTGGCCGCACCGGCGCGGGCAAGACGGTCTTCCTGCTCGACGTGCTCTACGGCCTGGCGGCCCGCTACTCCCCGGCCGAGCTGCACCTGTGGCTGCTCGACTTCAAGGAGGGGGTGAGCTTCACCGAGTTCGTCCCCACCGACCGGGACCCGTCGTTCCTGCCGCACGCGCGGGCCGTCGGCGTCGAGTCCGACCGGGAGTACGGCCTGGCCGTGCTCCGTGAACTGCGCCGGGAGCTGGGCCGGCGGGCCGGGCTGTTCAAGCGGCACGGGGTGAGCAAACTCGCCGACCTGCCGGACACCGAACCGGTGCCCCGCACGGTCGCCGTGATCGACGAGTTCCACGTGCTGTTCGCCGGCAACGACCGGCTGGCCCGGGAGGCCGTCGACCTGCTGGAGGAGCTGGCCCGCAAGGGCCGCTCGTACGGTGTGCACCTGGTGCTGGCCAGCCAGAGCACCAGCGGCGTGGAAGCCCTGTACGGCCGGGCCGAGTCGCTGTTCGGGCAGTTCGCGTTGCGGGTGGCGCTGCCCGGCGGTGAGGCGGTGCTCGGCCCCCGGGCGACCGTCGCCGGCCCGACCCGGATCGGCACGGCGCTGGTCAACACCGAGGCCGGGGCGGCCGGCGCGGACACCCTGCTGCGGTTCCCCGACGCCCACGCCGACACCCGCCAGCTCGCCCGGCTGCGCTACGAGCTGTGGGACGCCCGCCCCGACGACACCGGCCCGCCCGAGGTCTTCCGGGGGTACGCCACCGCCCATTTGGAGGACGAGCCGTCCCCTGCCGCCACCCGCCGCCCGGCGGTGCTGGTGGGCCGGACGGTCGACGTGGTCGGCAGCACCGCGCAGTTCGACCTGGACGCCTCCCCGGGCCGGCACCTGGCCGTGGTGGGCACCTCGACCACCGGCGCGCACGTGCTGCGGGCCGCCGCGCTGAGCCTGGCCGGGCAGCACCGGCCCGGGGAGGCCGAGTTCGTGCTGGCCGCGCTGGTGGCCACCGCCGACGAGCTGGCCGACGACACGGCCGCCGGGCTGAAGGCCGCCGGGCACCCGGTGACCCAGGTCGACGCGGCCGGGCTGCGGGCCCGCATCGCCGGGCTGGCCGCCGGCCCCGGGGAGCGCGGCCGGACGTACCTGGTGGTCTTCGGGGTGGACGCGGCCCACGCGGTGCTGGCCGCCACCGACCCCGACACCTACCGCACCGGCCACGACGACCTGCGGGCGCTGCTGCGGGCGGGGCCGGGGCACGGGGTGCACCTGCTCGGCTGGTGGCGGGGCCTGCGCCGGCTCGCCGACGATCTCGGCGGCAGCCAGAACCGCGACGACGTGGCCTGCCTGGTGGCGCTGAACGTGCCCGCCGACGATCTCGGGCTGCACCTCGGGGTGACCGACCTGGTGTGGACCCCCCGCCCCAACCGGGCCGTGCTCGTCGACCGGCACGTCCCGCGCACCGCGCTGATCGTGCCGTTCGTCCGCCCCGGGTACCACCCCGATGAGGAGCACTGAGTGGCCGGCTACGACGAGTACGCGGCGGTCGTCCGGCAGCTCTCCGCCCGGATCAGGGAGGGGGAGCGGGGTGCCGTCGCCGAGGCGGAACGCCGCCGTACCCTGCACGCCGGGGTGACCCAGCTCGGTCAGCGGCTGGCCGCCCAGGAACAGCGCCTCGCCCAGCTCGCCGCAGCCGCCGGCCTACCTGCCGTGGCCGACCCGGCCCTCGGCCCGCCCGCCGTGCCCGAGCTGGCTCCCGGCCCGGGGCCCGCGCCGGGGTCGGTCACGGGTCCCGGGCCGGGGGCCTTGCCGGGGTCGGTCACGGGTCCCGGCGGGTCCGGGGTGGACGGCGATCCGGCGGTGGTGCTGGCGGAGACCGGGCGGCTGGTCGACGAGGTCGACCGGCTGGGCCAGCAGGCCGAGGCCCTGGCCCAGCGGCCCACCCTGCTGCCCACCTGGTCGCCGACCGCCCGCGCGGTCGCCGTCTACGCCGGCTGCGCCGCCGTCGGGGCGCTGGTCATGCTGGTGCTGGTGGTCGCCAACGGCATCGGCGTGGTCGACGGCGTCACGCTGGGCGCGCTGACCTGCGCCGGGCTGCCGCTGATCTCCTTCGTGGCCGGTTGGCTGGTTCTCGGCCGGTGGGGGCGGCCGGCCCTGGCCACCACCGACCCGCCCCGCTACGCCCCGCTCGGCTTCTTCATCTGCGCCCTGCTGGTGCCCATCGCGTACTGCGTCACCCTGGTGGTGTTCCGGCTCGTCCGCTGACCGTGATCGACCCGCATGATCGACCCGTTCGCTTGATCGACTCATGTGGGTCGATAATGCGGGGTCCGGCCCGTCCCGATGCCGCTACGTCGGCCCACATGATGCGGACGCGGGGTGGCTGCGTCTGGTGGTCGCCTCGTAGGCTCGCGGTGACCGTGGGAGGGCGACAGGGGCGGGGGAGTGCGGGTGAGTGCGGCGGAGATGATCGCCAAGCTGGCGGTGGCCGCGCAGAAGCTGGACGAGGCACGGGCCAAGACGGCGTCGGCCGCCCAGGACGCCGCCGAGGCGAGGGCCCTGGTCGCCGGGGCGTTGCAGGGCATCGCCGCCGGCCCGCTGATCGGCATGATCGACAACTACCGGCAGGCGCTCGACCAGGCCGTCCAGGGTGGCCAGCCGGCCCGGCAGCAGGTCGAGGAGACGATCGCCAAGGTACGCGCGCTGGGCAATTGAGCTGCGGAGTGACGATGCGGCTCCATCAGGCGGAATCGTGGTCACGGCCCCTTCGCGTGCCGACCCTTTCCGATGCGGACGGTCTGATGCACAAGCGGGAATCGACGATCGAGATGATGGGGTGATGGCGGTGGGCGGGCGCGACGGCGGCGAGCTAAACGGGTTCCATGTCGGGCGGGTGCCGGAGGGGGCCGGGGAACTGGTGTCGGACTTCACCTCCGAGTGGGAGGACGTCAGCTTCGCCACCCGGGTCTGGGAACGGGCCGTCGACGACGGCTACCGGGTGGACCTGCGGGTGCACGTGTTGCGTGGCGACCGGTTGACCGGTCCTGCGGAGCTGCGCGAATTCCTGACCGAATACCACGAGCGTGATCCCGAGGGTTGGTCCCTGACGGGGTTCGACCATGGCGAAGGTGCCGGGTTCGTCGGTGAGGGCGAGGCATTCTGGCTGGTCCAGCCAGGCATCGCCGTCGACGTGCTGGTCGACGTGGAGCGGTTCGGTGGTGAACTCCTCCCGATCGCAGAATCGATCATCACTGTCCGCTAGTTTGCGATGACGTGGGGTGGAGATTTGGTCGTCGCGTCGATAGCATGAGGGCGTCCAGCAGGCTCGATTCGTGCTTGGGAGGCCCCGGTGACCACCGCCCCGACGCAGATGCCCGGCCCTGTCGTCGTCGAGCTCAGTCAGGCGGAATGGCAGGCAGCGGTGAGTCGGGCGCTGGACAAGCTGCATCTCACCTATCAGCAACTCGCAGAGATGGCCCGCACCAGGGATTTCAGCTCCCTTGAGGCGCAGAAGCTGTGGATGTCCATCGGTGACTCGCAGCCGTAACGGCCTTACGCCCCAGGCCAGGCAATTCGCGGACACTTTGCAGGCGTTGCTCAACAGGACGGTCTGTGACCATGCGCGGATCGGGGCCAAGATCACGCCTGAGCAGGCGGTCGTCGGCACCCGGTTGGAGGCGTTGACGTCCACGCCGGTGCGGATGCGCTCGGCCGGCGACACGAACATCTGGATCGATGTGCAGTGCTACCTGTCCTTGGATGGCGACGAGGGCAGGTTTCTCACTGTTCAAGGGTCCGTCTGTGGCCTCTATCTCGGTGACGATCCGCCGGATCTGCTGCTGCATTACGACTTCGAGCGCGAGAAGGACCGCTACACCGAAGCCCATATCCAGGTGTGCGCCGCGCATCCGACGCTCGAACGCCTCCTAGCTGAGCTGGGGCGCAAGCCCACGAACGGGCTTCAAAAGATCCATCTACCGGTGGGCGGCCGACGTTTCCGCCCTGCGCTCGAAGACCTGCTCGAATGCCTGATCGTCGAAGGCCTGGTCAGGCCCAAGCCTGGCTGGCAGGAGGTGCTCGACAGGACCCGCATCGACTACCGGCGCAAACAGATTGCTGCCGTGGTGCGGCGGAACACCGGCACTGCCCAGGCCGAGTTGGAGCGGCTCGGCTACCAGGTCGTTCCGCCCGACGACCAACGCCTCAGGGCGCAGATCGCCCGCCTGATCGCGCGTAAGCCCCGCCGCGATGACAACTGACGTCCGTCCGGCGTTGTCGGATACCCGATAACGCTTCGGGTTCCGAAGATGTACGCCCGTTCATATCCTGACGTGTTCACCGTCGGCTATGGACGTGGAGAGTCGTGGACCATCGACAGGTACGCCGCCTCGCGGAGCAGTCTGCCAACTTCGGGTTCCTGGTGGAGCATCCGTTGCTGGTCTGGTACGGCGCGGGGGCGGAACTGCTCGTCTACGTCGACGCCCAGGCGGCCATGTTCAAGGCCCGCGCGTTCGGCGACGTCCTGGCGCGTGACCTGGTCCGGCGCACCCAGGTCACGCCGGCGAAGGACACGTTCTTCCACCAGGTGCAGGCGCTGCACGCCTCCGGTGCCGTCACCGCCAAGGTCTACGCCGCCTTCGACCGTCTGCGCGACACCGGCAACCGGGCCGTCCACGACCACCTCGGTGAGGTCCGCGCGGCGCTGGATCTGCTGCGGACCTGCTTCGAGCTGGGAGTCTGGTATCACCGGGCGTTGACCGACGACCGGTCGCCGATCGGGTTCGTGCCGCCCACCCCGCCACCGGCCCAGGTGCCGGCGTCGATCGCCGAGGGGCTGCGGGCCGAGATCGAACGGTACAAGCAGGAGCTTGCCGAGACGAAGCTGCTGCTGGACGGGCAACCCTCGCTGGCGGTGGCCCAGGCCGCCGCGACCGTCGCCGCCGAGCAGGCTGTGCGGGACGCCGACGCCCGACGTCCGCAGGCCGCCGCGTTGGTCGCCAGTCTCGAACCGGCGGCGGAGGCGGCGCAGCAGGCGTTCGACAGTGCGCAGCCGGTGAAGGTGTCCGCCGCGAAGCGCGAGGACTTCATCGCCCGCGCCCGCCGTGCCTCCCACGAGCCGCTGAACGAGGTGCAGACCCGGGTCGAGATCGACCGGCAGCTCACCGCCGCCGGGTGGCAGGTCCAGGACCAGAACCAGCTCAACCTCTACGCGGGCAGCGGCGTCGCGGTGCGCGAGGTGACCCTGGCGACGGGTCGGGCCGACTACCTGCTCTACGTCGACCAGCGCCTCGTCGGGGTGATCGAGGCCAAGCGGGAGGGCACCGCCCCGCGCGGGGTGGAGGCGCAGCTCGACCGCTACCTCAACGGGCTGACCGCCGAGCAGCGGCTCAGCGCCTGGCGGCGGGAGGCGGCGCTGCCGTTCGGGTACGTCGCCACCGGCACCGAAACCGCGTTCGTCAACCAACTCGACCCGTTTCCGCGTACCCGGGAGGTGTTCGCGTTCCATCGGCCGGAGACGCTCGCCCGGTGGATGCGGGAGGCCGACGACGAGCCGGCCGCGCCGACGTTACGGGCCCGGCTGCGCCGGATGCCGGCGCTGGACCGGCTGGGCCTGCGCCCAGCGCAGATCGACGCGGTCGAGGGCCTGGAACGCTCACTGGCCGACGCCCGGCCCCGGGCGTTGATCCAGATGGCCACCGGGGCGGGCAAGACGTTCACGGCGGTCACCAGCAGCTACCGGCTGCTCAAGTACGCCCGCGCCCGCCGCATCCTGTTCCTGGTCGACCGGAACAACCTCGGCAAGCAGACCCTACGGGAGTACGCCGGCTACCAGACCCCCGACGACGGGCGGAAGTTCACCGAGCTGTACACGGTGGACCGGCTCTCCGGCGGCGGCCTGCTCGACTCGTCGACCGTGGTGATCTCCACGATCCAGCGCCTGTACGGGGCGTTGCGCGGCGACGAGCTGCCCGACGTCGACCTGGACGACCAGGCGTACGACAGCTACGACCTGGGCTCCCCGGCCGAGGTGGGCTACAACCCGCAGTTGCCGCCGGAGACGTTCGACCTGATCGTGGTCGACGAGTGCCACCGCTCGATCTACGGCAAGTGGCGGGCGGTCATCGAGTACTTCGACGCCTTCGTGGTGGGGCTGACCGCAACGCCGGTGAAGCAGACCCTCGGCTTCTTCCAGCAGAACCTCGTCTCGGAATACACCTACGAGCAGGCCGTCGCCGACGGGGTGAACGTCAACTTCGACGTCTACCGGATCAGGACCGAGATCACCGAAGGCGGGCAGAAGATCGAGGCCGGCACCGTCGTGCCGCTGCGCGACCGCCGCACCCGCGCCGAGCGCTACCAGGAGCTTGAGGACGACTTCACGTACGCGGGCCGCCAGGTCGGCCGGTCGGTGATCTCGAAGGGGCAGTTACGGCTGGTGCTGGAGACGTTCCGCGAGCGGCTGTTCACCGAGATCTTCCCCGGCCGTTCCACGGTGCCCAAGACGCTGATCTTCGCGTGCGACGACAACCACGCCGAGGAGATCGTCACCATGGTCCGGGAGGTGTTCGGGCGCGGCAACCAGTTCGCCAGGAAGATCACCTATTCCTCCCGGCGCGACGGCGACAACCCAGACACCCTCATCCAGGCGTTCCGCAACAGCCCGGAGATGCGGGTCGCGGTCACCGTCGACATGATCGCCACCGGCACCGACGTACGGCCGCTGGAGTGTGTGTTCTTCCTCCGGCCGGTGCGTAGCGCCACCTACTTCGAGCAGATGAAGGGGCGTGGGGCGCGCACCATCGACCCGGCCGACTTCCAGTCCGTCACCCCCGACGCCCAGGTGAAGGACCGGTTCGTCATCGTCGACGCGGTAGGCGTCACCGAAGCCGACCTGGACGAGGCGGTGCCGCTGCAACGGCACAGCGAACAGCAGATCTCGTTGCGCGACCTGCTGCGCAAGGCCGGCACGCTGACGGCCGACGCCAACGAGGTGGCCACCCTCGCGTCCCGGCTGTCCCGCCTCGACCGGCAGCTCACCGACGACGAACGCGCCGAGCTGGCCGAGCTGGGCGGGCAGGAACTCCGGAGCATCGTCCGGGGCCTGGTCGACGCCGTCGCCCCCGAACAACTCAACCCGGCCACCCAGGCCGGGCCGGAGGCCGTCCGCGACCTGCTGGCCGGGGCGCTGCGCCCGCTCGCCGCGAATCCGCAGCTCCGCGACCGCATCCTGGAGATCCGCCGCGCCCACGACATCACCATCGACGAGGTCAACGTCGACACACTGCTGTCGGCGGCCGGGGTGCCCGCCGCCGAACGCGCCCAGGTGACCGTGCGGAGCTGGCACGACTACCTGGACCAGCACCGCGACGAGATCACCGCCTTGCAGGTGTTCTATGAGGGTAGGGGCCGGGTCAGCTACGACCAGCTCAAGGAGCTGGCGGCGCGGATCGCCAGGCCCCCGCAGGCGTGGACGCCGGATTCGCTGTGGCAGGCGTACGTGCAGCTCGGCCGCACCGTCGAGCAGGCCGGGCCGCGCGGGGTGACCGACCTGGTCGCCCTGATCCGCTACGAACTGGGCCACGACCAGGAACTACGTCCATTTCGTACGACCACAGAGGAGCGTTTCCGTGGGTGGCTGCTGCGGCAACGGCAGGCGGGCGCTACCTTCACTGCCGATCAGGTGTGGTGGCTGGAGAGGATCAGGGACGTGATAGCGGTCAGCGTGGAGATCACCCCCGACGACCTGGAAGGGGCACCCTTCACCGAACGCGGCGGCATCGACGGCTACGCGGGCGCCTTCGGCAACCGCGCCGAACCCCTCCTCACCGAACTCAACCAGGAGCTGTCCGCGTGACCGACTTGCCACCTGGTTGGGAATGGTGCACGCTCGGCGATCTGGTGACGCGCATCGAAGCCGGAAAATCGTTCACGTGTCATCCGCGTCCGGCCCGCGATGATGAGTGGGGTGTACTCAAGGTCAGCGCGATGACCTGGGGTGAGTTCCGGGAGCAGGAGAACAAAGCGGTTCCCGAAGGTCGGGAGTTCGATCCGAGGTATGAGGTTCGGCCGGGGGACATCCTCGTGAGCCGCGCGAACACGGAACAGTATGTGGGCGCTCCGGTCCTGGTCCGAAAATGCCGTCCCCGGTTGCTGCTCAGCGACAAGAGTCTACGGTTGATTCCGTCTCCCGAGATCGATTCGGCCTGGCTGCTTCGGGTTCTTTCCTCGCCGTCGATCAGGCGTCAGATCTCCACCCGGGCCAGTGGTCAGCAGGACTCGATGCGGAACATCTCCCAACAAGCGCTCCTTTCGTTGGAGTTGCCGGTCCCACCCCGCGCCGAGCAGTGCCGCATCGTCGCTGCCCTCGACGAACACATGCTGCATTTGCGGGCTGCGGAGGTCAGTCTGGTTCAGGGGGTGGGGCGATCTGTTCAGCTCAAGGCTGCTGTTCTGGGAAGTGCTATCGCCGGCCGGCTCTCGGATTTCGAAGAGACTGCACATGTGGTTGAGTATCAGCGGGGGCAGATGCTGGAATTGCGGCGTGAGATCTTCCGGGGTGCCCGGCGCGGCAGGCCCGATCCGTCGCCAGTTGCTGCCGGTCACGGCCTCGATCTCCCAGAGCGCTGGGCCATCATGTCAATGGAGGAGTTGACCCACCCGGTCAGAACTATCTCTTACGGGATATTGAAGCCTGGCCCCAATATCCCCGACGGTGTTCCTTATGTACGTGTCGTCAACATGAGGAATGATGAAATTTCGTCGGAAGATCTACACAGGACGTCGGTGGATATCGACAGGCAGTATTCAAGGGCCCGGCTCGCTGCTGATGATGTGTTGATATCTATCCGGGGCACTTATGGTCGCATCGTAAAAGTGACCCCAGGTTTGGCTGGTGCGAACATCACCCAGGATTCGGCTCGCCTGAGTTTTTTGGAGGGTGTGGATCCGGACTTCGCATGCATTTATCTGCGGAGTCCTCAGGTGCAACGATACTTGAAGAAAATCGCTAGGGGTGTTGCGGTCAAGGGTGTCAATATAGGTGATTTGCGGCAGATGCCGTTTCCGCTGCCGAACCTTTCTGAGCAAATCGCCATCGTGCAGAGGGTTGATGAGTTGCTGGCGATGCAGAAGATAGCGGAAGAGACTGTTCGATCTGGCCTGGTGAAGGCTAAGAGTCTGCATCGCTCGCTGTTGGCGGAGGCATTTGCGGGGCGACTCGTGCCGCAGGACCCGAACGACGAGCCGGCCTCCGAACTGCTCGCCCGGATCAGGGCCGAGCGGGCGGCCACCATCCCGAAGCAGCGGACGCGCGCCCGGCGTACCCCGAAGGAGTTGGCGGCACCGCCGACCAGGGTGACCGGCGACGACTACCAGCAGGAGACCTTGCCACTGTGAGCACTGTGGATTCGCGCCGTCTGGTGCAGAAGCTCTGGAACTACTGCGACGTGCTGCGCGACGACGGCGTGTCGACCATCGACTACGTCGAACAGTTGACGTACCTGCTGTTCCTCAAGATGGCCGACGAGCGGGCCAGGCGGACGTTCCGGCCGGAGCAGATCGTGCCCGCCGAGCTGAGCTGGCAGACCCTGCTGGACGCCGAGGGCGACGACCTGGAGGTGCAGTACCGGCACATCCTCACCGGGTTGGCCCGGGAGGGCGGCACCCTCGGCACGATCTTCCGCAAGGCGCAGAACAAGATCCAGGACCCGGCGAAGCTCAAGCGGCTGATCGTCGACCTGATCGACAAGCAGGAGTGGTCGGGCACCGGGGTCGACGTCAAGGGCGACGCCTACGAGGAGTTGCTGGCCAAGGGCGCGGAGGACGCGAAATCCGGCGCCGGGCAGTACTTCACCCCGCGTGCGTTGACCGTCGCGATGGTCGACTGCATGCTGCCCACCCCCGACGACACGATCACCGACCCGGCCTGCGGCACCGGCGGTTTCCTGCTCGCCGCCTATGACCACATCCAGCGTCACCACGGCAGCACCCTCACCCCCGACCAGCGGCGACGGCTCGCGGGCGGCGCGATCACCGGCACCGAGCTGGTCGACGGCACCGCCCGCCTGGCCGCGATGAACATGCTGCTGCACGGCATCGGCACCCCCAACGGCCCGTCGCTGATTGCCGTGCGCGACGCCCTCGGCCGGGAGCCTGACCAGCGGGTCAGCCTGGTACTCGCCAACCCGCCGTTCGGGCGCAGCTCGTCGATCCGGATGGTGGGGGAGGACGGCCGGTCCTCCCGCGAGGAACGCGAGATCGAACGCAACGACTTCTGGGCCACCACCGCCAACAAGCAGCTCAACTTCGTCCAGCACATCGCCGCACTGCTGGAGATCGACGGCCGGGCGGCCGTCGTCCTGCCCGACAACGTGCTGTTCGAGGGCGGCGCGGGGGAAACCATCCGCCGCCGGCTGCTCAAGCAGTACGACCTGCACACCATGCTGCGCCTGCCCACCGGCATCTTCTACGCCGGTGGCGTCAAGGCCAACGTGCTGTTCTTCGAGCGTAAGCGTGCCCGCGAGGAACCCTGGACCCAGAACCTCTGGGTGTACGACTTCCGCACCAACCAGCACTTCACCCTCAAGCAGAACCCGCTGCGCCGCGAACACCTCCAGGACTTCGTCGACTGCTATCTGCCCGGCAAGGACCGCGCCGAGCGGGTGGAGACCGAATGTTTCCGCCCCTTCCCGTACGACGAGTTGATCGCCCGCGACAAGGTGAACCTGGACATCACCTGGCTCAAGGACGCCTCCCTGGAGGACGCCGACGCGCTGCTGCCACCCGAGGTGATCGCCCAGGAGATCGTCGAGGACCTCCAGGCGGCCCTACGCGAGTTCGCCGCCATCGCCGAAGCCCTAGGTGCGACAGGCTCCCGGGTCGACACCGACTGAGCAGTGGAGGCACATCGCTGGGGAAAAGTGCAGGCGTGCCGGCGGCCATCCCGGTAGGGTCGCCAGCGCGTGCCGTACCGGCCGGTCGGGTGGCGGGGCGTCCCGTGACCTACCCGTCTTCCTTCCGGTCACCGCCAGCCCGCCGTTCCGATGTCGTCGTGCTCAGCCGGAGCCGGAGGTCCCCACCATGGCCGAAAAGACCTATCAAGTCATCGTGCGCGGTAGGTTCGCGCCGCTCGGCGACGCGCAGCGTGCCGCGCTGCTCGCCAGGGCGGACGAGCACGATGTGTTCCAGGCGAAGTTCACCGAAGAGGGCACCGTGACCTATGAGCGTTCCCTGCTCGGGTTCACCTTCCGCTGCCTGGTCCCGGCCACCCGGGAGGAGGCGGAAGCGGTGGTGATCGGTAGGGCGGAAGCGCTGGCCGCCACCGCCGTCGCGGAACTCGGTGCCGGCCACCGGGACCTCACGTCGGTCGCCACCGACCTCGACGACATCAAGATTCGCCACCGCACACGGTCGTAACGGCCGGCCAGCCCTCAACGGCGTCGCCACGCGGCGAGCTGCTGTCTCCTTCGTGGAGACTTGTTGCGCCCAGGGCGACAACAACTCTCCACAAACCTGGGCTGGTTGTCGGTGTGGGCTCCGGTGACCCCACCCAGGAGCAGATTGCCGACCGCCGGGGGTGGCAGAGGTGCGCGTCTCGTACGCGCTCCAGCAGGGCGGCCGGTTTCTCCGGGGTGTCGTCCTCAGTGGGGCGCGGGGGCCGGTGCTTCGTGATCCACTCTTCGACGTCCACGGCCAGCCACACCTTCATGCCGCGCAGCTCCTGGTAGGGGCGCGGGAAGGTGGGATGCCGGGTGAGCTGCTGGAACCGCTGCCGCGAGACACCCATCCGCCGGGCGATCTCGTAGGGACCCATCAGCATCGCCGGGTCACGATTCATGTGGCTGACGGTAGCGACGTGCTGACTTTCCGATCGGCTATTGCCATCTGACTAAATCTCCACCAGGGACCGTGTCGGTATGTCACGACGAGTGTCCTACCACGAGTATCTGCTTGCTACGGCGATGACGTTGGCGCGGCGGCACCGGCCGGCGTGGTCGTGGCGGCGGTGGCGGTTCGTCTGCCGCTGCGGCAGCGAGATGCCCTGCCGCTACCGGCACCGCATCCCGATCAACCAGCGGCACTGGCCGAGCCAGGACGGGCCGCGATGATCGAGCTACGGGCCGGGGTGCTCATCCAGGTGACGCGGAAGGCGAGCCCGCAGTTCGTCAGGCCGATCCTGTTCCGCCTGATCCGGGTCCGCACCGAGTGGATCACGTACGACGGGTGGGCCTGGCTCGACGGCTACCAGATCGACGCCAAGGGCGACGCGGTGGCCCGCCGCTCGATCTACGTCCAGCCCGCCGGACTCCTGCCACCCGAGCCCACCCCGACCCGCCGTCCCGCCCCCGCTTCCCGTCCCGCTCCCGCCTCCCGGCGTGTTCCTCCGACCCGACCGCACGCCCGTGACATCCTGGGTGACAAGGCTGTCGACGAGCTGCCGTGATCATTCCTCCGCATCGGGGAGAGGTGCGTTCCCATCGGGTCCGGCAGCCGCACGGTACAACCGGTCAAGGGTGCGTCTGGCTGATTGACGGCGTCCCTCGAACGTCGTCGGCGCCGCAGCCGCGAGTTCGTCGAAGTAGCGGACCCCTTCGGCGGTCAAGGCGATGACCTCGTCGGTCACGGTGCCAGCCATGAGCCCGATGTAGCCGACATTCCAGAGTGATGTCGCGAGGGCGGGGAGGTGGGCGTCGCGGTTGGTGGTGGTGAGTTCGTGGAAGAGGTTGACGGCTTCGTGGCTGGTGGTGAGTGCGTCGGTGTGTTGTCCGGCTTGGGCGAGTCGGAGGGCATGGTTGTTGAGGGATGCGGCGAGGGCGGGGAGGTGGGCGTCGCGGTTGGTGGTGGTGAGTTCGTGATAGAGGTTGACGGCTTCGTGGCTGGTGGTGAGTGCGTCGGTGTGTTGTCCGGCTTGGGTGAGTAGGAGGGCGTGGTTGTAGAGCGAAAGCGCGAGGCCGGGCAGGTAGGCGTCGCGGTTGGTGGTGGTGAGTTCGCGGTGGAGGTTGACGGCTTCGTGGCTGGTGGTGAGTGCGTCGGTGTGTTGTGCGGCTTGGGCCAGTCGGAGGGCATGGTTGTTGAGGGATACGGCGAGGCCGGGCAGGTAGGCGTCGCGGTTGGTGGTGGTGAGTTCGCGGTGGAGGTTGACGGCTTCGTGGCTGGTGGTGAGTGCGTCGGTGTGTCGTCCGGCGTCGGCGAGTCGGATCGCGTGATTGCTGAGCGACATGGCGAGGTCGGGGAGGTGGGCGTCGCGGTTGGTGGTGGTGAGTTCGCGGTGGAGGTTGACGGCTTCGTGGCTGGTGGTGAGTGCTTCGGTGTGTTGTGCGGCTTCGGCGAGTCGGATTGCGTGGTTGTTGAGCGATATGGCGAGGGCGGGGAGGTGGGCGTCGCGGTTGGTGGTGGTGAGCTGTTGGTAGAGGTTGATGGTTTCCCGGCTGGTGGTGAGTGCTTCGGATCGTCGCCCGACGTCGGCTAGGCGTAGGGCGTGTTCGCCCATCCAGCGAGCCTGATCCCCGGGCGGGGTGTCCGGGGTGAAACCGGCGACGATGCGGGTCGTCAGCGCCACCGCCAGCCGCCCCAACTCCGTCGACGGGTACGGCACGAGCTTGGCGACCCGCCGTGCCCACCCGAGATCGATCTCCGCGTCCGCCAGCAGCCGCACCGCACCCGGCGTGAACACCCCCGGGAACTGCACCCCGACCTGGATCACCGCCTCGACCATCCGGGGCACGTCCACCCCCAACGCCACCTCGATCAGCGCCCCCGCGTCGGCCTGGTGCGTCCTCGCCCGGCCGAGCACGGTCAGCGCCCGTACCGCTTGCGCCACCGTCAGGCCGGTGAAAACCCGCACCCGCTCGGCGGCCGGGTAGTCGATCAGCACCCGCACCGCCAGCGTCTCCGCCAGCAGGTCGGGCTGCACCACGCCGAGCCCGGTGCCGTCGGCGGCCGGATAGAGGTCGGCCAGCCACGCCGCGTACCGGTCCACCCGTTCCGGCCCGGCGTCCACCAGCGCGGGCACCCGCCGGACCAGGCCGGCGACCTCGTCCGGGCCGTCCGCGCCGAGCAGCGCCGCCACCCCGACCACCTGCCGCAGCAGCGCGTCGGACGCCGGGTCGTCGGCGGTCAGCAGGCCCGCCCGGCGGGCCGCGAACCGCCAGTAGCGGGCCTCGTGCCCCAGCACCTCGGTCAGCACGTCGTACCGGCCGTGCCGGGGTTGCCCGTCCAGGACGGTCAGCAGCGCCTCGGCGTGCAGGCGCAGCACCGGCGTGTCCGCCGGGCGGTGCCGCGCCTCGACCGCCGGCACCGGCCACCCCAGGTGGGCGGCGAAGTCCCGCGCCGCGAGGGCGACGATCTCGTCGGGTGTGCTCTCCTCGATCCGGGCCGGCAGCTCCACCACCTGCGACCGGCCGGTCAGCGCGTCGAGCAGTTGCGCCTGCTGCGGGTACGCCGCCGACAGCGTCTCCCACCACAGCCCGGCCCCCCGGGCGATGAGCAGCACCCGCACCCCGGTGGCCCGCTGCGCCGCGCAGACCAGCGCTGCCACGCCGGCCCGGTCCCGCGTCTCGGCGTAGTCGACCACCACGAGCAACCGCGACGGTACGCCGCCCGAGGCGATCAGGGCGGCCGTCTGCTCCTCCGCCCCGGCATGGATCCACTCGCACCGCCAACCGGGCAGCCGGCCGGCGAACTCCCGGGCCAGCCGGGTCTTGCCCACCCCTCCCGCGCCGGTCAGCAGCCGTACCGCCACCGCGTCGGGGTCGGTCGCCCAGGATTCCAGCTGGCGCAGCACCCAGCCGCGACCGAGGAAGTCGACCACCTCCCGGCCGGGGTGCAGCAGCCAGGCCACCGACGCCGGCAGTTCGGCCGACGTCACCACGCGTAGCGCGTCCTCGCCGCGCCGCCGGGCCTCCCGCTTCGCCGCCAGTCGGTCGGCCACCGTCGGCCCGAAGCCACCGACCACCCCGGCGGCGGCAGCGGAGACGACCGTCCAGCCGGTCTTGTCGTCGGCGACCGCCGCCCAGGCCCCGAACCCGGCGACCACGCTCGGGATGCCCGCCCACCACGCATGCCGACGCCAGGCACCCCGATCCATGCGCGACACCCTACCGAGGGTCACCGACAGGACACGAAACGATCTTCACGGGTGCCGGGGCGGGCGCATTGCCGGCGGGGAGTCGACGACAAGCAATCGAGAAGCATCGATTGACAGAAGTTTGTCCGATCGGGACACTCGATGAAACATAACCGTGCGTGCAAGGCGTGGCGCTGCCGCTCCGGGAGGACCAGATGAGGCTCGTACACCGGCGGCCCCTGTTCGCGGGAGCGCTCGCCGCCGCCACCCTGGTCGGCGTCGTCGGGGTCGCGACGGCGGCCTCCGCCGCCACCGGCTGCCGGGTGACCTACACCGTCACCAGCCAGTGGACCGGCGGCTTCGGGGCCAACGTCGCGATCACCAACCTCGGCGACCCGATCAACGGCTGGCAGCTCACCTGGTCGTTCACCGCCGGCCAGCAGGTCACCCAGTACTGGAACGGCACCGCCAGTCAGAACGGCGGCCGGGTCACCGTCGGCAACACCACCTGGAACGCGGCGCTCGGCACCGGGGCGAGCACGTCGTTCGGGTTCAACGGCTCGTGGAACAACGTCAGCAACCCGGCACCTACCGACTTCGCGCTCAACGGCACCCCCTGCACCGGCAGCACCACGCCCACGACACCGACCACGCCCACCCCGGGCACCCCGCCCCCGACCACGCCGCCACCCACCCCGACCACCCCGCCGCCGACCACCCCGGCACCGACCACCCCACCACCACCCACCCCGAGCACCACCCCGAGCGGCGCGGAGGCGACCATCGTGCCCGACCCGTCCTGGACCTGCGGCCGGTCCACCGGCCTCGTGCCCCCGACCCGTGGCCGGCTGGTGTTCCGGGCGACCGCCCAACTCGGCGCGATCCGCGACGTCGGCGTCACCCAGTACGGCCACCGCCGCATCCTCGACATCCGGGGCGGCACGGTCACCGGCGACCGGATCAATGGCAGCATCCTCACCGGTGGCCTCGACCTCGAACTCACCCTCGGCACCGGCGCGACCGAGCTGGAACAGGTCGCCATCCTGCGCACCGGCGACGGCACCCCGATCTACCTGCGCACCTGCGGGGTCGCGCCGGCCGGCGACTCCACCGTGCGGATCGTGCCCGACTTCGAGGCCCCGAACTCCAGCGCGTACGCCTGGTTGAACACCGGCACCTACGTCGGCACCCGGACCGTCGACACCGCGACCAACATCCTGAACCTGGCCGTGTACGACGTCGCCGGAGTGTCCCCGGCCGACCCGCGCGTGCAGCTACGGGACCCGGCCGGGACGGCCAACCAGTCGTGGGACTGCCTGACCGGCAGCGGCACCCGGGGCGCGGCGGTGTTCACCGAGACCGTCACGCTCGGGGCCAGCGTCTCGGTCGGGGCCAGCAAGCGCGGCACCCGCAACATCATCCCCATCACCGGCGGCACCGTGACCGGCCGGGTGACCGGGACCGTCCTGCCCGGCGGGGCTGACTACCAGCTCATCGGCGCGACCAGCACGCTGGACGCCCGGTACGTGCTGTCCACCAACGACCGGGAGCTGATCCTGGTCCGCAACTGCGGGGCGTTCGGTCGCCTGGTGCCGACGTTCGAGGCCCGCGCCGCTGGCCCGTACGCCTTCCTCAACGCCAACACCTGGCTCAGTTCCGACCCGGGTTCCGCCCCGGGCGGCGTGAGCATCACCTTCTACGAACGCCGATGACGTGGGGGAGGGGGCCCGCCCTCCACCCCGGCACCCGGCCCCGCCCCACGGTCCCGAGGGGCGGGGCCGGGGTGCGTCCGGCCCGGCCGGTCAGCCGGACAGTGCCAGCCCGGCCACCTCGTCGGCGCAGCCCCAGGACAGGGTCACCCCGGCGCCCCCGTGGCCGTAGGCGTGCACCAGTCGCTGCCCCGGGGCCGGCCCGGCCTGCACCGCCACCCGGGGGCCGCCGTGCCGGGCCGGCCGCAACCCGACCCGTACCCCGAGCACGGGTGCGTCGGCCAACTCCGGCACCAGCGCCACGCACCGGGCCCGGACCGCCGTCGCGGTGGCCGGGTCGGGGCCGGTGTCCCACCGGTCCGGTTCGGCGGTGCCGCCGAGCACCACGTCGTGCCGGCGCGGGTGCACGTAGGTGATGCCGGCCGGGTTCTCCTCGTCGCGTACCGAGGTGGTCAGGCCCGGGTTCGCCACCAGCACCAGCAGCCCGCGTACCGGGTGCACCGCCGGGTCGCGGGCGAGCCGCCCGGCGGCCAGTCCGGTGGCGTTGACCACCGTCGGGGCCAGCGCGAAGCCGTCGTCGAGCCGCGCCAGCCGCCCGGTCACGATCCGGCCGCCGGCCGCCGTGAACCGGGCGACCAGCCAGTCCAGGTACGGCGACATCTCCACCGTCGGCGCGGTGAACCGCAACTCGGTGGCGTACGGTCCGGAGCCGGGGTGGGCGGCCAGGTCACCGGCCGCCGCCGCCCACCACGGCGGGCCGGTCCACGGACGGCGTAGCAGCATCCGCGTCGGCCGGGCCACCACCCCGGGCACCCCGGCCTCGGCCTGCCGGCCCAGTTCCGTGTACGTCCCGGCGGCCCAGCGCAGCACCCGGGGGTCGGCGTCGGTGTGGCTGGGGTACCAGACGGCGGCGGCGACCGCCGACACCGTGTCGCCGGGCGGGTCGGCGGTCAGCAGGGTCACCCGCGCGCCGCGCTCCCGCAGCCGTACCGCCGCCGTCAGCCCGATGATCCCGCCCCCGACCACCAGCACGTCCGTGTCCATCGTCGACCTCCCCGCCGGTGCCGCCCGTAGGTAGGGGTGGCCGGACCCGGATCGTCTCTCCGACCGGCCCGACGGGTCCACGACGGAAATGGCACCGGAGCCGTCGGCGGACAGATATCCGACAGTTATTCGGAAAGCCGATCTCCGGTGGGAAATGGGATCGCGGACGGTATTCGTCATCGGTAATGTCCAGCGGCGTCGAATTCCGCCACCTGCGGAGTCGACCGACAGCATTGGTGTCATTCGTCGCTGGTGGCGACCGGTCAGGCGGTCCTGTCGATCTGCCGACCCGCTCGGCCTGCGGGCCGTCGGGTCCGCCGACCGACCGGTCCGCCGGTGGCCCGGTCCGCCGGGCCCGCGCCACGGCCGGCGACATCCGTAGTCGAGGAGCCTCCCGTGCCCGACCTGGACCCCCAGCCGCAGCCCGATCCCCGCGCGGCCCAGCCCGGCCCGACCACCGACCGGCAACCCGACCCGCCGGCCGGCACACCCCTGCGACCTGCGGGCGACCCGGCGTCGCCCGGCGGACCGGCGTCGCCCGGCGGCGACCCGCCGGCCGGGGCGACGGCGTCGTTCGGGGCGACGGCGTCGGGCGGTGCCGCGCAGGCGCAGGACTCCCCGGCCGCCGGGGACCGGTTCGCCCACCGCCCGCCCGGCTACCCGAGCGCCCTGGTCTGGCTGCGCGCCGGCATCGTGCGGGACTGGCGGGGCGTGCTCGGCGCCTTCCTCGCCACCTGGTTCTACGTGCCGTTGGCGCTGGTCGCGGCGGTCTGGGGTGGCCTCGCCCTCGGCCTGTACGGGCTGGTCGCCGGGGGCACCCAGTCCGACGAGTCGGTGCCGGCGCTGCTGCGGGACGCCCCGCTGGTCGGGCCGCTGCTGGAGGCCTTCGTGGCGCGTTCCGGCGGGGTGGTCGGCGGGTTCGCCGGGTTCGCGCTCGGCGCGCTGGTCGGTTTCCTGGCCGTGCTGGTGCTGCCCTGGCGCAACGCCTTCGACGAACCGGCGAACCTGTTCACCGGCCTGGCCGGCATGGTGGTCGCCGCCGGCCTCGTCGGGCTGTTCTACACCGTCGGGCGGGTGCTGCTGGAGCCGTGGCTGCTGGGCGTCTCGGGCGCACGGCCGCTCAGCCGGCGGGAGGCCGAACGGCTGCGTCCGCTACTGAGCGACTGCGCGGCCCGGCTCGGCCTGCCCGGGGAACCCCGGCTGCTGATCGAGGACGACCCGGTGCTCGCCAACGCCCGCGCGTACGCCCGGCACGTCGTGGTGAGCACCGCCGTGCTCGACTGCACCGACGAGGAGATCGCCGCGCTGCTCAGCCACGAACTGGTGCACTGGCGCACCGGCGACGAGGTGACCAGCGCGTTCATCCGGGGTGTCGGCCTGCCGTTGGTGCTGGTGCACGCCCTGCCGGCCTGGCTGATGCGCCGGTTCCCGCACCCGGCCACCGACTTCGTGGTGTTCCTGTTCTTCTGGCCGGTGCTGCTCACCATGCGGTACGTGGTCCTGCCCTGCCACCGCCGGGACGTCCGGGCCGCCGAGTACCGGGCCGACGCGGGTGCGGTGCTCGCCGGGCACCGGGAGGGGATGCGGTCCATGTTGGAGCGGCGACGCTCCTTCGAGACCGGGCGTAGCGGCTGGGACGAGGCGGTCTGCGCCACCCACCCCCCGTCCGAGCTGCGCCTGGACCGGCTGGACCGGCCCGTTCCCGATCCGATGACCGACCGTGCGGCCACCGCACGCGGCCTCGACGAGCTGTTCGGCGGTACGACGACGGCGGCGGCGGTCGGCTCCCGTCGCGCCCTGCTGCTGGTCGGCGCGCTGGTACTGGTGAGCTGCCTGGGCGGTGGGCTGACCACGGCCCAGTGGGCGTTCTTCCGCCCCCAGGCGGCCGTCGGCGACTACTTCGCGGCCCTGGCCGACCACGACGGCCCGGAGGCGCTCGACCAGCTCACCCCCGACGTGCGGGCGGCGCTGGGCGACAGCGGGCAACTCGCCCGGATGGTGGCGGCGAAGGACTACCGCCCGCCCACCGACGTGTCCGTGACGGGGGTGGAACGCGACGGCGACGAGGCGGTCGCCACGGTCGCCTACACCCTCGCCGGGCGGAAGCTGACCGCCGAGCTGCCGTTGCGCCGCGACGACTCCGCCGTGCTCGGGCTGTTCCACCGCTGGCACATCGCCGCCGCCCCGGCGACCCTGACCCTGCCCGGCGGCCCGGCCCCGCTGACCGTCAACGGGGTGCCCGCACCGACCGGCGCGGAGGAGACGGGGGTGGCGGTGCCGCTGCTGCCGGGGGCGTACACGGTGGCGGGGGAGAGCACCGCGCTCAGCGAGACGGCGCCCCGGGTGGTCTACGTCGTACCCGGGCAGCAGAGCGTGAGCGGCGCGGAGCTGACGCCCACCCTGCGGCCCGAGGCGCAGGCGGCGGCGGAACAGAGCGTACGGTCCTATCTGGACGGCTGCGCGGCGCAGGCGGTGGCCACCCCGCAGGGGTGCCCGTTCCGCTACTACACCGGCGGCTCGCCGGTGAAGAAGATCGCCTGGAAGATCACCCGGTACCCGACCATCGAACTGACCCTGACCGGCCCGGCCACCGCACGGGTCTCCACCTCGTACGAGTCGCAGGGGTCGGCGCAGGCCACCGGCAGCACCGTCGGCTACTTCGGGACCACCCCGTTCACCGAGAACGAGACGTTCGGGGTCAGCGGCGTGCTGTCGGTGGTCGACGGCACGCTGACCTTCCAACCCGGTGACGACTGAGCCGCCGTCGGCCGGACCGCATGACTGAGAGGCAGACCGAGATGACCGCGCCCCCCTCCACCGCACCGGCCCGGCTGGTGCTGGCCCCCCGTGCCGCCGGCCCGCAGCGCACGACGCTGCTGGCCTGGCTGCACCGCGACCCGCGGTACCGGGCCCTGGTCCGCGACGCCGGGCCGGGGGGCGGGGCCGGTGGCCGGGCCGGCTTCAGCGACGCGGTGATCATCGCGGTGGTCGCCCAGGGGCTGCTGCCCGGTCTGTTCAACCTGGTGCAGAGCTGGGTGGACCAGCAGCGGACCGAGGTGAGCATCCGGCTGCAGGTCGGCGACTCCGAGGTGGAGATCCAGGTCAACGGCCGCACCGACGCGGCGAAGCTGTTCGACGAGGCCCAGCGGGCGCTGCGCCCGACCGACCCCGGCAACGAGATCACCCCCGACGGCTGACCCACCGCCGCCGGCGCTCGGCCCGGCGGCACTCAGCAACGGGGGTGATGTAGCGGTATCCGCAGCTTGGGATGGCGCTACATCGCCCCCGTTGTGTGCCGGGCGCCCGGGGCGGCACGGTGGGACGGTCAGGCGGCCTTGGCCAGGGAGTCGTACTCCTCGTCGGTGAGCTGCACCTCGGCGGCGGCGACGTTCTCCTCCAGGTGACCGACCGAGGACGTGCCCGGGATGGGCAGCATGACCGGCGAGCGGCGCAGCAGCCAGGCGAGCGCGAGCTGGGCGGGGGTCGCGTCGTGGCCGGTGGCGATGGCGTCCAACGGGCCGCCCGGCTTGGCCAGGTTGCCGGTGGCGATCGGGAACCACGGGATGAACGCCAGGTCGTTGCGCTCGCAGTGCTCCAGGACGTCCTCGGCGCTGCGGTCGGCCAGGTTGTAGAGGTTCTGCACCGACACGATCGGGGTGATCTTCTGGGCCGCCTCGATCTGCGCGACGGTCACCTCGGACAACCCGATGTGCCGGATCTTGCCCTCCTGCTTGAGCAGGGCCAGCTCGCCGAGCTGGTCTTCCAGCGGCACCTTCGCGTCGATCCGGTGCAGCTGGTAGAGGCCGATCGACTCCAGGCCCAGGTGCCGCAGGCTCAGCTCGCACTGCTGGCGCAGGTATTCCGGCCGCCCCACCGGCCGCCAGTCACCCGGCCCGGAGCGGGTCAGGCCGGCCTTCGTCGCGATGACCAGGTCGTCGGCGTACGGGTGCAGCGCCTCCCTGATCAGCAGCTCCGAGACGAACGGCCCGTACGAGTCGGCGGTGTCGATGAACGTGACGCCCAGCTCGTACGCCCGGCGCAGCACCCGGACCGCCTCGGCCGGGTCCTTCGGGTCGCCCCACACCCCCGGCCCGGTGATCTGCATGGCCCCGTAACCGAGCCGGTCGACCTGCAGGTCGCCGCCGATCCGGTAGGTGCCTGACGCCTTCGCGGGCTGACTGCTGGACCCCATGTGCCGTACCCCGATCCTGTCGTTGTCGTCGGTGGCAAATCTAGCCACCCACCCCGACGGCTTTCCCGAAGATCGCGGTCGGCAACACCCCCGGACCGAATGTGGGCACCGACACTCAGCCGGCGTGCCGGATGATCACCAGCGCCTGGTCGTCGTCGGAGCCGGAGAGCTTGGTCAGCAGGGTGTCCGCGATGACCTCCACGGGCTGGTCCCGCACCGGCACGAGCACCTCGTGCAGGGCCGTCACCCCGGCGTCGTACGCCTGGTCGCGCCGCTCCACCAGCCCGTCGGTGTACGCCACCAGCAGGTCACCCGGGCCGAACGCCACGGTGGTCACCGGCACCGGGTCACGGACCAGCCCGAGCGGCAGCGAGTGCCCCGTCCAGACCGTCTCCGGCGGCCGACCCGGCCGCAGCAGCACCGGATGCGGATGCCCCACCCGGGCGACCTGTGCCTGCCCGGCCACCGGGTCGACCACCATCGCCAGGCAGGTGCCGAGGAACCCGACCCCGAGCAGCCCGGTCAACCGGGGGAACACCTCGGCCAGCGGCACCCCGGAGCGGATCAGCGTGTTCACCACCGTCCGCAGCTGCGCCATGTCGGCCGCCGCCTCGACCTGGTGGCCCACCACGTCCCCGACGACCACGGCCAGCCGGCCGTCGTCCAGGTCGACCAGGTCGTACCAGTCGCCGCCCAGGTGCAGGCCGCTCATCGCCGGTTGGTAGCGGGTCGCCAGCTCCAGGCCGGGTGGCCCGATCGTCGCCGAGGTGCGCAGCCGGCCCGCCAGCCGGGTCACCAGGTTGTGTTCGGCGGCGGCCAGCCGGACCCGCTCCAGGGTCTGCTCGCACAGGTCGGCGACGGTGTCCAACAGGGCCAGGTCGTCGTCGTGCAGCGCCCGTTCCCGGGGCCAGCCGAAACCCAGCGCGGCGATGGGCCGCCGGGAGGCGTCCAGCAGCGGGAGCACGACCGTGGTCACCATCCCGTACTCGCCGGCCGGGTCCGGCAGGCCGGGATGCCGGGCGGCGAACTCGGCCCGGTTGCGCAGGATGATCCGTTCCCCGGTGCGCAGCGCGTGGGCGATCGGCCGGGGGTCGTCGATGGTCAGGTCGTCGAAGGTGGCGACCAGCCCGCTGGGCAGCTCCGCGTGCCACAGCCGGACCCGCCGGCCCTCGTCGCGCATCGCCAGGCCGGGCAGCGCCGCGCCGAGCGCCGTCGGGGCGGCGTCCAGGATCACCTCGATCGCCTCACCGGTGGAGCGGGTGACGCTGAGCCGGGCGGCGAACTCCGCCATCGCCCGCGCCGACGCGGTCAGCTCGGCCCGCCGCAACGCCTGGCTGCACAGCCCCGCCACCGCGTCGAGCAGGATGCGGCGGGCCTCCTCGTCGGCGGCCGGCCCGTCCCAGCGCACCTCCAGCGCTCCGAGCACCGCGCCGCCACCGTCGCGCAGCGGCAGGCAGAGCCCGTCCGGCAGCGGCACGGTGGTCTCCTCGCGTACCGCGCGGGCCAGCGGCTCGTCGTCGGTGACCCGTAGTTCGCCGGTGCCGGTGTCGTCGGTCACCGTCAGCTCCCAGGCGCCCGCCGTGGCCGCCGCGACCCGGACCCCGTCCGCGCCGACCAGACCGGGGGTGACCGCGCCGACCACGTCCATCACCGCCTCCCGGCTGCCGGCGGCGCTGAGCGCCCCGGCGAGCCGGGCCAACCCCTTGGCCTGCCGCAACGCCCGCCGCCGGTCCCCGTCGGCGGCGACGACCGGGCCGCCGTGCGTGGCGGCGTCGGCGGTGCCGCCGGGCGCGGCGGTGACGGTGGTGAGGACGCCCTGCGGATGGCCGGCGGCGTCGACCACCGGGCCCGACGAGAAGACCGGCCCGGCTCCGTCGTCGCCGTGCCGGCTGGTGACCCGGGTGGCGGTCAGCACCCCGGTCAGCGCGGGCACCGCGTCGGGCCAGACCGCCGAGGCGGGCCGACCCAGCGCCCGGGTGCCGGCCGGGCCCAACAGGGCCAGGTAGCCGTCGTTGGCGAGCAGCACCAGCTCCGGCCCCCACCACAGGGCCGCCGGCGTCGGGCTGTGCAGGCAGAGGACCAGGGCGGTACGCAGGCTCGGTGGCCAGTCCGCCGGCGGGCCGAGCGGGGTGCCGGCCCAGTCGTGGTCGACGATCCACCGGCCGGCCGGGCCGGCGTGGGAGAGCAGTTCGCGCCAGCGGGAGTCGTCCGGCGGCCGGGGGGCGTCGGACGAGCGAGCCATGTCGGGACCTCCGCTCCGCGGATCGAGCGCCTTCCCCATCAGTCGGACCGTACCAGCGTCGGCTGACGGGCACGTCTGCCGATCTGTCGGCGTGGGCCGACCGAAAGGCCGGCCGCGCCGCCCGCCGCACCCGGTGTCCGACCGGGGACGGCCCCGTCCGGCGCGCAGTTGTCCCGACCGGCGGTCAGGGGCGTCCCCACCGTGGGACGCTGGCCGGGTCCGGGGGACACCACCGGCGCGGTGTGGCGCCGACGCGGGGAAGGGGCGCGATGACGGGTACGCCGCAGCTGGACTTCGCACTCGACACGTACGAGTGCATCGTGCTCTATCCGGGTCCGGCCGGTCGGGTGCTGCCGAAGGAGACCGTGCAGCGCCTCCAGGCCGAGCACGCGGCGCACATGCGGGCCCTGCAACGGCGGGGTCTGGTGCTGGTGGCCGGCTCGATCGACGGCCCGGCCCGGGAGCCCGCCCCGCCGATCGGCATCGGCCTGGCCCGTACCGGTTCGGTCGAGGACGTACGCAGCGTGATGGAGGCGGACCCGGCGGTGCAGGCCGGCCTCTACATGGTCGACGTGCTGACGTTCCTCTGCCCGGCGGGCTCGC
This sequence comes from Micromonospora humida, assembly GCF_016901255.1. Lineage (NCBI taxonomy): Bacteria > Bacillati > Actinomycetota > Actinomycetes > Micromonosporales > Micromonosporaceae > Micromonospora > Micromonospora humida. Next base: position 53,023 of record NZ_JAFEUC010000008.1, read on the forward strand.
TGGAGTTTCCGCTGGTCAAGACCGACAGCTGAGCGCCGGGTCGACGGGCGTGGCGCGGCGGTGACCGACGGTGGCGGCGTCGGCGTACGGGAGCACGGGAGCGCGCGGACGGCGATTGCCCTCGGGCGGTACGATTCCCGGCGCGCGGTCGCCGATGCCCGCCGCTTTCCGACGTGCCTCCGGCGTGGCCCGCGTCCCGCCGGCCACGCGCCCACCCCGCGCGTCGTCGGACCCTGTTCCTCAGTCCGCAAGGGGTCGGCCCGTAGGCCGACCCGGAGGAGAGACTAGCCTGATGGGCGTGAACCGCCGCGCGAAGATCGTCTGCACTCTTGGCCCCGCCACCTCGTCCCCGGAGCGGCTCCGGGGCCTCATCGAGGCGGGCATGAACGTGGCCAGGCTGAACTTCAGCCACGGTAGTCACGCCGACCACGAGTCGGTGTACCGGATGGTCCGCGAAGCAGCCGAGGCGGTCGGCGTGCCGGTCGCCATCCTGGCCGACCTCCAGGGCCCGAAGATCCGGCTCGGCAAGTTCGCCGACGGGCCGCACGAGTGGCGCACCGGCGACTCGGTGGTGATCACCAGTGACGACATCCTCGGCACCCGGGACCGGGTCTCCTGCACCTACCGCAAGCTGCCCCAGGAGGTGAAGCCGGGCGACCGGCTGCTGATCGACGACGGCCGGGTCGCCGTCGAGGTCAGCGACGTCACCGGTAACGACATCCGGTGCCTGGTCACCGAGGGTGGCCCGGTCTCCAACAACAAGGGCGTCTCGCTGCCGAACGTGGCGGTCAGCGTCCCGGCGATGTCGGACAAGGACGCCGAGGACCTGCGCTTCGCCCTCGGCCTGGGTGTCGACCTGATCGCGCTCTCCTTCGTCCGCACGGCGGAGGACATCAAGCTCGTCCACAGCATCATGGACGAGGAGGGTGTGCGCCGTCCGGTGCTGGCCAAGGTCGAGAAGCCGGAGGCGGTCGACCACCTGGAGGCGATCGTGCTCGCCTTCGACGGCGTCATGGTGGCCCGGGGCGACCTCGGCGTCGAGATGCCGCTGGACCAGGTGCCACTGGTGCAGAAGCGGGCCGTGCAGCTGTGCCGGGAGAACGCCAAGCCGGTCATCGTGGCCACCCAGATGCTCGACTCCATGATCGAGAACTCCCGCCCCACCCGCGCGGAGGCCTCTGACGTGGCCAACGCGGTGCTCGACGGCGCGGACGCGGTGATGCTCTCCGGCGAGACCAGCGTCGGCAAGTACCCAGTGCTCACCGTCAGCACCATGGCAAAGATCATCACCACCACCGAGGCCGGTTCGATCGGGGTGCCCCGGCTCCAGCACGACCCGCGTACCCACGGCGGCGCGCTGACCGTGGCCGCGTCCTCGATCGCCCGCGCCATCGGGGCGAAGGCGCTGGTGGCCTTCTCGCAGACCGGTGACACCGTCAAGCGGCTCAGCCGGCTGCACTGCGACCTGCCGCTGCTGGCGTTCACCCCGGTCCCCGAGGTGCGCAGCCAGCTCGCGCTGTGCTGGGGCGTGGAGACCTTCCTGATGCCGTTCGTGCAGCACACCGACGACATGTTCCGCCAGGTCGACCAGGCGTTGCTGGGCCTCAACCAGGCCACCCCCGGCGACTACGTGGTGATCGTCGCGGGCAGCCCGCCCGGCACCCCCGGCTCCACCAACACGCTGCGCGTGCACCAGCTCGGCTCCCTGGTCGACGCCGCCAGCGCCCGGGCGCTCCAGTGAGCACAGCGGCAGTTCCGGTGAGCGCGAGGAGTGCGCCGGGTTTGCGCGCCCCGCAGTCGCGAACAGAGCAAGCCCGGGTGAGCGCGAGGAGCGCGCCGGGTTTGCGCGCCCCGCAGTCGCGAACAGAGCAAGCTCGGTGAACGGGCGTCCGGCGGCGACCGGCCAGGCCGCGGTCGACCAGCTCCTCGAGGTCCTCGACCTCGACCACACCGGCGCGACGTCCTTCCGTGGGGTCAGCCCCTCGGTCGGCCCGCAGCGGGTGTTCGGGGGGCAGGTCGCCGGGCAGGCTCTGGTCGCCGCCGGGCGCACGGTCGACCCGGAGCGGTTCGTGCACTCGCTGCACGGCTACTTCGTCCGGCCCGGCGATCCGGCCGAGCCGATCGACTACCAGGTGGAGAACGTCCGGGACGGACGCTCCTTCTCGGTCCGCCGCTCGGTGGCGTTGCAGCACGACAAGCCGATCTTCTTCATGTCGGCGTCCTTCCAGCGGCAGGAACAGGCCCTGGAACACCAGGCTCCGACCCCGCCGGACGTGCCCGGTCCGGACGACGTCCCGACGATGTCCGACCGGCTGGCCCGCTATCCGGAGCGGCTGGGCATCTGGGGGCAGATCCCCCGTCCGATCGACGTCCGCTACGTCGGCGAGCCCGGCTGGGTACGCCCCGGCGACCGGCCCGCCGACCCGTACCAGCGGGTCTGGATGCGCATCGACGGCAAGCTGCCCGACGATCCGCTGCTGCACGCCTGCGCGCTGACGTACGCCTCGGATCTGACCCTGCTGGATTCGGTCCTGTCGGTGCACGGCGAGGTCTGGGGGCCGGGCGGCCTGGTCGGGGCGAGCCTGGACCACGCCCTGTGGTTCCACAGGTCGTTCCGGGCCGACGAGTGGTTCCTCTACGACTGCTGGAGCCCGTCGGCCTCGGGCGCGCGGGGGCTGGCCACCGGCCGGATGTTCACCCTCGACGGTCGGCACATCGCCAGCGCCGTCCAGGAGGGCCTGCTGCGTCGCGTCGGCGACTGAACACCCCCGCCGCCGGGAAGTGCGGCGGGGGCCGGCCGGGCTCAGAAGCTGCTGACCACCTTCACCAACGCCTCGTCGACGGTGGTCGGGTTCTTGGCGTCGAACGCCTTGCCGGCCGACGCCTTGGCGATCCGGTCCAGCGCGGCCAGGTCGGAGTCCTGGTCGAAGGCCACGCAGAAGACCTTCACCGGCTTGTTCGGGTCCAGCGCGATGTCGCGCAGCAGCCGGTCGAGGTCGCTGTCCTTCTGGTATTCGTTCTTGCCGTCGGTGAGCACCACCACCGCGTTGATCCGGTTCGGGTCGTACCTGTCGAGCAGCGTGCGGTGTGCCGCGCGGACGGTGGCGTACAGGGCGGTGTTGCCGCCGATGCGCAGCCCGGCGAGTTTCCGGTTGAACGCGTCCCGGTTCAGCGGCGCGAGCCGTACCTCCTCGCTGTACGGCCGCTTCGGTCGTTGCGGGGTCTCGCTGGAGAACGACCAGAGCGCCACCTGGTCGGCGGCGTTGAGCAGCCCGATCGCCTTGCTGGCGGCGTCGGTGGCCACCTGGAACCGGGTCCGGTCGCCGACGCTTGCCTTCATCGAGCCGGAGGTGTCCACGGCGAGCAGGATGTTGGCCTTCTTGCGCAGGGTGTCCCAGCTGCCGAGGATCGCGCCGACCACCTCCGGGGTGGGCGGGTCGAAGTAGGTGAGCCGGTCGCCACCCGGCCCGGCGACCGTGGCCAACAGCGTCTCGGCGGGCCGGCGTTCGTCGTCGCGGAAGCCGAGGGCGGCGAAGCTGCGCTGTTGCGGGCCGTCGCGGAGGAAGGTGAGGAAGTCCTCGGCGGCCTCGCGTTGCGTCGGGTCGGCCGACGGCAGCACCACGTACGGGTGGTCGAGGTTGAAGGTGCCCTCCTTGGGGTGCACCGCCACCAGCGGCACCCGGGGCTTGCTGCCGGTGGGGCTGAGCTGGCCCTGGTTGTAGAGGTAGACCAGCTCCTCCTGGAGGACGATCGCGCTCATGTCGGTCGCCGGGGCGTCCCCGGTGGCGGCGGCGTCGGCCTCGGCGAGACCGCGCAGCAGGTCCACCGAGTCGTCGCTGTAGTGCGAGACGTTGGCCTCGATCCGCCTGACGAACTGGGTCACCGCCGGCTGGGCGAGGTCCTCGCTGGTCAGGTCGCTGGCCCGGTTGACCGCCGCGTAGTAGGTGGCGATGGTGGCGGCCAGACCGGAGGTGGACAGGTGCGGGTTGTCCTTGCCGAAGGTGAACCGGCCCCACTCGGGCTTGCCGAACGCCGCCCAGCCGGTGCCGCCGGAGAGGCCGAGCACGTCGGCCCAGCCGAGCGGGCCGCGCTGCTGCACCAGCTCGCCCCGGTCCTTCGGCATCGCGATGACCAGCGGACTGTTGGCGATCGACGGGTACTGCCCGGGGGTCTGCGCGGGCCGGCCCGCCGCCTTGTCGAGCAGCCGGAGCTGCCCGGTCCACAGTGACGAGGTGGGCAGCCACACCTGTGGCTCGGCGACCTTCGGCTGGGTGAGCGCCCACCCGCCGGCCAGCGCCTCCATCGCCTCGCCCGAGTTGAGGCCGTGCACGGTCACCTGCGCGCACCGCCCACCGAAGCGCCGGTCGGCGGTGTTGTACCGCTCGGCGAGCTGGGCGACCAGCGCGCTCTTCTCGGTGGAGGAGCTGACCTCCAGCGGTACGCAGTCGGCCCGGTCGGTGCCGGGCGTCGGCCGGACGTACAGGTACGCACCGGCGATCACCGCGAGCCCCGCGACGACGGCCACCGCGTGCGGCAGCCACGGTCGGGCGGGACGCTGACCGGCGGCCATCGGCTCCTCCAGGGGTTCGTTCGGTGGGTCAGGCGTCGGTGCGGGGTGCCGGCGCTGGCCGGGTGCCGGGCTGCGCCACCTGGCCGTCCGGCGGGCCGGACGGGGTCAGCGCGGCGGCGACGAGCAGACGGACACCGTAGACCACGACGAGGGCGAGCAGACCGACGGCGGCGGCGGTGCCCACGTCGGTGCTGGCGACGTACCCGGTGGCGAAGCCGACCGCGCCGAGGAGGAACGCGAGGGACATCCCCCACGGGTCGGCCCACTGTCGACGCAGCCGCCGGCCGAAGCCGTCCCGGGCCGCTGCTGTCGGGGTGGCCGGCCGGTCCGTGGCGGCGGACGGGGTGGGAGCCGCCGGGGCGGACCAGGCCGTCGCCGGTGGGGCGGTCGGCGTCGGCGGCGTGGGGTGGGCGGTCGACGTGGTGGGCCACGGCGTCGGCACCGGGTCGTCGGTCGGCTGCGGGGCGGCCGGGATGCCCGGCGGGGCCTGCGCCACCCCGGCGGTCGGCCAGGGGTCCGCCGCCGCCGTCGTCGGCCACGGGTCGGCTGCCGCGACGACCGGTGCGGCCGGCGGGGTGGCGGCCACGGTACGCGGAACGTGCTGGGTGGCCGCGGCGTCGGTGCCGGCCCGCAGCACGCTCTGCAACGGCACCTCGCCGCTCGGGTGGGCGTCGCGCCCGAGCAGCCGCAGCAGCACCTCCTGGGCGGTGGGCCGGACCCGGTGGTCCTTGTCCAGGCACTGCCCGATCAGGGTGGCGAGCGGACCGGTGAGCCCGGTCAGGTCCGGCGGCTCGTGCAGGACCCGGTGCATCACCGCGACGACCGGGCCGGTACCGAACGGCGGCTGACCACCCGCCGCGAAGGCGATCGTCCCGGCCCAGGCGAAAACGTCGCTGGCGGGGCCGACCTCGTCGTCGCGGAACCGTTCGGGGGCCATGTAGGTGGCGGTGCCCATGATCCGGCTGGTCATCGTCTCGGTGACGTCCAGCGCGCGGGCGATGCCGAAGTCGATCACCCGGGGGCCGTCCGCCGCGAGGATCACGTTGTCCGGCTTCAGGTCGCAGTGCACCACGTCGGACTGGTGGATCGCGGCGAGCGCGGTGGCGGTGCCGACGGCCAGCCGGTGCAGTGCGTTGCCGGCGACCGGCCCCTGCTCGCGGACGTGCCGTTGCAGGGTGACGCCCTCGATGAACTCGCTGACCACGTAGGGCAGCTCACCGTCCACGTCGGCGAAGAGGATCTGGGCGGTGCAGAACGGCGCTACCCGGCGGGCGGCGGCGATCTCCTTGACGAACTGGGCCTTCGCCCGGGGATGCTGGTGCAGGTCCACGTTGATGACTTTGACCGCGACCCACTTGCCCTGCTCGTCGCGGCCCAGGTAGACCACACCCTGACCGCCCGCGCCGAGCCGACCGATCAGCTCGTACGGCCCGGCCTGGCGCGGGTCCCGCGGGTTCAGCGGCGTCACGTCCGGCATCGCTGTCGCTGCCCCTATCGGCCTGTGCTCCGGTGCGCTGGTGTCCGCCACCGGCGACCCTGCCGGCGACACGGGTATGGTGCCATGCCCACGCCACCGGGACAGCCCACCCTGGCCGTTCGGTGGAGGGTGGCGGTCCGGCCGGCGGGGCCGGCGACTAACCTTGCGGCCATGCGCCTCTCCGCCCGGGTCGACTACGCACTGCGTGCGGCGGCCGAACTCGCGTCGGTCGCCGATGGCGCGGACTCCGGCCGGTCCCGGCCGGTCACCGCCGAGCAGATCGCCCGGTCGCAGGACATCCCGCCGAAGTTCCTGGAGAGCATCCTGCTCCAGCTGCGCCGGGGTGGCATCGTGCACGCCCAGCGGGGCCCGGAGGGCGGCTACTGGCTGGCCCGGCCGGCGGCGGAGATCTCCCTCGCCGAGGTGATCCGGGTGATCGACGGTCCGCTGGCCCACGTGCGGGGGCAGCGTCCCGAGCAGCTCGGCTACCACGGCGCGGCCCGCGCGTTGCAGGAGGTCTGGATCGCGCTGCGGGCCAGCGAACGGGAGATCCTGGAGCAGGTCACCATCGCCGACGTGGCGGCCGGGGTGCTGCCGGGCCGGATCACCGAGCTGGCTGCCGACCCGCGCGCCTGGAGCTGACGCCCCCGGGCCGTACCCGGCCCGCCGTACCTGCCTGCCGCACCGGGCCCGCCGGACCTGCCCACCGCACCCGGTCTGCCGGCGTCTGACCTGGTCTGCGGGGTTCAGTCCGGGGCGTCCCGCTGCGCCGGGCCCGTCCCACCCACCGATCTGGGGGTTGACCGGGGAGCGTCCCGTGCCGCATTCTCGACCAAGTCGATAGGAGATGCCGAAAAGTTCGGAGGGCTCGTGCGCAAGCTTCTGATCCTCGCTCTGGTCGGGTTGGCCGCGCAGCTCGTCGACGGCGCGCTCGGCATGGCGTACGGGCTGACCTCGTCGACCCTGCTGCTCTTCGTCGGGGTCGCCCCGGCCGCCGCCTCGGCGTCGGTGCACCTCGCCGAGATCGGCACCACGCTCGCCGCCGGTGTCGCCCACTGGCGGTTCGGCAACGTCGACTGGCGGGTGGTGACCCGGATCGCCCTGCCCGGCGCGGTCGGCGCGTTCGTCGGGGCCACCTTCCTCAGCTCCATCTCCACCGAGAACGCCGCCCCGTGGATGGCCGGCATCCTGTTCACCCTCGGCGCGTACCTGCTGGTGCGCTTCTCCCGGCCGCTGCGCCAGCGTTCCGGCGCCGGGCGGCTGCGCGGCCGGTTCCTCGGCCCACTGGGCCTGGTCGCCGGGTTCGTCGACGCCACCGGCGGCGGGGGATGGGGCCCGGTGGCCACCCCGGCACTGCTGGTCTCCGGCCGGATGGAGCCCCGCAAGGTGATCGGTTCGGTGGACACCGCCGAGTTTGTGGTGGCCGGGGCGGCCAGCATCGGCTTCCTGATCGGCCTGGGCAGCGAGGGCTTCCTGCTGCCGACCGTCGCGGCGCTGCTGATCGGCGGCCTGATCGCCGCGCCGGTGGCCGCCTGGCTGGTGCGGATCGTCCCCGCCCAACTGCTGGGCGCGACCATCGGCGGGGTGATCGTGCTGACCAACGCCCGCATCCTGCTCAAGGCCGGTGACGCCGGCTCGACCGTCCGCCCGGTGGTCTACGTGCTGCTCGCCGTGGGCTGGGTGGTCGCCCTGACGTTCGCCGTCCGGGCGCTGCGCCGCACCCGCCGCGCCCGCGCCATCGTCGACGCCGCCACCGCCGCCACCACCACTGCCGTCGCCACCGCCGACACGCCCGCCGTCGGTGCGACGCCGTCGCCGGACACCGCGGCTGCCGTCGTCGGGGCCGCAGCCGTCGCCGGGTCCGCGCCGGCCGGGGCCGACGACGACCGGCTGGCCGTCGTCGAGCGCTGAACCCCGACAGGGGTACGCCGCCCGTCGCGCACCGCCGGTGACCCGGCACGGGGCGGCGACGGTCACCCGGGAAGCGTGCCGCCCGGGGCGGGGCCGGCCGGGGTCGGGTGCCCGGCGAGCAGGTCGGTCGCCGCCGCCGACAGCAGCGCCCAGGCCCGGTCCACGTGCTCCGGCCCGGTCAACGGCGAGCCGACGGCCAGGCGCAGGGTGTACCGCCCGTTGACCCGGGTGTGGGTCAGGTAGACCTGCCCGCTGTCGTTGACCCGGGCCAGCAGCGCCGCGCCGGCCTCGTCACCGGCCCGCAGCCGGAACGTGACCAGGGAGAACGGGTGCGGGGCGGCGAGGGCGAACCGGTCGTCGGCGCGGACCAGGGCGGCGAACCGGTCGGCCAGGGCGATCCCTGCGCGCAGGTGCGCACGCAGCCCCTCGACGCCGTACCAGCGCAGGACGAACCAGAGTTTCAGCGCCCGGAACCGGCGGCCCAGTGGCACCTGCCAGTCCCGGTAGTCGATCACCGCGCCGGATTCGCTCGCCGCGTTGCGCAGGAACTCCGGCATGACGGTCAGCGCCTCGATCAGCTCGCCCCGGTCGGCCACCCAGAAGGCGTCGCAGTCGAATCCGGTGAGCAGCCACTTGTGCGGGTCGAAGCAGTACGAGTCGGCGTGCTCCACCCCGGCGTGCGTCCAGCGCAGCTCGGGGCAGACCGCCGCCGCCCCGGCGTAGGCTGCGTCGACGTGCAGCCACACGCCGTACCGGGCGCAGATCGCGCCGATCTCCGGCAGCGGGTCGACGGCGGTGGTGGAGGTGGTCCCGATGGTCGCCACCACGATGGCGGGCACCACGCCTTCGGTCAGGTCCGCCTCGATCGCCGCGCGTAGCGCCGCCGGCCGCATCGCCTGGGTCGTCGGGTCCACCGCGACGGTCCGGACGCCCGCCTCGCCGAGACCGGCGATGCGGGCCGCCTTCTCGATCGAGGAGTGCCCGTGCGTCGAGGTGTACGCCCGGTAGCGGCGGTCGACGCCGACGTCGCGCCAGCGTCCGCCGCTGGCCCGGTGCAGGGCGGCCAGGGTGGCGACCAGGGTCGCCGAGGAGGCGGAGTCCTGGATGACGCCGCCGCCGGTGCCGGTGGAGCGGAACCTCGCGGGCAGGTCCATCAGGTCGGCCAGCCAGTCCAGCACGACCGTCTCCAGTTCGGTGCCGGCCGGGTTGGTGGCCCAGAGCATGCCCTGGCTGCCCAGGCCCGAGCTGACCAGGTCGGCCAGCACGCTGGGGCCGCTGGTGTTGGCCGGGAAGTAGCCGAAGAAGCCGGGGTGCTGCCAGTGGGTGACCTGGGGCGCGATGATCGCGTCCAGGTCGGCCAGCATCGCCGCGACCGGCTCGCCGTGCGCGGGCGGGCCGGCCGGCAGGGCGGCGGTGACCGTGCCGGGCGGGTCCTGCGGGGTGACCGGGCGTCGGTCCAGCGTCCGCCAGTAGTCGGCGACCCAGTCGACCACCGCGTACCCGGCGCGGCGGAACTCCTCGGGGTCCATGTGCTCAGCCATCCGCCGAGTCGATCAGGTGGGCCGGCCGGGGGCAAGAGCGGGTACGGCTTGTGCGGGCGGAAAGCGTTGTCCTACGATCCGACTGCGCGGAGTCGAACTATGGACGTCGATGCAAAGGCGTCCGTCACCACCGTCAGCGCGGCGTCATCCCGCCGGCCCGGGCAGGCCGGCTTCGCCACCGTGCGCTGACCTCCGCGAAAGGCGTTTTCCGTGCACCTGAGCCCCACCCGTCGTCGCGCCGCGCTGCTCGCCGCCGCCGCGGCCACCACCCTCGCCGCCGGCACCCTCACCGCCGTGACGGCCTCGGCCGCCGCCGCCGGCTGCCGGGTCGACTACAAGATCAGTAGCCAGTGGGGCGGCGGCTTCGGCGCCGACGTCCTCGTCACCAACCTCGGTGACCCGATCAACGGCTGGACGTTGACCTGGTCCTACACCGCAGGCCAGCAGGTCACCCAGGCGTGGAACGCCACGGTCACCCAGTCCGGGGCGCAGGTCAGCGCCAAGGACGCCGGTTACAACGCGGCGCTGGGCACCAACGGCACCGCGAACTTCGGCTTCAACGCGTCGTGGAACAACGCCAGCAACCCGACGCCTGACAGCTTCGCCCTCAACGGCACGACCTGCACCGGCGGCACCGCGCCCGGAACGACCGCGCCGCCGACCACGCCCCCACCCACCACGCCGCCACCGACCACACCACCCCCGACGACACCGCCGCCGACCACGCCCCCGCCGACCGACCCGCCGGCCGGGGCCAAGCAGCTGGAGGATCTCGACCGGGGGCTGATCAGCGTCCGCTCCGGCAACGGGAACCTGGTCTCGTGGCGGCTGCTGGGCACCGAGACCGCCGGGGTGTCGTTCAACCTCTACCGGGGCTCCACCAGGGTCAACGCCGCACCGATCACCGGCGCCACCAACTACCTGGACAGCGGGGCGGCGGCCGGCTCGGCGTACACCGTGCGGGCCGTGGTGGGCGGTGCCGAGCAGGCGGCGTCCGCGCCCGCCCTCCAGTTCGCCAACGGCTACCTGGACGTGCCGATCCAGCCGCCGGCCGGCGGCACCACCCCGGCCGGGGAGGCGTACAGCTACTCGGCCAACGACGCCAGCGTCGGTGACCTCGACGGCGACGGCGACTACGAGATCGTGCTCAAGTGGGACCCGTCCAACGCCAAGGACAACAGCCAGTCCGGCTACACCGGCAACGTCTACGTCGACGCGTACACCCTCACCGGCAGCCGGTTGTGGCGCATCGACCTGGGCCGCAACATCCGTGCCGGGGCCCACTACACCCAGTTCCAGGTGTACGACTACGACGGCGACGGCAAGGCCGAGGTGGCCATGAAGACCGCCGACGGCACCCGCTCCGGCACCGGTCAGCTGATCGGCTCGTCGTCGGCGGACTACCGCAACTCCAGCGGCTACGTGCTGTCCGGCCCCGAGTACCTGACCATGTTCAACGGGCAGACCGGCGCGATCGCCTCCACCGTCAACTACGACCCGCCGCGCGGCACCGTCTCCTCCTGGGGCGACTCGTACGGCAACCGGGTCGACCGGTTCCTCGCCGGCACCGCCTACCTGGACGGTCAGCGGCCGTCCCTGATCATGGCGCGCGGCTACTACACCCGCGCGGTGATCGCCGCCTGGGACTTCCGCAACGGCACGCTGACCAAGCGGTGGACGTTCGACTCCAACGCCTCCGGCAACTCCGCCGCCGCCGGCCAGGGCAACCACCAGCTCTCGGTGGCCGACGTCGACGCCGACGGCCGGCAGGAGATCGTGTACGGCGCGGCCACCATCGACGACAACGGCCGGTTGCTCTACTCGACCGGCAACGGTCACGGCGACGCCCTGCACGTCGGTGACCTGGACCCGAGCCGTTCCGGCCTGGAGGTCTTCAAGGTCGACGAGGACGCCAGCAAGCCCAGCTCCTGGTTCGCCGACGCGCGTACCGGCCAGATCATCTGGAAGACCGCGGCCAACGGCGACAACGGCCGGGGCGTCTCGGCGGACATCTGGGCCGGCAGCCCCGGTGCCGAGTCGTGGTCGTCGGCGGTCGACGGGCTGGCCAACACCCGGGGGCAGAACATCGGCCGCAAGCCGTCGTCGGCGAACTTCCTCGCCTGGTGGGACGGTGACCCGGTACGCGAACTCCTCGACGCCACCAAGATCGACAAGTACGGCACCGGCGGCGAGACCCGGCTGCTCACCGGCAGCGACGTGGCCTCCAACAACGGCACCAAGTCGACCCCGGCGCTGTCCGGCGACATCCTCGGCGACTGGCGCGAGGAGGTGATCTGGCGCACCGGCGACAGCCGGGCGCTGCGGATCTACAGCACGCCCACGCCGACCAGCACCCGGATCTACACGCTGATGCACGACGCCCAGTACCGCGCGGCGATCGCCTGGCAGAACACCGCCTACAACCAGCCGCCGCACCCGGGCTTCTTCATCGGTGACGGCATGTCCACCCCGCCCACGCCCAACATCTACCTGCGTTGACGGTGCGGGCCCGGCGCTGGCCGGGCCCCACAAAGCAGGCACCGGGTCGCCAGCCGCGGAATCCGCTCAGCTGGCGACCCGGTGCACCACACCGCAGCACCCCCGACCCGTCCCGACCGGGAGTGCCGTACCACCACCGGTAATAAAGTTAGAGGTCGTCCGCAACGGTGGGGTGACGTCGCTATGAAGAGCGTGTTTCAGACGCCCCGGGAGAGCCCGCCGACCACCTTCTCGGCCACCAGCTCGAACGAGCGCACCCGGTCGGCCACGTCGTACACCATGGTGGTGAGCATCAGCTCGTTCGCGCCGGTGCGGGCCAGCAGCTCGGTGAGCTGCCGACGGACCGTCTCCGGCGAGCCCATCGCCTGCCCGTCGCGGCGCTGCCGGACGAACTCCCGCTCGATCTCGGTGTACGGATACCCGGCGGCGTCGTCGGGGCTGGCCAGCGGCTCCGGCCGCCCCGAGCGCAGCTTGAGGAACGACAGCCCGGCCGGCCCGGACAGCCACTCGGCCCGCTCGTCGGTGTCGGCGCAGACCACGTTCACCGCCACCATCGCGTACGGCTCGGTCAGCCAGCGCGACGGCCGGAAACTCTGCCGGTAGAGCTGGAGCGCGGGCAGCGTGTGCTGGGAGCTGAAGTGGTGCGCGAACGAGAACGGCAATCCGAGCAGCCCGGCGAGCTGGGCGCTGAACCCGCTGGAGCCGAGCAGCCAGACGGCGGGGGACTGGCCCAGCCCCGGGCTGGCGGTGATCGCGCCCGGGTCGTCGCCGCTGAAGTAGTTCATCAGGTCGGCCAGCTCCCGGGGGAAGCCCTCCGCCGACAGCCCCTCCATGGTCCGCCGCAGCGCCAGCGCGGTGCGCTGGTCGGTGCCCGGGGCCCGGCCGATGCCCAGGTCGATCCGCCCCGGGTGCAGAGCCTCCAGGGTGCCGAACTGTTCGGCGACCACCAGCGGCGCGTGGTTGGGCAGCATCACCCCGCCCGAGCCCAGCCGGATCGTGGTGGTGTGCGCCGCCAGGTGGGCGAGCAGCACCGCCGGCGCGGAGCTGGCGATCGCCGGCATGTTGTGGTGCTCGGCCACCCAGAACCGGCGGTAGCCCAGTTCCTCGGTCCGCCGGGCCAGCTCGGTGGTGTGCCCGAGCGCCTCGGAGGCGGTGGCCCCGGCGGCGACCGGAGCAAGATCAAGAACAGACAACGGTACGTCGATCACGCCTGTTCCCAACCCGCCCCGGCCCGGACTTGTTCCCTGGTCGGGCCCGGTCCGTGGTTCCGCGGGCCTCGCCCGGGTCCGGGCCCGGGTCCGGGGGCCGTGCCCGGCCCGGGGTCGGGGGAGGCGGACACCGCAACATCAGCCATGTCGCGGCATCAGGCGCTGCGGATACCGCAACATCGCTGCCATTGAGTCGATCTCGGCGGGCGGGCGAGCGGGCGGACGAGCGGACGAGCGGCCGGACCGTGGCCGGCCGGCAGGCGGTGGCCGGGGGCCGGGGTCAGCCCCGGCCACGGGCCTGCTCGAAGATCAGGCTGGTCTGGGTGTGCTGCACCGCCGGGTCCACCGCCAACTGGTCCAGGACGAAGTCGCGCAGCGCGTCACCCGACGCCGCCCGGACGTGCAGCACGTAGTCCTCCGCGCCCGCCACGTGGAACACCGACACCACCCCGGGCAGCCGTACCGAACGGGCCCGGAAGGCGTCCACCGCGGCCCGCTCGTGCGCGGTCAGCCGGACCGACACCAGCGCCTGCAACGGCAACCCCACCGCCGCCGGGTCCACCTCGGCGTGGAAGCCCCGGATCGCCCCGCAGTCCCGCAGCGCCCGGGTCCGGGTCAGGCAGGTCGACGGGGCCACCCCCACCCGTTCAGCGAGGGCGTTGTTCGGCAGCCGGCCGTCGGCGGCCAGTTCGGCCAGGATCGCGCGGTCGACGTCGTCCAGGGTGGCGAAGGGTCGTACATCGTTCGGTGCGGAGGGCATCCCCGCATCCTTCCGCGAATCCGTGCACAGGAAAAGTTGCCTCGCCAGAATATCGTTCGAAGGTCTTGCCTGTCGTCATGCTGATGTTCGAGGCTTCCGACATGACGGCGGCTACGGCATGAACCCCACCACCAGCGTCGGAACGACCCTCGACGACACGTCCGTGGACACCCGGGCCGTGCACGCCGGCCGGGAGGAACTCGCCGCCCTCGGGGTGCACGTACCGCCGATCGACCTGTCCACCACCAACCCGCTGCCGTCGGTCGAGGCCGGCGGCGCGGCCTACGAACTGCTCGCCACCGGCGGCACCCTCCCGCCCGGCGACAGCGCCGTCTACCAGCGGCTGTGGAATCCCACCGTGGCCCGCTTCGAGACCGCGCTGGCCGCCCTCGAAGGCACCCCGGCGGCGGTCGCCTTCGCCAGCGGCATGGCCGCGCTCACCGCGGCCCTGCTCGCGGCCACCCGGGACGGTCGCCGGCACGTCGTCGCCGTCCGTCCCCTCTACGGGGGCACCGACCACGTGCTCGCCACCGGCCTGCTCGGCACCGAGGTCAGCTGGGCCCGTCCCGACGAGGTCGCCGACGCCGTACGGGCCGACACCGGCCTGGTCGTCGTGGAGACCCCGGCCAACCCCACCCTCGACCTCGTCGACATCGCCGCCCTGGCCGCAGCCGTGGGCGACGTCCCGCTGCTGGTCGACAACACCGTCGCCACCCCCGTGCTCCAACAGCCGGCCCGGCACGGCGCCGCGCTCGTCCTGCACAGCGCCACCAAGAGCATCGGCGGGCACGGCGACGTACTCGCCGGGGTGGTGGCCTGCGACGCCGGCTGGGCCGCCCGGTTGCGCCAGGTGCGCGCGGTCACCGGCGCGGTGCTGCACCCGCTCGGCGCGTACCTGCTGCACCGGGGCCTGCAGACGTTGCCGTTGCGGGTCCGCGCACAGCAGGCCGGCGCGGAGAAGCTGGCCCTGCGGCTCGCCGGGCATCCCGCCGTCGCGCGGGTCCACCACCCCTCGGTGCACGACCCGGCCGGGCTGGTCGGCCGGCAGCTCGCCGGCACCGGAAGCCTGCTCGCCTTCGAGGTACGCGGTGGCGCGGCGGCCGCCGCCCGGGTCGCCGGGGCCTGCCGGCTGATCACCCACGCGGTGTCGCTGGGCGGGGTGGACACCCTGATCCAGCATCCCGCCTCGCTGACCCACCGGCCGGTGGCCGGGAAGGCGAAGCCGGGCGACGGGCTGCTGCGGATCTCGGTCGGCCTGGAGGACCCCGAGGACCTGTGGACCGACCTGGCCCGAGCGCTCGCGGCGGGGTGAGCGTCCGTTACGGCGGCCGGCCCCGCTGGCGAGTCAGTGCTTGGGGCCGACGTGGCCGTCCAGGGTGGCGACCGCCGTCCGCCGTGCCACCGACAGGCAGTTGCGGCGGTTCATCGTCCAGGCGACACCGAGCAGGTCGAGCGCCCACCGGCAGAGGCCCATGATGTGGGTGGACTCGTTGCTGAAGTGGTAGCGCGGGTAGACGTACGGTCGACCCCGCACGGTCACCCGGTTGTCCACCCGGCAGCCGGCGGAGTGGAACAGACCCCGCAGGAAGTCGCCCGGCCGGCGCTGGACGATCTCGCGTTGCCAGTCGGCCAGGCCGATCCGGCGTTCGTGCTTGCGGCCGGGCCCGTGCTGGGGAAACAGGCACGGCCAGTGCCGGCCGTAGCTCTGCACGCCCACGCAGCCCTGTTTGCGCACCCGCTGCACCGTCGTGGCGAGCACGGCCCGCATGGCCAGGTCGCACGCGTCGACCAGCCCCGGCCAGGCGGCGGCACAGTAGATCCGCAGCACGGGCACCCGGGCCGTCGTCACCAGGTGGCCGTCGCCGAGGTACAGGCCGAGGAGATAGGCGTACGCCGCCGGGTCGGCGGGACCGTCGAGCCCGTCCCGGCACCGGAAGCACCGCAGCTCGGTGCCCTGCTGGCGCGCCTCGGGACGGTCGTTGCACCAGTGCCAGACGGTGCGGTAGGGAAGGCCGACGGCACGTGCCGCGTCGGCGACCGAACCGCCGGCGCGGTGCACCTGCCGGGCGCGGGCCCGGATCTCTGGTGGATGCACCGGGGCATCATCGAACAGGTGTGTGACAAGGTGCCGGGAGCGGGACTCGAACCCGCACGCCTGTTAAGGCAAATGCTTTTGAGGCATTCATGTCTGCCGATTCCATCATCCCGGCGTCACCCCGAGGGGCGCGTGGCTCACTGTACCCGACTAGGCTCATGCGGGAGCATGGGTGGTAGCCGGTGTGGGATCGATGGTGGGGGTAGGGCTGGTGGCCGAGACGCAGACGGATGCCGAGCGCAGGCGGGTGCTGATCGCCGAGGACGAGGCGCTCATCCGACTGGACCTGGCCGAGATGCTGGTCGAGGAGGGTTACGAGGTCGTCGGCGAGGCCGGTGACGGCGAGACCGCCGTCCGGTTGGCCGAGGAGCTCAAGCCTGACCTCGTCATCCTCGACATCAAGATGCCGATCATGGACGGCCTGGCCGCCGCCGAGCGGATCGCCGGCGCCCGGATCGCCCCGGTGATCATCCTGACCGCGTTCAGCCAGCGTGACCTGGTGGAACGGGCGCGGGCCGCCGGCGCGATGGCCTACCTGGTCAAGCCGTTCCAGAAGAGCGACCTGGTGCCGGCGGTGGAGATCGCGCTGTCCCGCTACTCCGAGATCGCCGCCCTGGAGTCCGAGGTGGCCGGCCTCACCGACCGGCTGGAGATCCGCAAGACCGTCGAACGCGCCAAGGGCGCGCTGATGACGACGTACGGGATGACCGAGCCGCAGGCGTTCAAATGGATCCAGCGCACCGCGATGGACCACCGGATGACCATGAAGGAGGTCGCCGAGCGGATCCTCGCCGAGACCGCCGGTGGCGAGATCGCCGAGCAGCCCACCTCCTGACCCGTCGGCGCACCGGTCGCCGATCGGTCCGTCTTTCCTCCCCGCCCGGCGGCCTACCCTGTCCGGTCGACGCGGCGGCCCGCTCCGAACCGGCGGACGAATCCGCCCCGACGGTCGTCCGGTTCCGTCCTGACGTCGACCGGTGAAGGCGCGGTCCGTCACACGCCGGTGACCACCGGGAGCGACAGGGCGCACCACGGCGTACCGGTCGGCCGGTGGCCGCCGCCCCCGATCGCCCGGCTCCCGTCTCCGGACCGGTCGGGCCGGCCGCCGGTCGGGCGGCCCGACCCGCCCCCCACGGCGGGGCTCCGCTGCCTAGCATCGATGCATGTCTGCCCGGCGCGTGCTCGTGGTGTGCGCTCTGTTGGTCCTGCTGGTCGCCGGCTGCGACCGGCCCGGAACCGGAAACGACGAGGCTGGCCCGGGTGGCGGCCGGTCGGCGCCGGTCGAGCCGGCCTGGCGGGAGGCGACCCTGCCGGTGCCGCCCGGTCCGGCCGGCCGGCTGGTGCTGCGCGACGCGGTCTCCTGCGCCGGGGTCTGGTTCCTGGTCGGCGGGGTCGTCGACGCCGCCGGTGGGAGCCGCCCGGCTGCCTGGTCCAGCGCGGACGGTGCCAGCTGGGTGCCGGTGCCGGTCGCGGCCAGCACGTTCTACGGCCGGCAGCACGTGCTCTACGCGGCGGCCTGCGCCGGAGACCGGGTGGCGGCGCTGGGCGCCAAGAACGGTGGGGTGCACGGCAACCCGCGTACCGGGACCTGGGTCCGCGACGGTGCCGACCCGTTGCGGGAGGTGCCGGCGGCGTTCGAGCTGTTCGGCGGCCCCCGCGCGGTCAGCGTGGCCCGGCTGGCGGCCGGTGCCGGGGGCTGGTTGATCGCGGGTGCCCGGGCCGACGGCGCGGCGGTCTGGACGTCGCCGGACGCGGGCGGGTTCACCCTGGCCGAAGGGCTGCCGGAGCTGGCCGGCGACGCCCGGGGGCGGACGGCGGCGTACGACGCGGTGGCGCTGCCGGCGGGTTGGCTGGTGGTCGGCTCGCTGCTGCCGGCGGCTGGGTCGGCGCTGCGGCCGATCGCGTGGACCTCGGTCGACGGGCGCTCCTTTCGGCGGGCGGAGCTGCCGGTGCAGGACGGTCGGGGGCGGGCGGAGCGGGTGGTGCTGCGCGACGGCGTACCGGTGGTGGTGGGGGCGATTTCCGACGGTTTCGCCGTGTGGCGGGCCGACGACGGGGTGCGGTGGCGGCGGGTCGGCGGGTTCGGGGCGACCGGGCCGGGCGTGCTGTCGGTGGTGGGGCTGACCGTGGTGGGTGGCGCGCTAGTGGCGGTCACCGGTGACGGTGCCGGTCGCGCTGCGTGGGTGTCGACCGACGGTGGGGTGTCGTGGCGCTCCGTCCTGGTGCCGCTGACGGTGGTCGATGGCGGTGACACCGCCCTGACGGTGGCCGGCGGCGATGATCGACTGTTGCTGCTGGCCGACGACGGCAGGGGCTCCCATGCCTGGTGGGGGCGGGTTTGAGTGGCTATAGGCGGGGGTGGTTGCCGGCGGCGTCCCGCACCTTCGAATAGAAAGTGAAGATCTCTCGGAACTGACGGTTCTTACAGCGATCGTTTCGAATCCGCCACGGCGTGTAACGGTTCGATCAACCCCGCTTGCTGGGGCTTACGTCGCAGCTTCCTGGTGGGATAACGTCCCGGCCCAGACCGGCGACGACGGTCTGGTTCGTCCGCCCCCGCAAGGGCCAATAGGCAGCGGGTGGTTCGGACCATGCGACGGAGGAGGGTTCCGGCCTTGAGGCAGAAGCTCGCACGCGTGATCGGTGGAGTCGCCATGCTGGCGCTCGTCGCCGGCGGCACCGCTTGCTCCAGCGGCAGCGACGACGAGGCGTCCGGTGGAGACGGCTGCGGCAGCAAGATCGCGTTCTTCGGCGCGCTGACCGGCAGCTCGGCGGCGCTGGGCATCAACGAGAAGAACGGCGTCAAGCTCGCCGTCGAGAAATACAACAAGGAGAACGCCGACTGCAAGGTCGAGCTGTCCGAGCTCGACTCGCAGGGCAGCCCGGACCAGGCCCCCGGTCTGGCCCAGAAGGCCATCGACGACACCAAGCTCCTGGGCATCGTCGGCCCGGCCTACTCGGGTGAGTCCGAGGCCGCCGGCCCGCTGTTCAACGAGGCCGGCCTGGTCACCATCACCCCCTCCGCCACCCGTCCCAGCCTCGCCCAGCAGGGCTGGAAGACCTTCTTCCGCGCGGTCGGCAACGACCTGAGCCAGGGCCCGGCGGCCGGCACCTACATCAAGAACGTGATGAAGGCCGACAAGGTCTACGTCATCGACGACCAGTCCGCCTACGGCGCGGGCCTGGCCGACGAGGTCAAGAAGGTCCTCGGCAGCGCGGTCGTCGGCTCGGACAAGGTCCAGGGCGAGGGCAAGCAGACCGAGTTCTCCGGCGTGGTCACCAAGGTCAAGGCGGCCGGCGTCAAGGCCGTCTTCTTCGGCGGTTACTACCAGGAGGCCGGTCTGATCCGCAAGCAGCTCACCGCTGCCGGCGTCACCGCCCCGCTGGTCGTCGGTGACGGCTCCAACGACCCGGCGTACATCACCACCGCCGGTGCCGCCGCCGCCGAGGGCACCATCCTCACCTGCCCGTGCGCGCCGGCCGCCGAGGCCCGTGGCACGTTCGTCGAGGAGTTCAAGGCGCTCAACGGGGCCGACCCGGGCACCTACAGCGACACCGCCTACGACGCCGCGAACATCCTGCTCGCCGGCATCAAGGCCAAGAAGACCACCCGGGCCGACCTGCTGGAGTTCGTGAAGAGCTACAACGGCGAGGGTGTCGCGTCGAGCTACAAGTTCGTCGAGGGTGGCGAGCTGGACCCGGCGCAGGTCAAGGTGTGGGCATTCAAGGTGCAGGGCGGCAAGGTCGTCCCCGACCAGGAGATCCCGAAGTCCTGACCACGGTCGCCGAGAGCGATTGACGACAGATCGCGGGTGCGGCCGGGAGCTCGCTCCCGGCCGCACCTTCTCTTTCTCCACACCTGACGGAGCGGCCCTCCCGTGAACTTCGACGGACTGTTCTCCAACTTCGGGGAACTCACCACGACCGGCCTGACACAGGGTGCGATCTACGCCCTGGTCGCGCTCGGCTACACGCTGGTCTACGGCGTACTCAGACTCATCAACTTCGCCCACTCCGAGGTCTTCATCGCCGGCGCGTTCGCGGCCATCTGGACCTGGAACGGCTTCGGCCTCAACCAGGACTCCCAGGTCAGCGGGGTCGGCTCGATCCTGTTCTACCTGCTCGTCGCGATGATCGTCGCGGCCATCGCGTCGGCCGGCACGGCGACCGTGATCGAGCGGGTGGCGTACCGGCCGCTGCGCAAGCGCAACGCGCCGCCGTTGGCCTTCCTGATCACCGCGATCGGCGCGTCCATCGCGATCTCGGAGGCGTTCGGCATCTGGACCCGTCGGCGTCCCGAGGGGGCACCGATCCTGATCAGCCAGAAGCCGCTCTTCCACATCTTCGGGGTGCCGATCGACGGGGTGCAGTTGCTCACCCTCGGCGCCGCGCTGGTGATGATGGTCGCGCTGGACCAGTTCATCAACCGCAGCCGGGTCGGCCGGGGCATCCGGGCGGTCGCCCAGGACGCCAACACCGCCGCGCTGATGGGGGTGAACAAGGACCGGATCATCCTGATGGTCTTCATCGCCGGTGGCACCATGGCCGGCGTCGCCGGCCTGCTCTACGACGTGCGGATCCAGAGCCTGACCTACAGCGTCGGCTTCCTGCTCGGTCTCAAGGCGTTCACCGCCGCCGTACTCGGCGGCATCGGCAACCTGCGGGGCGCGCTGGTCGGCGGCCTGCTGCTGGGTGTGGTGGAGAACTACGCATCGGGGCTGTTCGGCAGCGAGTGGAAGGACTTCGCCGCCTTCGCCGTGCTGGTGGTGCTGCTGATGTTCCGGCCGACCGGTCTGCTGGGCGAATCGCTGGGAAGGGCACGGGCATGACGACGACGGTTAATCCGCCGACCCCCGAGCAGCAGCAGGGGATCGGGACACGGCTGCGGCACGGCCGCGAGGCCATCGGGCAGCGGTGGCACGACGCCCCGCGCTGGGTGCGCTGGGCGGCGCTGGTGGCGCTGATCGCGTTCTTCTACGCGCTGCCCAACAAGGAGTTCTACCAGTACCTGGGGCCGATCCCGACCACGGGCTCCAACTTCACCCAGGTGCTGTTCACCGTCTCGATCTACGTGTTGCTGGCGGTCGGGCTGAACATCGTGGTCGGCTTCGCCGGCCTGCTCGACCTCGGCTACTTCGGCTTCTTCGCCGTCGGCGCGTACACCGTGGCGGTGTTGACCTCGCCGAGCAGCAACCTCAAGACGCTCTGGCCGTGGCTGCTGGTGGTGCCGATCGCGATCGCCCTCACCATGGTCTCCGGCGTCATGCTCGGCACCCCGACGCTGCGGCTGCGCGGTGACTACCTGGCGCTGGTGACGCTCGGCTTCGCCGAGATGATCCGGATCGCGGCGGTCAGCTCCGACTTCCTCAAGGGCCAGCGGGGCTTCAACCAGATCCCGCACCCGCCCGGCAAGTACGCCGACGGCAAGCCGTTCTTCGGGGTGCTCGACGCCCGCCCGTACTACTGGCTGGTGCTCACGCTGATCATCCTGGTGGTGATCGGGGTGCGGAACCTGACCCACAGCCGGGTCGGCCGGGCCTGGATCTCGATCCGTGAGGACGAGGACGCCGCGCAGCTGATGGGCGTGCCGACGTTCAAGTTCAAGCTCTGGGCGTTCGCCTCGGGCGCGGCGATCGCCGGCCTGGCCGGTGCGCTCTTCGCCGGCAAGCAGAACTTCGTCAACTCGCAGAACTTCGAGCTGCTCAACTCGATCATCATCCTGGCCGCGGTCATCCTGGGCGGCTCGGGCAACATCGTCGGCGCGATCGTCGGCGGTGGCCTGGTGGCGTACATGATCGAGCGGTTCCGCGGCATCGAGCTGTTCGGCGTGGAGCTGTACGAGTACCGGTTCCTCTTCTTCGGCCTGGTGCTCGTGGTGATGATGATCTTCCGGCCGCAGGGCCTCATCCCGAACCGACGACGGGCGGCGGAGTTCAAGGACCGTCGCAAGGAGGTGATCGTCGGTGAGTGACACCGAACAGACCCCGGCCGTTCCGGCCCAGGCGGGCGCGCCCGCCGTCGAGACCATCCCCGGGCGGGAACCGCTGCTGGAGGTCGACCACGTCACGCTGCGCTTCGGCGGTGTGGTGGCGCTCAACGACGTCGACTTCACCCTCTACAAGGGGGAGATCCTCGGGCTGATCGGCCCGAACGGCGCCGGCAAGACCACCTGCTTCAACGCGATGACCGGTATCTACCAGCCCAGCGAGGGGCAGATCCGGTTCCGTGGCGAGAAGATCAGCGGCAAGAAGCGGCACCAGATCACCAAGATGGGCATGGCGCGGACGTTCCAGAACATCCGCCTCTTCCCGGAGATGACCGCGCTGGAGAACGTGCAGGTCGGTGCCGACGCGCACCACAAGACCAGCGTGGTCTCGGCGCTGCTGCGGCTGCCCCGGCACTGGCGCGAGGAGCGCGAGGGCCGGGAGAAGGCGGAGCGGCTGCTGGAGTTCGTCGGCATCCGGCCCCGGATGCACGAGTTCGCCCGCAACCTGTCCTACGGCGAGCAGCGCCGGCTGGAGATCGCCCGGGCCCTGGCCACCGACCCGGTGCTGCTCTGCCTGGACGAGCCGGCCGCCGGCTTCAACCCGGCGGAGAAGGAGGAGCTGCTCCAGCTCATCCGGCAGATCCGCGACACCGGCGTGACCGTGCTGCTGATCGAGCACGACATGCGCCTGGTCATGGGCGTCACCGACCGGATCGTGGTGCTGGAGTTCGGGAAGAAGATCGCCGAGGGGCTGCCCGCCGAGGTGCGGGACAACCCGAAGGTGGTCGCGGCGTACCTGGGGGTACCGGACGATGCTGCTTGAGATTGACGACGTCAGCCTGCTGTACGGGCGCATCCAGGCGCTGCACGGGATCAGCCTGACCGTGGGGGAGGGCGAGATCGTCGCCCTGATCGGCGCGAACGGCGCCGGTAAGTCCACCACCATGCGGGCGGTCTCCGGCATCCGGCCGATCGCCTCCGGAGCGATCCGCTTCGAGGGCGAGGACATCTCCAAGCTCCGGGCGGACCTGCGGGTCCGGCGGGGGCTGTGCCAGGCCCCCGAGGGTCGCGGCATCTTCCCCGGCATGACCGTGCTGGAGAACCTCGACATGGGCGCGTACACCCGGCGGGACCGGGCCGGCATCGCCCAGGACCTCAACCGGGTGCTGGAGCTGTTCCCCCGGCTGGCCGAGCGGCGCAAGCAGGCCGGCGGCACCCTCTCCGGCGGCGAGCAGCAGATGCTGGCCGTCGGCCGGGCGCTGATGAGCCGACCCAAGCTGCTGCTGCTCGACGAGCCCTCGATGGGTCTGGCCCCGATGCTGATCCAGCAGATCTTCTCCATCATCACCGAGATCAACGAGCAGGGCACCACGATCCTGCTGGTGGAGCAGAACGCGCAGCAGGCGCTCGCCCGGGCCCACCGGGCGTACGTGCTGGAGACCGGCCGCATCGTCAAGAGCGGCACCGGCGCGGAGCTGCTGCACGACCCGTCGGTCAAAGAGGCCTACCTCGGCGTGGCCTGACCGTCGCCCCCCTCGCAAAGGAGTACTGCCATGTTCCACCTCACCCCTGGTCGGCGGGCGGCGTTCGGCGTCGCCGGCGCGACCGCCCTGCTGCTCTCCCTCGCCGCCTGCGGCGAGGAGGAGAGCACCGAGCAGCCCGGCGGCGGCCCGTCGGTCAGCGCGTCGGCCGACACCTCGCTGGCCGACAAGGTCCCCGCGGCCGTCAAGGCCGACGGCAAGATCGTCGTGGGCACCGACTCGACGTACGCCCCGGCGGAGTTCCTCGACGCCGACGGCAAGACGGTGATCGGCTTCGACGTCGAGCTGTTCACCGCCGTGGCGGCCAAGCTCGGCCTCAAGGCGGAGTTCGTCTCCGCGCCGTTCGGCGACATCATCTCCGGCGTCGGCAGCGGCAAGTACGAGGTCGGCGTCTCGTCGTTCACCATCAACGACGAGCGCAAGCAGCAGGCCAACATGGTCAGCTACTTCCAGGTCGGCACCCAGTGGGTGACCAAGAAGGGCAACCCGGCCGGCGTCAAGATCGACGACGCCTGCGGCAAGAAGATCGCCGTGCAGAAGGACACCGTCCAGGTCGAGGACATCCAGAAGCGCTCCAAGACCTGCACCGACGCCGGCAAGCCGGCGATCACCGTCGAGCAGTTCCCCGGTCAGGACGCCGCGACCGCCGCGGTGGTCTCCGGCAAGGACGACGCGATGCTCGCCGACTACCCGGTCGGGGTGTACGCGGTGACCCAGTCCAACGACGCCCTCGAACTGCTCGACAAGCAGTACGAGGCGGCCCCGTACGGCTACGTGGTCGGCAAGGACCAGGCGGCGTTCGCCGAGGCGGTCCGGGACGCGACCAAGGCGCTGATCGCCGACGGGTCGTACAAGGCCGTGCTGGACAAGTGGAAGGTGGCGGACGGCGCGATCACGGACCCCGCGATCAACCCGTAACAGGTCATGGAATCCCACGACACTTCCACCGTACGGGCGCGGCCGGAGCCTCTCCGCGCCGTGCCCGTACGGCACCCGGGGCGCTGGGTCGCGGTCGCCGTGCTGGCCGTGCTGGTCGCCATGTTCGTCCACCTGCTGGTCACCAACGACGCCTTCAACTGGTCGTTCATGGTGGACAAGATGTTCCGTCCGCCGATCATCGAGGGGTTGCTGCGCGGCACGGTGCTGATGACGGTGAGCGCGATGCTCATCGGCGTCACGCTGGGCGTGGTGGTCGCGGTGATGCGGCTGTCGGACAATCCGATCCTGCGCGGGGTCGCCTGGCTCTACACCTGGTTCTTCCGGGCGGTGCCCCGGCTGGTGCTGTTGGCGGTCTTCGGCAACATCGGCATCCTGTGGAGCCGGATCGAGTTCGGGGTGCCGTTCGACACCCAGCTCGGTCAGCTCTTCGGCATCGACAACCTGCAACTGCGGCTGTTCGGTTTCTCCTCCCGGGACATCCTCACCGGCTTCATGGCCGGCCTGCTGGGGTTGGCGCTGTCCGAGGCGGCCTACATGGCCGAGATCGTCCGGGCCGGCATCCAGTCGGTCGACGAGGGGCAGACCGAGGCCGCCCAGGCGTTGGGCATGAGCCGGGGCCAACTGCTGCGCCGGGTGGTGCTGCCGCAGGCGATGCGGGTGATCATCCCGCCGACCGGCAACGAGACCATCGCGATGCTCAAGGACACCTCGCTACTGCTCTACGTGCCGGTGAGCGTGGAGCTGTTCTTCCAGCTCGACGCGGTCGGCAAGCGGACCTTCCAGATCTTCCCGATGTACGTGGCCGCCTGCCTGTGGTACCTCTTCCTGACCAGCATCCTGCTGGTCGGGCAGTACTTCCTGGAGCGGCACTTCGGCAAGGGTTACGGCCCGGCCGGCCGGGCGCGGCTGCGGTTGCGCGCGATGGCGGCGGAGACCGGTGGTGGCGGCAACTCGTCGGGGACGGTGGGTCAGGCATGAGCGAGCTGATTCCCGGCCAGCCGGGCGCGCCGGCCGCCGAGTCGCGGGCCGGTGCCCCGGCCGACGGGTCCGGGCTGATGGTCCGGGCCGAGCAGGTGCACAAGTCGTTCGGGTCGCTGGAGGTGCTCAAGGGCATCGACCTTCAGGTCCGGTCGGGCGAGGTGTGCTGCCTGCTGGGGCCGTCCGGTTCCGGCAAGTCGACCTTCCTGCGCTGCATCAACCACCTGGAGAAGATCAACGCCGGGTCGATCCGGGTGGACGGCGAGCTGATCGGCTACCGGGAACGCGGCGGCCGGCTGCACGAGATGCGGGAGAAGGAGGTGGCCGCGCAGCGCCGTTCGATAGGCATGGTGTTCCAGCGGTTCAACCTCTTCCCGCACATGACGGTGCTGGGCAACGTGACCGAGGCCCCGGTGCTGCTGGGCCGGGAGAAGAAGGCGGCGGCCCGGGAACGGGCCGCGCAGCTGCTGGAGCGGGTGGGGTTGGGCGACAAGCTCGGCGCGTACCCCGGTCAGCTCTCCGGCGGGCAGCAGCAGCGGGTGGCGATCGCCCGCGCGTTGGCGATGCGGCCGAAGCTGATGCTCTTCGACGAGCCGACCAGCGCGCTCGACCCGGAGCTGGTCGGCGAGGTCCTGGACGTGATGAAGGACCTGGCCCGGGACGGGATGACCATGATCGTGGTGACCCACGAGATCGGTTTCGCCCGGGAGGTCGGCGACACGCTGGTCTTCATGGACGGCGGCGTGGTCGTCGAGTCCGGCGACCCGCGCGAGGTGATCGCCAACCCGCGGCACGAGCGGACCAGGACGTTCCTCGCCAAGGTGCTCTGAGACCCGGGCCACCCCCGGCGTCGGCCGTGCCGCCGCCGGGGGTTGTCGGGGGCACGGACTAGAGTCGCTGCCGTGACAGCTACGACGCCGCGCCTGCTCCTCGTCGACGGACATTCCCTGGCATACCGGGCGTTCTTCGCCCTGCCGGTGGAGAACTTCTCCACCACGACCGGGCAGCCGACCAACGCGGTCTACGGCTTCACCTCGATGCTGATCAACGTGCTCCGCGACGAGCAGCCCACCCACATCGTGGTCGCCTTCGACGTCTCCCGCCGCTCCTTCCGCACCGAGAAGTACGCGGAGTACAAGGCCGGCCGCAGCGAGACCCCGGCCGACTTCAAGGGCCAGGTCAGCCTGGTCAAGGAGGTCCTCGACGCGCTGCGCATCCCGGTCGTCGAGCGGGAGGGCTACGAGGCCGACGACGTCATCGCCACCCTCGCCTGCCAGGCCCGCGACCAGGGCATGCAGGTGCTGATCAGCACCGGCGACCGGGACGCCTTCCAGCTCGTCGGCGAGGCCGTGACCGTGCTCTACCCGCGCAAGGGCGTCTCCGACCTGGCCCGGATGGACCCGGCGGCGATCGAGGCGAAGTACGGCGTCGGCCCGCAGCGCTACCGCGACCTGGCCGCCCTCGTCGGCGAGACCAGCGACAACCTGCCCGGCATCCCCGGCGTCGGCCCGAAGACGGCCGCCAAGTGGATCAACACCTACGGCGGGGTCGAGGGCGTGATCGCCCATGCCGACGAGATCAAGGGCAAGGCCGGCGACAGCCTGCGCGAGCGGCTCGCCGACGTGATCCGCAACTACGAGATCAACTGCCTGGTCTCCGACCTGGAGCTGCCGATCCGCCCCGAGGACGCCCGCTGGCAGGGCTGGGACCGGGAGGCCGTGCACCAGGTCTTCGACACCCTCCAGTTCCGGATCCTGCGCGACCGGCTGTACCAGTACCTGGAGGCGGTGGAGCCGGAGGCCGAGGCCGGCTTCGACCTGGCCGGCGAACGGCTCACCGAGTCCGGCGCGCTCGTCGACTGGCTGGCCGCGCACGTCTCCGCCGGCACCCAGGTCGGCGTCGCGGTGAAGACCCCGGCCAAGCCGAAGGACCCCCGCGAGCGCTACGAGCCGCAGCTCGAAGCGCTGGCCCTCGCGCTGGCCAGCGGTCCGGCCGCGTGGCTCGACCCGGCGTCGCTGGCCGAGGCCGACGAACGGGCCCTGGCCGACTGGCTGGCCGACCCCGGGCAGCCCAAGGTGCTGCACGACAGCAAGCACGCCCGGCTGGCGTTCGCCGCGCGGGGCTGGTCCCTGGCCGGCGTCGCCCGGGACACCGAGCTGGCCGCCTACCTGGCCCGTCCCGACCAGCGCTCCTACGACCTGACCGACCTGGCGCTGCGCTACCTGCACCGCGAGCTGCGGGTCGACGCGCCGGAGACCGGTCAGCTCACCTTCGACGGGCTCGGCGACGACGGCGAGGCCGAACAGAACCTGATGCTCCAGGCGCGGGCCACCCTCGACCTGGCCGACGCGATCGACGCCGAGCTGTCCCGCGACGGTGAGCAGTCCGCCCGGCTGATGGCCGAGGTGGAGCTGCCCCTGTCCGAGGTGCTGGCCGGGATGCAGCGTGTCGGCATCGGCGCCGACCTGGACTACCTCCAGGAGTTGGAGGCGCACTTCGCGGGCGAGGTGAAGTCCGCCGCCCAGGGCGCGTACGCCGCCGTGGGGCGGGAGTTCAACCTCGGCTCGCCCAAGCAGCTCCAGGAGCTGCTCTTCGGGGAGCTGGGGCTGCCCAAGACCAAGAAGATCAAGACCGGTTACACCACCGACGCCGACGCGCTCCAGTGGCTCTACGCCCAGAACCCGCACCCGGTGCTGGAGCACCTGCTGCGCCACCGGGACGTGGCGAAGCTCAAGACCACCGTCGACGGCCTGCTCAAGTCGGTCGCCGACGACGGGCGCATCCACACCACGTTCAAGCAGACCGTGGCGGCCACCGGTCGGCTCTCCTCCACCGACCCCAACCTCCAGAACATCCCGATCCGCACCGAGGAGGGCCGGCGCATCCGCCGGGCGTTCGTGGTGGGCGACGGCTACCAGACCCTACTCACCGCCGACTACAGCCAGATCGAGATGCGGATCATGGCGCACCTGTCGTTGGACGAGGCGCTGATCGAGGCGTTCAACTCCGGCCACGACTTCCACGCCGCGACCGCGTCGTCGGTCTTCGCCGTCGGGGTCGGCGAGGTCACCGCCGACCAGCGTCGCAAGATCAAGGCGATGAACTACGGCCTGGCGTACGGCCTGAGCGCCTTCGGCCTGTCCCAGCAGCTCGGCATCACCGCCGACGAGGCCCGGGGGCTGATGGAGAACTACTTCGCCGGCTTCGGCGGGGTGCGCGACTACCTGCACGAGGTGGTGGCCCGCGCCCGCCAGGACGGCTACACCTCCACCGTCCTGGGTCGCCGCCGCTACCTGCCCGACCTGGTCAGCGACAACCGGCAGCGCCGGGACATGGCCGAGCGGATGGCGCTCAACGCCCCCATCCAGGGCTCGGCGGCCGACATCATCAAGGTCGCCATGCTGCGCGTCGACACCGCGCTGCGCGACGCCGGGCTGCGGTCCCGGATGCTGCTCCAGGTGCACGACGAGCTGGTCTTCGAGGTCGCCCCCGACGAGCGGGAGGCGTTGGAGACGCTGGTCCGGCAGGAGATGGGGGCGGCGTACCCGCTGTCAGTGCCGCTGGAGGTCTCCGTCGGCGTCGGCCGGGACTGGAACAGCGCCGACCACTAGCCAGCCTCCGCACTCCACCGCACCGGCCCGACCAGGGGGAGCCATGAGCACACTCGCCGACCGACCGCACCCCGCACTACTCGTCGTCGACGTGCAGAACGGGGTCGTCGCCGGGGCGTACCGGCGTGACGACGTGGTCGCCAACGTGGCCGACCTGGTGCGGCGGGCCCGCCAGGAGGGGGTGCCCGTCGTCTGGGTGCAGCACTCCGACGCCCGCCTCGTCCGGGGCGGGGACGACTGGCGGATCGTCCCCGAGCTGGTCCCGGCCGACGCCGAACCGCTTGTCGAGAAGCTCTACGGCGACTCCTTCGAGGACACCGAGCTGGAGTCGGTGCTGGCCGGGCTGCGCGTCGGGCGGCTCCTGGTGGTCGGTGCGCAGACCGACGCCTGCGTCCGGTCGACCCTGCACGGCGCGTTCGTCCGGGGCTACGACACCACGCTGGTCAGCGACGCCCACACCACCCAGGACCGCACGCGGTGGGGCGCGCCGCCACCCGAGCAGGTCGTCGCGCACACCAACCTCTACTGGACGCACCAGGAGGCCCCGGGGCGCACGGCGGGCACGGTCGCGACGAAGGACGTCGACTTCGCCACCACGGCCTGACCCCACCCCGCACGTCAGCGCAGCGGGTCGTGACCCCAGTTCATCAGCGACCAGCGCCACTTCGTGTCCCGGACGTCGCCGGCCGGTCGCTGCGCCAGGTGCCGGTGCACGTAGCCGATCACCGTGCGCATGTGCCGGTAGTCGGCGGCGGACAACTCGGCCCGCTTACGGCGTAGCAGGTCGACGATCCGGCGGCCCGACGAGTGCCCCACCGACTCGCCGCCACCGGACCGGCCACCCTTGTGCCAGCCGACCTGTTTGGACTCGGGCGTCTGCAACCAGGACGACAGCTCCCCGGGTTTCATGTTCACCGCCTCGGTGAACTCCCGGTAGGTCTGCTGCGGGTCGTCAGCGCGGCTCACGGCGCAACACCTCCGGCCCGGGGAGCGCGACCGCTGTGACTGGCACGGGAGGCGTGGTCACCCTGTCGAAACCGCTGCTCGGCCATGGCCGCCGGGTACCCGGCGACGCTCCCCGGAAACGGGCGCTGCCCGGAAACACCGGCCCGACGGCCACCGGGCCGGGCTACGGGGTGATCTCGGCGATCGGCAGCTTGATGTCGAACGGTTCGGTCAGCTCGATCAGCTCGGCGCTGTCGGCGACCAACTCGTACTGCCGCTCCCCGCCGGGGCCGACCCGATCGCCGATCCGGTACGCGTAGAGGTGCACCGGGTCCTGCTCGACGCGCCAGTAGAACGGGATGCCGGCGGCAGCGTACTCACCGGGTTTGGCGAACCGGTCCACCCGTCGGGTGCCGGGCGAGACGATCTCCACCGCGAGCACGACGTCGGAAGGGCGCAGGCGGAACCGGTCGGCCGGCACCTCGGCCCGGTAGAGCAGCACGTCCGGCTGACGGCTGGTGTTGGGGCTCAACCCGACCCCGACCGCCTGGGCGACCCGCAGACGGTCGGGCACCCGGCTGTGCAGCCACAACCACAGCAGGCTGGAGATGTTCTGATGGCCCAGGGTGGGGGAGGGTGTCACCTGGATCACTCCGTCGACGAGTTCGACGCGGGGGGCGTCGTCCGGCAGGGCGAGCAGATCCTCCAGCGTGTAGTCGGCACGCTGCTGCCGCATCGGGTCCGGACACCAGGGGCCAGGTGATGTCGGGATGGGCTCGGCGCTCATGACGGCAGCTTACCGCCGGGAACGGGGCGTCAGGGCGCACCAGCGGTGCGACGGTGGCCGTTCGGTGCAGTGGAACGCCGGCCGGTCAGGTGCCTGTCTGGTCAGGTGGCGGCCGGTTTCTCGGTGACGAAGATGGCGGTGCCGGGGAAGAGCCGCCCGCGCAGCGGGCTCCACTGCCCCCAGGTCTCCCGGTGGCCGGCCGGCCACTCCGGCTCCACCAGGTCGACCAGGCGGAAGCCGGCACCGACCAGTTCGCGGATCCGGTCGCCGAGGGTCCGGTGCTGCTCCACGTAGCTGGCCACCCCCCGCTCGTCCTGCTCGACGTAGGGGGAGCGGTCGAAGTACGAGTGCACGGCGGTCAGCCCGCCCTCACCGGGGTCGTCGAGGAAGACCCAGCGCATCGGGTGGGTCACCGAGAACACCCAGCGTCCGCCGGGGCGCAGCACCCGGTGCACCTCGGCCATCAGGGCGGCCGAGTCGGCGACGAACGGGATCGCCCCGAACGCCGTGCAGGCGATGTCGAACGACGCCCCGGCGAACGGCAGGGCCAGCGCGTCGGCCTGCACCAGCGGCACGCGTACCCCGCTGGTGCCGGCGGCGCGGGCGGCGTGCCGCAGCATGCCGGCGGAGAGGTCGAAGGCGACCGGCTCGGCCCCCTGGGTGGCCAGCCAGCGGGCGCAGGACGCCGCGCCGCAGCCGACCTCCAGCACCCGCCGCCCGGCCAGCTCGCCGAGCAGCCGCGCCTCGGACTCGCGCAGCCCCTCCGGGCACCAGCGGAAGTCCACCTCGCCCAGGAATGCGCCGTGCTCGGCCTGGTAGTCGTCGGCATCGGCGTCCCACCAGCCGCGGTTGGCCCGTCGTGCCTCGGTGTCGCCCACCCGGCGTCGGATCACCCGCTCGTCGTCGTCCACCCGTTCACGCTAGGCCCTGCGGTGGTGCCGTCCGCCGGACCCCGCCGTGCGCGGCGCGGCGCGCGGCCGTACGCTGTCGGTCCCGTGGGGTGGATGTGACGGATGAGACACCGGAGGTGCTTTCCCACCGAAATCTCCGCTTTCGCAGCAGACGAGGTCGTGAGGACCCGGGAGGGCTTGCACGCTGTGGTAATGCAGCGGGTAGGCTAGACGATGCGCTCGTGGATCGTGTACCTCGGCAGGGAGCAGGTGCGCGGTCACCGGAGCACCGATGATCCTCTTCTGGCGATCGTCAGGTGGGGACGGTGGCGGATCCGCTGGCGCGAACGGGTCACTGCGACACCACGCCTGCTGTGACAACCCATCCGACCGGAGCAACCGCCCACATGACGAGCAGCATCGAGGCCCCCTCGAGCGCCACCCGGGTCACCCACGACGATCTCGGTTCCGAGGAGGCTTTCCTCGCCGCGATCGACGAGACCATCAAGTACTTCAACGACGGCGACATTGTCGAAGGCACCGTCGTCAAGGTCGATCGGGACGAGGTCCTGCTCGACATCGGCTACAAGACCGAGGGTGTCATCCCCTCGCGGGAGTTGTCGATCAAGCACGACGTGGACCCCGCCGAGGTCGTCTCGGTCGGTGACCACATCGAGGCCCTGGTCCTCCAGAAGGAGGACAAGGAGGGTCGGCTGATCCTCTCCAAGAAGCGGGCGCAGTACGAGCGGGCCTGGGGCACGATCGAGAAGATCAAGGACGAGGACGGTGTCGTCCGCGGCTCGGTCATCGAGGTCGTCAAGGGTGGTCTCATCCTCGACATCGGCCTGCGCGGCTTCCTGCCCGCGTCGCTGGTCGAGATGCGGCGGGTGCGTGACCTGCAGCCGTACGTCGGCCGTGAGCTCGAAGCCAAGATCATCGAGCTGGACAAGAACCGCAACAACGTGGTCCTGTCCCGCCGGGCCTGGCTGGAGCAGACGCAGTCCGAGGTGCGCACCGAGTTCCTCAACAAGCTCCAGAAGGGGCAGGTCCGCAAGGGCGTCGTCTCCTCGATCGTCAACTTCGGCGCGTTCGTCGACCTGGGCGGCGTGGACGGCCTGGTGCACGTCTCCGAGCTGTCCTGGAAGCACATCGACCACCCGTCCGAGGTCGTCGAGGTGGGCCAGGAGGTCGAGGTCGAGGTCCTGGACGTCGACCTGGACCGCGAGCGGGTCTCGCTGTCGCTGAAGGCGACCCAGGAGGACCCGTGGCGGCAGTTCGCCCGCACCCACGCGATCCAGCAGATCGTGCCGGGTAAGGTCACCAAGCTGGTCCCGTTCGGCGCGTTCGTCCGGGTCGACGACGGCATCGAGGGCCTGGTCCACATCTCCGAGCTGGCCGAGCGCCACGTGGAGATCCCGGAGCAGGTCGTCCAGGTGGGCTCCGAGGTCATGGTCAAGGTCATCGACATCGACCTGGAGCGTCGCCGGATCTCGCTGTCGCTCAAGCAGGCCAACGAGGGCTTCGTCGAGGGCGAGGAGCACTTCGACCCGACCCTCTACGGCATGGCTGCGACGTACGACAACGAGGGCAACTACATCTACCCGGAGGGCTTCGACCCGGAGACGGGCGAGTGGCTCGAGGGGTACGACAAGCAGCGCGAGACCTGGGAGAACCAGTACGCCGAGGCGCGTCAGCGCTGGGAGGCCCACACCAAGCAGGTGCAGACCTCCCGGGCCGCCGACGCCGAGGCCGCTGCGAACCCGGCCCCGCCGGTCGCCACCGGTGGCACCACCACCTCGACCAGCTCGTCGGCCCCGAGCCGGCAGGCCGAGGAGCCGGCCGGCACCCTGGCCACCGACGAGGCGCTCGCCGCGCTGCGGGAGAAGCTCGCCGGCGGCAAGTGAGCCGGAGGCTGGCTCCCACCGGGTACGACGTCTGACGTCGTACCCGGGCGCGGGTAGCCGCTGACACACCGGAGCCCCGTCCCCGATCCGCCACGCGGACCGGGGACGGGGCTCCGTGCTGTCCGGGTGTCTCCGCTCCCGTCCCGCGACGGGGATGATCGACTCAGGGGTGGCGATATTGCGGTCTCACCGGTGCCGGATACCGCTACCTGGCCGACTGTGCGCGACGACCCGGGCGGGCGAGCCGGGCGGGGCGGCCCCGGGCGGAACGACCCCGGGCGCACCGGGCCGGTTCGGCGTGGTGGTGTCGGGTGGGGCGGTGTGGTGGGGTGGGCGGCGATCCGGTTGACTGGGTCGGTGCTGAGGGTGGGGTTGACCGGTGGCATCGGGTCCGGCAAGAGCGCCGTGGCGGCCCGGCTGGCCGAGCGGGGCGCGGTGATCGTCGACTCCGACCGGATAGCCCGGGAGGTGGTGGCACCGGGCACCGAGGGGCTGGCCGCGATCGTCGCCGCCTTCTCCGACCGGGTGCTGACCGCCGACGGGGCACTGGACCGGGCGGCGCTGGGCGCGCTGGTCTTCGCCGACGTGACCGCCCGTCGCCGGCTTGAGGAGATCACCCACCCCCGGGTACGCGCCCGCTCCGCCGAGCTGTTCGCCGCGGCACCCGCCGACGCGGTGGTGGTCAACGACGTACCGCTGCTGGTGGAGGTGGGGCTCGCGCCGACGTACCACCTGGTGGTGGTGGTGCGGACGGCCGTGGCCACCCGGCTGGAGCGGTTGACGCGGACCCGGGGGATGAGCCGTGCGGAGGCCGAGCGGCGGATCGCCGCGCAGGCCGACGACGCCCGTCGTGGCGCGGCGGCCGACGTGGTGCTCGACAACGACGGCGGCCTCGACGAGCTGCACGCCGCCGTGGACGCCCTCTGGTCGGCACGCCTGGTGCCCTACGAACGCAACGTGCGGGAACAGCGGGTCGCCCCGGGCCGGCCGGCGGTGCCGACCGCGCCTGACCCGACCTGGCCGCAGCAGTACGCCCGGCTCGCCGCCCGGATCCGGCACGCGCTGGCCCCCGACGACCTGCGGATCGACCATGTCGGTCCCACCGCTGTCCCCGGGCTGGCCGGGCCGGACGTCATCGACGTGCAGGTGACCGTGCCGTCGATGGCCGAGGCGGACGGTCCGTTGGCGGGCCGGCTCGCCGACGCCGGCTTCCCGAGGGTGCCCGGCGTACGGGGGGACCGCCCCCGCTGGGTGGGTCGCGACGCCGGGACGGGTGGGGGCGGTGACGAGGGCTGGGAGCAGCGGCTGCACGGCAGCGCCGATCCGGGCCGCCCGGTCGCCGTGCACCTGCGGGTGGCGGGCTCGGCCGGCTGGCGGCACGCCCTGCTGATGCGTGACCACCTGCGTGCCGATCCCGATCGACGGGCGGCGTACCCGGCGGTGCAGCGGGAGCTGGCGGCGTCGGCACCGGACGGCGGAGGGTCCGGCACCGCCCACGACCCGTGGTTCGCCGAGGAACACCTGCGGGCGCAGGACTGGGCGGCGCGGAGCGGCTGGCGGCCCTGACCGTCCTGCCGGGTCAACCGCGCGGCGTGGGCGGGGACGGCTTCCGGTGCGCGGGGACGATCCCCGCCGGCAGGGGGCCGGGGGTCAGCTCCAGTTGTGCCCACACCCCGCCGGTGGTGCGCAGCTCCAACCGGTGCAGGAAGCCGGAACGGTCCAGCCAGTACCGCAGCCGCTGGCCCTGGCGGCGTACCTCGAACACGTCCACCGGGCGGCCGGCCCGTCGGTCGCTGCGGACGTGCACCGTGGTGGCGTCCGGGGCCGGTCCTGCGGCCCGCACCGCCGCGTCGAGCAGTGCGTCCAACTCGTCGACCGGCTGGCCCGCGAGCCGCCAGCCGGCCCCGGTCGGCAGCGGCAGCGGCGGCGTCGCCGACGGGCCGGCGGCCGCGGTGTGCGGTCCGACCGGTACGTCCGCCCGGGCGAAGCCGGCCCGGTCCCGATGTCGCAGCGTCCGGCGGCCGAGGGTGTCCAGTTCGGCGACGGACAGGTAGGCGACGCCGGCCGACCAGCTCAGCCAGCCGCCGCCGCGCAGGTTGGCGGCGCTGCCGAGGGGTGCGGACACGGTGACTGCCGCGCTCCCGGTCCCGGCGCGCAGCCGGGTGGCGAGCCGGCCCAGCCGGGCGGTCTCCTCGTCGGTGGCGGCGCGGGGCAGTCCGGGCCGACCGCCGAGCGCGTCGACGGGCCAGGGTGTCGGCCGGTCGACCCGGTCCAGGTCCACCGTGATCGGGGTGCCGTCGGTGAGCCGACCCGACCAGCGGCGCAGCCGCGCGTCGCGGTCCACCCACCAGCGGGGGTCGGCGTCGTCGGCCGGCCGCCCGTCCGGCGCGGTGGCGGCGGATGTGGTGGTGACGGGTGTGGTGGTGGATGCGGTGGCGGCGGATGCTGGGGGCGGCCACAGCGCCGCCTGGAGGATGTCGACCGGGTCGCCGCCGAGGGTCTCCCGGCCGAGCCACCGGCCGGCACCGGCACGTAGCGGTGCGGCGGGTGCGGGCCGGTCCGCGGCGAGCGCGAAGAGCACGGTGAGCGCCCCGGCGACCCCCCGCCCGGGTGGCGGGTTCCGCAGCCGCCAGCGGTCACCGGGCGGCACCAGGGGTGGCCGGGCCGGGGTCACGATCGCGGCGGGGTCGGGGCGCTGCACCACCGCCGACGGGGTGGCCTGCACCAGGCCCCGGTCCTGGCCGGCTCCCGGGCCGCCGACGTCGAGGTAGGCCAGCGGGCGGGACCAGTCGACCCAGCCGACCAGGTCGGTGCGGCCGGCCCCGGTGCCGACGGCCACCCGTACGCCGGCCCGGACGTCCCGGTAGGTGCCGACCCGGACGGCGGCGAGCCGCTCGGCCTCCTCGTCGGTGAGCGCCCGCGTCGTGGCGGTCGGGGCCTGTGTGCCGGCGAGCAGGCCGGCCACGAGGGTGGCGGCGGCGGTGACGGCGACCACGACCAGGGCGACCAGGGTGATCCGCCGCCGGCCCGCCGGGCCCTGGGCCGCGGCGTGGCGGTGGTGGCCGGCGCGGCGGCGGCCCGGACCGGCTCCCGGTGGGCGTGGTGGCTGGTCGGGCGAGGTGTCCACGTGTGGTTGAACGGGCCGGCCGGGGCGGAGTGACGCCGGCGGGGGTGCCGGGACGCGGCCCGGGGGTGCCGGCGGCCGGGGGAGACAGGTGCAGGGGCGCTCGCGGCGGCCGGTCTGCGCCAGGGGCGCGACCACGCGGGATGCGCACGCCGGTGATGTCCGGGTGCTGCGACCCCAGGTGCCGGGCGGTGGGAGCCTGTCGAGGGCCCGGCCACCGCCGCGGTCGGCCGCCGCGAGCGGCCTACGGTGTCCAGGCTAGCCGGCTGCGATGTGGGCCACAATGGCAATATCGAAGCTGATCACCGGCTGTCCGGCGATCGCGGGGAAGTGTCGGACCTGCGGCGTACCGTGGGGACCATGGCGCTCGACATTCCCCGGCTCGATGGTCGCTTCCAGGTCGTCAGTGAGTTCCAACCGGCCGGCGACCAACCGGCTGCCATCGATGATCTTGAGCGTCGGGTCCGGCGCGGCGATCGTAACACCGTGCTGCTCGGGGCCACCGGCACCGGCAAGAGCGCCACCACGGCGTGGCTGGTCGAGCGGCTGCAACGGCCGACCCTGGTGCTCGCCCCCAACAAGACCCTCGCCGCCCAGCTCG
Source organism: Micromonospora humida (assembly GCF_016901255.1). NCBI lineage: Bacteria > Bacillati > Actinomycetota > Actinomycetes > Micromonosporales > Micromonosporaceae > Micromonospora > Micromonospora humida. The sequence continues at coordinate 90,390 of NZ_JAFEUC010000008.1, forward strand.
CCAAGGAGTTCAGCGAGCTGCTCCCGCACAACTCGGTCGAGTATTTCGTCTCCTACTACGACTACTACCAGCCCGAGGCGTACATCCCGCAGACCGACACCTACATCGAGAAGGACTCCTCGATCAACGAGGAGGTCGAGCGGCTGCGGCACAAGGCGACCATGTCGCTGCTCACCCGGCGGGACACGATCGTGGTGGCGACCGTCTCGGCCATCTACGGCCTGGGCACCCCGGAGGAGTACCTCGACCGGGCCGTGCGGGTCGTCGTCGGGCAGGAACTCGACCGCGACCAGTTGCTGCGCCGCCTGGTCGACATCCAGTACACCCGCAACGACATGGCCTTCCAGCGGGGCACGTTCCGGGTCCGGGGCGACACGCTGGAGATCATCCCGGCATACGAGGAGCTGGCCGTCCGGATCGAGCTGTTCGGTGACGAGGTGGAGAAGCTCTACTACCTCAACCCGCTCACCGGCGACGTGGTCAAGGAGGTCGACAATCTGTTGATCTTCCCGGCCACCCACTACGCGGCCGGCCCGCAGCGGATGGAGCGGGCCACCCGGGACATCGAGGCCGAGCTGGGGGAGCGGCTGGCCGAGCTGGAACGGCAGGGCAAGCTGCTGGAGGCGCAGCGGCTGCGGATGCGCACCACCTACGACCTGGAGATGATGCGGCAGGTCGGCTTCTGCTCCGGCATCGAGAACTACTCGATGCACATCGACGGCCGGCTGCCCGGCAGTCCGCCGCACTGCCTGCTCGACTACTTCCCCGACGACTTCCTCACCGTGGTCGACGAGTCGCACGTCACCATCCCGCAGATCGGCGGCATGTTCGAGGGCGACGCCTCGCGTAAGCGGATGCTCATCGACCACGGGTTCCGGCTGCCCAGCGCCGCCGACAACCGGCCGCTGCGCTTCGACGAGTTCCTGGAGCGGGTCGGCCAGATGGTCTTCCTCTCCGCCACCCCCGGCCCGTGGGAGCTGGAGCAGGCCCAGGGCGAGTTCGTCGAGCAGGTCATCCGCCCCACCGGTCTGATCGACCCGGAGGTCGTGATCAAACCGACCAAGGGGCAGATCGACGACCTGATGCACGAGATCAAGCTGCGCACCGAGCGCGACGAGCGGGTGCTGGTCACCACGCTGACCAAGAAGATGGCCGAGGACCTGTCCGACTACCTGCTGGAGAACGGCATCCGGGTGCGTTACCTGCACTCCGAGGTCGACACCCTGCGCCGGGTGGAGCTGCTGCGCGAGCTGCGCAAGGGCGACTACGACGTGCTGGTCGGCATCAACCTGCTGCGGGAGGGTCTCGACCTGCCCGAGGTCTCCCTGGTGGCGATCCTCGACGCCGACAAGGAGGGCTTCCTGCGCAGCGGCCGGTCGCTGATCCAGACCATCGGCCGGGCCGCCCGTAACGTCTCGGGTCAGGTCCACATGTACGCCGACAAGATCACCCCCTCGATGGCGTCGGCGATCGACGAGACCAACCGTCGCCGGGCCAAGCAGATCGCGCACAACGAGGCGCACGGGATCAGCCCCGAGCCGCTGCGCAAGAAGATCCACGACATCCTCGACGACATCTACCGGGAGGCGGAGGACACCGAGAGCGCCCGGGTCGGCGGGGCCGCCCGGCAACTGTCCCGGGGCAAGGCCCCGGTCAAGGAGACCCGCAGTCGCGGTCGGGCCACCGCCGGCACGCCGTCGCGGGAGGGGATGGCCCGGGCCGACCTGGCACAGCTCATCCAGGAGCTCAACGACCAGATGCTCGCCGCCGCCCGGGAGTTGCAGTTCGAGCTGGCCGCGCGGATCCGCGACGAGGTTGCCGACCTCAAGAAGGAACTGCGGGGGATGGACGCCGCCGGGGTGAAGTGACGGGCGGGCCGGTGCTGGACGAGGTGTGTGTCGGGGTCCCGGCGGCACGGCTGGGTCCCGTCGTGGGTCGGTACCTGGGCTACCGGGAGGGTGTTCCGGTCGGTGCGGCGTCCGGACGGGGCGCACCGCCGCCACTGGTCCGGCACGAGTCGGCCGGCGCGTTCGTGGTCCTCATCCTCGGCTGGGGCGCCCCGCTCGACGTGCTGAACCCGCGCTCGGCGGCACACAGCGCGTACCGGGTGGACTCGTTCGTGGCCGGGCCGTACGACGGCTACTGCACGACCTCGACGGCCGGGGCCGGTGCGGGGGTGCAGTTGATGCTCACCCCGCTGGCGGCCCGCCGGGTCCTCGGGGTGCCGCTGGGGGAGTTGGCCAACCGGGCGGTGGCGGTCGACGGGCTGCCCGACCCGTGGCTCGACCGGTTGCGGGCCCGGCTGGCCGGGGCACCGGACTGGCCCCACCGGTTCGCCCTGCTCGACGCGGCGCTCGACGCCCGGCTGGCGGACGCCGACCCGGTCGATCCGCACCTCGGCCGGGCCTGGGAGCTGCTCGCCGGCTCGGCCGGCCACATCGGCATCGGCGCGTTGGCCGGCGAACTCGGGTGGAGCCGCCGGCACCTGGCCGCGCGGTTCCGCCGGGAGCTGGGGCTGGGCCCGAAGACGACCGCCCGCCTGCTGCGTTTCCAGCGGGCGTACGCGACGCTGGGCCGGCAGGACGCAGTGTCCGCCCCGCCGGACCCCGCCGGGCCGGCGGACGACCGGACGAGGTCGGCGGACGACTGGACGGGGCCGGCGGACGGCTGGGCCGAGCTGGCGGCGCGTTGGGGGTACTACGACCAGTCGCACCTGATCCGGGAGTTCCGGGAGTTCACCGGGACGACCCCGGCGGCACTGGGTCAGCCGGGTTCCCATTCGTCCAATCCGGGTTGAGCGCCGGCCGGCACACTCGACGCATGACGAGCATCTACCCCACCTTCCGGTACCCCGACGCGCGGGCGGCGATCGACTGGCTCTGCGCCGCGTTCGGGTTCCGGGTCCATGCGGTGCACGACGGTCCGGACCAGACGGTGGCGCACGCCGAACTGGCGCTCGGCGACGGCATCGTCATGCTCGGCACCGGCCGGGGTCGACCGGACCGGCCGGCCGACGACGACTACGCCGTCTACGTGGCGGTCGACGACCTGGACGCCCACCACGACCGTGCGCGGGCGGCCGGGGCGGAGATCATCCGGGAGCCGTTCGACACCGACTACGGTTCCCGGGACTACGCGGCCCGGGACCTCGCCGGCAACGTCTGGTCGTTCGGCACCTACCGGCCCTGACCGGGCTGCCCCGAACGGCCGCCGTGGAGAGGGGGGGGCTGCCGTTCGGGGTCGCCCGGCGGCGGCGTCATCCGAGGGCGACTCAGATAAGCATTGCGGTGTGCAAGCAAACTGTTGCCCTGGGTGATGATCCTGCGTACCCTCCCTCGTGGGGAGGCCGGGATGCCATTGTCATCGAGTCCTGTCATTCGACGCGCGAGGCTCGGCGCCGAACTGCGCCAGTTGCGCAAGCGGGAGGTGCTGACCCTGGAACAGGTCTGCGCCCGGCTGGGCTGGGCCTCCACCTCCAAGCTGTCCCGCATCGAGCTGGGGCAGAGCCGGCCCGACCTCGCCGACGTGCTCGACCTGCTCGACATCTACGAGGTCCCGTCGCCGCAGCGGGAGGCGCTGATCGTCATCGCCCGCGACGCGGCGACCGGGCGCGGCTGGTGGAAGGCGCTCGGCGAGATGAGCGAGCGGCAGCGCACCTACGCCGAGTTGGAGGCGGGCGCGGCGACCATCGTGGAGTACCAGCCGGCGGTGCTGCCCGGCCTGCTCCAGGCACCCGGCTACGCCCGGCTGCGGATCGCGGCCGGCCGGCTGCTGCACCCGGACGTCGACGTCGAGGCCGACCTGCGGGCCCGGCTCACCCGGCAGGGGCTGCTGCGTCGCCCCGACCCGCCGCACTACACGGCCCTGCTCGACGAGCGGGTCTGCGACCCCGCCGGCCTGCCCGCCGACGTCTGGCACGAGCAGTTGGCGCACCTGCTGGCCCTGGCCGAGCTGCCGCACGTGACGATCCGGGTGGTGCCGGGGACGGCGGCCCCGCGCGGTGGGGCGTACCCGTTGACGGCGTTCTCGTGTTATTCGTTCCCCGACCCGGCCGACCCGCGCACGGTGATGCTGGAGGCGTTGACCACCGACGTGCGGCTGGCCTCCGAGGTCGACGTCGGGCGCTACGACCGGATGACCGGCTGGCTGTCCGCCGCCGCGCTCAGCGCGGTGGAGACGGCGGAGCTGCTCCGCCGCCGGGTCGCCGCCCTCACCACCGGTACGGCCGGTCCGGCGGCGGACGACGTGGCCGGGTGGGACGGTCGGGAGACCACCGGTACGCCGTCCCCCGCCCCGGAGGGCGCCGGTCGGGCGGACTCACCGGTAGCGGTTGAAACCACCCTCGGAGTCGATGACCTGGCCGGTGATCCAGTCCGCCTCCCGTGAGCAGAGGAAACGCACGAGCCGGGCGGCCTCCTGCGGGGTGCCCCAGCGGCCGGACGGGAAGAGTGCCGCCACCGCGGCGTGCGCCTCGGGTGGGGCGTAGCCGGTGTCGGTCGGCCCGGGGTTGAGGCAGTTGACGGTGATCCCGCGGGGCATCAGCAGCGGGGCGAGCTGCGCGGCGAGGTTCTCCACCCCGGCCTTGCTGGCCGCGTAGGCCAACTCGTCGGGCATCGGGCCGAGGCGCTGGCCGCTGGAGAAGAGCACCAGCCGGCCGCCCGACCCGGCGGTGAAGGCGGTGGCGAACGCGTCGGCGAAAAGCAGCGTGGCCCGGACGTTCACCACCAGGTGCCTGTCGATCTCGGTGGCGTCCAACCCGCCGAGGCTGGTGCGGGTGGAGTAGGCGTGGGTCGCCACCACACCGTCGAGCCGGCCGTGCCGGCGTACCGCCTCGGTGACCAGCGCGGCCGGGGCGGCCGGGTCGAGCAGGTCGGCGGCGGTGTGGGCGGCGGCCCCGCCCAGTTCGGCCAGCAGCGCCGGTATGCCCTGCGGGTCGCCGCCGTAGGGCTGTGCCTCGTCGTAGCCGGGCAGCCCGGTCAGCAGCAGCCGGTGCCCGTCGGCGGCGAGGGTGCGGGCGACCGCCGCGCCGATGCCGATCCGGCGGCTCACCCCGGTCACCAGGAACACCCGTGCGGTCATCCGGGCAGTCAACCGGACCGCCGTTGCGAACGCCACGGATTAACCCCGCACGACAACCACCGGTGGTGCGCCGACGGGCCGGCGACGGTGCGCCCAGGCCGCCCCGGTGGCGCCGAGGCCGCGGGTGGCGGCGGTGCGCCGAGGCCGCCGGTGGCGGCGGGGCCGGCCGGTCACCGGGGTCGGCCCGGCGGCCGGCGGCCACGACGGTTCACCGCGTGACCACCGGACCCGGCACCCCCGAACGTGTCGGGACCGGTCGCCGCGCGTGCGCCGCACGGTAACCCGGGGGTACGACAAAATCCGATCGACCGGAGTGAATTTTTTCGGGAAGTTGTCGGAGGCCGTCGGGACGCCGGTCGGATCGCGGCCCCGACCCGGCTCAGGCCGGTACGTCGACGAAGTGCTCGACCCGGGGCGGACCGGCGAAGTGCGGGCCGATCAGCGCCCGCCACTTGCCGAACGCCTCGGTGGCCCGGAAGTTCTCCTCGTGGGCCTGCACCGAGTCCCACTCGACCAGCAGCACGAACCGGGAGGGGGACTCGACGCCCCGGGTCATCCGGACCGAGCGGCATCCCTCGGCGGCGACGATGATGGCGTGCGCCTGCGCGTAGGCGGCGGCGAAATCGTCCTCGTGTCCGGGCAGTACGTCGATGAGCGCGACCTCAAGCACCATGCCGACAGCCTGCCACGCCGCGCCCCGCCCGTGGTGCGCCGGGGCGACTCCATCCCCCAACCCCGCAGAACGCCATCAATCACGCGTATACCGCTACACCTAGCCTCCTAGGATGGATAGGCGGGGTGACCGGGAGGACAGCGGACGGCCAGGTCGGTTGAGGTCGGAACGTGATGCTGCCGGCAATGCACGCCGCAGGAGATGCGCCCGCAGCCCTCGATGGTGAACAATGGCGGCCGAGGAGGGGAGTATTCCCCCGCGACGGAGTCGTCAGCACGGTCGAGCGTCACCCGACAGCTCGACCCGGCTCCGCCGGTCAGCGCCCCGCCCGCGGGTCGCTGGCGGAAGAGACCTCCGACAGTCACCAGTGTGTGCGTCGTCGCCCACCTCGCCGTCACGCGGCGTACGGTGTGCCCGACGCCGCGTGTCTGCCGGAGGAATGGATTGAACGTGTCCGGAATGGTGTGGGCGGGAACCCTCGTCGCACTGACGGCGGTGCTCCTCGCCGATCTCTTCATCATCGGCCGCCGGCCGCACGAGCCCAGCGTCCGTGAGTCGAGCCTCTGGGTCAGCTTCTACGTCGGCCTGGCGCTGCTGTTCGGGGCGGGGCTGTGGGTCACCGCCGGTGGCGACGTGGCCGGCCAGTTCTACACCGGGTGGCTCACCGAGTACAGCCTCTCGGTGGACAACCTCTTCGTCTTCGTGATCATCATGGCCCGGTTCCGGGTGCCCCGGAAATACCAGCAGAAGGTGCTGCTCATCGGCATCGTGCTGGCCCTGGTCATGCGCGGTGGTTTCATCGCCGCCGGTGCGGCGCTGATCTCCCAGTTCTCCTGGGTGTTCTACATCTTCGGCGCGTTCCTCATCTACACGGCCGTCAACCTGGCCCGACAGGGCGAGCCGGAGGAGGACGAGTTCAAGGAGAACCTCCTGATCCGGTGGAGCCGCAAGGCGCTGCCGCTGTCGCGGGACTACGACGGCGCGAAGCTCACCACGTACGAGGCGGGCCGGCGGCTGTTCACCCCGATGCTGGTGGTGATGATCGCGATCGGCACCACCGACCTGATCTTCGCGCTGGACTCGATCCCGGCGATCTTCGGGATCACCAAGGAGCCGTACCTGGTCTTCACCGCGAACGTCTTCGCGCTGATGGGCCTGCGACAGCTCTACTTCCTGGTCGGCGGGCTGCTCGACCGGCTGGTCTACCTCAGCTACGGCCTGGCGGTGGTGCTGGGCTTCATCGGCGTCAAGCTGGTGCTGGAGGCGCTGGCCGACAACAACCTGCCGTTCCTCAACGACGGTGAGCCGATCGGCTGGGCCCCGCACATCCCGATCTGGCTGTCGTTGTCGGTCATCATCGGCTGTCTCGCCGTGGCGACGGTGGCCAGCCTGGTCAAGTCGTCCCGGGATCGACGGCGCGAGCTGATCGAGGCGCGCCGCTGACCGTAGTGCCCCCGATGGGCGTCACCGCACTGCGGTGACGCCCATTTCCCGGTCAGACCCGGTGCGCGCCGACCAGGGTGGCGACCCGGTCCGGTGGCAGCGGCTCGGTCAGCACCCGCCGCTGCCGGTAGCAGGCGTGCAGCATCCGTGGCCCCCGGCCGGCGGTCACCAGGCCGACGTGGTGGATGCCCCGCCCCGGCCGGGCGAAGAAGTACAGGTCGCCGGGGCGTTCCTCACCGGCCGGCACGGGCGTGGTGGCCGCCGCCTGGTCGTCGGCGTCGCGGGGCAGCGTCACGCCGAGCCGTCGCCACACCAGGTGGACCAGGCCGGAACAGTCGATCCCGTGCCCGGAGAGCCCACCCCAGACGTACGCGACGTCGCGCAGCCGGGCGGCGACGGCGAGCACGTCGTCGGCCGTCGGCGGGGTGGCCGGTAGTTCGGTGACGTCGGCCTCGGGAACCCACAGTGGGTCGGGCCGTCCGGGCACCCGGACCGGCCGCCACCCGTCGACGGCGGGACCGGCCGGGTGCAGCCGGGTGCCCAGGACGACCCCGGGCAGGGCGACCGGGCCGGCGGGGGTGACCCGCAGCCCGGTGCTGACCGCGTCGACGACGAGCGGGTCGGCCGGGCCGCCGGCGGGGGTGGCCGGGGTGAGTTGGGCGGCGGGCAGCCAGCCGGGGTAGCCGCGCGCATCGAGCCGGGGTGCGGCCTGCTGAACGGCGACGACCCGGGCCCAGCCGTCGGGGTGCAACGCGGTCACCAGCACCCGTTCGCCGAGCAGTAGTTGACTGAGCACACAGTCACCGACCCGCTGGCTGGCGTCCATCCCGGTGATCCAGCCGCCGGTGTCCGAGGGCACCGCCAGGGCGGGCCGGTCGACCGGGCGGGTCGCGCCGGGGTCGGTCCAGAGGGTGGCGACGGCCACCCGGACGAGGGCCTCCCGGCCCGGCTCCAACTCCACGTCGACCTCCGGCTCACGTGTCGGTGCCCCATCCGGACCATAAGAAGAAAAGCTGCGATCATCAACCTCGGTGTTGAATCTTTGTTTCGGTCACGGCGGTGATGCCGAGTCCCGGCGCGTCCGGCAGCACCACGGTGGCGCCCTCGTAACGCAGCCCTCCGTGCACCGGCGACCAGGCCAGCCACCAGGCGGCGTCCAGGTCGGACACGGCGCTGGTCCGGTAGGCGGCGGCCAGGCTGGCCGCCGCGCCGACCCCGACCTGACTTTCCATCATGGACCCGACGAGGGTGCCCATGCCATGTTCCCGGGCCAGCTCCAGCAGGGTGCGCGCCGGGCGCAGACCACCGCACTTGGCGAGCTTGACGTTGACCAGGTCGGCCGCCCGCCGCCGGATCACCGCGACCAGGTCCCGCACCCCGAACACCGCCTCGTCGGCGAGGATCGGCACGTCCACCCGGTCGGCGACCCAGGCCATGCCGTCCAGGTCCCACCGGGCCACCGGCTGTTCGACCAGCTCCACGTAGAGCCCGGCGTCCTCGACACCCCGGATCACCCGGACCGCCTCCCGGGGCGTCCACCCCTGGTTGGCGTCCAGCCGCAGGCGCACCTGCGGGCCGACGGCCGCCCGGACCGCGCGGACCCGTTCCAGGTCGCCCGCCGCGTCGGTGCCGACCTTCAGCTTCAGCACGTCGAAGCCCTCGTCGCACCGCTGCCGGGCGGCCACGGCCAGGTCCGCGCCGGTCCCGGCGGCCAGCGTGACGTCCGTCGGCACCCGCAGCGCCGTCCCACCGAGCAACCGCACCAGGGGTACGCCGAGCCGCCGTGCCGCCAGGTCGTGCAGCGCCACGTCCAGCGCGGCCCGGGCCGCCTCGTTGCCGGCCACCGCCGCCGCGACCTCGGCGCAGCGGGCCAGCACGTCGTCGGCGTCCCGGCCGACCACCGCCGGGGCGAGCACGTCCCGGACGCAGGACTCCGCGCCGGCCACCGACGCCCCGGTGACCTGCCACACCTGCGGGGCCTCGCCGAAGCCGGACCGCCCGTCGGCGTCGGTCACCTCCACCACCAGGGTCTCCACGGTGGTGGTACGCCGCAGTGCGGTGACGAACGGGGTGTGCAGCGGCGCGGACAGCCGGTGGGTGCGTACCACGGCGATCGTCATGTGCGGCACCCTATACGCACGTCGTCCCCGAAGGAGCGCGCCGATGACCGTGGGAAGCTGGACGCTGACGGGTGCCCCGAACGCCCGTGACCTGGGCGGACTGCCCACCCGTGACGGCCGGCGGGTACGCCCCGGCCGGCTGATCCGCACCCCGGCGCTGGGCCGGTTGACCGAGGCCGACCTGACGGTGCTGGGTCGGCTCGCCCCGGCCTGCGTGGTGGACCTGCGGGACGACAGCGAGACGGCGTCCGCCCCGCCGAACCGGCTGGTCGGCGACCCCAGCCTGGTGCGGCTGCCGGTGCTCGACCCGGCGCACCCCGGGTTCGGCTACCTGTCGGCGGTGCTGCTCGGTCACGACCTCACCGGCCACGACGAGGCGGCCCGGCGGGGTGCGGCGGCGGCGATGGCGGAGCTGTACCGGTGGTTCGTCAGTGGTGCGGTGGCCCGGGAGGGGTTCGCCCGTGCGGTGCGGCTGGCGGCCGACCCGGTCAACCTGCCGCTGCTGTTCCACTGTTCGGCGGGCAAGGACCGCACCGGGTGGTTGGCGGTGGTGCTGCTCACCGCCCTCGGCGTCGACGAGGAGACGGTCCGGGCCGACTACCTGCGGCACAACGCGTTGACGGTGGAGCTGCGCGGGGAGGCGTCGGCGGCGATGCTGCGGCGGCGTCCGGAGCTGGACCCGGAGACGGTCCGGGCGGTGCTGGAGGTGCGCCCCGAGTACCTGGACGCCGGCTTCGACGAGGTGCGCCGCCGGCACGGGTCGTTCGACGCCTACCTGGCCGACGGGTTGGGGGTGACCCCGCAGCTCCGCGCCGCGCTGCGGACCCACCTGCTGGACTGATCTGCCGGTCAGCCGGTGAGGTCGTGCCGGGCGGCCCAGGCCGTCGCCGAGACCTCCGCCAGCAGCCGGCAGGCGTCGAGGTCGTCGGGCGCGGTGGCGGGGTCGGTGGTGGTGCAGACGGCGATCACGTACGCCGGGGCGTCGTCGGGCAGGACCACGCCGGCGCTGTGCCGTACGCCGCGTACCCAGCCGTTCTTGTGGGCGATCCGGGTGCCGGCGGGCAGCCCGGCGGCGAGATCGTCGCGGTGGCGCTGGTCCAGCAGCACGTCGATCATGGCGGTGCAGGCCGCCGGGGAGGCCAGCGGGCCGGGCCGGTGTGCGCCGACGGCCAGCCCGCCGAGCAGGGCCGCCAGATCGGCGGCGGTGACCAGGTTGGTGATGCCGGCCTCTCGGGCGGCGGCGTCCTCGATGCCCCGGCCGGTGACGCTGTGCCGGGCCCCGGCGAGCCGCCACGCCTCGGCGACGGCGGGCAGACCGACGCGTTCGATGATCAGGTTGGTGGCGAGGTTGCCGGAACGGGTGATCATCCGGTCGGCGAGCCAGCGCGGGGTGGCCCGCCCGCCGAGCCGCTGCCAGACGGCGTCGTCGTTGTCGTAGGGCCGGGCGCAGGTGAACCGGGGTGCGTCCGGCCGGGCCGAGGTGAAGTCGTTCACCACCGGCACCGGGGTGTCCAGGTCGAGGGTGCCGGCTTCGGCGGCCCGGTGCAGGGCCAGCAGCACCGCGACCTTCATGGTGCTGGCCGCGTAGTGGGTGGCGTCGGGGGTGCGGGTCCAGGTGGGTGGGGCGTCGGGCCGGCCCAGGTACGCCGAGACGGTGCCGGGCCGCCGGTCCAGCCGGGCGTCGAGGTCATCCCAGGTCATGCCCGTGACGCTAGCCGAATCCGGCCCGCCGGGACGGCCCGGCGGCATTCGGGGAGGGCGCCGGGGCGGCCCGGCGGGCACCCGGGGTGGGGTCGGCCGCGCCCGGGGTGGGGCACGGGCGGAGCCCCGGTCCGGGTGAGGCGGACCGGGGCTCCGGGTGAGGCGGGGTGTGGCGACGGGTGCGACCCGGGTGGGTCAGCCGGCGTGCTTGCGGCGGGCGGCCATTCGGCCGCGCTGGGTCTGGTCCAGCACCACCTTGCGGATGCGTACGGCCACCGGGGTCACCTCGACGCACTCGTCCTCGCGGCAGAACTCCAGCGCCTGCTCCAGGGAGAGCTTGCGCGGGGGGATCAGCTTCTCGGTCTCGTCGGAGGTCGAGGCCCGCATGTTGGTGAGCTTCTTCTCCTTGGTGATGTTGACGTCCATGTCGTCGGAGCGGGAGTTCTCCCCGACGATCATGCCCTCGTACACCTCGGTGGTCGGCTCGACGAAGAGCTGGCCGCGCTCCTGGAGGTTGATCATCGCGAACGGGGTGACCACGCCGGAGCGGTCGGCCACCAGCGACCCGTTGTTGCGGGTGCGCAGCTCACCGAACCACGGCTCGTAGGACTCGAAGACGTGGTGCAGGATGCCGGTGCCCCGGGTGTCGGTGAGGAACTCGGTACGGAAGCCGATCAGGCCCCGCGCCGGCACCAGCCACTCCATCCGGATCCAGCCGGTGCCGTGGTTGACCAGCTGCTCCATCCGGCCCTTGCGGGTGGCCAGGAGCTGGGTGATCGCGCCCAGGTACTCCTCGGGGGCGTCGATGGTCAGCCGCTCGACGGGCTCGCAGGTCTTGCCGTCGATCTCCTTGGTGACCACCTGCGGCTTGCCGACGGTCAGCTCGTAGGACTCGCGGCGCATCTGCTCGACCAGGATGGCCAGGGCCAGTTCGCCTCGGCCCTGCACCTCCCAGGCGTCCGGCCGCTCGGTGGGCAGCACCCGCAGCGACACGTTGCCGACCAGCTCCTTGTCGAGCCGGTCCTTGACCATCCGGGCGGTGACCTTGGCGCCCTTGACCCGGCCGACCAGCGGCGAGGTGTTGGTGCCGATGGTCATCGAGATGGCCGGCTCGTCCACGGTGATCAGCGGCAGCGGGACCGGGTTCTCCGCGTCGGCGAGGGTCTCGCCGATCATGATCTCGGGGATGCCGGCGACGGCGATGATGTCGCCCGGCCCGGCCGACTCGGCCGGCTTGCGCTCCAGGCCCTCGGTCATCAGCATCTCGGAGATGCGGACCCGCTGGGTGCTGCCGTCGGTGCGGCACCAGGCCACCGTCTGGCCCTTGCTGATGGTGCCCTGGCGTACCCGGCACAGCGCCAACCGGCCCAGGAACGGCGAGGCGTCCAGGTTGGTGACGTGCGCCTGCAACGGCGCGCCCTCGTCGTAGGAGGGCGGCGGGATGGTGTCGAGCAGGGTCCGGAACAGCGGCTCCAGGCTGGTGCTGTCGTCGGGCACCGAGCCGTCGGCGGGCTGGGTCAGCGAGGCGATGCCGTCGCGGGCACAGGCGTAGACGATCGGGAAGTCGATCTGCTCCTCGTCGGCGTCCAGGTCGAGGAAGAGTTCGTAGGTGTCGTCCACGACCTCCTTGATCCGGGCGTCCGGCCGGTCCACCTTGTTGATCACCAGGATGATCGGCATCCGCGCCTTGAGCGCCTTGCGGAGCACGAACCGGGTCTGCGGCAGCGGGCCCTCGCTGGCGTCGACCAGCAGCACCACCCCGTCGACCATGGTCAGGCCCCGCTCGACCTCGCCACCGAAGTCGGCGTGGCCGGGGGTGTCGATGATGTTGATGGTGACCGGGTCGGAACCGTCGGCCGGGAGGTAGCGCACGCCGGTGTTCTTGGCCAGGATGGTGATGCCCTTTTCCCGTTCGAGATCCATCGAGTCCATGACGCGCTCGGTGTTCTCACCACGGGCCCCGTAGGCGCCGGCCTGCCGCAACATGGCGTCGACCAGGGTCGTCTTGCCGTGGTCGACGTGGGCGATGATGGCGACATTGCGGAGGTCGGTGCGAAGCTGCATACCCTCCATACTCCTGTCTGCGGTTGCCGGGGCAGGTGTCGGGGTCGTCCCGTCACCGCCCGGATCTGTGCCGGAACTGCTGTTCCGGCCGTGCCAGCGGCGGGTCTGCCGAGCCCACCGGCGGGCCGGCCGGCCCACCGGCCGGCCGGGCACCTGGTCGTCGCGACGGTCACCGCGGACGAGGCCGCAGTGATCTTCGGTCTGTCGGTGCCGGGGGAGTCGACCCTGCTGGTCGGTCTCCTAGCGTACGCGGGCCCGTCCGGGCCCGTCCGGGCACTGCTCCCGGTGACCGGAGCGGCCGTGACGGGCGACACATCCACCGGGGTACGCCGACGGCCGGGGGTCCCCACTGGTGCAGGTGGGGACCCCCGACCGGGTCGGAGGGGCGGGTCAGTCCCGGGCGGCGACGGCCGGCGCGGGAGTGGCCGCCTCGGCGTCGTCGTCGGCGTCCCGGTCGATCCGGCCGGGCCACCAGAACCGGTCGCCGAGCAGGAACGCCAGCGCCGGCACCAGCACGGTGCGCACCAGCAGCGTGTCGAGCAGCACGCCGATGCACACGATGATGCCGATCTGGGTGAGCAGGATCAGCGGCAGCACGCCGAGGACGGCGAAGACCGCGGCGAGCAGGATGCCGGCGCTGGTGATCACCCCGCCGGTGACGCGCAGGGCGGAGAGCATGCCGTCGCGGGTGCCGGCGACGCGGGCGTCCTCGCGGGCCCGGGTGACCAGGAAGATGTTGTAGTCCACGCCGAGCGCGACGAGGAACACGAAGGCCAGCAGGAGCACCCCGCTGTCGAGCGCGGGGAAGCCCAGCACGTGGTCGAAGAGCAGCCACGCCGCGCCGAGGCTGGCGAAGAAGGACGCGATCACGGTGAGCACCAGCAGCAGCGGGGCGAGCAGGCCGCGCAGCAGCACCACCAGCACGGCGAAGACGAGCACCAGGATGATCGGCAGGATCAGCCGCAGGTCCCGGGTGTTGGCCTCGTCGGAGTCGTAGGTGGCTGCGACGGTGCCGCCGACCAGCGCCCCCTCGGCCGGTTCGGCACCGCCGACGGTCGGCGGCGCGGAACCGGGCACGGCGGCCACCGCGTCGCGCAGCGCCTCGACGGCGCGGTCGGAGGCGGGGCTGCCCGGTTCGTCGGTGAGCACCACGTCGACCTGGGCGACGGCGGTGCCGGCCACGCCGGGCCGGGCGGAGGCGACCCCGGGCACGGCGGCGGCGGTGCGGGTGACCTCGGCGGCGGCGGCCGGGTTGGTGAGCACCGCCACCGGCTGGGTGGTGCCGGCGGGGAAGGCGCGGGCCAGCGTCTCGGCTCCGGCGACCGCCTCGGGCTTGACCCGGAACTGTTCGGTCTCGGACAGCCCGGTGCGCAGGGTGAGCCCGCCGAGGGCGAGGCCGGCGAGCAGCAGGGTGGACAGCGCGGCGACCGGCAGCGGGCGGCGGACCACGGCGGCACCGAGCCGACCCCACAGCCTGCCCTCCCGGGCCGGGCCGCCGACCTTCGGCACGAACGGCCAGAACAGGCCCCGGCCGAAGATGACCAGCACGGCGGGCAGCACGAACAGCGCGGAGAGCATGGCGAACACGACGCCGGTGGCGCAGGCCACGGCGAGTGCCCGGTTGGTCTCCTGCTCGGACAGCAGCAGGGTGAGCACGCCGAGCACGACGGTGCCGCCGCTGGCGAGGATGGGTTCGGCGGTCCGGCGTACGGCGGCGCGCATGGCGGCGAACCGGTCCTCGTCGCGGCGCAGTTCCTCCCGGTAGCGGGCGATGAGCAGCAGGGCGTAGTCGGTGGCGGCGCCGAAGACCAGCACGCTGGCGATGCCGGTGACCGCGCCCTCCTGGAGGTTGATGCCGACGGCGGGGACGACGGTGTCGACGGCCCGTAGGGTGAGTTGTTCGGTGGCGGCGACGACGATCAGCGGCACGATCCACAGGAACGGGCTGCGGTAGGTCACCAGCAGCAGCAGGGCGACCACGCCGGCGGTGACGGCGAGCAGGGTGAGGTCGGCGCCCTCGAAGACCTTGGTCAGGTCGGCGGTGAACGCGGGTGCGCCGGTGACCGCGGCGGTGAGTCCGTCGGGCAGGCCGGTGAGGCTGTCGCGGACCTTCGCCACCTCGTCGGCGACGGCCTGCTGGCCGCCGGCGGTGTCCAGCGGGACGGCGAGCAGCGCGACGGTGCCGTCGGGGGAGACCTGCGGCGGGCTGACCTGGCCGCCGACGGCGAGCCGGCCCAGCGCGCCTGCGCGGTCGGTGACGGCGGCCCGGTCGGTGTCGGTCAGCGGGCTGCCGTCGTCCCGGCTGACCACGACGATCGCCGGTTGGACGTCGTTGTCGGGTAGCTGGTCCTGGAGGCGTTCCACCTGGGTCGACTGCCACTGCACGGACAGGCCGGTGGCCGAGACGGGGGCGGGGTTGTCGGGCTTGGGGAGCCCGAAGACGACCGCGCCGACGACGATCGCGGCGGCCACGGTGAGCCAGGCGGCGAGCCGGCTGCGGGCGACGCGGGTGAACAGAGACATCGGAGGCCCTCGTGGTCTGTCGGTGGGAACGCGGACGGCAAGATAGCCCGTCCTTCGAGTATCTTGATAGCCGAGATTATCGGCCGCTGTTCTATGCTGCAACCGGACACAGCGATAGGGGGCAACGGCGGGCGTGGCAACGCACGGGATGTATCGGCGGCGGGACGACCCGCGCGGGCGGATGGTGGCCGACATCACCAACGACCTGCGGCGCTACTCGGTCGACGCGCAGCACATCGGGCACGCGTTCGCCAACCTGCACGGGCTCAACCCGACCGACCTGCACGCCCTGATCGCCGTCATGGACGCCGAACTGCTCGGCGACCCGATCACCCCCGGCCGGCTCGGCGAACAGCTCAACCTCTCCTCCGGGTCGGTGACCGCGCTCGTCGACCGGCTGGAACGCGCCGGGCACATCCGCCGCGACCGCGACACCGCCGACCGGCGCAAGGTGTTCCTGCACTACGCCGACCAGGGGGCCGCCCTGGCGATGAGCTTCTTCGGCCCGCTCGGGCGGCGTACCGACGAGGTGATGGCCCGGTTCACCGACGACGAGCTGGCGGTCGTGCACCGGTTCCTGGCCACCATGGTCGACTCGATGCGGGAGCACCGCGACGCGATGCGGGCCGCCCGCGCCGAGCCGTCCCGCCGGCCGACGGACTGAGCGCCGTGCCGGACCTGTCGCTCGCCCGCCTCGCCGCCGCCGTGCTGCGGCTGCCGGCCGCGCCCACCCACCGGGTCGACGTCACCCGGGGCGTCACGGTCCGGGCCCGCGACGGGGCGCGGCTGCGCACCGACCACTACGCCCCCCGGCTGCCCGGCGCGCCGACCGTGCTGATCCGCACGCCGTACGGGCGGGGCGGGCCGATGCGGCTGCTCGGCCGGCTCGTCGCCGGTCGCGGCTTCCACCTGGTGATCCAGTCCTGCCGGGGCACCGACGGGTCCGACGGGCTGTTCGACCCGCTGGTGCACGAGCGTGACGACGGGCTCGACACCGTCGACTGGCTGCGCCGGCAACCCTGGTACACCGGCCGGTTCGGCATGTTCGGGGCCAGCTACCAGGGTTTCGTCCAGTGGGCGCTGGCCGCCGACGCGGGGGAGGAACTGGCCGCGATGGTCGCGGTGGTCACCGCCTCGGCCACCCGCGACTCGACGTACGCGGGGGAGTCCTTCGCCCTGGACACGGTGCTCACCTGGGCCGAGCTGCTCCAGGCGCAGACCGTGCCGTGGCTGGCCCGGCAGTGGGAACTCAAGCGCGGGCAGCCCCGGCTGGCCGCCGCCCTGGCCCACCTGCCGCTGGCCGAGGCCGACCGGGTGGCGACCGGGGTGACCGTGCCGTTCTTCCAGGAGTGGCTGCGCCACCACACCCCGGACGCCGACTACTGGCGGACCCGGGTCTTCGGGGCGAGGATCGCCGAGGTGCGCGCCCCGGTGACGATGGTCAGCGGCTGGCAGGACATCTTCCTCCCCGCCCAGCTCGCCGACCACGCCGCGCTGCGGGCGGCGGGCGTGCCCACCCGGCTCACCGTCGGCCCGTGGACGCACGGCAGCCCCGGCCTGCTGGCCGAGGCGCTGCGGGAGGGGTTGGGCTGGCTCGACGCCCACCTGCACGGCCGGCCGCCGTCGCCGCGCGCCCCGGTGCGGGTGCACGTCGGCGGGGACGGCGGTGGCTGGCGGGACCTGCCCGAGTGGCCGCCGCCGGCCACCGCGATTCCCTGGCACCTGCACGCCGGGGGCCGGCTCGACCCGCAGCCGCCGGCCGCGTCGCCCCCCGACACCATCCGGTACGACCCGGCCGACCCCACCCCGTCGCTGGGCGGCCCGCTGCTGGTGGCCCAGCGCGCCGGCCCGGTCGACAACCGTTCCGTGGAGGCGCGGCCGGACGTGCTGGTCTACACGGGCGCGGTGCTGACCGAGCCGGTCGAGGTGGTCGGCCCGGTGCACGCCGAGATCCACGTCCGCAGCGAACTGTCGTACCTGGACGTGTTCGTGCGGTTGTGCGACGTGGACCGACGCGGCCGGTCCTGGAACGTCTGCGACGGCCTGGTCCGGGTCGCCCCCGGCCGGTTCCCGGCCGACCCGGACGGGGTGACCCGGGTGCCGGTGCCGCTGTGGCCGGTGGCGCACCGGTTCGCCGCCGGTCACCGGCTGCGGGTGCAGGTCTCCGGCGGTGCCCACCCCCGCTACGCGCGCAACCCCGGCACCGGGGAACCGCTCGGCGCGGCGATCACGCTCCGCGCTGGGGTCCGGCAGATCCTGCATGATCCATCGCATCCGTCGCGGCTCGTGCTGCCGGTGGTCCCAGCCGGCTCCCAGCTTCCACCTATCTGAAGACAACCCCTCTGAGCTGGGGTTTTTTTGCAAACGGGACTATCGTCTGTCGCAACGCTCGATGACGTGCACCAGCGGTCGGGCCCCGCTCTCCCCGCAGACGTTACCTACGTGGAGTGACGACGGTTCCCGACCCTGGCCTGATGCCGAAGCAGCCGGCACCCGTTGGGCCGGCCGCGGAGAGGGGACGTCATGACGACGGCTCCGGCCAATCTGCTGGCGGTCCGCCGGCTCCTGCTCGACACCATCAAGGGGCTCGACCCCGCCGCGGTGGGGATCGTCGGTGATCCCGCCCACCGGGGCGGCTACCACTGTGGCTCCGACCGGGTGGTCACCAACGACTACTCCGTCGTGGAGTCGCCCCGGGACTCAGGCGGCCTCACCCTCTACGCCTCCGGGCTGGACGTGGGCACGTTCAGCGTCCGCTCCGGGGGTGCCACCCACAACCTCCAGACGTTCTCCACCTGGTGCGTCGCCCAGTGCCGGGCGAACACGCCGGACAGTCGCGACCTGCGGGAGATCATCTACTCGCCCGACGGCAAGGTCGTCCGGCGGTGGGACCGGCTGGGCAAGCGCAGCTCCGGCGACGACTCGCACCTGTGGCACACCCACTTCAGCTTCTTCCGCGACTCGACCAAGGCCGGACGGGACCAGACCCCGCTGTTCCGGCGCTACCTGACCGGCATCGGACTACTGGAGGACACCGACATGACACCCGAAGAGCACGCCTGGCTGGAGACCGTCCACAAGAACCTGACCGTCCTCGACGGCCGCAACCCGGTGGGTCAGATCTACACCCGGATGGCGATGGGGGAGGACCACACCAACCCGGACTTCGTCGTCCCGCACCCGAGCCTGAAGTCGCTCGGCGCGCAGCTGGCCTCGTTGCAGACCGCGCTGACCGTACTGGCCAACAAGGACTTCACCGACGAGCAGGCGATCGTGGCCGGCGTCCTGGCCGGGCTCACCCCGGAGAAGATCGCCGCTGCCATCCCGCCCACCATCGCCAAGCAGGTCGCCGACGAGTTGGCCAAGCGGCTGGTGGCCTGACCCGGACCCCGTGGCACCCCTTCCGCCCCGCCTCCTGCGGAAGGGGTGCCCACGGCTGCCGGCGGTCATCCCCGGGCGCGGGCCCAGGTGAGGAAGCGGTCGGTCAGCTCCGGGCGTCGCCCGGGGTGGAGCTGGCCGAGCTGATGATCGGCCTCGGTCATCAGGGCGGCGAGATAGACGAGCAGGGCGCTCCGGTCGTCCCGGTACTCGACCAGCAGCCCCAGCCGGGCCGGCTGGCAGGGCCACTCCGCGCCGCAGTTGCGGCAGCGCCACAGGGGACGCATGGCGACGTGCGGGACCACCCGGCGGGCCGACGTCGGGAGCGCGCCGCGACGCCGTGCGGTGTCGTCGTCGACGCCGGTCACCGGTGACCTCCGGTCGGCCGGCGGGTTCGGTGCCATCTGGTCCTGGCGGGCACGGCCTACCTCCTCGGGACTGGAGGGGCCGCCCCCAGGGCAGGGAGCGGCCCGGCGGAGTCGGCCCGAGCCCCTCCGGCGTCGGGCAGGTCCGCCACAGGTGACAGTCTGGTGAGGATGTCGTTACCGTCGGAAGGCATTCGCGCTGCACCGCAGCGGGCGTGCAGCACAGTCGTCCTTCACGTACAGGAGTTGTGCAGATGGAGCCTGCGCCCATGCTGGAGCTGTTCGCCGGGGAGTTGCGTCGGCTGCGGACGCGGGCGGGGCTGTCCCAGGAGGGGCTGGGCGAGCAGGTCAACTACTCGGCCTCGCTGGTCGCCGCCGTCGAGCAGTGCCGCCGGCCGCCGCGCAAGGAGTTCGCCGAGCGCTGCGACACCGTGCTGGCAAGCGACGGCCTGTTGGCCCGGATCAGGGACGCCCAGGTGCGCGAGAGCCTGATGCCCTGGTTCCGCGAGTGGGTCACCATCGAGCAGCAGGCGACCGCGCTGTGCTCGTTCCAGCCATTGGTGGTGCCCGGCCTGTTCCAGACCGAGGACTACGCCCGCGCGCTGCACGAGGGGGCGAGCCAGCTCATCGGTGACGAGATGGAGCAGCAGGTCGCGGCGCGACTTGCCCGGCAGGAGATCCTGCACCGGGCGTCCCCGCCGCTGTTCGTGGCGGTGCTCGACCACACCGTGCTGGAACGCCCGGTCGGCGGGCCGAAGGTGATGCGGGAGCAGTTGCTGCACCTGCGGGAGATCGGCGACCGGCCGCGGGTGCACCTGCACCTGGTGCCGAGGGACACCGGTGCCTACCCCGGGCTCAACGGCGCCTTCGTGATCGCCACGCCACCGGAGGGCGACGACGTCGCCTACCTCGACAACCAGCTCCAGGGAACACTCGTCGAACGGACGGCGGACGTACAATCGCTGCGGCGATGCTGGGAGTCGGTGCGCGCGGAGGCGCTGTCCCACGGGGCCACCGTCAAGCTGATCTCGGAGGCGGCAGACTCATGGACCTGACCGGCGCGATCTGGCACAAGAGCACCCGCAGCAGCGGCAACTCCGGCGACTGCGTGGAAGTGGCCGCCAACCTGCCCGGCGTCGTCGGCGTCCGCGACAGCAAGGACCCGTCGGGCCCGGTGCTCACCTTCGCGCCGGCCGCCTGGCGGTCGTTCCTGCGCCACGCCAAGCGGCCCTGACCGGGGCTTGACGCGCGCCCGTCGGCGACGCGGCACCGACGGGCACACGGTCGGCTGGCCGACGGGGTATAGCCCGGCCCGGGAACACCCGGCCGGGTTTCAGTGGACCCGGCAGCGGAGTCGACGGCTGCCGGAAGCGCTCGGTGGCGGCGGCCCCGGGCCGCCGCCACCGGCACGGAGACTTACAGCGGGCGGACGTTCTCCGCCTGCGGACCCTTCTGCCCCTGGGTCACATCGAACTCGACCTTCTGGGCCTCCTGCAGTTCCCGGTAGCCGCTGGTGGCGATCGCCGAGTAGTGAACGAAGACGTCGGGGCCCCCGCCGTCCTGCTCGATGAAGCCGAAGCCCTTTTCCGAGTTGAACCACTTGACCGTGCCGGTTGCCATGCATCTCTCCCTGTTTACAACGGGTGACCCCGCCGCTGCGGCGGATGATCGCCCTGTACTGCCCCGACAGTAGCCGGCCGAGGCGGTTTTTGCCGGCTGAAAAGCCGCAGGATGCGGACGGAAACTCGCAGGTCGCCGGAATGCCGCCCGGCGGGAGGCCCGTTGCGGCACACTCGACCGGTGAACCGACCGCGCGTCGACGCGTTGACCGAGCTGGAACGCGAGATCGACGCGCCGGGCGACGGGCTGGACCGGCTGCGGCTGGTGCCCACCCCCTTCGTGCCGGAGGTGCGGCTGCACCTCGCCGAGGACGCGATCGTGTGGTGGGCCCGGATGGAGGCCAGCGCCGGGCACACCCTGCCCCCGCCGTTCTGGGCGTCGGCCTGGGCCGGCGGCCAGGCCCTCGCCCGCCACCTGCTCGACCATCCCGACCTCGCCGCCGGCCGCCGGGTGCTCGACCTGGCCGCCGGCTCCGGACTCGTCGCCATCGCCGCCGCCCTGGCCGGTGCCCGTCAGGTCGTCGCCAACGACGTCGACCCCTACGCGGTGGCGGCGGTGACCGTCAACGCGCGGGCCAACCGGGTCCACGTGCAGGCCAGCCACCAGGACCTGCTCGACGACGACGGCACCCAGGCCGACCTGCTGGTCGCCGGGGACGTCCTCTACGACCGGGACCTCGCCGTACGGGTGCTGCCGTACCTGCGGCGGGCCGCCGACGGCGGGGCGCAGGTGCTGGTCGGCGACCCGGACCGGGGACACCTGCCGCCGGACGT
Organism: Micromonospora humida; assembly: GCF_016901255.1. Lineage (NCBI taxonomy): Bacteria > Bacillati > Actinomycetota > Actinomycetes > Micromonosporales > Micromonosporaceae > Micromonospora > Micromonospora humida. The sequence continues at coordinate 112,129 of NZ_JAFEUC010000008.1, forward strand.
GCTGGAGGTGGTGGCCAGCTACCCGGTGCCGACCACCGAACCCTCCGTCGACTCCCCGGTCCGCCGGGTCCAGGTGCTCCGCCCTCGCTGAACCACCCTGCCGGGAGGCCCCCGGGCCACGCCGTCGCGGGGCCCGGGGGAAGCCCGTAGGAAAAGTCGGGGAGTGATCAGGGTCGCGACCCGATGCGCCGGGAGGCCCGGTGGCCGTAGCGTCATCTCGTGCTCGACGAATTGGCCCAGCTCGGAGACCTACCGACCGCCCTGTTGATGGCGGCACTCGGGCTGGTGATGCTCGCCGACGCCGTACCGCTGCTCGGGGTGCTCGTCCCCGGCGACGTGGCGATCCTCGCGGCGGTGGGGGTGGGCCGGCCGGTCGCCGGGGTGGCGACCGTGGTCGCCGTGGTCGCCGGCTGCCTCACCGGCTGGTCGCTGAGCTTCCTCGCCGGGCGGATCTTCGGCGAGCGGCTGCGGCACAGCCGGGTCGGCGACTGGATCGGCGAGGGCCGCTGGTCGGCCGCCGAACAACTGCTGCGCTCCGGCGGCGGGCGGATGGTGCTCGTCGCACCCTTCCTGCCGGTGTTCAACACGCTGCTGCCGCTGGCGGCCGGGAGCCTGCGGATGTCGTACCGCCGGTTCGTCGTCTGCGCCGCGTTCGGCGCGGCGGCGTGGGCCGGCCTCTACCTGGCCCTGGGCGCGGCGTCGCGGGCCCTGGCCGGGCTGCTGCCCGGCAACCCGCTGCTGGTCACCATGGCCGTCGGCCTGCTGCTGGCCGGCCTGGTGCTGCTGGGCACCAGGCGTCGGCTGCGCGCGGTGACCGGCGTCGGCCAGCCGGGCTGACCGACGCCGGGCGGTCACCGCCGGCCCGTCAGCGGCTCACCAGCCGCGCGCCCGCCACTGCGGCAGCGACGCCCGTTCCGCGCCGAGCGTGCTGTCCGCGCCGTGCCCCGGGTAGAACCAGGTCTCGTCGGGCAGCCGGCCGAACAGCTTGTGCTCGACGTCGTCGATGAGCTGGCCGAACCGCTCCGGGTCCCGGTCGGTGTTACCCACCCCACCGGGGAACAGCGAATCGCCGGTGAACAGGTGCGGGGTGCCGGCCGGGTCGCGGTAGAGCAGCGCGATCGACCCCGGGGTGTGCCCCTTGATGTGGATCACCTCCAGCGTCTGGTCACCCACCGCGACGGTGTCGCCCTCGGCCAGGGTCTGTGCCGCGATCGGCAGCCCCTCGGCGTCGTCGGCGTGCACCAGGGCGGACGCGCCGGTCGAGGCCACGACCTCCTCCAGGGCGACCCAGTGGTCCATGTGCCGGTGGGTGGTGACCACCGAGGTCAGCCCGGCGTCGCCGATCAGGTCGAGTAGCCGGGGCGCCTCGTTCGCGGCGTCGACGAGCACCTGCGCGCCCGTGTCACGGCAGCGCAGCAGGTAGGCGTTGTTGTCCATCGGGCCGACCGACACCTTGGTGACGGTGAGCCGGTCCAGTTCCCGCACGGCGGGTGGGCCGCCGTGGGTGACGTCTCCGGTGTAGCTCATACGCGGTCTATATCCATTCCGGTGGGGTCGGCAGGGCACCGTCCGGGGTGACGGTCAGCCCGTCGCCGCTGCTGCGGCCGATCAACCAGGCGGCCAGCGCGGCGCAACTGCCGGCGACCTGCGGGGCGTCCTGCGCGTCACCCAGCACCAGTTCCGGCCGGTTGCCGTCGGTGGGCCGCAGCACCAGCGCGGGCGCGTCGGGCCGCTCGGCGAGCCCACCGGCCACCTCGTGCAGCAGGTGCGGGGCGAACGCGGCCGGCCAGTCCCCCGGCCGGTAGCCGGTGGCCAGGTCGACGTGGTGCACCTCCAACTCGCGCCACCGGCCCCAGAGCACCAGGGCGGCCGGCCACGGGCCGCGTCGGGTCTGCACGGTGGCGCTCCACGCCGACGCCGTCATCGCGGCCACCGCCTCGGCGAACCGGTCGGTGCTGCGGCGCAGGTCGGCCAGCAGTTCGGCGGGCGGCCGGCCGGCACCGGCGGCGATGTCGGCGTCGCGGGCCGCGGCGCTTGCGTACATCGGAATGTCCTGCCCGGTGCGGGCGGCGGTGAGCAGGTTGACGAACCCGTCGGCGTTGCGTGCCAGGTGGGTGAGCACGTGGCCCCGGGTCCAGCCGGGCAACAGGCTGGGGGCCGCGACGGCCGCCGTGTCCAGCACGGTGGCGGTGTCCAGCAGGCGGGCGGCCGAGTCGGCCACCTCACCGGTAAACATCAGTGGATCCGTCGTCACGCCACGACCCTAACGGTCCGGACAGCGTTGCGCCGCCGGGGAATTCGCTTTCGGCGCGTCGGTGCGACGCCTACCGTCGGCTACGACGCGGTACCGGGACGACGGACGGGGGTGGTGATCATGCCAGGTCGCAGGACGCGTGTTCGGCCACGACCAGTTCCGACCCCGGTGAGGATGACATGACCATCGATCTGACCGCCCTCGGCCTGGACGCCGAGCGGGCGGCGTACGCGCGGCGGCGTCCGGACCGCCGGCCCGGCCGGGTGGCCCGGGTCGACCGGGGGGTGTGCACCGTGCTCGCCGCGGACGGACCGGTCCGGGCCAGCCTGGGCCCGGCGGTGCTGGCCGCCGCCGCCCGTGACCTGACCGCCCTGCCGTGCGCCGGTGACTGGGTGCTGCTGGCCCGCTGGCCGGACGGCCCGGTGACCGTCGACGCGGTGCTGCCCCGGCGGACCGCGCTGGTCCGCCGCACCGCCGGCAAGGACGCCAGCGGCCAGGTGCTCGCCGCCAACCTCGACACCGCCGCGGTGATCGAGCCGGTGCACCCGGAGCCGGACGCCGCCCGGATCGAACGGCTGCTCGCGTTGGCCCACGAGTCCGGGGCCACCCCGCTGGTGGTGCTCACCAAGGCCGACCTGGCCGCCGATCCGCAGGCGGTGGCCCGGCAGCTCGCCGCCCTCGCCCCCGGGGTGCCGGTGCTGCCCGTCAGCGCCGAGCGGGGGACCGGCCTGACGCCGTTGCGTCCGCTGGTCGCGGCGGGGCGCACGCTGGCCCTGCTCGGCCCGTCCGGGGCGGGCAAGTCGAGCCTGGTCAACGCCCTGGTGGGGGCGGAGGTCATGCCCACCCAGGCGATCCGGCGGGTCGACGGCAAGGGGCGGCACACCACCACCTGGCGGGCACTGGTGCCGGTGCCCGGCGGCGGCGCGGTGCTGGACACCCCGGGGGTCCGGGCGGTGGGGCTGCTCGACGGGCACGCCGGGCTGGACCGGGCGTTCACCGACATCGCCGAACTGGCCACCGGCTGCCGGTACGCCGACTGCGGGCACACCGCCGAGCCGGCCTGTGCGGTGCGCGAGGCGGTGGAGACCGGGGAGTTGCCGGGCCGGCGCTTCGAGAGCTGGCGTCGGCTCCAGCGGGAGCTGGCGTACGAGAGCGGTCGCCGGCAGAGCCGGCTGGCGGCCGAGCGGCGGGGTGGCTGGCGGGGTGGTCGTCGGCGGCCGGCCCGGCCGGCGACGCCGCCCCTGCCCGGCGGGTTCTGACCGTCCCGGTCCGGCCGGTCGTGGCCGGCCGGACCGGGGCGCGGGACGCGCACACCGGGTCGGCCGGCCCCCGGCAGGCGGGTCGGCCGACCCGGTGTGAGCTGGGGGAATGTTGGCGTGCGGGAAGTTGTCGTACCCCGGGGCTAGAGTTGCGCAGGCGTTCCTTCTGCGCCGCGTAAAACCGCTCGGATCACCCTCGGAGCGGACAGATCCGCCTCATATTCTTCTTCCGGGAGCACCCGCACCGTGTCCGACCGTCTGATCATCCGTGGCGCGCGCGAGCACAACCTGCGTGACGTCAGTCTCGACCTGCCCCGGGACGCCCTCATCGTCTTCACCGGGCTCTCCGGCTCCGGCAAGTCGAGCCTGGCCTTCGACACCATCTTCGCCGAGGGGCAGCGCCGCTACGTCGAGTCGCTGTCGTCGTACGCGCGGCAGTTCCTCGGCCAGATGGACAAGCCCGACGTCGACTTCATCGAGGGCCTGAGCCCGGCCGTCTCCATCGACCAGAAGTCCACCTCGCGCAACCCGCGGTCCACCGTCGGCACCATCACCGAGGTCTACGACTACCTGCGGCTGCTCTTCGCCCGCATCGGTGAGCCGCACTGCCCGGTCTGCGGCGAGCGGATCTCCCGGCAGAGCCCGCAGCAGATCGTCGACCGGGTCCTCGCCATGGCCGAGGGCACCAGGTTCATGGTGCTCGCCCCGGTGGTCCGGGGCCGCAAGGGCGAGTACGTCGACCTCTTCGCCGAACTCCAGGCCAAGGGCTACGCCCGCGCCCGGGTCGACGGGGTGGTGCACCCGCTGACCGAGCCGCCGAAGCTCAAGAAGCAGGAGAAGCACACCATCGAGGTGGTGATCGACCGGCTCAGCGTCAAGCCGGGCGCCAAGCAGCGGCTGACCGACTCGGTCGAGGCCGCGCTCGGTCTCTCCGACGGTCTGGTGCTGCTCGACTTCGTCGACCTGCCCGAGAACGACCCGGCCCGGGAACGCCGCTACTCCGAGCACCTGGCCTGCCCCAACGACCACCCGTTGGCGATCGAGGACCTGGAACCCCGGGTGTTCTCGTTCAACGCGCCCTACGGGGCCTGCCCGGAGTGCACCGGCCTGGGCACCAAGAAGGAGGTCGACCCGGAGCTGGTCGTCCCCGACCCGGAGCGCACCCTGCGCGAGGGCGCGCTGCAACCCTGGGCCACCGGGCACAACCTGGAATACTTCCTGCGCCTGCTGGAGGCGCTGGGCGAGAGCCAGCACTTCGACGTCGACACCCCCTGGCGGGCGCTGCCGGCCCGGGCCCAGAAGATCATCCTGCACGGCTCCGACGACCAGGTGCACGTGCGCTACCGCAACAAGTACGGCCGTGAGCGCTCCTACTACACCGGCTTCGAGGGCGTGGTGCAGTGGATCGAGCGCCGGCACACCGACACCGAGAGCGACTGGTCGCGCGACAAGTACGAGGGCTACATGCGCGACGTGCCCTGCGCGGCCTGCGGCGGCACCCGGCTCAAGCCCGAGGTGCTGGCGGTCACCATCGCCGGCAAGAGCATCGCCGAGGTGTGCAACCTGTCGGTGGGCGAGGCGGCCGAGCTGCTCGCCGGCATCGCGCTGACCGACCGGCAGAAGATGATCGCCGAGCGGGTGCTCAAGGAGATCAACGCCCGGCTGCGGTTCCTGCTCGACGTCGGCCTGGACTACCTCTCCCTGGACCGGCCGGCGGGCACCCTGTCCGGTGGCGAGGCGCAGCGCATCCGGCTGGCCACCCAGATCGGCTCCGGCCTGGTCGGCGTGCTCTACGTGCTCGACGAGCCGTCGATCGGCCTGCACCAGCGGGACAACCACCGGCTGATCGAGACCCTGCTGCGGCTGCGCGGCCTGGGCAACACCCTGATCGTCGTCGAGCACGACGAGGACACCATCCGGGTCGCCGACTGGATCGTCGACATCGGTCCCGGCGCGGGCGAGCACGGCGGCCGGATCGTGCACAGCGGTTCGGTGCCGGCGCTGCTGGACAATCCGGAGTCGGTGACCGGGGCGTACCTGTCGGGCCGGCGGGAGATCCCCACGCCGAAGCAGCGTCGGGCGCAGACGCCGGAGCGGGAACTGGTGGTGCACGGGGCGCGCGAGCACAACCTGCGCAACCTGACCGTGCCGTTCCCGCTGGGTCAGCTCATCGCGGTCACCGGGGTCTCCGGCTCGGGCAAGTCGACGCTGGTCAACGACATCCTGTACGCGGTGCTGGCCAACCAGATCAACGGGGCGCGGCTGGTGCCGGGCCGGCATACCCGGGTCTCCGGGCTGGAGCACGTCGACAAGGTGGTCGGCGTCGACCAGTCGCCGATCGGCCGTACCCCGCGCTCCAACCCGGCCACCTACACCGGGGTCTGGGACCACGTCCGCAAGCTGTTCGCCGAGACCACCGAGGCCAAGGTCCGGGGGTACGGCCCCGGCCGGTTCTCGTTCAACGTCAAGGGCGGCCGCTGCGAGGCGTGCTCCGGCGACGGCACCATTAAGATCGAGATGAACTTCCTGCCGGACGTCTACGTCCCGTGCGAGGTGTGCAAGGGCGCCCGCTACAACCGGGAGACCCTGGAGGTGCACTACAAGGGCAAGACCGTCTCCGACGTGCTGGAGATGCCGATCGAGGAGGCGGCCGAGTTCTTCTCCGCCATCCCGGCCATCCACCGGCACCTGCGCACGCTCAACGACGTCGGCCTGGGTTACGTCCGGCTGGGTCAGCCCGCGCCGACGCTGTCCGGCGGTGAGGCGCAGCGGGTCAAGCTGGCGTCGGAGTTGCAGAAGCGCTCCACCGGCCGCACGGTCTACGTGCTCGACGAGCCCACCACCGGCCTGCACTTCGAGGACATCCGCAAGCTGCTGATGGTGCTGGAGGGCCTGGTCGACAAGGGCAACACGGTGATCACCATCGAGCACAACCTCGACGTGATCAAGTCGGCCGACTGGCTGATCGACATGGGCCCCGAGGGTGGTCACCGGGGCGGCACCGTGCTCGCCACCGGCACCCCGGAAGAGGTCGCCGAGGTCGCCGAGAGCCACACCGGGCAGTTCCTGCGTTCGGTGCTCAAGCTCGACGGCCAGGCCCGGGGCGCGAAGGCGGCGGTGACCCGGGCGGCCCGCGCCAACGGCACGACGCCGAAGGCGCGTACCCGCAAGGTGCCGGCCGGGGCCCGCTGACCCGGCGGGTCGGCCTGCTCCGCCCGGTGTTCCCGGGCGGCCGGGGTGAACCGTCGGGCACAGTGGTGCGTGTGCTCCAGTGAGCCGCGCGGGTCGACGACCGGCGGCAGCAGTCGAGAGAAAGGCCGGAGATGACAGACGACCAGGTGCCGACCGGGCCCGGTACGCAGACCCGACGTGCCCTGCTGGCCGGGGCCGGCGCGGTGGGGGCAGCGGTCCTCCTGACCGCCTGCGGCGACGACTCCGGTGACGAACCGGCCACCCCGGCCACCGGCGGCCCGGCCGCGACCTCCGGCGGGTCCGGCGCCGCCGCGATCGCCAGGACCGGTGACATCCCGGTCGGCGGCGGCCAGGTCTACGCGGCGCAGGGCGTGGTGATCACCCAGCCGACGGCGGGGCAGTTCAAGGGGTTCGACCCGATCTGCACCCACCAGGGTTGCCCGGTGTCGAACGTCGACGGCGGGACGATCAACTGCACCTGCCACAACAGCAAGTTCGCCATCGCCGACGGCGCGGTCAAGGAGGGGCCGGCCACCAAACCGCTGGCCGCCAAGGAACTCAAGATCGACGGTGACCAGATCTCGCTGGCCTGACCGGCACCGGCCGGCCCGGAGGACGTCCTCCGGGCCGGCCGGTCGGATTCACTGCGGGTAGACCGCCATCTCCCAGATCGAGTAGCCGTACGTGGTGGCCCGGGTCACCCCGTGCATCCGGACGTAGCGGGCGGTCGTGGTGGGGAAGGCCGCCACGTCGGTGCCGCCGTCGCCGGCCGTGGTCGACCACACCGTCCGCCACGTCGACCCGTCGGTCGACACCTCGATCCGGTACGACCGGGCGTACGCCGACTCCCAGGCCAGCGTCACCCGGCCCACCTGCCGGGCCGACCCGAGGTCCACGCCGAGCCACTGGTCGTCGGCCCAACTGCTCGCCCAGCGGGTGCCCAGGTCGGAGTCGACAGCCTTGGCCGCCCCGAAGAACAGCTCGCTGCCCGACGCGGTCGCCGTCCGGCCGGCGGCCAGGTTGGTCAGGTCGTCACCCCGTCGGGCCGGGAACGACACCACCTGCTGGAAGGTGGGCCGGTTCTGCCAGGCGATGGTGGCGTGCTTGATCCCGCCCAGCGGCGACTGGATGATCGCGTCCGCGCACCACTGGTCACCGGCGGCGCAGCTCGCGTCGCCGGGGTACACCTGGGCCGCCGGGGTGGCCGCCGCCGCACGCAACGTGTCCAGCAGCACCTGCCGGCAGCCGGCCAGGTTCCCGGCCCCGCAGTAGCCCCGGCCCAGCCCGCCGCGCACCGGGTCGCCGAGCACCGCGCGCAGGTCCTTGTCGACGTAGCCCCACCAGCCGTACTGGAAGGACGAGCCCTTGTGCGACTGGGCCTCGTTGGCCGAGGTCGGCAGGTTGGACTTGTCGCCCTGCTGGTACCCGGAGGGGGACTCGTTGATCTGGATCGCGTTGATCAGCGACTGGTAGAGGTCCGGGCCGAGCTGGTCGCGGAACATCCCCCGGACCAGCAGCGGCCACCAGGCGTCGAAGGTGCGGATCGCGTCGGCGTGCCGGTAGACCTTCGACCCCTTCGCCGTCTCCACCCGCAGCGCGCCGTCCTGCCGCCACGCCTTGAGCCGGCTGACCTCGGTGGCCAGCGTGGCGTCGGCGACGGGCTGGCTCTCCAGCACCCGGATCAGCTCGTCGAGCACCTCGGCCCCGCGCAGGTCGGTCACGCCGGCCTGCTCGACCAGCGCGGTCAGCGAGCCCCGGTCGAACTTCCGGCCGGCCTGAAGGCCCGCCTTGAGCGGGCGGTCCAGCAGGTCGGCCCGGTGCACCGCGCCGAAGCTGTAGTTGCCGTCCGCGCCGCCGAAGTCCTTGGCCTGCTTGTTGTTCCAGCTGACGTAGTAGTCCTGGTTGACCGACCGGGGGTGGGCGGCCAGCGGGGCGTAGTCGGCGGTGTTCGTCGCCGGGTCGAAGCCCTGCCACTCGTAGGCCGGCTCGGCCTTCATCGGCAGGTTCGGGTTGGACCCGGCGGCCCGCACCGGGTTCAGCCCGGAGTTGAAGTACGCCGACTCGGTGGAGTTGACGTAGAACCAGTTGAACGCGTACTCGACGTTGTTGGCCGAGGCGACGAAGGCGTCCGCCGAGCCCATCTGGGCCGGGTCGTTGAACATCTGGAAGCCGATCGCCGAGTCGGCCTCGTGCCGGTAGGTGGAGCGGAGCTGGGTGAACGCGTGCGGCTTGCCGCCCACCGTGGCCCGCCAGGAGACCAGGCCGAGCTTCGTGCGCCAGGCGACCAGCTTGTACGACCCCTTGGCGGTGCCGTCGGCGAGGGTCGGCGTCCACTTGTTGACGTGTGCGAGCTGCTCCATCGCCACGCACTGCCCCCGGTAGAGGTAGTGGTCGGCGGCGAGGGTGGGGGCGCTGCCGTCGGTGGTGCACAGCGGCACCGCGTAGGTGTCGGTGATGTCGTGGATCGACGAGGTGGCGCTCCACGCGTAGTCCTGCCCCCGGCCGAGCAGCACGTAGAGGTTGAGGCCGGCGAACGCCGCGCCCCGGGCGCTGATCCCCGGGCCCTGCAACTCCTGCACCATCAGCAGTTGCGGGGAGAAGTAGCCGGTCTGCGGGCCGAAGACCGCGACCGGGTGCCCGGTGGCCGAGTTCGCGGCCGAGACCACCGCCGCGTTGGACATGCCCCGGTGCGCCGGGCTGATGGTCAGCCCGGACAGCGCGGCGGCCAGCTCACCGGACGCGCTGTTGCCGGCGGTACGGGCCGGGGCGGCGGTGCTGCCGGCGGAGCCGGTCGGGTCGGTGAAGATCGGCTCGACGCGGGCCGAGCCGGCGTCGGGCAGCGCCACGCTCGCCGCGTCCGGGGAGGCGTCGCCGTACGGGAAGCTCTGCCCGTCGTGCAGGGTCAGCACGGTCTCCGGGTCGTTCTGGTTGCGGAACGCCGTCCACACCCGGTCGCCCTCGGTGGCCCCGTACTTGGCGCGGGCGGCGATGCGGACCAGCGCGGACTGCATCTCGGTGCCGCCCCCGCCGCCGAACAGCCCGCCCACCACGCCGGCGATGGCGATCAGGTCGGTGAGCTGGAACGGCTCCGGGCCACCGGCGTTGGTCACCGCGTCCAGGTGGCCGGTGAGCACGTACTCGCCGGGGCAGTTGCGGGCGCCCATGCAGACGCCGATGTAGGCGTTGATGCCGGCGATGTACTCCTGCACGTCGGCGTAGAGCTGCTGGCCGCGCGGACCCTTGGTGCGCAGCGCCTCGACCTGTGCCTGGAGGTCCGCCTCGGTGTACGGCGAGTTGCGCCAGACGCTCTGCTCCAGCGCCCGGTTGCCGGGGGCGCCCCCGGCGAACGAGGTGAGGGTGCCCCGGCCGACGTGCCGCAGCAGGTCCATGGTGAACAGTCGGTCCTCGGCCCCGGCGTACCCCGCGCCGTACATCGTGCCGCCCCGGGTGGTGCCGGTGACGTGCGGGACGCCTGTCGCCCTGTCCCGCAGGATGCGGACGTCGGGACGGGGCGAGTAGTCGCGTTCGACCTGCCCCTGCGGCACCCCGAAGGAGGCGTCGTTGAAGAACGAGCCGATCTGTTCCTCGCGTAGCCCGGCGTAGCCGTAGACCAGGTCGGCGTAGCGGCCGAGCTGGTCGGCGGAGTGCCGGGGCAGGGTGCCGAGGGTCTGGTTGCCCAGCACCTCGACGAGGGTGGCGTTGCCGTTCTGGCCGGGCGGCAGGATGTCGCCGCACTCGCCGAGGCAGTAGTCCTCGGGGGCGTAGGCGGTACGCGGCGCGGCGGCCCCGGCCGGTGTGGCGGGGGTCGCGGTGAGCAGGGCGGCGACGCTGATGCCGGCGGTCAGGCCGGCGAGCAGGCGGCGGACGGTGGGGGGACGGGGCATGCGATCCTCCGATGAGGATGGGGATCTTTACGTGAATAACATTCGGTTACCGGATGGTAATCTCCGTTCGTCGATATCGGAAGACGTCCATCGAGCCGCCGCCGGATCTTTACTCCGGAGTGTCGAGCCGGTCGGGGCGGGTGGATATCTTTCGATCCGGTACCGGGCCGACGCCCGCCGTCGACCCGCCCCCGACCGGTGCCCCCGCCGGTTCCGCCGCTCCAGATTGGATCGTCGATGAAGGTCGTCCGTCTGCTCGCGTCCGCGACGCTGCTCGCGGTCGCGCTCACCCCGCCCGGGGCGGCTGCCGCCTCGGCCGCCCCCGCCCCCGCCGGGACCGCCGCCGCCCCCACCTCGGGGGCGTTCTCCGTGCTCACCTACAACGTCGCCGGGCTGCCCGACATCATCTCCAGCGGCGACCCGGCGACGAACACCCGGCCGATCGGCGAACGGCTCGGCGGGTACGACATCGTGCACGTCCAGGAGGACTTCAACTACCACGCCGACCTGTACGCCACCGACCAGCACCCGTACCGGACGCCGACCAGCGGGGGCGTGCCGTTCGGCAGCGGCCTCAACACGCTGTCGAACTACCCGTACAGCGACTTCGCCCGGGTGAAGTGGAACTCCTGCAACGGCACCGACTGCCTCACCCCGAAGGGCTTCACCGCCAGCCGCATCCGGCTCGCCGAGGGCGTCTACGTCGACTTCTACAACGCCCACCCCAACGCCGGCACCACCGACGCCGACCTGGCCGCCCGCCGGTCCAACCTCAGCCAGCTCTCCGCGTACGTCGCCGCCAACTCGGCCGGCAACGCGGTGGTGCTGATGGGCGACCTGAACGTCCGTTACACCCGTACCGGTGACAACATCCGCGACCTGGTCGCGGCCAACGGGCTCACCGACGTCTGGGTGCAGCAGGAACGGGCCGGCCAGCCGCCGGCCGCCGGTGACCCGGCGCTGGTCTGCGACGAGGCCAACGTGACCGACTCCTGCGAGGTGGTCGACAAGATCCTCTACCGGGGCAACAAGCTGGTCCGGCTCGCCCTGAACCGCTACCACAACGAGCACGCCCGGTTCCTCACCCCGACCGGCGGGCCGCTGTCCGACCACTACCCGCACGCCGCCTGGTTCGACTGGACCCTCGACCCGACGCTGCGGGCCAGCGACACCTGGGGCGGCCCGCACGGCACCCCGTTCACCGACGCCGACCGGGTCGGCCCGGCGGTCACCCGGGTCACCCTGCGCGGCGGCTCCCGGCTCGACGCCGTCGGTGTCGACCTCGCCGACGGCGGCCAGCTGCGCCACGGCGGCACCGGCGGGACGGAGAGCGGCCTCACCCTCGCCCCCGGCGAGCGGATCACCCAGGTCACCCTCACCCAGGGGCAGAAGGACGGCCGGACCAGGATCTTCTCGGCCCGGCTCAGCACCGACCAGGGTCGCGTCCTGGCCGCCGGTACGCCCACCTCGGCGGCGGTCACCTTCACCGCACCCGAGGGGGGTCGGCTGGCCGGCTTCTTCGGCCGCAGCGGCACCGAGGTCGACCAGCTCGGCGTGATCTGGAGTGTCGGGGGCAACGGATAGTCTCGGTGCCGTGGCTGATCCCTCGACCTACCGCCCCGCGACCGGCACGATCCCCGAGTCCCCCGGGGTCTACCGGTTCCGCGACGGCACCGGCCGGGTGATCTACGTCGGCAAGGCCAAGAACCTGCGCGCCCGACTCAACTCCTACTTCGGCGATCTGCTGGGTCTGCACGAGCGGACCCGGCAGATGGTCACCACGGCCGAGTCGGTCGACTGGATGACCGTCGCCACCGAGGTCGACGCGCTCCAGCAGGAGTTCACCTGGATCAAGCAGTACGACCCCCGGTTCAACGTCCGGTACCGCGACGACAAGTCGTACCCGTACCTGGCGGTCACCCTCGACGAGGAATACCCGCGGCTGCAGGTCATGCGGGGCGCGAAGCGTAAGGGCGTGCGGTACTTCGGGCCGTACTCGCACGCCTGGGCGATCCGCGAGACGCTCGACCTGCTGCTGCGGGTCTTCCCCGCCCGCACCTGCTCCGCCGGGGTGTTCAAGCGGGCCGGGCAGGTGGGCCGGCCCTGCCTGCTCGGCTACATCGGCAAGTGCTCCGCGCCCTGCGTGGGCACCGTCTCCGCCGACGCGCACCGGGCCATCGTCGACAACTTCTGCGAGTTCATGGCCGGCCGCACCGACAGCATGGTGCGTCGCCTCGAACGCGAGATGACCGAGGCCAGCGAGCAGTTGGAGTTCGAGCGGGCGGCCCGGCTGCGCGACGACGTGGCCGCCCTGCGCCGGGCCATGGAGAAGCAGACCGTGGTGCTGGGCGACGGCACCGACGCCGACGTGGTCGCCTTCGCCGACGACCCCCTCGAAGCCGCCGTGCAGGTCTTCCACGTCCGCGACGGCCGGGTACGCGGCCAGCGCGGCTGGGTGGTGGAAAAGACCGAGGAGCTGACCACCGGCGACCTGGTGCACCACTTCTGCACCCAGGTCTACGGCGGCGAGCAGGGCGAGGCGGACGTCCCCCGGGAGTTGCTCGTCCCCGAGCTGCCCAGTGACGCCGACGCGCTCGCCGACTGGCTCAGCGCCCGCCGGGGCAGCCGGGTGTCGCTGCGGGTGCCCCAGCGGGGCGACAAGAAGACCCTGCTGGAGACGGTGGGCCGCAACGCGAAGGACGCGCTGGCCCGGCACAAGCTCAAGCGGGCCGGCGACCTGACCACCCGGGGCAAGGCGCTCGACGAGATCAGCGAGGCGCTCGGCATGCGTACCTCGCCGCTGCGCATCGAGTGCTTCGACGTCTCCCAGATCCAGGGCACCGACGTGGTGGCCAGCATGGTCGTCTTCGAGGACGGGTTGCCCCGCAAGAGCGAGTACCGCCGGTTCATCGTCCGGGGCGCCACCGACGACCTGTCGGCGATGTCCGAGGTGCTGCGTCGGCGCTTCGCCCGCTACCTCGACGCCCGCGCCGAGACCGGCGAGCTGGGCGAGGAGACCGCGTCCGACCCCGACCGCCCCGGCATCGACCCGACCACCGGCCGGCCGCGCAAGTTCGCGTACCCGCCGCAGCTCGTGATCGTCGACGGTGGCGCCCCGCAGGTGGCGGCGGCGGCCCAGGCGCTGGCCGAGCTGGGCATCGACGACGTGGCACTGTGCGGGCTGGCCAAGCGGCTGGAGGAGGTCTGGCTGCCCGACGACGACTACCCGGTCATCCTGCCGCGTACCTCCGAGGGGCTCTACCTGCTGCAACGCGCCCGCGACGAGGCGCACCGGTTCGCCATCACCTTCCACCGGCAGCGGCGCTCCAAGCGGATGACCGAATCGGCCCTGGACACCGTCCCCGGGCTGGGCGAGGTACGCCGCAAGGCGCTGCTGCAACACTTCGGCTCGCTCAAACGGCTCTCCGCCGCCACCGTGGAGGAGATCGTCGAGGTGCCCGGGGTGGGCCGCCGCACCGCCGAGGCGATCCTCGCCGCCCTCGACGGCGACTCGAAGACCACCGCCTCCACCCCGACCGACTGACCCCGTCGGGCCCTGGCCCGTCCCGGTCCCGGCGTCCGTCTCGGTGTCCGTCCCGGTCCGGGCGTCCGTCCCGGTCTCGGCGTCCGTCCAGGATCCCGTCCGGCCGAGCCTGACCGGGCCCGTTGAGCTTGGCGTGATCAACTCGACTGGGGCGAAGTTGCGGTTTTCGGGGGCGGGGATAGGGCAACATCGGCCCACGCGAGTGGATCAACGACGGTGGGGCCGCGAGTGGGTCGGTCAGGGGTCGGACGGGGGTGATGTTGCGGTTTTCGGGGGCGGGGATAGTGCAACATCGGCCCAGGTGAGTGGATCAATGGCGGTGGGGCCGCGAGCGGGCCGGTCAGGGGTGGGCCGGGGGCGAAGTTGCGGTATCCGAGGGCGGGGATAGTGCAACATCGGCCCACGCGAGTGGATCAACGGCGGTGGGGCCGCGAGTGGGTCGGTCAGGGGTCGGACGGGGGGGCGATGTTGCGGTATCCGACGGGCGGGATACCGCAACATCGGCCCACGGGGGTGGATCAAGGAGGGCCGGTCAGGGCTGGTCGGCGAGGACGGTGAGGATGGACTCGCCGTACTTGGCCAGCTTGTTCTCGCCGACGCCGCTGATCCTCGACAGCTCGGCCAGCGAGGTGGGGGCGTCGGTGGCGATCTGCCGCAGCGTCGCGTCGTGGAAGATCACGTACGCGGGCACGCCCTGTTCCTTGGCGGTGGCTCCCCGCCAGGCCCGCAGCCGCTCGAACAGCGACCCGGCCGCCGGGGACAGCTCGGCGACCACGGTGGCCGCGCCGCGTGGCTTCGCCGATCGGGCCGAGGCGACCTTCTCCGGCTCCCGGCGCATGGTCACCGTGCGGCGGCGGGCCAGCACCTCCGCGCTGGCCTCGGTGAGCGCCAGCGTGCCGTAGTCGCCCTCGACCGCCAACAGCCCCTCGGCGAGTAGTTGCCGGACCACCCCGCGCCACTCCGCCTCGCGCAGCTCGGTGCCGATGCCGAAGGTGCTCAGCGCGTCGTGGCCGTACTGGCTGATCTTGTCGTTCTGCTTGCCGAGCAGGATGTCGACGCAGTGTCCGGCCCCGAAGCGCTGGTTGCGTTCCCGGTCCAGCCGGTAGACGGTGGACAGCAGCTTCTGCGCGGCCACCGTGCCGTCCCAGGTCTCCGGCGGGGTCAGGCAGGTGTCGCAGTTGCCGCAGTCGGCCGTGCCGGACTGGCCGAAGTATTCGAGCAGCTGCACCCGGCGGCAGCGGACCGTCTCGCAGAGCGCCAGCATGGCGTCGAGGTGGGTGGCGAGGTTACGCCGGTGGGCCAGGTCGCCGTCCGACGTCTCGATCATCTTGCGCTGCTGCACCACGTCCTGGAGGCCGTAGGCGAGCCAGGCGGTCGACGGCAGCCCGTCCCGGCCGGCCCGCCCGGTCTCCTGGTAGTAGCCCTCCACCGACTTGGGCAGGTCGAGGTGGGCCACGAACCGGACGTCCGGCTTGTCGATGCCCATCCCGAAGGCGATCGTGGCGACCATGACCAGGCCGTCCTCACGCAGGAACCGCTGCTGGTTGGCGGCGCGGGTGCCCGCGTCCAGGCCGGCGTGGTAGGGAAGCGCGGCGACCCCGTTGGCGACCAGGAACTCGGCGGTCTTGTCCACCGAGGCCCGGGACAGGCAGTAGACGATGCCGGCGTCGCCCGGGTGCTCGTCGCGCAGCAGGGCCAGCAACTGCTTGCGGGGCTCCTTCTTGGGCACGATCCGGTACTGGATGTTGGGCCGGTCGAAGCTCGCCACGAAGTGCTTCGCCTCGGTGAGCTGGAGCCGGGTGGCGATCTCGGCCCGGGTGGCGCTGGTGGCGGTCGCGGTCAGCGCGATCCGGGGCACCGCCGGCCACCGCTCGTGCAGCATCGACAGGGCCAGGTAGTCGGGGCGGAAGTCGTGCCCCCACTGGGACACGCAGTGCGCCTCGTCGATGGCGAACAGGCCGATCCGGCCCCGGTCGAGCAGTTGCTGCACGCCCCGGGTGCCCAACGCCTCCGGGGCGAGGTAGAGCAGGTCCAGCTCACCGGCGACGAACGCCTGCTCGACCGCGCGCCGGGCCGCGTAGTCCTGGGTGGAGTTGAGGAAGCCGGCGCGGACGCCGACCGCCGTCAGCGCGTCCACCTGGTCCTGCATGAGGGCGATCAGCGGGGAGACGACCACCGCGACGCCGTCGCGGACCAGCGCCGGGACCTGGTAGCACAGCGACTTGCCGCCACCGGTGGGCATCAGCACCAGCGCGTCCCCGCCGGCCACGACGTGGTCGATGACCTCCTGCTGGAAGCCCCGGAAGGCGTCGTAGCCGAAGACCCGGCGGAGCACGTCGAGGGCGTCGGAGGCGCGCAGCTCGGTGGGGGAGACCATCCGGGGAGTCTACGGACCCGCACCGACACCGCCGGCCACGACGCCCCCGCGCTGTGCCCCCCCGCCGGGGCACCGCCCTGACGTCACCGGCGTCGGTCCGTTGCGGTTGGATGGCCCGATGGCGGTACGCATCGACATCGACGCACTCCGGGACGCGGCCGGGGCGGACGTCTGCGCAGCGGCGGACGAGCTGACGGTCGCCGGCCAGCCGGCGGAGATCAACCCGGCCGGCGGCGGGGTGACCGGGGTGATCCGTGCGGCGGGAAAGCCGCCGTACGAGGTCTGGGTGGGGGTCACGGCGGACGGCTTCACCACCGAGTGTGACTGCGCCGCCGACACCGATCTGTGTGCGCACGCGGTGGCCCTCACCGCCGCCGCGCTGGCCGACGGCTTCGCGTGGTCCTCGACGGCCACCCCCTGGTCGGATGCGGCGGTCGATCCCCGGGTCGCGGAGCTGACTGCGCTCGCGCAGGCTCTGCCCGCGCGTCGGCTGGCGACGTTGGTCGGCGAGTGGGCGGCCACGGACCCGGTGTGGGAGAGCGCGCTGCGGGCGCAGGCCGGCCACTCCGCCTCCCGCGCCGCGACCGAACACGACGACAGCTAGGCGACCGGGCCGCCACCGCCGGGGCAGGGAGGGCACACGGCGCTGGTCAGCTGCCGGGCCGGACCCATCGGGCAACCCGCCGTCGGGCGTGCCGGGATCGACGCCGCCCGCCGGGATAGAGTCGTCGACTGACCCTGTGCGGTACGGGGCCCGAGGGCCCGCCGCCACGAAGCGGGAGTGGTGGGATGGTCGAGGCGCGGACAACCGGCGGGTACGCCGAGGGCGGCACGGCGGAGTCGGACACCACGCTGGTGGTGGTCACCGGCCTGTCCGGCGGTGGCCGTAGCACCGTCGCCCGCGCCCTGGAGAACGTCGGCTACTACGTGGTGGACAACCTGCCGCAGGCGCTGATGCTGGACATGGCCGAGTTGGCGATGAAGGCCGGTGGGGCGGCCCGGCGTACCGCGATGGTGCTGGACGTCCGGTCGCGGGCCTTCTCCACCGACCTGGCCGGGGCGATCCGGGAGCTCAAGGAGCGCGGCTTCTCGCCCCGGGTGGTCTTCGTCGACGCCGACGACGAGGTGCTGATCCGACGGTTCGAGAGCGTCCGCCGCTCGCACCCGTTGCAGGGTGAGGGGCGGCTCGCCGACGGCATCGCCGTCGAGCGGGAGCTGCTGGAGGAGGCCCGGGACCAGGCCGATGTGATCATCGACACCAGCCACCTCAACGTCAACCAGCTCCGGCGCCGGGTCGAGGAGCTGTTCGGCGGGGAGGACGCCCGTCGGCTGCGGCTCACCGTGCTCTCCTTCGGCTTCAAGTACGGCTTGCCGCCGGACGCGGATTTCGTGCTCGACGCCCGGTTCCTCCCGAACCCGTACTGGGTGCCCGAGCTGCGGGAGCACACCGGGCGGGAGGCGGCGGTCAGCGCGTACGTGCTCGGCCAGGAGGGCGCGGACGCCTTCGTCGCCTCGTACGCCGAGCTGGTCAACGCCACCACCGCCGGGTTCGAACGCGAGGGCAAGCGGTACCTGACGGTCGCCGTCGGCTGCACCGGCGGCAAGCACCGCAGCGTGGCGATCGCCGAGGAGCTGGCCGAGCGGCTGCGCCAGTCGGGGCTGGCCGCCAACGCGCAGCACCGGGACCTGGGGCGGGAATGACGGCGATGTCGGTGGTCGCCTTCGGCGGGGGACACGGCCTGTCCGCCTCGCTGCGGGCGCTGCGACACTGCGCCGGGGAACTCGAACTGGACATCACCGCCGTGGTCACCGTCGGCGACGACGGCGGCTCCAGCGGTCGGCTGCGCGCCGAGCGTGGCGGCCTGCCCCCGGGTGACCTGCGGCAGGCCCTGGTGGCACTGGCCGGCGACCATCCGGCCACCCGCCGCAGCGCCGGGCTGTTCCAGCACCGGTTCGCCGGCGACCCCCGCGACGGGCTGGCCGGTCACGCGGTGGGCAACCTGGTGCTCTGCGGCCTGATGGAGCAGCTCGGCGACCCGGTGGCCGCGCTCGCGCACGCCGGGGCGATGCTCGGCGCGGTCGGCCGGGTGCTGCCGATGTCCGCCGAGCCGCTGGACATCGAGGCCCGGGTCCGCGGGGTGGACCCGACCCGCCCCGACGAGGTCCGCACGGTGCGCGGCCAGCGCCACGTGGCGGTGACCACCGGCACGGTGGAGGCGCTGCGGATCACCCCGCACGCGCCGGTGGCCTGTGCGGAGGCGGTGGCCGCGGTCGGCGGGGCGGACTGGCTGATCTTCGGGCCGGGGAGCTGGTACACCAGCGTCCTGCCGCACCTGCTGGTGCCGGGGTTGGCCGAGGCGATCGTGACCAGCCCGGCCCGCCGGCTGGTCACCCTCAACCTGGCCGCCGAGCAGGAGACCCTGGGGCTCTCGGTGGCCGACCACCTGGCCGCCCTGCGCTGGTACCTTCCGCAGCTCACCGTGGACTACGTGGTGGCCGACTCCAAGGCGGTGGGTGATCCCGAACCGGTCGGGCGTGCGGCAGAATCGCTTGGTGCCCGGTTGGTCCTCGCCCCGGTCGCCGTCGACGACGGCACACCCCGTCACGATCCGGCCGCCCTGGCTGCGGCACTGGTGCCTGTCCTGGGCGCCGATCGTTAAGCACGTACGTAATCACCGGCGACACGCCGGTACCGGTCCGTGAGGGGGCGCACAATGGCGATGACGGCTGCGGTCAAGGACGAGCTGAGCCGGGTCGACGTGCCCAAGCCCTGCTGCCGGCGGGCGGAGATGGCCGCGCTGCTGCGGTTCGCCGGTGGGCTGCACATCGTCTCCGGTCGGGTGGTGGTGGAGGCCGAGCTGGACACCGGGGCGGTGGCGCGTCGGCTGCGCCGGGAGATCGCCGAGGTCTACGGCTATCCCAGCGAGATCCACGTGCTCGCCTCCGGAGGGCTGCGCAAGGGCAGCCACTTCATCGTCCGGGTGGTCAAGGATGGCGAGGCGCTGGCCCGGCAGACCGGCCTGCTCGACGTCCGGGGCCGGCCGGTACGCGGGCTGCCGCCACACGTGGTGGCGGCGAACGTCTGCTGCGCGGTGTCGGCCTGGCGGGGCGCGTTCATGGCGCACGGCTCGCTGACCGAGCCGGGCCGCTCCAGCGCCCTGGAGATCACCTGCCCGGGTCCGGAGTCGGCGCTGGCCCTGGTCGGCGCGGCCCGCCGGATCGGCATCACCGCCAAGAACCGCGAGGTGCGCGGGGTGGACCGGGTGGTGGTCAAGGACGGTGACGCGATCGCCGCGCTGCTCACCCGGATCGGCGCCCACTCCAGCGTGCTGGCCTGGGAGGAGCGTCGGGTCCGCCGCGAGGTGCGGGCCACCGCCAACCGGCTGGCGAACTTCGACGACGCCAACCTGCGCCGCTCGGCGCGGGCCGCGGTGGCCGCCGCCGCCCGGGTCACCCGGGCGCTGGAGATCCTCGCCGACGACGCCCCGAACCACCTCACCTCGGCCGGTCAGCTCCGGCTGGAGCACCGGCAGGCGTCGCTGGAGGAGTTGGGCGCGTTGGCCGACCCGCCGTTGACCAAGGACGCGATCGCCGGGCGGATCCGCCGGCTGCTGGCGCTGGCCGACAAGCGGGCCCGTGACCTGGGCATCCCGGATACGGAAGCGGCAGTCACGCCGGACATGCTCGTGGTCTGATAGGACGGTGGGCCGCCATCCCGCGGGCGCGTGCGAGGCACGGGCCGGTGGGCGTGACGTGCCCCGGGTCGGGTGGGTGGGGCGTGCCGTGCCGTCGACCCGACGGGGTCACCACCCGCCGCATGGCGGCGGGGCACGCTCGGATAGGGTCGATGGGTACGGCAAGGGGGCCGGCACAGGCACTCCTCGCCGTGCACGCCGCCTCGGGCGGTCAGGTCCTCCCAGACCGTGGCGGGGTGGCCGAGACGAATCGTCAACGGCCGGCTCACCGGCCGGCGCACACACCTCCGCCGGCCCGTTCTGACGTCGGCGGACCAGAACGCGAGGAGATGGGACCTGTGACCATCCGGGTTGGCATCAACGGCTTCGGCCGCATCGGCCGTAACTTCTTCCGGGCCGTGCTGGCGTCCGGCGCCGACATCGAGGTCGTCGCCGTTAACGACCTGACCGACAACGCGACGCTCGCCCACCTGCTCAAGTACGACAGCATCCTCGGTCGCCTGCCGCACGAGGTCAAGGCCACCGCCGACGAGATCACCGTCGGTGGCAAGACCATCAAGGCGTTCGCCGAGAAGGACCCGGCGAAGCTGGCGTGGGGCGACGCCGGCGCGGACGTCGTCATCGAGTCCACCGGCTTCTTCACCGACGGCACCAAGGCCAAGGCGCACATCGACGGTGGGGCCAAGAAGGTCATCATCTCCGCCCCGGCGAAGAACGAGGACGTCACGGTCGTCATGGGCGTGAACCACGACCAGTACGACCCGGCCAAGCACACCATCATCTCCAACGCGTCGTGCACCACGAACTGCCTGGCCCCGATGGCGAAGGTCCTGCAGGACACCTTCGGCATCGAGAAGGGCCTGATGACCACGATCCACGCGTACACCCAGGACCAGAACCTCCAGGACGCGCCGCACAAGGACCTGCGTCGCGCCCGTGCCGCCGCGCTGAACATCGTCCCCACCTCGACCGGCGCCGCCAAGGCGATCGGGCTGGTGCTGCCGGTGCTCAAGGGTAAGCTGGACGGTTACGCGCTGCGGGTGCCGATCCCGACCGGCTCGGCCACCGACCTGACCGTCGAGGTCGGCCGGGAGACCAGCGTGGACGAGGTCAACGCCGCGATCAAGGCCGCCGCGGACGGCCCGCTCAAGGGCATCCTGGTCTACAACGAGGACCCGATCGTCTCCGCCGACATCGTCACCGACCCGGCGTCGTGCATCTTCGACGCGCCGCTGACCAAGGTCATCGGCAACCAGGTCAAGGTCGTCGGCTGGTACGACAACGAGTGGGGCTACTCCAACCGGCTCGTCGACCTGGTCAAGCTGGTGGGTTCCTCGCTGTGAGCATCCGCAACCTCGACGACCTGCTCGCCGAGGGGGTGTCGGGTCGGCGCGTGCTGGTGCGCGCCGACCTGAACGTCCCGCTCGACAAGCAGACCGGGGAGATCACCGACGACGGCCGGATCCGGGCCGTGCTGCCCACCCTGGGCGCGCTCGTGCAGGCCGGGGCGAAGGTCGTGGTCTGCTCGCACCTGGGTCGCCCGAAGGGTGCCCCGGACCCGCAGTACAGCCTCCGCCCGGTCGCCGGGCGGCTCGGTGAGCTGCTCGACGCGCCTGTGCACTTCGCCACCGACACCGTCGGCGAGTCCGCCCGCGCCACCGTGGACGCGCTGACCGACGGCCAGGTGGCCCTGCTGGAGAACCTCCGCTTCAACAAGGGGGAGACCAGCAAGGACGACACCGAGCGGGGGGCCTTCGCCGACCAGCTCGCCGCGTTCGGCGAGGCGTACGTGGACGACGCGTTCGGCGCGGTGCACCGCAAGCACGCCAGTGTCCACGACGTACCGGCCCGGCTGCCGCACGTGGCGGGCCGGCTGGTGCTGCGTGAGGTGGAGGTGCTGTCCCGGCTGACCGGCGAGCCGGAGCGCCCGTACGTGGTGGTGCTCGGCGGTTCCAAGGTCTCCGACAAGCTGGCGGTCATCGAGGCGCTGCTGCCGACCGTCGACCGGCTGCTCATCGGCGGCGGGATGTGCTTCACCTTCCTCAAGGCCCAGGGCCACGAGGTGGGCACCTCGCTGCTGGAGGAGGAGATGGTCGAGACCTGCGGCAACCTCCTGTCCCGCGCCGACGGCAAGATCCTGCTCCCGGTGGACGTGGTGGCGGCCGACGCCTTCGCCCCGGACGCCGCGCACGACACGGTGCCGGCCGACGGCATCCCCAGCCACCGGCTCGGCCTGGACATCGGCCCGGAGACGGTGGCCGGCTTCACCGCCGCGCTGTCCGGCGCGAAGACGGTCTTCTGGAACGGCCCGATGGGCGTGTTCGAGATGCCGGCGTTCGCGGGCGGCACCCGGGGGGTCGCCGAGGCGATCACCAAGACCGACGCGTTCACCGTGGTCGGTGGCGGTGACTCGGCGGCGGCGGTCCGGGCCCTCGGCTTGGACGAGTCGTCGTTCGGGCACATCTCCACGGGTGGCGGCGCCTCCCTGGAGTACCTGGAGGGCAAGACCCTCCCCGGCATCGCGGCCTTGGAGAACTGATGGCGAGCGTCACCCGCCGGCCGCTGATGGCCGGCAACTGGAAGATGAACCTCAACCACCTCGAGGCCAACCTGCTGGTGCAGAAGCTGGCCGCGAGCCTCACCGAGCAGCAGCTCACCGCCGTCGAGACGGTGGTCCTGCCGCCCTTCACCGACCTGCGCACCGTGCAGACCGCGGTGGACGGCGACAAGCTGCTCATCGGCTACGGCGGGCAGGACCTGTCGCCGTACCAGTCCGGCGCGTACACCGGGGACATCTCCGGGGCGATGCTGGCCAAGCTGGGCTGCACCTACGTGGCGGTCGGGCACTCGGAGCGGCGGCAGTACCACTACGAGGACGACGCGATCGTCAACGCGAAGGTGGCCGCCGCGCTGGCCAACGGGCTCACCCCGATCCTCTGCATCGGTGAGGGCCTGGAGATCCGCGAGCAGCTCCGGCACGTCCCGCACTGCTGCGACCAGCTCGACGGTGCCCTCAAGGGGCTCACCGCCGAGCAGGTCACCAAGGTCGTGGTCGCGTACGAGCCGGTCTGGGCGATCGGCACCGGCAAGACGGCCACCCCCGAGGACGCCCAGGAGGTCTGCGGGGAGGTCCGCAAGCGGCTGGTCGAGACCTACGACCAGGGCACCGCCGACCAGGTCCGGATCCTCTACGGCGGCTCGGTGAAGTCGTCCAACGTCGCATCGATCATGTCCCAGCCGGACGTGGACGGGGCGCTGGTGGGCGGGGCCAGCCTCGACGCCGAGGAGTTCGCGAAGATCTGCCGCTTCCCGGAGCACACGGTCGCCTGATCGCTCGCTATTCTTGACTCCGCCCGTCCACCGGTCGGTGCCGCCGTGCCCGATCTGTCCGGGCGAGGATCGTAACGAGAGGACTGACCCCAGCCATGCCGATCTGGTTCGCATACACGTTGATCGTGTTGCTGGTCATCACGAGCGTTCTGCTCACCATGCTCATCCTGCTGCACCGGGGTAAGGGCGGCGGGCTGTCGAGCATGTTCGGCGGCGGGGTCAGCTCCAGCCTGGCCGGCTCGTCGGTGGCCGAGAAGAACCTGGACCGCTACACCGTCCTGGTGAGCATCGTCTGGTTCGCCTGCATCGTCGGGCTCGGCCTCTGGCTCCGGCTCCAGCTCAACAGCGGGTCCTGAGCGACACGATCAGGTCGTACAATCTGCGCGCGGTCCGTCACGGACCGCGCGCAGTTGTTTTCTCCGCCACCGTCGCCCACCGCCAGCCTCAGGCGGTGGTCCCCTCCGACGACAGGAGCGAGTGTGCCCAGTGGCAACGTCATCCGCGGTTCCCGGATCGGTTCGGGGCCGGAACGCCCCACCGAACGGTACGAGCCGGCCCCCCGCCGCGCGGTCACCTACTGGTGCCGCAACGACCACGCCACCGAGATCCGGTTGGCGTTGGACGCCGAGCAGCCGGCCGTCTGGGACTGTCCGCGCTGCGGCCTGCCCGCCGGCCAGGACGCCCAGAACCCGCCCGGACGTACCCGTCCCGAGCCCTACAAGACCCATCTGGCGTACGTGAAGGAACGGCGTACCCCGGAGGAGGGGGAGGCGCTGCTGGCCGAGGCGTTGGCCGCGCTGCGCCGCCGACGCGGCCGGGAGTGACCGCCCCGGCGGCGTGAGCCGACCGGCGGGGGGACCGCCCGTGCTCAGCGCAGGCTGCGCAGCCGGGCCGGCACGTCGGCCGCCGCCGCCCGGTCGAGCAGCCACAGGGTCCGCGAGACCCCCTGCACCCCGGCCGCCGGGAGCTGCTTCGGGCCGGCACCGGCCAGCGCCATCCCCACCGCCCGCGCCTTGTCGGCCCCGCTGGCGACCAGCCAGACCTCCTCGGCGGTGTTGATCGCCGGCAGGGTGAGGGTGGTCCGCACCGGCGGCGGCTTCGGGCTGCCCCGCACCGCGCTGACCGGCCGGGTGTCGTGGTGCACCGGGTGCTCGGGGAAGACCGACGCCACGTGCCCGTCCTCACCGACACCCAGCATCAGCACGTCGAAGTGGGGCAGCGCGGCATGGCCGGGCCGGGCCGCGCGGGCCAGCTCCTCGGCGTACGCGGCGGCGCCGGCCTCCGGGTCGTCGCCGGTCGGGCCGTCGGTGGCCGGCATCGGGTGCACCCGGGCCGGGTCCAGCGGCATCGCGTCCA
This sequence comes from Micromonospora humida, assembly GCF_016901255.1. NCBI lineage: Bacteria > Bacillati > Actinomycetota > Actinomycetes > Micromonosporales > Micromonosporaceae > Micromonospora > Micromonospora humida. The sequence continues at coordinate 137,020 of NZ_JAFEUC010000008.1, forward strand.
GCAGCGCGGCGCGGGCCTGCGTCTCGTTGCGCTCCGGGTCGCCCGCCGGCAGGAACCGCTCGTCGCCCCACCAGACGTCCACCCGGGACCAGTCGACCGCGTCGTGGGCGGGCAACGCGCCCACCGCCCGGTAGACCGCCGCGGCGATCCGCCCCCCGGTCAGCACGATCGACGCCGCGCCCCGCTCCGCCTGCGCGTCGAGCAGCTTCACCACCAGCCGGGCCGCCACCGCCTGCGCCAGCAGGTCGGCGTCGGCGTGCACGGCGACACTCGCCTCACTCATGTTGGCCTTTCCTGACCGCGCGACGCGGTCCTGCTCGTCGGGGCGGAACCGGTCGGCCCGCCGGGTGCCGGTGTCACCGGGGATCTCGTCGTGCCGGGTCGCCCGCCCGTGGGCGGGCGGGCACCGTACGCCGGTGGGCGGCCCCGCAGGACCGCCCACCTGCGTACGTCAGGACGCGCTGGTGCCGGCGTGTGTGCTGACGCCCGCCTCCGCCCGGCGCGCGGTGGCCGGGTCCTTCCAGACGTGCACCCGCTGCGCCGGGCGCTGCTCCAGGCCGGACAGGCCGGCCGCCGCGCCCAACGCCTCGGCGTACACCTGGTCGGTGTCGAGCCGGCGCAGCTCCTCGGCCAGCTCGTCGCCGAGCGGCCGGCGCACCAGCGGCAGCACCCGGTCGTCCTGGCCGGTACGCCGGAACGTCGCCAGGCTGTCGTCCCGGGTCAGCGTCAGCTCGTCACCGTTTTCGCAGCGTAGCTGCACCTGACGCATCCTCGGGTGGTCGTCGGTGTGCTGCCACTGCGGGTCGATGCCGAGCCGGGCCGCCAGCCAACCCCGCATCAGCGCCGCCGTCGGGTCGGTACGCGGGGCCACCACCGTCGCCTCGGTGACCCGCGCCTCGGTGGTGTCGAACGCCCCGGCGACCAGGGTGCGCCACGGGGTGATCCGGGTCCACGCCAGGTCGGTGTCCCCGGGGGCGTAGTCCCGCGCCCGCTCCCGCAGCGCCTCGATCGGGTCGACGGCCTGCGCGCAGTCGGTGATCCGCCGGTCGGCGACCACCCCGAGGAAGTCGGTGGCGATCTCCGCCGGTGGTTCGCCGTGCCACCAGGTGACCACCGGCACGTCCGGCACCAGCAGCGGCATCACCACCGACTCGGCGTGTAGGGCGAGCCGGCCGTACATCCGGGTCACCACCGCCTCGCACGGGCCCAGCCGGCCGCCGACGACGATCTCCGCGTCCAACCGGTTGCGTTCCCGCTCCACGTCGGCGCGGACGACGACGAGCAGCCGGCACGGGTGCGCGGCGGCGGCGATGGTGGCCGCCGCCTCCGCGTCCCGGACCCGCTTCTCGTCGACCACGACGATCAGGGTGAGCGCCATCCCGCTGGCCACCCCGCCCGCGCTGCGCCGCTCGGCGGCGAGCGCCTTGACCACCTCGTTGCCGGTGGTGTCCCACAGCCCGATCACTGGTGCCTCCCGGTCCGCCCGCTGTGCCTGCTACCTACCTGCCCGTTCACGCCCGCCGCCAGGCGCGGCCCTCGCGGGCCAGCATCTCGTCGGCGGCCCGGGGACCCCACTCGCCGGAACGGTACGGCTCCGGCTTGGTGCCCTCCCAGGCGTGCTCCAGCGGGTCCACCACCGCCCAGCTCTGCTCCACCTCGGCGGCGTCCGGGAAGAGCGTCCGGTCGCCGATCAGCACGTCCAGCACCAGCCGCTCGTACGCCTCGGGGCTGGACTCGGTGAACGCCTCGCCGTACTGGAAGTCCATCGCGATGTCGCGGACCTCCATCGTGGTGCCGGGCACCTTCGACCCGAACTTCAGCACCACGCCCTCGTCCGGCTGCACCCGGATGACGAGCTGGTTGTTGCCCAGCGACTCCATGTCGGCCGTGTTGAACGGCAGGTGCGGCGCCTTCTTGAACATGATGGCCACCTCGGTGACCCGGCGGGGCAACCGCTTGCCGGCCCGGATGTAGAACGGCACCCCGGCCCAGCGCCGGTTCTGGATGCCCAGCTCGACGGCCACGTACGTCTCGGTGGTCGAGTCGGCGGGGACGCCCTCCTCGTCGAGGTAGCCGACGGCCCGCTGGCCGCCCACCCAACCGGGCAGGTACTGGCCACGTACGGTGTCCCGGGCGACGTCCTTCGGCAGGGTGATCGCCTTGAGTACCTTCAGCTTCTCGGCCCGGATCTCGTCGGCGTCGAAGCTGGTGGGTTCCTCCATGGCGACCAGGGCGAGCAGTTGGAGCAGGTGGTTCTGGAGCACGTCGCGGGCGGTGCCGACCGAGTCGTAGAAGCCGGCCCGGGTGCCGATGCCGACGTCCTCGGCCATGGTGATCTGCACCGAGTCGACGTACTTGGAGTTCCACAGCGGCTCGAACAGGTTGTTGGCGAACCGCAGGGCGAGGATGTTCTGGACCGTCTCCTTGCCGAGGTAGTGGTCGATCCGGAAGACGTCCTGCCTGGTGAACACGTCGTCGACCAGGTCGTTGAGTTCCTTGGCCGAGGGCAGGTCGTTGCCGAACGGCTTCTCCACCACCACCCGCCGCCAGCCGCCGCACTTCTCGTTGTCGGCCATTCCGGTGCGGGCCAGTTGCTTGAGCACCACCGGGAAGGCCGTCGGGGGGATGGAGAAGTAGAACGCGGCGTTGCCGTGGATGCCGTGGCTGTCGCGCAGCTGGTTCAGCGTCGCGGCGAGCTTGTCGAAGGCGGCGTCGTCGTCGAACGAGCCACCGACGAACTTGATGTTGCCGGCCAGCCGGCCCCACACCTCCTCGCGCCACGGTGTCCGGGCGTGCTGCTTGGCCGACTCGTGGGCCAACGCCTCGAAGTCGCCGTCGCCCCAGTCGCGGCGGGCGAAGCCCAGCACCACGAAACCGGGGGGCAGCAGGCCCCGGTTGGCCAGGTCGTAAACCGCCGGCAGCAGCTTCTTGCGCGCCAGGTCACCGGTCACCCCGAAGATCACCAGGGCGCACGGCTCCGGGATCCGGGGGAGTCGTCGGTCCTGCGCGTCGCGCAGCGGATTCACGCCGCCTCCTCGCTCCGTGTGGTCCATGTCGTCCATCGTCACGCCCGCCATCGTCCGATCGCATCCAGCAGCCGGGCCGGCCCGGCCGGCCTGTCGGTCAGGTACGGCGGTGGCACCGGCCCGGGTCGGTCGGCCGGTGCCACCGGGCCGCCCCGCGTGCGCGGGGCGGCCCGTACGGCGGCGGGCGCGGTCGATGCGACCGCGTCCGCCCCGTGCACCGCGAGACCGGCGGCGGCATCGGCCGGGCCGGTCAACAGGTCAATCACCCGCGACACCCCGTCGGGGCGCCGGCGGCGTGGGGCGTCGCGGGGACCGGCCCCGCGACGCGTCCGACGCCGTTGGTCACGCGTTCCCGCCGGCCCGCTCGGCCGCCTCGGCGTTGCCCTTGGCGGCCTCGTTCGGGGCGCCGGCGCCCTGCGCCGCGGCGGCCAGCGACGTGCGGACGCCGTCGAGCAGCTCGCTCCAGCTCGCCTCGAACTTCTCCACGCCCTCCCGTTCCAGGGTGGCGATCACGTCGTCCACGTCGATGCCGACGGCGGCCAGGTCGGCGAAGACCTGCCGGGCCGCGTCGTACGCGCCGGTGATGGTGTCGCCCCGGGTCTCCCCGTGCTCGGCGTACGCCGTCACGACCGACTCCGGCATGGTGTTGACGGTGCCCGGCGCGATCAGCTCCTCCACGTAGATCACGTCGCGGTAGTCCGGGTTCTTGGTCGAGGTCGACGCCCACAGCGGGCGCTGCGGGTGCGCGCCGGCGTCGGCCAGGGCCTGCCACCGGTCGGAGGAGAAGACCTGGGTGTAGCGCTCGTAGGCGAGCTGGGCGTTGGCCACGGCAGCCTTGCCGCGCAGCGCCTTGGCCTCCTCGGAGCCGATCTTGTCCAGTCGCTTGTCGATCTCGGAGTCGACCCGGGAGACGAAGAACGAGGCCACCGAGCCGATGGTGGACAGGTCATGGCCGTTGGCCTTGGCCTGCTCCAGGCCGGCGAGGAACGCCTCCATCACCGCCGAGTAGCGGTCCAGCCCGAAGATCAGCGTCACGTTGACGCTGATCCCCTCGGCCAGGGTCGCGGTGATCGCCGCCAGCCCCTCCTCGGTCGCCGGGATCTTGATGTACAGGTTCGGCCGGTCCACCAGCCACCACAGCGCCTTGGCCTCGGCGACCGTCTTGTCGCTGTCGTGGGCGACCCGGGGGTCGACCTCGATGGAGACCCGGCCGTCGACACCGGCGCTGCCGTCGTACGACGGGCGCATCACGTCGCACGCCCAGCGCACGTCGTAGGTGGTGAGCATCCGGACGGCCTCTTCGACCTCGATGCCCCGGGTGGCGAGGTCCTTGAGCTGCCAGTTGTACTCGTCGGCGTCGCTGAGCGCCTTGGCGAAGATGGTCGGGTTGGTGGTCACCCCGGCCACGTGCTGCTCGCGGCGGAGCTTGTCCAGCCCGCCGGAGCTCAGTCGTACCCGGGAAAGGTCGTCGAGCCAGACCGCCACTCCGGCGGCGGTGAGGTCACCCAGTCTGTCCGTCATGTCGTCCACGCTCCCCTCAGTTGCCGGTCGTGAAACCGGTGATGTCGCCCACCCGGGTCAGCGCCGCGTGCGCGGCGGCGACGATCCGGTCGGGGGTGAAGCCGAACTGCTCGAACAGCACGGTGTGCGGGGCGCTGGCCCCGTAGTGCTCCAGGCTGACGCTCTCGCCCAGGTCACCGACGATGCCCCGCCAGGACATCCCGATCCCGGCCTCGACGCTCACCCGGGCCTGCACCCCGCGCGGCAGTACCGACTCGCGGTACGCCTCGTCCTGCTCGTAGAACCACTCCTGGCAGGGCATCGAGACGACCCGGGTGGGGGTGCCGTCGGCCTCCAGCCGCTCCCGGGCGGTGAGGCAGAGCTGCACCTCGGAACCGGTGCCCACGATGATCACCTGCGGCTTGCCGTTCGACGCCTCGGCCAGCACGTAGCCGCCCTTGGCGGTGCCCTCGGCGCCGGCGTACGTCTCCCGGTCCAGGGTCGGCAGCGGCTGCCGGCTCAGCGCCAGCGCGGTCGGCCGGTCGGTGTGCTCCAGGGCCTGCCGCCACGCCCAGGCGGTCTCGTTGGCGTCGGCGGGCCGGACCACGTCCAGGCCGGGGATGGCGCGCAGCGCGGTCAGGTGCTCCACCGGCTGGTGGGTCGGGCCGTCCTCGCCGAGGCCGATCGAGTCGTGCGTCCAGACGTACGTCACCGGCAGCTTCATCAGGGCGGCGAGCCGCACCGAGGGGCGCATGTAGTCGCTGAACACCAGGAAGGTGCCGCCGTACGGGCGGGTGCCGCCGTGCAGGGCGATGCCGTTGAGGATCGCGCCCATGGCGTGCTCACGGATGCCGAAGTGCAGCGTGCGGCCGTACTCGTGGCCGGGGAAGTCCTTGGTGGCGTGGGCGGCCGGGATGAACGACGGCTCGCCCTTCATGGTGGTGTTGTTGCTCTCGGCCAGGTCGGCCGAGCCGCCCCACAGCTCCGGCAGCACCGGGGCGAGGGCCTCCAGCACCTTGCCGGAGGCGGCCCGGGTGGCCACGCCCTTGGCGTCGGCGGGGAAGGTCGGCAGCGCGTCCGTCCAGCCCTGCGGCAGCACCCGGCCGGCGAGCCGGTCGTAGAGCGCCTTGCGCTCCGGGTTGGCCTGCGCCCAGCCGTCGAACTCGCCGGTCCACGCCTGCTCGTCCTCGCCGCCGCGGGTCAGCACCCCCCGGGCGTGCGCGAGCACCTCCTCGTCGACCTGGAAGCTCTGCTGCGGGTCGAAGCCGAGGATCTCCTTGGTGGCCTTCACCTCGTCGGCGCCGAGCGCCGAACCGTGGATCTTGCCGGTGTTCTTCTTGTTGGGCGCGGGCCAGCCGATGATGGTGCGCAGCGCGATGAACGAGGGGCGGCCGGTCTCGGCCTTCGCCGCCAGCAGCGCCTGGTACAGCGCCTCGACGTCCTCGTGGTAGTCGCCCTGGTCGGCGTCGCCGGCCCGCCAGTCGACGGTCTGCACGTGCCAGCCGTACGCCGCGTAGCGGGCCGCCACGTCCTCGCTCTTGGCGATGCGGGTGTCGTCCTCGATGGAGATCTCGTTGTCGTCGTAGATCAGCGTGAGGTTGCCGAGCTGCTGGTGCCCGGCCAGCGCGCTCGCCTCGTGGCTGATGCCCTCCTCGATGTCGCCGTCGGAGGCGATGCACCAGATCTGGTGGTCGAAGACGGACTGCCCCGGCTCGCTCTCCGGGTCGAACAGGCCACGCTCGCGGCGGGCCGCCATCGCCATCCCGACCGCGTTGCCCAGGCCCTGCCCGAGCGGGCCGGTGGTGGTCTCGACACCGGGGGTGTGGCCGTGCTCCGGGTGACCCGGGGTGAGCGAGCCCCACTGCCGCAGCGACTTCAGGTCGTCCAGGCTCAGCGGGTAGCCGGCGAGGAAGAGCTGGATGTAGAGCGTGAGGCTGGAGTGCCCGGCGGACAGCACGAACCGGTCCCGGCCGGGCCAGTTCGGGTCGGCCGGATTGTGCCGCATCACCCGGTTGAACAGCAGGTACGCCGCGGGCGCGAGGCTCATCGCGGTGCCGGGGTGGCCGTTGCCGGATTTCTCCACGGCATCCATGGCCAGGACGCGGACGGTGTCGACGGCCCGGCGGTCGAGGTCGGTCCAGTTGAGTGCGGGTCGGTTGGCAGCCACTATGGTTGTGCTCCTCGGCAGATGGGCGGAACCCTCACTGGTGACCCTATCGAGCGGGTCTAAACGTCCGCCCGGGGATCTCAGCAGGCAGTTACGTACGGGCGGGCCGGATCGTTCGGTCACCCGTCAGGTGTGACGGCCCGCACCGTTGTCGGGTCGCCCGGGCAGCGAAAACGACGACGCGTAGTGTGTGGTGCGGTGTGTGGACCCCGACGGGGTCCCGCCGAACCGACTTCCCCTGCCGACGCCGGAAGGTGGCAATCCGTGAGCATGATCACCGAGCGCCCCGTCAGCAACTCTGCCGGGCAGCCGCCGGTGCGCACGGTGGGCGGGCGGCCGACGGCCCGTCGGCGGGACGTCCGGGCGGTGGTGTCGGCGTACGTGACGCTCACCAAGCCGCGCATCGTGGAGCTGCTGCTGGTGACCACGGTGCCGGCGATGATGCTCGCCGACGGCGGCCTGCCGTCGCTGTGGCTGATGGCCGTGGTGCTGGTCGGCGGCTCGCTGGCCGCGGGTGCGGCGAGCGTGATCAACTGCTACATCGACCGGGACATCGACCAGTTGATGCGGCGCACCAAGCGGCGTCCGCTGCCGACGCACACCGTGTCGCCGCGCAGCGCACTGGTCTTCGGGCTGGTGCTGGCGGCGGTGTCGCTCGCGCTGATGGCGACGTTCACCAACCTGCTGGCCACCGCGCTGACGCTGGCCGCGATCGTCTACTACGACCTGGTCTACACGCTCTGGCTCAAGCGCACCACGACGGCGAACACCTTCTGGGGTGGGGCCTGCGGGGCGGCGCCGGTGCTGATCGGCTGGGCGGCGGTGACCGGGTCGCTGGCCCCGGCTGCCTGGGTGCTGTTCGCGGTGGTCTTCTTCTGGCAGATGCCGCACTTCTACCCGTTGGCGATGAAATACAAGGACGACTATGCCCGCGCCGGCATCCCGATGCTGCCGGTGGTGGCCTCGCCCCGGCGGGTCAACGCCGAGATCCTGATCTTCGCCTGGCTGACGGTGGTGACCTCGCTGGCGCTGTGGCCGCTGGGCATGAGCGCGGTCTACGGGGTGCCGACCGCCGTGGTGGGCGCCGTCTTCCTGGTCGAGGCGCACAGACTCTGCCGGCGGGTGACCCGGGGTGAGCCGGTCAGGCCGATGCGGCTGTTCCACTGGTCGACGACCTACCTGACCATCGTGTTCGTCGCGGTGGCCCTCGACGCCCTGATCTGACCCGGCGTCCCGGTCGCCGCCCGCCGCGTCGACCGGCGCGGCCCGTCGGGCCGGGTGTGGTCGTCGCGCGGGGAAGCGTCGTGGGCGGTCCGGACGATCCGACCCGCCGGACGGGTCCGGAATCCTGCCCGGATGGTGGGATTTTCGGTGGGTGCGGCAAGCCGCCGCAAGCTGGACACATCGGGGCAATGTCGCTGGCGCTTTTTGCCCGCACTTATCCGACACGGTCGGACAATCCGCCCGCGCTTTCCGATAAACCCTCGGGTAATTGGTATCACAAATAGTTCATGATTCTCGCGCGTCGGGGTGGAAGTCTGCTTAGGCTTCGCGTCATGGCAGAAGGTTCCGATACGACGCTGACGGCCGAGCAGACCGCCGGGGCGGCCCCCACCGGGCTGGTCGCGGGCATCAGGTCCTTCGCCGCCGCCCACGGCGGCGCGAAGGCGGTCATCGAGTACGTCGGCAAGCGTGGTGCCCGGATCGTCCTGGTCGGCACCGACGGTGCGTGGGGCGACCAGTTCGCCGAGGACACCGTCACCGCCCGGGAGGCGTGCTCCCAGGCGGGAGTCGCCGTCGAGAACGCCTGGGAGCGCGAGCTGATGGACCAGATGCGGCCGAGCAACGACCTGTGGCGGTCGATGGCCCGGCGCACCATGTCCCGTTGATCCACGACCCGACCCACCACCAGTCGACCCGGGGGGAACCCCGGGTCGCTCTCGTCACCTGCTCCCGTTTCGCCGACCTCTACTCCGACGACCGGCTCGTGCTCGCCCCGCTTTCGGCCCGGGGCGTCACCGTCGAGGCGGCCGTCTGGGACGACCCCCGGGTCGACTGGGCCGGCTACGACCTGGTGGTGCTCCGCTCGCCCTGGGACTACGCCCCGCGCCGCGACGAGTTCGTCGCCTGGGCCGGCACGGTGCCCACCCTGGTCAACCCCGTCGACGTGGTGCGGTGGAACACCGACAAGCGCTACCTCGGCGAGCTCGCCGCCGCCGGGGTGCCCACCGTGCCGACCTCCTGGGTCGCGCCGGGCGACGACTGGGTCCCGCCGTCGGCCCCCGGCTGGTACGTGGTGAAACCGACGGTCAGCGCCGGCAGCCTCGACACCGGCCGGTACGACCCCACCGACCCGACCCACCGGGACCTGGCCGTGGCGCACGTGCGCCGGCTGACGGCCGCCGGCCGGACCGCCATGGTCCAGCCGTACCTGGACGCGGTGGACACCGCCGGGGAGACCGCCCTGCTCTTCGTGGCCGGCCCGGACGGCCTGACGTTCAGCCACGCCATCCGCAAGGGTGCCATGCTCGACGGCCCCGACCTGGGCGTCGAGGGCCTGTACCGGCCGGAGCGGATCGACCCGCGCACCCCCACCGGGGAGCAGTTGGCCGTCGCCGACCGGGTGCTGGCCGAGGTCCCCGGCGGGTCGCAGCGGCTGCTCTACGCCCGGGTGGACCTGATCCCCGGGCCGGACGGCGCACCCGTGCTGATCGAGCTGGAGCTGACCGAGCCGTCGCTGTTCCTCGGCCACGCCGACGGCGCCGCCGAGCGGCTCGCCGACGCGGTGCTGGTCCACCTCGCCCGCCGCTGACCCGGCCCGGCCGCGCCGCCTCGGGGCCGGCGCGCGGCCGAGTCCGGTGACGCTCAGACGGTCGCCGGCACCCGCTGCTGCTCGGCCGGCGGCGTCGCCGGGTCGGCGACGACCGGCCGGCGCTCCCGGGTCGACCAGAGCACCGCCAGGGTGGCCAGCAGCACCAGGCAGGAGCCGAGCATGTGCGCGGCGACCAGCACGCCCGGCAGGTGGGTGAAGTACTGCACGAAACCGATCAGGCCCTGCCCCAGCTCCACCGCCACCAGCACGAGCGCGGCGCGGGCCGGGCCGGTCGCGCCGACCGCCCGAAACGCCAGGACCAGCGCGACGGAGAGGCCGATCAGCAGGAACACCCCGTCGGCGTGCACCTGGGAGATCGTCTCCGGGTCCAGCCCGTTGCGGGCGGCCCCGTGGTCGCCGGCGTGCGGGCCGCTGCCCGTCACCCAGGTCCCGACCACCAGCACCGAGACGCTGACGGCGGTGGTGAGCCGGGCGAGGGTACGCAGCGGCCCGGGCACCACCGGCACCACCGGCCCGTCCGGGTCGACGATCCGCCGCCAGAGGGCGTACGCGGCGGCGATGACCGCCATCGAGGCGAGGAAGTGCAGCCCGACCACCCACGGGTTCAGGTTGGTCAGCACGGTGATCCCGCCGATCACGGCCTGCGCGGGGATGCCGAGGAACACCGCCACCGAAAGCCCCGTCAGCCCGGCGCGTCGGGGCCGGTGGGCCAGTACGGCCAGCAGGGTGGCCAGCGCGATCGCCCCGACGGCGAAGGTGAGCAGCCGGTTGCCGAACTCGATCACCCCGTGCACGCCCATCTCGGCGGTGGTGGTGTACGACGCGTCGGTGCACCGGGGCCAGGTCGGGCAGCCGAGCCCCGACGCGGTGAGCCGGACCGCCCCGCCGGTCACCACGATGGCCACGTTGGCGACGATCGAGGCGTACGCGAGGCGGCGCAGCAGGGTGGTCGAGACCGGGAACCGGACGGATCGCTTCACGGAGCGAATCCTACGCACCGTAGTTGATCCCGATCGGGTGACTCCGCCGGCCCGGTGGGCCGGATCACCGGGGTCGGGTTTGCGACCCCCCGGCGAATTACGTAACGTTGGCGTTGTGAAAAACGCGGCGGCGCTCTCCGGGCACCCGCCGACGGCCGCCCCGGCCGTCGGCGTCGGCGCGCGGTCCCGCCGTGCCGTACGGCGCGGACCCGACGCACCGCACCGCAGCGCGCCGGACCCGACGCCGGCCGCCGCCGACCTGTCCACCCGTGACCGGGTGACCCGGCTCCTGCTGGAGCAGGGGGCGGCCACCGCCGGCCAGCTCGGCTCGGCACTCGGTCTCAGCCCGGCCGCGATCCGCCGGCACCTCGACGCGATGCTCGCCGACGGCGACGTGGTCGCCCGGGAGCAGACCGTGCGGGGCAGCCGGGGGCGCGGCCGACCGGCGAGGGTCTTCCTGCTCACCGACGCGGCCCGGGGGCGCTGCGGCACCCACCACTACGACAACATGGCCACCGCCGCGCTGCGCTGGATCGCCCGCAACGGCGGCCCGGACGCGGTCGAGGCGTTCGCCGCCGACCAGGTCGCCGCGCTGGAGGCCCGCTGCCGGGCCGCCATGGAGGACGCCGGCGACGATCCGTTGGCCCGGTCCGAGGCACTTGCCGGTGCGCTCACCGCCGAGGGCTACGCTGCCAACGCGTCCACGATCGCCTCGGGCGGGCAGCTCTGCCAGCACCACTGCCCGGTGGCGCACGTGGCCGCCGAGTTCCCCCAGCTGTGCGAGGCCGAGACGGCGGTCATCTCCCGTCTGGTCGGCACCCACGTGCAGCGTCTGGCCACCATCGCGCATGGCGACGGGGTGTGCACCACGCACATTCCGACCCAGCCGCGCGCCCAGTCCGGTAACACCGTCACCACTGTGAGGACAGATAGATGACCGAGCAGATCGTCCAGCCCCTGACCCAGGAAGAGCAGCTCGCCGCCCTCGGTCGCTACGAGTACGGCTGGGCCGACCCCGACGTCGCCGGGGCCGCCGCCCAGCGCGGTCTCAACGAGGCGGTGGTGCGGGACATCTCGGCGAAGAAGAACGAGCCGGCCTGGATGCTCGACCTGCGGCTCAAGGGTCTGCGGCTGTTCGGCCGCAAGCCGATGCCGTCCTGGGGCGCCGACCTCACCGGGATCGACTTCGACAACATCAAGTACTTCGTGCGCTCCACCGAGAAGCAGGCCACCAGCTGGGAGGACCTGCCGGAGGACATCAAGAACACCTACGACCGGCTGGGCATCCCGGAGGCCGAGAAGCAGCGGCTGGTCGCCGGGGTCGCGGCGCAGTACGAGTCCGAGGTGGTCTACCACAAGATCCGCGAGGACCTGGAGGAGCAGGGTGTCCTCTTCCTGGACACCGACACCGCCCTCAAGGAGCACGAGGACGTCTTCAAGGAGTACTTCGGCACGGTGATCCCGGTCGGCGACAACAAGTTCGCCGCGCTGAACACCTCCGTGTGGTCCGGCGGCTCGTTCATCTACGTGCCGAAGGGCGTGCACGTGGAGATCCCGCTCCAGGCGTACTTCCGGATCAACACCGAGAACATGGGCCAGTTCGAGCGGACGCTGATCATCGTCGACGAGGGCGCGTACGTGCACTACGTCGAGGGCTGCACCGCGCCGCTCTACTCCTCCGACTCGCTGCACAGCGCGGTCGTCGAGATCATCGTCAAGAAGAACGCGCGCTGCCGCTACACGACCATCCAGAACTGGTCGAACAACGTCTACAACCTGGTCACCAAGCGGGCCGTCTGCCACGAGGGCGCGACCATGGAGTGGGTCGACGGCAACATCGGCTCCAAGGTGACCATGAAGTACCCGGCGGTCTACATGACCGGCGAGCACGCCAAGGGCGAGGTGCTCTCGGTGGCGATGGCCGGTGAGGGCCAGCACCAGGACGCCGGGGCCAAGATGGTGCACGCCGCGCCGCACACCAGCAGCACCATCGTGTCGAAGTCGATCGCCCGTGGTGGCGGCCGTACCTCGTACCGGGGGCTGGTGCAGGTGCTGGAGGGTTCGCACCACAGCCGCAGCACGGTCAAGTGCGACGCGCTGCTGGTCGACACGATCTCCCGCTCGGACACCTACCCGTACGTCGACATCCGCGAGGACGACGTGTCGATGGGGCACGAGGCGACCGTCTCCAAGATCAGCGACGACCAGCTCTTCTACCTGATGAGCCGGGGGCTGAGCGAGGACGAGGCGATGGCGATGATCGTGCGCGGCTTCATCGAGCCGATCGCCAAGGAACTCCCGATGGAGTACGCCCTGGAGCTCAACCGCCTGATCGAACTCCAGATGGAGGGCGCGGTCGGCTGACGCAGCCCCGCCGCCCCACGACACCGTCGTCCCGGACAGACAGACCAAGGAAGAGATGACTACCCAGGCTTCCGCGCCGCCCAGCACCAAGTCGCAGGCGCTCCGCTCGTACGACGTCGCCGACTTCCCGGCCCTGACCGGCCTGGAGGAGGAGTGGCGCTTCACCCCGCTCAAGCGGCTCCGCGGGCTGACCGACGGGGCGCAGGCCGCCACCGGCACGGTCCGCCACGAGTACGCCGACCTGCCGGCCGGCGTCACCGTCGGGCGGATCGGCCGGGACGACCCCCGGGTGGGCAGCGTGCTCACCCCGGTCGACCGGGTCAGCGCGCTGGCCTACGGCGGCGCCGGTGAGGCGCTGCTGGTCGAGGTCGCGGCCGAGGCCGTGGTCGACGCGCCGGTGAGCCTGCGGGTGGTCGGGGACGACGCCGCCGGGCTGGCCTTCGGGCACACGTTCGTCGACGTGGGCCGGTTCGCCGAGGTGGTGCTGGTGCTGGAGCACGTCGGCGCGGCGACGCTCGCCGACAACGTCGAGGTGGCGGTGGCCGACGGGGCGAAGCTGACCCTGGTCACGGTCGCCGACTGGGCCGCCGACGCGGTGCAGGCCCAGCACCTGAAGGTCCGCCTCGGCCGCGACGCCAAGGTGTCGCACATCCAGGTCAGCCTGGGTGGCGACCTGGTCCGCCAGTACACCACGGTCGAGTACACCGGCCGGGGCGGCGAGGCCGAGCTGTACGGCGTCTACTTCGCCGACGGCGGCCAGCATCTGGAGCACCGCCAGCTCGTCGACCACAACGTGCCCGACTGCCGCAGTCACGTCGGCTACCGGGGCGCGTTGCAGGGCGAGCAGGCGCACACCGTCTGGGTGGGCGACGTGCTGATCCGGGCCGAGGCGACCGGCACCGACACGTACGAGATCAACCGGAACCTGCTGCTCTCCGACGGCGCGCGGGCGGACTCCGTACCCAATCTGGAGATCGAGACCGGCGAGATCGCCGGGGCCGGCCACGCCAGCGCGACCGGCCGGTTCGACGACGAGCAGCTGTTCTACCTGATGGCCCGGGGCATCCCGGCGGACGAGGCCCGTCGCCTGGTGGTGCGGGGCTTCTTCGCCGAGGTGATCAACAAGATCCCGGTCGAGTCGCTGCGTGAGCGGCTGGGGGACGCGATCGAGGCCCGGCTCTCGAAGGCCGGGGCCTGACATGATCCGGATCTGCGCGACGGAGGACGTGCCGAAGGGCACCGTGATCAGCGCCGACGTGGACGGCCTCCAGGTCGCCGTGGTGCACGGCACCGACGGCGAGTTCTACGCCGTGCACGACGAGTGCTCGCACGCCTCGGTGGCCCTGTCCGAGGGCGAGGTCGAGGGCTGCACGCTGGAGTGCTGGCTGCACGGTTCCCGGTTCGACCTGCGCACGGGTGAGCCCACCGGGCTGCCCGCCACCGAACCCGTTCCCGTCTACGCCGTCGAGGTCCGCGACGGCGACATCTACCTTCCCGTGGGCGCCGACGGCCGCCCGACGCCGAGCAATGGAGTGACCCGATAATGAGCACCCTGGAGATCCGCGACCTGAAGGTGTCGGTCAAGCTGCCCGAGGGTGAGCTCAAGCCGATCCTGTCCGGCGTCGACCTGACCGTCCGGTCGGGGGAGACCCACGCGATCATGGGCCCGAACGGCTCCGGCAAGTCGACCCTGGCCTACTCGGTCGCCGGTCACCCCAAGTACGAGATCACCGGCGGCTCGGTGACCCTCGACGGGGTCGACGTGCTGGAGATGACCGTCGACGAGCGGGCCCGCGCCGGCCTCTTCCTGGCCATGCAGTACCCGGTCGAGGTGCCCGGCGTCTCGGTGGCGAACTTCCTGCGTACCGCCAAGACCGCCATCGACGGCGCGGCCCCGAAGCTGCGTACCTGGGGCGGCGAGCTGCGCGGCGCGATGGAGAAGCTCCAGATGGACCCGGCGTTCGCCCAGCGCAACGTCAACGAGGGCTTCTCCGGCGGCGAGAAGAAGCGGCACGAGATCGTGCAGCTCGAACTGCTCAAGCCCAAGATCGCCATCCTCGACGAGACCGACTCCGGCCTCGACGTGGACGCGCTGCGGGTGGTCAGCGAGGGGGTCAACCGGGTCCGCGACACCGGCGACACCGGCCTGCTGCTGATCACCCACTACACCCGCATCCTGCGCTACATCAAGCCCGACTTCGTGCACGTCTTCGTGGCCGGCCGGATCGTCGAGCAGGGCGGCCCGGAGCTGGCCGACAAGCTCGAGGACGAGGGTTACGAGCGGTACGTCGCCGGAGCCGGCGCGGCGCGGGCCTGACACACGGACGGGGACCGCTGAGATGACCACCATCGCCATCCCGGACGGGATGCCGCAGTACGACGACGTGCCGCGCTTCGACGTGGCCGCGGTGCGGGCCGACTTCCCGATCCTCGACCGGGAGGTCAACGGGCACCGGCTGGTCTACCTCGACAGCGCCAACACCTCGCACAAACCCCGCCAGGTGCTCGACGTGCTCGCCGGGCACTACGCGATGCACAACGCCAACGTGTCGCGCTCGGTGCACACCCTGGGCACCGAGGCGACCGAGGCGTACGAGGGGGCGCGGACGAAGATCGCCGCGTTCGTCAACGCGCCGAGCGTCGACGAGGTGGTGTTCACCAAGAACTCCACCGAGGCGATCAACATCGTGGCGTACGCCTTCTCCAACGCCTCGCTGCGCGCCGACGCCGACGAGCGGTTCCGGCTCGGCCCCGGCGACGAGATCGTGATCTCCGAGATGGAGCACCACTCGAACATCGTCCCGTGGCAGTTGCTGGCCGAGCGGACCGGCGCGACGCTGCGCTGGTTCCCGGTCACCGACACCGGCCGGCTGGACGAGTCGGGGCTGGCGGACCTGGTCACCGAGCGGACGAAGATCGTCGCGCTGGTGCACACCTCCAACATCCTCGGCACGGTCAACGCCACCGCCCGGATCACCGAACGGGTCCGCCAGGTGGGCGCGCTGCTGCTGCTCGACTGCTCGCAGTCGGTGCCGCACCAGCCGATCGACGTGGTCGACCTGGACGCCGACTTCATCGTGTTCACCGGGCATAAGATGTGCGGGCCGACCGGCATCGGCGTGCTGTGGGGGCGGGGCGAGCTGCTCGCCGCGATGCCCCCGGTCATGGGCGGCGGCTCGATGATCGAGACGGTGTCGATGGCCCGGTCCACGTTCGCCGCGCCGCCGGCCCGGTTCGAGGCGGGCACCCCGCCGATCGCCGAGGCCGTCGCGCTCGGCGCGGCGGTCGACTACCTCACCGGCGTCGGGATGCGGGCGATCCAGTGGCACGAGAAGGAGCTGACCGCGTACGCGCTGGACGCGCTCGCGACCGTGCCGGGCCTGCGGATCTTCGGCCCGACGGTGCCGGTGGGCCGGGGCGGCACCATCTCGTTCGCGCTCGGCGACGTGCACCCGCACGACGTCGGGCAGGTCCTCGACTCGCTCGGCGTGCAGGTGCGGGTGGGCCACCACTGCGCCAAGCCGGTCTGCACCCGGTTCGGGGTGCCGGCGATGACCCGGGCGTCGTTCTACCTGTACACCACCACGGAGGAGATCGACGCCCTGGTGGCGGGTCTCGAACAGGTGCGGAGGATCTTCGACTGATGCAGCTGGACCAGCTCTACCAGGAGATCATCCTGGACCACTACAAGCGCCCGCAGGGGCGTGGGCTGCGCGACGCCGACCGCCCCGACGCCGAGGTGGGCGAGGCGCACCACGTCAACCCGACCTGCGGCGACGAGGTCACCGTACGGGTGGCCGCCGTCGGCGACATCGTGGTGGACATCTCGTACGACGGTGCGGGCTGTTCGATCAGTCAGGCGTCGGCGAGCGTGCTGTACGACCGGCTCTCCGGCCGGTGCGCGGGGGAGATCGCCGCCGTGCACGCGGGGTTCGTGGCGTTGATGTCCGGCCGTGGCCAGGTCACGCCGGACGAGGAACTACTCGGTGACGGGGTGGCTTTCGCGGGTGTCGCCCGCTACCCGGCCCGGGTCAAGTGCGCGCTGCTGCCGTGGATGGCGTTCAAGGACGCCGCGGCACGCGCGGGGGTGGGCATGAGCCCGACGGAGGTGGAGGCATGAGCGAGAACACCGCTACCGCGGCGACGCCGGAGACCGGTGACGCCAGCACGACGACCGACGCGGTGACGCCGCCGGCCACCAACGGTGCCGCCGGCCCGGCGGACGCCGCCGCGACCCCGGCGACCGACGGTGTCGCCGGCACCACGGCTGCCGACGGCGTCGCCGGGTCCCCGGCCGCCGACGGCCCGGCCGAGGCCGCGTCGAGCGGCAGCCGGGCGGCCCTCGCCGACATCGAGGAGGCGATGAAGGACGTCGTCGACCCCGAACTCGGCATCAACGTGGTCGACCTCGGCCTGGTGTACGGCGTGCACGTGGACGACCAGAACGTCGCCACCCTGGACATGACGCTGACCTCGGCGGCCTGCCCGCTCACCGACGTGATCGAGGACCAGGCCCGGCAGGCGTTGACCACCGGCCCCGGTGGGGGACTGGTCGACGACATCCGGATCAACTGGGTCTGGCTGCCGCCGTGGGGGCCGGACAAGATCACTGACGAGGGGCGGGACCAGCTCCGCTCCCTCGGCTTCAACGTCTGACCTGCGGTCCGACCTCACGGGCGCGGCACCCACACCGGGTGCCGCGCCCGCCGTCGTCCACCCGCCCTGCCCCACCCGCCCTGCCGTGCCCCGGCCCGGGTCCGGGCGGGGTGATCGACTCAACGGGGCCGATGTAGGGGTGTCCGGGCCGGCCGATACCGCTGGTTCGCCCCCGTTGAGTCGATCACTCCCGGTGGACGGCAGACAATCCGGTGGCGGGGCGTCGCTCCCGCGCCCGATGATGGGCCCGTGATCGAGACATGCCCGGTGCAGGAGCCTGTCCGCGCGAGCACCACCGCGCGCCGACAGCAGGCCCGTCCGGGGCGCGGCTCGGCCCGCCACCGCTCGTCGTGACCGCCGCCTTCCTGGCCGGGCTGGTGGCCGGCTACGCGGTCGCCGTCCCGGTCGGTGCGATCGCGGTGCTCATCCTCGGGCTCAGCGCCCGTACCTCGTTGCGGGTCGGTGCGGCTGCCGCGTTCGGCGTCGCCACCGCAGACGGGCTCTACGCCGCCGTGGCGGTACTCGGCGGCGCGGCGGTGGCCGCCGTGGTCGCCCCGGTCGCCGGGCCGCTGCGGGTGGCGGCGGCGGTGGTGCTGCTGGTGCTCGCCGTCCACGGCGGCTGGCGGACCTGGCGCTCCCGACCGCCGTCGGGTGGGTCGGGGTCGGCTGGACCGGAGCCGCGCGGTACGGGATCGGGTGGGTTCAAGCCGGGTGGGCTGGAGTCGGGCGGGTCGCAGCCGGGGCAGTCGGGTCGGGGCGGTCCCGGGCCGGCGCCGGGCGGGTCGGAGCCGGTTCGGGGGATGAACACGCCGGGGCGCGCGTTCGTCGGGGTGTTGGCGCTGACTCTGCTCAACCCGGCCACGGTGGTCTACTTCACGGCGCTGGTCCTCGGCCGTGCCGACGCGGCGCGGGCGGCACCGGCAGCCGCCGCGCTTTTCGTCCTCGGGGTCTTCGTCGCCTCGGCGAGCTGGCAGTTGCTGATCGCCGGGAGCGGCACCCTGGTCGGCCGGGTGCTGGCCGGCCCGCGTGGTCGACTGGTGACCGGCCTGCTGTCCAGCCTGATCATCGCCGCCCTCGCCGTCGCCATGCTGGTCGTGCGGTGAACGGCCCCCACACCGGCCGCGTCGTTTCCGCCCGCCCCGACGGCGTCCGCGTCGTTCCCGCCGGCCCCGACGGCGTCCGCCCGCCGGGCTGCCGTCGCGCGGTGGGTCGCCCGCCGGGCCGCCGTCCGCCGTGCCGTACGGTCGGGTGATGAGCAGCCGACCCGCGGCCGGCGGCGGCCGGTGGATCGAGGTCGATCCGACCCGCGTCGCCCGCTGGGTGGCGGGTTTCGCCGACCGGCACGGCCCGCCCGTCGCCTCCCCGCAGGGGTACGGCCTGCTGCTCACCGCCGGCGACGGGGCGACCGCCGAGCTGCACCTCCCGCCGGGCGGCGGCACCGGGGCGGCGGCCGGGCAGGTCGACGACGTGCCGGGGTTCGTCGACGAGGCTGTCGCGCCCCGCCGGCTCGGGCTGCTGCTGGCCCGCAAGGGCGCGGTGGCGGTCGGCGTGGCGCTCGGCACCGAGCTGCTGGTCTCCAAGGTGGACACCCGGT
Source organism: Micromonospora humida (assembly GCF_016901255.1). Lineage (NCBI taxonomy): Bacteria > Bacillati > Actinomycetota > Actinomycetes > Micromonosporales > Micromonosporaceae > Micromonospora > Micromonospora humida. The sequence goes on from NZ_JAFEUC010000008.1 coordinate 156,140, forward strand.
ACGTGCAGGGCCGCACCGCCGCCGGGGGCTGGTCGCAGCAGCGGTTCGCCCGGCGGCGGGACAACCAGGCCAGGGCGGCCCTGGGCGACGCGGCGGAACTGGCCGTACGGCTGCTGCTGCCGGAGGCGGCGACGCTGGCGGCGGTGGTCTGCGGCGGTGACCGGCGGGCCGTCGACACGGTCCTGGCTGACCGGCGGTTGGCCCCGCTCGCCGGGCTGCGGGCCGAACGGCTGCTCGACGTGCCCGAGCCACGGCACGCGGTGCTGGTCGGCGCGATCACCGCTGCCCGCGCGGTTCACATCCTGGTTCGCGACCCCGGCCCCGAACGTCCCTGAGCCCCGTCGCCCACCGTCTGCCCCCGGCTAAGAATCACCCGATCCGTCAGCAGACACGGTTAGGTCCGATAAAATGCGAAATACCTCGCTAGTCTCCAGGATGGAGCGGGACATGACCGACCCGGCGAAAATCGACTGCCCGACGGATCACCAGGATCCCAAGGGGGCGGCCGGCCCGTACGACTGCCAGTCCTTCAAGTGGGATCCGCGCACGGTGGAGCTTCAGGCCGGCAAGATCAACAGTAAGTTGTACGCCTGGGCGCGGGTGACCAACGCGCAGCCGGGTGACAAGTTCTGGATCGAGATGAAGAACAACACCGGTGAGACGGGGCCCTGCTACCCGGTGGAATTCAAGTCCGGCCGGAACTGCACCGATGCGATCCCGTGGGAATCCGGTGCGCATTACCGGGCTGGGTGCACCGTCAAGGGCACGACGAAATACACGGCCTGGAATACCTGCCAGAAGAAGTAGTGGCTCTCGGCGGTGTGCGCGGCGGCCGGGGGCGTGCGCCCCGCCGACCGCCGCGACCTGCCGACCGGTGTCGGTCAGAGGCTGCCGCCGAAGGTGTCGCAGGACTTCGGGTCACCGGTGGTGTAGCCCTTGGTGAACCACTGCTTGCGCTGCTCGGAGGAGCCGTGGGTGAACTCCTCCGGGTTGACCGGGCGGTTGGCCCGCTTGGAGATGGCGTCGTCGCCGATCTTCTCGGCGGTGTCGATCGCCTGCGCGATGTCCTGCTCGGTGATGCTCTTGAAGATCTTCTGGCCCTGCTCGTCGGCGGTGCCGGTGGCGTTCTTGGCCCACGCGCCGGCGTAGCAGTCGGCCTGGAGTTCCAGCTTGACCGAGAGCGCGTTGGCGCTGCCCGGGTCCCGCTGCTGCTGGCGGCGCATCTGCGCCTCGGTGCCGAGCAGGTCCTGCACGTGGTGGCCGTACTCGTGGGCCAGCACGTACGGCTGGGCGAACTCACCCTCCGCGCCGAGCTGGTTGGCGAGGGTCTGGTAGAAGGTCAGGTCGATGTAGACCAGGTCGTCGGCGGGGCAGTAGAACGGCCCGACGCCGGAGTCGGCCTGGCCGCAGCCGGTGTTGACGCCCTGGCTGAAGAAGACCGTCTTGGACGGCTGGTACTGCTGGCCGAACCGCTCGGGCAGGGCGGTGCGCCAGTACGCCTGGATCGAGTTGACGTAGAGGGTGTTGCGGCAGTCCAGTTGCTTGAGCGCGTCGTCGGCGGAGCACTTCTGGGTGAGTTCCGTGTTGTCGCCGGTCTCGGACCCGCCGCCGGTCATGGCGTTCAGCCCGAAACCGCCGCCCACCAGGGCCACCAGCACGGCGATGATCAGCCCGACGATGCCGCCGCGTCCGCCGCCGCCCGGGATCGGGATCGGGATGCCCCCGCCACCCCCACCGGACCCTCGCCGGTCGTCCACCTGGCCGGTGTCGATCCGCGCGTTCTCGTTCAGCTCCATTTTGACCCCGATCACCGATTCGTCACGTCTGAGGGTTGCGGTACCGGACCGGGTCCGGACGGCGTTTCCGGTACCCGATGATCTTGTACGGTAATCCGGGCGGTGCGCGTCGGGCCGCCCGGTACACTTGTCGGGTGCTGCGCTGCGAAGGCTGAACCGCCCCGCGCCGACGGGAACCACTGACCCGCCGGCGCTTTCGCGTGCCCTGAGTCAGCCCTTCCAGACCCCCCCGAGAGCGAGTACCGGAAATGATCAGTGTCACCGGCCTGGAACTGCGCGCCGGCTCCCGGATCCTCCTGTCCGACACCACCCTGCGGGTGCAGCCCGGTGACCGGATCGGACTGGTCGGTCGCAACGGCGCCGGTAAGACCACGACCCTCAAGGTACTGGCCGGCGAGGGGCAGCCGTACGCCGGGCAGATCGACAGGCGTAGCGCCATCGGCTACCTGCCGCAGGACCCGCGTACCGGCGACCTGGAGGTCACCGGCCGGGACCGGGTGCTCTCCGCCCGGGGGCTGGACGTGCTGATGGCCCAGATGAAGGAGATCGAGCAGCAACTCGCCGACGGCGTCGACGACAAGCTCGTCCGCCGCTACGGCGCGCTGGAGGACCAGTTCGCCTCGCTGGGCGGGTACGCCGCCGAGGCCGAGGCCGCCCGGATCTGCGCCAACCTGGGGCTGCCCGACCGGGCCCTCGCGCAGACCATCGGCACCCTTTCCGGCGGTCAGCGACGCCGCATCGAACTGGCCCGCATCCTGTTCCGCGACGCGGGGGAGAACGGCGGCGGCATCCTGCTGCTCGACGAGCCCACCAACCACCTCGACGCCGACTCGATCACCTGGCTGCGCGGCTTCCTCGCCAACCACAAGGGTGGGCTGATCGTGATCTCCCACGACGGTTCGCTGCTGGAGTCGGTGGTCAACAAGGTCTGGTTCCTCGACGCCACCCGCTCCGTGGTCGACGTCTACAACCTGGGCTGGAAGGCGTACCTGGCGGCGCGGGAGACCGACGAGCGGCGGCGACGCCGGGAACGGGCCAACGCCGAGAAGAAGGCCGGCGCGCTGATGGCGCAGGCGGACAAGATGCGGGCCAAGGCCACCAAGACCGTCGCCGCGCAGAACATGGCCCGCCGGGCCGAGAAGCTGATCTCCGGCCTGGAGGAGGTCCGGGTCTCCGACAAGGTGGCGAAGGTCCGGTTCCCCAACCCCGCGCCGTGCGGCAAGACCCCACTGACCGCGACCGGCCTGTCCAAGTCGTACGGCTCGCTGGAGATCTTCACCGACGTGAACGTCGCGGTGGACCGCGGCTCCCGGGTGGCGATCCTCGGGCTCAACGGTGCCGGCAAGACCACGCTGCTGCGGATGCTCGGCGGCCTGCTCCCGCCGGACACCGGCGAGGTGCACGCCGGGCACGGTCTGCGGCTGGGCTACTACGCCCAGGAGCACGAGACGCTGGACGTGGAACGCACGGTGCTGGAGAACATGCGGGCGGCGGCGATCGAGCAGTCCGACACCGACCTCCGCAAGATCCTCGGTGCCTTCCTGTTCTCCGGCGAGGACGTGAACAAGCCCGCCGGGGTGCTCTCCGGTGGCGAGAAGACCCGGCTCGCCCTGTCGACCCTGGTCTGCTCCGGCGCGAACGTGCTGTTGCTGGACGAGCCGACGAACAACCTCGACCCGGTCAGCCGTGAGCAGGTGCTCGACGCCATCGCCAACTACCCCGGCGCGATCGTGCTGGTCACCCACGACCCGGGCGCGGTGCTCGCGCTCAAGCCCGACCGGGCCATCCTGCTCCCCGACGGCGACGAGGACGCCTGGAGCGACGACCTCCTGGAACTGGTCGAGCTGGCCTGATCCGGCCCCGACCCCGCCCGCGACGGCCGGCGGGGTCGGCTGCCCGGCCATCGGCCCGTGGTCGGTCCGGCCGGTGGTCAGCGGGCGAGGTCGGCCAGCCGGCCGAGGACGCCCGAGCCGACCAGGATCACCAGGCCGATGGCGACGAAGACGACCGGGACCAGCCAGTGCCCGGCCCGGCCGACCAGGTGGACCACCCGGGGGTGCCCGCCGAGCAGCGCGGCGGCACCGCACCAGACGGCGACCAGGAGCGCGAAGACCAGCAGGTAGACCAGTCCGGTGGCCGGGTCGAGGGCGCGGAACACCGGGACGTAGACGGCGATGTTGTCGGCGCCGTTGGCGACCGTCACCCCGGCGACCCCGAGCAGTCCGCCGACCACGGCCGGCGGCGAGTCGTCGTCGGTGCGGGCCAGCAGCGCCCGGACCCCGAGTGCGACCGGCAGCAGCCCGAGCAGGCCGGTCCACGGATCGGGCACCACCAGCAGGCCGGCGGCGACCACCAGGGCGGCCGCGACGAGGGTGGCGATGCCCAGGTACTGACCGGTGACGATCTGCCACGGGCGGGGTCGTCCCGTACCGCGGGCGGCCACGAAGAGTACGGTCAGCACCACGATGTCGTCGAGGTTGGTGGCGGCGAAGACGGCCGCCGCGCCGCTCACGTCGCCCAGCAGGTCGGTCACGACCGGCAGGCTACGGGCCGCCGACCAGGGTCGCCAGGGCGCGCTAGCAGCCGTCGGCCGAGTGCAGGGTCACTCTATCGGGTTGACGACACTGCATAGCGTGTCGGTTGGCGAAGAGTTGATATCTGGCGCATGATCGTTCGAGACGGTCTAATAGGTGGGACCGTATCGAACCGCACAGTCTGGGACGTGAGGAATCAGCATGGCAGCCACTGGCACAGCCACCAGCACTGAGAAGGGTCGCCGGATCGTCGGAGCCGAGCGTCAGACGCTCGCCAAGGACCTGGTAAAGCGGTACACCGGCGGGGAGAGCATCCGCGCGCTCGCCGCCTCGACCGGGCGATCCTACGGGTTCATCCACCGTGTGCTCACCGAGTCCGGTGTGCAGCTGCGGCAGCGCGGCGGCGCCCGGCGTCGCAAGAAGGCGTGACCCGCCCACCAGCGTCGTCCGTCAGCACGCCCCGGGCGGTCCGGTGACCGCCGAGACGACCGGGGTGCTACTGCACTGCGACGGGCCGGTCGCGACGGTCACGTTGTGCCGGCCCGACGTGCTCAACGCCCAGACTCCGGCGATGTGGCGCGCGATGAGCGACTTCTCCCGGGACCTGCCGGGCGACGTGCGCGTCGTGGTGGTACGCGGCGAGGGGCGGTCGTTCTCCGCCGGCCTCGACCTGTCGGTGGCCGGTGCCCAGGGGCCGGGTTCCTTCGCCGAGCTGTCCACCTTGCCCGAGCAGGAGTGCGCCGACCGGATCGCCGGTTACCAGCAGGGTTTCACCTGGCTGCACCGCCCCGACGTGATCTCGGTGGCCGCCGTGCAGGGTCATGCCATCGGCGCGGGCTTCCAGCTCGCGCTCGCCTGCGACCTGCGGGTCCTCGCCGAGGACGCCAAGCTGTCGATGGCCGAGGTCACCCTCGGTCTGGTCCCCGACCTGGCCGGCACGAAGCGGCTGGTCGAGCTGGTCGGCTACGCCCGCGCCCTGGAGCTGTGCGCCACCGGCCGGCGGATGGACGCCGCGGAGGCCGACCGGATCGGCCTGGCCAACCTGGTGGTGCCGAACGCCGAGCTGGACGCGGCGGTCGGTGACCTCACCGCCGGCCTGCTCGCCGGCAACCGGGACGCGGTGGTGGAGATCAAGGCGCTGCTCGCCGGCGCCGCCGGCCGCTCCCACACCGAGCAGCAGCGGGCCGAGCGTGAGGCGCAGACCCGCCGGCTGCGTGACCTGGCCGGCCGGGGCGAGTAGCCGGCCGGCGGTCGGTAAGGACTGCCCGGGAAGAGCCGGGTTACCGCCGAGGTTGTCGTAGGCGTGGGGAGAATCGACCCCGACGGTGCGTGCCGCCACGACACGGAGGTGACCGATGTCCAACCCGATGACGGGCGGCAACATGGCCGGCTGGAGCATGCTCCGGTCGATCCGCCACGGCGACGAGGTCTCCGCCCACCGCCTCAAGCGCGGCACCGCCAAGCGGATCATGGCGTTCGCCCACCCCTACCGGCGGGACATCGTCATCTTCCTGGTGACCGTGGTGATCGCCGCCGTGATCGGGGTGGCCACCCCGGTGCTCGCCGGGCACGTGATCAACGCGATCAGCCGCGGCGGGCCGGAGGCCGGTGCCACGGTCGTGCGGTTCGCCCTGGTCATCGGCGGGCTGGCCGTCGCCGACGCGATCTTCTCCCTGGTCCAACGCTGGTACTCGGCCCGTATCGGCGAGGGCATCATCCTCGACCTGCGCACCAGGGTCTACGACCACGTGCAGCGGATGCCGTTGCAGTTCTTCACCCGCACCCAGACCGGGGCCCTGGTCAGCCGGCTCAACAACGACGTGATGGGTGCCCAGCGGGCGTTCACCTCCACCCTGTCCGGGGTGGTGAGCAACGTCATCCAGCTGGTGCTCACCGCCGGGGTGATGTTCACCCTCTCCTGGCAGATCACCACGCTCTCGCTGATCCTGCTGCCGATCTTCGTGATCCCCGCCCGGCGGGTGGGCCGGCGGCTGGCCGAGATCACCCGGGAGTCGTACAACCTCGACGCCAAGATGAACGCCACCATGACCGAGCGGTTCGGGGTGGCCGGGGCGCTGCTGGTCAAGCTGTTCGGTTCGCCCGGCGTGGAGGCGGGTCGGTTCGCCGCGCGGGCCGAGCGGGTCCGCGACATCGGAATCCAGTCGGCGATGTACTCACGCACCTTCTTCGTGGCGATGCTGCTGGTCGCCTCGCTGGCCCAGGCGCTCACCTACGGGCTCGGCGGCTGGCTGGCGGTCACCGGCGCGGTCAGCGCCGGCACCGTGGTCACGCTCGCCCTGCTGCTCACCCGCCTCTACGGTCCGCTGACCGCGCTGTCCAACGTCCGGGTCGACGTGATGAGCGCGCTGGTCTCGTTCGACCGGGTCTTCGAGGTGCTCGACCTGCGCCCCGGCATCGAGGAGAAGCCCGACGCGGTGCCGGTGCCCGCCGGTGCCGGGCGGGTCGAGTTCCGCGACGTCCGGTTCCGCTACCCGGCTGCCGCCGACGTCTCGCTGGCGTCGCTGGAGGAGGTCGCCACCCTCGACCGGACGGCCGGCGAGCCGGTGCTCAAGGGGGTGTCCTTCCGGGTCGAGCCGGGGCAGATGGTGGCCCTGGTCGGGCCGTCGGGGGCGGGCAAGTCGACCCTGTCCATGCTGATCTCCCGGATCTACGACGTCACCGACGGCGAGGTGCGGGTCGGTGGGGTCGACGTCCGGGACGCCACCCTCGCCTCGCTGCGCGACGAGATCGGCGTGGTCACCCAGGACTCCCACCTGTTCCACGAGACGATCGCCGAGAACCTGCGGTACGCCAAGCCGGACGCCACCGACGACGAGATCTGGGCGGCGCTGGCCGGCGCCCAGGTGGCCGATCTGGTGCGCGCCCTGCCCGACGGGTTGGACACGACCGTCGGTGAGCGCGGCTACCGCTTCTCCGGTGGGGAGAAACAACGCATCGCCATCGCCCGACTGCTGCTCAAGGCCCCGTCGATCGTGATCCTCGACGAGGCCACCGCCCACCTCGACTCGGAGAGCGAGGCGGCCGTGCAGCGGGCGCTGGCCGTGGCGCTGACCGGGCGGACGGCGCTGGTGATCGCGCACCGGCTCTCCACGGTCCGCGACGCCGACCAGATCCTCGTCCTCGACGACGGCCGGATCGTCGAGCGGGGCCGGCACGACGAACTGGTCGCGGTCGGTGGGCTCTACGCCGAGCTGTACCGCACCCAGTTCGCGGTCGCCGAGTCGCCCACGCCATACCCGGATGCCGCTGAGCCGGCCGAGCCGATCGTCACCACCGTGCCCATGGGCACCTACGTCGCCCAGGAGGCGCGGCCCCCCGCAGTGGCCAACTGACGACCCGCGCAGGGGCGACCGGCGGTGTCCGCGTGGGCCGCCGGGTGGTGGGTGCACCCGGTCGACAACGTGCGGAGGCCGGTCCGTTCGGGGGCGGGCGGCGCTGTCGACGGCGATCCGAGGCCAGGCCAGGGGGAGCGGGCCCCGACCTGGTCTCCGTTGCGACGGCGATCCCCACGCCGGGCACCGGGTACACGACTCATCGGCCGGTTGAGCCGGCGGTCGTCAATGCGGTGCCTGTTCCGTCATACGGTGCGGTGCGACTCAGAAGTACACCGTGCGGGACTTCGTGTACGTCGTGTACTGGCTGCCCGGGTAGAAGGTGGAACCGGATACCGTGACCTCGATGTTGGTAAATCCGTAGCTGGAGACGAGATCGCCGGTGAAGGTCTCGCAGTTCTGGTAGTAGACGGTGTGGTAAGCGCTGGCGCTGCCGCCCTTGATGGTCACCTGGGAACTCGGGTAGGTGCTCTGTCCGCACAGCGTCACCGAGTAGCTCGCCTGGTTGCTGCCCGTCGTCCCGGAAACGGTTCCGGTGGCGGTGCCGAGGGACAGGGTGTTGTTGTAGCCACCCTTGACCGAGACGGTGAACGATGAGGTGCCCGCCTGGGCGCTGACCGCGGGCAACACGGCCACCGCGGCGGCCCCGGCGGCGCCCGCAGCCAACAGGCGGACGAAGCGGGAAGAACGGACTTGTGGCATAACTGCTCCCGACGTGATGGGAAATGCGTTAACGGCGTGTAGCCGATTGCGGTTCCAATGTTAGACCAACGTGAACTCGAAAGCACGCCCGAAATAAATCTACGTCAATTGCAGTGGGACCCGTCGTTCGCAATTTATTGCCTTGATGTCGGCATTTACACGACACATCGTGAACGCGTGACGCGGCCTACCGTGAGTGCGGGGACGGTGGTGGTCAGCCGGCGGGGGAGGGCGGCTGGCCGGTCACCGCGGCGCGCAGCTCGCCGAAGGCGTTCCCCAGGGCCTGCGGGGTGAAGTGGGCGTTCAGGCCGCTCGGGTTGGGCAGCACCCACAGCCGCGCGCCGGCCAGCGGTTCCGGCTGCGGGCCGAAGCCGGCCCGGGGCCGGGCGAACCCGATCCGGTAGGCGGTCACCCCGACCACGGCCACCCAGGTCGGCCGGTAGCGGGTCACCTTGTCGGTCAGCGTCCGCGCGCCCGCCAGCAGTTCCGCCGGGGTCAGCTCGTCGGCCCGGGCGCTGGCCCGCGCCACCATGTTGGTGATGCCCAGGCCGAACCCGGGCAGCATGTCCTGCTCGCTCGGGTGCAGTTGGCGCGGGGTGAAGCCGCCCCGGTGCAGGGCCGGCCAGAAGCGGTTGCCCGGCCGGGCGAAGTGCCAACCGGTGGCCGCCGACCACAGGCCCGGGTTGATCCCGACGAAGAGCACCGTCAGCCCGGGGCCGATCACGTCCGGGATGGTGCGGTCCGCCGCCGCGGCCAGTTCCGCCCGGTCCGGCCGCCGCACCGGTCCGGAGGTGGCGCGGGCCGGTGCGGGGGTGGCGGCAGGGCCGGCCGAGCGGCGTCGCGGGGTCACAGGCTGCGCAGTGCGCCGCCGTCGACCGGCACGCTGACCCCGGTGACGTAGCCGGCGGCGGGGGAGAGCAGGAACGCGGCGACCCGCCCGAACTCGGCCGGATCGCCGATGCGGCGCAGCGGGATGCCGGCCTCCGCGGCGGCGCGGGCCGTCTCGTCGTCGCCGAGCAGTTCCCGGTTGCGGTCGGTCAGGAAGCGTCCGGGCAGCAGGCCCAGTACCCGTACGCCGCGCGGGCCGTGCTCGTCGGCCAGGTCCTTGGCCACCCCGGCGAGGCCGGGCCGCAGCCCGTTGGAGATGCCGAGGCCGGTGATCGGGGTACGGGCCGAGGTGGACAGCACCAGCCCGATCGCGCCCCCCTCGGTGAGCGCGGCGGCCACCGTCCGGGCCGTCCGCACGGTGCCCAGGAAGACCGTCTCGAAGGACTCCCGCCACTGCGCGTCGCTGACCTGGGCGGCGGTGCCGGCAGGCGGCCCACCCACCGAGACGAGCGCCCCGTCGAGCCGGCCGAAGTGTTCCCGCGCGGCGATCACCAGCCGCTCGGGCAGGCTCGGGTCGGCCAGGTCGGCGACGAGGCCGATGGCGTGCTCGGGCCCACCCAGCAGGTCGACCGCGCCGGCGACCCGCTCCGGCGTCCGGGCCGACAGGACCACCCGCGCCCCGTCGGCGACCAGGCACCGTGCGGTCGCGAAGCCGAGCCCCCGGGACGCGCCGGTCAACACGTACACCCGATCGGTGAGTCCGAGATCCATGCCGCCGATCCTGCCGTATCCGGCGGTGGCCGGCGCGGCGGCCCGGTGGTCAGCGGCGGGTGGAGCGCAGCAGGCGTACCCGGCCGGCGAGCTGGAGGGCGACGGCGTCGCCGCTGCGGACCAGGGCCGGCAACCGGCGGCGGCGGGGCGGATGCCGGCCGTCGTAGCGGTGGGTGGCCTCGCGGGCGGCCAGCTCCTGTGCGCCGAGCGGGGGGAGGGCGCCCTGGTCGCGCAGCGTGCGGGCGAGGTCCCAGCCGTCGCGCAGCGATCCGGCGGTGGGCCGGCCGGCCGCCCAGCCGGCGAAGGTGGCCGGCCAGGTGTCGCCGAGCCCGGCGGCGAGCAGCGGCCAGTGGCGGGCGACCTCCCCGGCCCGCTTGCGCAGCAGTGCCCGCCTGGCGGCGTCGACCCGGTCGGTGGCGAAGCCGGCGGGCAGCGGAGCCCCGGCGACCAGGGCGGCGACCAGCGCGGCCTGTCGGGCGGCCAGCCCTTCCGGTCCGGTGGCGTCGGGCAACGGGGCCGACCCGAGGGGGTGCGTCGGGCTCATGTGACGACCGGGTGGCCGGCGGCGGTGGCGAGGGCGTCCAGCTCGGCCCGCAGCGCGTCGGCGGGTGGGTAGTGGCCGTCGCGTTCCAGCAGCAGGGGCGGCGGCCGGCGGCCGGCGCAGAGCGCGCCGACCAGCTCCAGCACCTCGGTGGGCACCGGATCGGTGTGCGTGTCGTGGTAGAGCCCGCCGTGCTCGGCCCCGCCGGCCACGTGCACGTAGGCGATCCGTTCCAGCGGCAGCCGGTCCAGCAGGGCCTGCGGGTCCTGGCCCCGGTTGCGGGCGTTGGCATAGACGTTGGCCACGTCGAGCAGCAGCTCCGCGTCGGTGGCGTCGAGGATCTCGGTGAGGAAGTCCGCCTCGTCCAGCTCGTCGTCGGGCCAGTCGAACAGCGCCGCGATCGGCTCCAACGCCAGCGGCACCGGCAGCTCCGCCCGGGCCCGCGCGACGTTCGCCGTCACCGCCGCCACCGCCTCCCGGGTCCGGGGCAGCGGCAGCAGGTGCCCGGCCTCCAGCCCGCCGGCCCGGACGAACGCGATGTGCTCGCTGACCAGTGGCGCGCCGACCAGCTCGGCCACCCGGGCCAGGTGCGTCACCCGGGCCGGGTCGACCGGCTCCGCGCCGCCGAGGGAGAGGCGCACCCCGTGCGGTACGACGGTGACGTCGCGCTCCCGCAGCGCGGCCAGCCCCGGTGGGAGGGGGCCGTCGGGGGCGAGCGACTCCGCCACCACCTCGACGAAACGCAGGCCGGGCAGCTCGGCGACGAAACCGGCGATCTCCGGCCGCCAGCCGATGCCCACCCCCTGCGGCCGGGTCATCCGCCGCACCCGCCACCGCCGCCGCATCCTCCGCCGCCGCCGCAGGAGCTGCCGCCACCGCACGACGAGCCGCTGTCGCCCGACGAGGTGCTGCCGCCGCACGTGACACCCGTGGAACCGGTGTAGCCGCTGCCGCTGCCGGCGTTCAACGCCTGCCGCTGGATCTCCGCCTGTGCGGCGAAGCCGGGGTCGAGCGCGTAGAGGGAGACGGTGCCGAACAGGGCCACCCCCATCGCCGCGCCGGCCGGACCGTAGGTCGCGTAGGCCGGGGCCGAGTCGGGGGCGAGGTGGTGGTTGCTGCTGCGCAGGCGGCTCATCATCACGTTCGCCGTCCTGGTCCGCCGGGGCGTGCGGGCCACCAGGGCGAACGCCACCCCGAGCCCGGCCAGGGCGAGCAGCAGCCAGCCGACCGGCCGGCCGTTGACCAGCCCGGAGACCAGCCGCACCACACCCAGGGCCAGCAGCACCAGCAGCAGGTTCCGTCCGCGCCGCAGGGCCCGTACCCCGTCGGCGTCGATCAGCAGGCCGCGCTGCTCCAACCCCTGCCGCAGCTCCTGCAGGGCGCGGGTTACCCCGGCGTCGCGGCGCAGCTCGCGGGCGGCGACCGACCGGCGGGCGGCGTGCCGGATCGCGTGGTCGAGCGGGGTGAGCCCGTGGGGTGCCGACTCGGTGGCGGTCAACCGGCCGTTCGCCTTGACGTCGATCGCGCCGGCGCCGCGCAGCCCACCCAGCGCCGCCCAGATGGCGAGCTGGTCGCCGCCGTTGAGGTAGGCGACCTGCTGCGGACCGAGCTGTTCGGCGCCGACCGCGTCGGGTCCGGCGGCCGTGCGCCGCCGGTGCACCAGCACGCCGATCACGGCGACGACGGCCACCAGGAGGTAGAGCTTCAGGAAGAGCGGGCCGGGGATGCCCCAGGTGTCGCCCGCTGCGGCAAGGGTGTTCATGGGCTGCTCCTGTCGCGCGAGGGGGATCGCGGCCCCATTGTGGGACAGCCCCGCCACGCGGGCACGGCGGCGGTGGGCGAGTTACCGAGCCGAGACCTGCCCGCTTCCACGGCTGCCGCCCGGGGGTGGGGTCAGCGGCGGCGGACGGCCTCCTCGACCAGGTCCAGCACCGGCCCGAGATCGCCGGCGGGCCGGCCCATCGCCAGGTGCAGCACCAGCCCGTCGTACGCCAGTTCCAGGAACTGGGCCAGCACGTCGATGTCGATGTCCTCGCGGAGCACCCCGGCCTCGCGTTGCCGCGCGAGCCGGTCCCGGGTCGCCTCGGCGATGGCGGCCGACCGTTGCGCCCACCGGCTGGCGAACGCCGGGTCGGTACGCAGCCGGCGGGACACCTCCAGCTGGCTGCCCAGCCAGCCGGTGGTGTCCGGGGAGACCGCGCGGGCGAGCAGGTCCCGCATCACCTGGACGAGGCCGTTGCGGGCCACCGTGGCGACCATCGCGGCGGCGTCGTCCTCGGCGACGGCGAGGAAGAGCGAGTCCTTGTCGCGGAAGTGGTGGAAGATGGCGCCCCGGGACAGCCCGGTGGCCTCCTCCAGCCGGCGCACGGTGGCTCCCTCGTAGCCGTGCCGGGCGAAACAGGCCCGGGCCGCGCCGAGGATCTCCTGGCGGCGCGCGTCGAGCTGGTCCTGACTTACTCTGGGCACGGGTCGATCGTCGCAGGTGACCGTGCGCAAGGCAAACCGTACGTACGGCTTGCTATTGGCCGTCACCTCGGCCTGCCGGACGCGCGTCCGGTTAGGATCGGCCGGTGGCGACAGCCCTGGTCACCTCCCCCCACCCGTGCCCCGCACCCGCCCGACCCCGGCCGCCCGACGGTCGACGACGGGTGGTTCGACCCTGTCGGCGGCGGTCCCCTCTCCCGTAAGGTGCCTCAGTGCCGTTGCTCCTGCTCGACCTGGACAACACCCTGCTCGACCGGGCCGGGCCGTTCCGCGCCTGGGCCGAGGGTTTCCTGGCCGAGATCGGCGCGCCGGCCACCGACATCGACTGGCTGCTGTCCATCGACGCCGACGGCCTGACCGACCGGTGGGACATCGCCGACGCCATCCGGGACCGGTACGCGCTGCGCATCCCCTCCATCGACCTGGTCGAGGAACTGCACGACGGGGTGGTCGGCTACACCCGGCTGGATCCGCTGGTGGCCTGCGCGCTGCGGATCGCCGACGACGCGGGGTGGCTACCGGTGGTGGTCACCAACGGATCGGTCCGGCTGGAGGACGCCAAGATCCGGCAGACCGGCCTGGACCGTTACGTCGCCGACTGGGTGATCTCCGAGGAGGCCGGTGTCAGCAAGCCCAACCCCCGGATCTTCGCGCTGGCCGCCCAGCGGGCCCGGCTGCCGCTGCGCGGCGCGTGGGTGGTGGGCGACAGCCCGGAGGCGGACATCGGCGGGGCCGCCGCGGTCGGCCTGCCCAGCGTCTGGCTGCACCGGGGTCGGAGCTGGACCGACACCCGCTTCGCCCCCACCCGTACCGTCGACTCGTTGATCGCGGCCGTCTCGGTGGTGCTCGCCGGCGGGTAAATCGGTTGTGTCCCGCGCGGGGCGTCGGCCAGCATGGGCCGGCGCGCACGCGCAGCCGGGCGGGGCCCGGTCGAGGAAGGGGGGTCGGTCATGGCCGTCTTCGCAGGGTCGTACCACCTGCCTCCATCAGCCTCGATCAAGGGATCACCAGCACCGTGCGCGAACACGACATCCCGGCGCCGCAGCGCCGTGGCCGCGGCAAGAGCCGCTTCGACGACGACGAGACACCCCTTCTGACGTACGGCCGGCAGCCGGCCGGCACCGCACCCGAGGACGAACCCGACCCCGAGCCGGAGGACCACTGGTCCTCCTGGGACCAGGCCGTGCACGGGCCCGAACCGCACCCGCGGTGGCTGGTCACCGAGCTGGCCGCCCGGGACACCGATCTCGGCGTGCTCAAGACCGGCAAGGAGGCGGACGTCCACCTCGTCCGCCGGGCGGTGCCCGACACCGACCGGTCCTGCCTGCTGGCGGTCAAGCGCTACCGCGACGCCCAGCACCGGCTCTTCCACCGTGACGCCGGCTACCTGGAGGGGCGCCGGGTCCGCCGGTCCCGGGAGAACCGGGCGATGGCCGGCCGGACGGCGTTCGGCCGGCAGATGATCGCCGGTCAGTGGGCGGCGGCCGAGTTCGCCGCGCTGTCCCGGCTCTGGGAGGTCGGGGCGGAGTCCGGGCGGATTGCCGTGCCGTACCCGGTGCAACTGCTCGGCACCGAGCTGATGCTGGAGTTCGTCGGCGACCCCGACGAGGGGACCGCCGCACCCCGGCTGGCCCAGGTACGCCCCGACCCGGACGAGCTGCGCTCTCTCTGGGAGCAACTGGTGGACGCCCTGATGGTGCTGGCCCGGGCCGGCTACGCCCACGGCGACCTGTCGCCGTACAACCTGCTGGTGCACGCGGGGCGGCTCGTCATGATCGACCTGCCGCAGGTGGTCGACGTGGTGGCCAACCCGCAGGGGCCGGAGTTCCTGGCCCGCGACGTGCGGGTGGTGGCGACCTGGTTCACCGCCCGGGGCCTGCCCGCCGCCGACACCGATCCGGCCGCCCTCACCGCGCTGCTGCTGCGGGAGGCGGGGATGCGCTGACGCGGCGACGCCCCGGACGGCCGACGGCCGTCCGGGGCGTCGGGGGCGTCACTGGAGGTAACGCTCGACCTCCGACACCGGCCGGGCCCCCTGTGCCTCCGGGTCGCCGTGCGCCTCCCGGGCCGCCCGGCGGCGGCGCAGCAGGTCCCAGCACTGGTCCAGGGACTCCTCCAGCGCGCGCAGTTGTTCCTTGGCCTCGTCGTCGGTGCCGGATTCGTGGGCCTGGGCCGCCGACCGGAGCCGGTGCTCCTCGTCGACCAGTTCCGAGATCCGGTGCAGGATGCTCTTGTCGTCCATGCCCCTGAGCCTGGCACAGCGGGGTCGGCCGCGCCCGCGATCGGGGTCGGTCGTCCCGGCGACGGTCCCGTCCGACCCGCCGCCGGCCCGGCACCGCCGTCGGGCCGCTACCATCCATGGTGGTCACCATCGCCTCCGACCTGCGGCACCGGCCCCGCCTCCATGATCAGCATGGCTTGAGCGATGGTGCTGCCGACTGCTAGCGTGCGCCGGGTTCAGGTGTGTCGTGACGCGTCGGGCGTCCGGCGGCCACGGTCCGGCCCGGGGGCGGTGTGATGGGTTCCGGCAGCACACGTCTGCGTACCAAAATCGTCGCCCTGCTCACCTCGCTCGTCGCGCTCTGGTCCTTCGCGGCCTGGGTGACCGTCCAGGACGGCTTCACCCTGCTGTTCGTGCAGACGCTCAACAGCCGGGTGGCCGACCCGGGCCAGGCGCTGCTCACCGCGTTGCAGGACGAGCGCCGGCTCGCCAACGCCTACCTGGGCGAACGCGGCCAGCCGCAACTCGACGCCCTGACCGCCCAGTGGCAGCGCACCGACCTGGTGTCGGACGACTTCGGCACGTCGGTGGGCAGTTGGCAGGCCGAGCTGGCCACCGGGGAGGACACCCGCCGCCGGGTGGACGAGGTGCTGACCGGGCTCAGTGGTCTCACCGGCGTCCGGGAGTCGGTGCGTGACGCCGGGGTGAACCGGGCCGAGGCGTCGGCCGCGTACACCGCCATCCTGGCCGCGGTGCTGCGGATGTACGGCTCGCTCGGCCAGCTCGACGATCCGCGGATCGCCGCCGAGAGCGAGACCCTGGTCGACCTCTACCAGGTGCGGGAACTGATCTCCCAGCAGGACGCCCTGATCACCGGGGTGCTCGCGGCGGGCCGGATGACCGGCGACGAGTACGCCCGCTTCGCCCAGCTGGTCGGCGCCCAGCGCTACCAGACCGCGGAGGCGGCCGGCGAGCTGTCCCCGGCCGACCGGGTCCGCTACGACCAGCTCGCCGGCTCCGACGCGGTGGCCCGGTTCCGGGTGCTGGAGGACCGGGTGATCCAGCAGGCCCGGTCGGGGGCCACCCTGCCGTTGACCGCGCAGGAGTGGCAGTCGACCGTCGGGCCGGCGATGCAGGCCCAGGTGGACTTCGGGGTGACCATCGGCGACGCGCTGATCGACCGGGCCACCCCGGTCGCGGTGGGCGTCATCGTCCGGCTGGTGCTCGCCGCCGGCCTCGGCCTGATCGCCGTCGTCGCGTCCATCGTGGTGTCGATCAGCACCGCCCGGCACCTGGTCCGCCAGGTGGCCCGGCTGCGGGACGCCGCGCTGCGGCTGGCCCACGAGCGGCTGCCCGGGGTGGTGGACCGGCTCGGCCGGGGCGAGGACGTCGACGTGGCCCGCGAGGCCCCGCCCCTGGACTTCGGCGACGACGAGATCGGCCAGCTCGGGCGGGCGTTCAACGCCGTGCAGGAGACCGCCGTGCGGACGGCGGTGGAGCAGGCCGAGCTGCGTCGCAACGTCCGGGGGGTGTTCCTCAGCCTGGCCCGGCGGACCCAGGCGCTGGTGCACCGCCAGCTCACCCTGCTCGACGCGATGGAACGGCGCGAACACGACGCCGAGGAACTGGAGGACCTGTTCCGGGTGGACCACCTGGCCACCCGGATGCGGCGCAACGCGGAGAACCTGATCGTGCTCTCCGGCGCCACCCCGGGCCGGGCCTGGCGGCGCAACGTGCCCATGGTGGACGTGGTGCGCGGCGCGGTCGCCGAGGTCGAGGACTACACCCGGGTGGACGTGCTGCCGCTCGGGCCGGTCGCGCTCGCCGGCCGGGCGGTCGGTGACGTGATCCACCTGCTCGCCGAGCTGATCGAGAACGGGCTGTCCTTCTCGCCGCCGAACACCACGGTGGAGGTGCGGGGTCGACTGGTGACCGCCGGGTACGCCATCGAGATCGAGGACCGTGGCCTGGGGCTGACCGGGGAGGAACTGGTCGCGGCGAACCGCCGGATCGTCGACCGTTCCGAGTTGAACCTGGCCGACGCCGCCCGCCTCGGCCTGTACGTGGTGAGCCGGCTGACCGAGCGGCACGGGGTGAAGGTGCAGCTCAAGGAGTCCGCCTACGGGGGCACGACCGCCGTGGTGCTGATCCCGTCGGAGCTGGTGGTGCCCGGTGACCCGAGCCCGTCCGGCGCCCAGCCGGTCCTCGCCGCCGGCCCGGCCACCGCCGCCGCGCCGCCGACCCTCGCGGCCCCGCCACCGGCCACCACGCCGCCGGTCCCGGCCACCGCGCCGCCGACCGCCGCGACAGCGCCGCCGGCCACCCCGTCGCCGGCCGGTACGACCACGTCGGCGGCCCCGTGGGCTGTCCCGCCGTCGGGCGCGGTGACCCCGGCCGGGCTGCCCGCCCGCTCCCGCAAGCGGCCCCCGCGCCCGCCGGACCCGGCCGCCGCCCCGCCACCGGTCAGTGACGCGCTGCACGGGCCGACCGTCCCGACCGGCCTGCCGATCACCGGTCTCCGACCGTCCACCCCCGAGCCTGCGGCCACCGACGCACCCCCACCCGGCGGGCGGTGGTCGGCCACGTCGGCCGATCCCGGACCCGCCCCGGCGACCGCCGGCCCGGTGGACGCGGGCCTGGTCGACACGGGTCCGGTGGACGCGGGTCCGGTCGACACCGGCACGGTCGACGACGCCGGACCGGTCGACACCGACCCGGCCACGGGCCGGTCGGGCGGCTCCGACCCGGCCGACCGGGCGACCGGGGACGGGCGGACGGCGGACGACGGTCTCGACCCGCCGTCGCCTACTGTGGAAGGGCCGGTGACCGACGCGGGACTGCCGGTGCGGGTGCGACAGGCGAACCTGGCACCCGGGCTGCGGGCCTCGCCGAGCGCCGGGGAGACCGCGGCCGCAGGCACCCCGCGGCGTGCTCCCGAGCAGATACGCCAACTGATGAGCGCCTACCAGTCGGGCACCCGACGCGGTCGCAGCGACGCGGCCCGGCTGCTGGAGGGCACCCGCGCCGGCGACCGGCCGGACGCCGCGGACAACCCGGCGGGCTGACGGCGTCGCGACGGATGCGACGCCGCCGACGGGACGGCAACGAGCACGGCGTACGCGCCGGGGAAGAGGACGACGAGTGGGGCAGACGACGGCATCCGGTGCCGACCTGACGTGGTTGCTCGACGATCTGGTCAGCCGGGTCAAGCAGGCTGAGCACGCCGTCGCGCTCTCCACGGACGGCCTGCTGATGGCCGCGTCCGGGGGGATGGGACGGGACGACGGCGAACACCTCGCCGCGATGGCCGCCGGCATCCAGAGCCTGGCCCGGGGCGCCGGCAAGCGTTTCGGCGGCGGGCAGGTCCAGCAGACCATCATCGAGATGGAGTCCTCGTTCCTGTTCGTCACCGCGGCCGGGCCGAACGCCTGCCTGGCGGTGCTGGCCGGCACGGACGCCGACGTCGGCCTGATCGCGTACGAGATGGCGATGCTCGTCGCCCGGGTGGGCAAGTACGTGGCGTCCCCGGCCCGGGGCGTCGATCAGCCGTCCGGCGGGAACTGACCGCGATGGCCGGTGACGGCGACCCCGCGGACGAACAGTGGGTCGACGAGCACGCGGGCCCGGTGGTCCGTCCGTACGCGGTCACCCGGGGCCGGGCCCGCCCGGTCACCGGCTCGTTCGACCTGATCTCGCTGGTCACGGCGACCCGGACGAACGCGGTCGAGGAGGCCGGGCTGGGGCCGGAGCACGTGGCGATCGTGGCGCTGACCCAACGCATGCAGTCGGTGGCCGAGATCGCCGCCCGACTGGACCTGCCGGTGGGCACCGTACGGGTGCTCCTCGGTGACCTGGTGGCGCGGGACCTGGTCCGGGTACAGGAACCCCGGGAGCCGGCCGGTGTCAACGACGAGAGCATCTACGAGGCGGTGATCAATGGACTACGGGCACTCTGAACGTCCGGCGGGGGCGCGGGTGCTGCCCACCGCGCTCAAGGTTCTGGTGGCGGGCGGTTTCGGGGCCGGCAAGACGACCCTGGTCGGGGCGGTCAGCGAGAGCCGTCCACTGCGGACCGAGGAGGTGCTGACCGAGACCGGCATCGGCGTCGACGACCTGTCCGGTGTGGAACGCAAGAGCACCACCACGGTGGCGATGGACTTCGGCCGGATCACCATCAGCAACGACCTGGTGCTCTACGTCTTCGGCACCCCCGGGCAGGACCGGTTCTGGTTCCTGTGGGACGAGTTGGCGGTGGGGGCGCTCGGCGCGGTGGTGCTGGCCGACACCCGACGGTTGGCCGACTGCTTTCCCTCGATCGACTACTTCGAGGGGCGGGGCACCCCGTTCGTGGTGGCGGTGAACTGCTTCGAGGGCGCCCGCCGGTTCGGCGTCGACGAGATCCGCGCGGCGCTGGACCTGGACCCGGAGGTGCCGTTGCTGCTCTGCGACGCCCGGCAGCGGGAGTCCGGCCGCAACGTGCTGATCACGCTGCTGGAGCACGCCATGAAGACCCGCGAGGCCCGCCGCCGGGCTGCCGGCGGCTGAGCACGACCGCACCGCGCGCCGACGCGACGGGCCCCCTCCGCCGGCGGAGGGGGCCCGTTCCGTGCGCGGGGTACGTCAGCTCGCGATCATGCGGCGCAGCACGTACTGGAGGATGCCGCCGTGGCGGTAGTAGTCCGCCTCGCCCGGGGTGTCGATCCGGACCACCGCGTCGAACTCCACACCGGTGTCGGTGCTGACCCGCACCGTACGCGGGGTGTCGCCGTCGTTGAGCGCGGTCACCCCGGTGATGGAGAAGGTCTCCGTGCCGGTGAGGCCGAGCGACTCGGCGGTGGTGTCCACCGGGAACTGCAACGGCAGCACACCCATGCCGATCAGGTTGGACCGGTGGATGCGCTCGTAGGACTCGGCGATGACCGCCCGGACGCCGAGCAGCATGGTCCCCTTGGCCGCCCAGTCCCGCGACGAGCCGGAGCCGTACTCCTTGCCGGCCAGGATGACCAGCGGCACGCCGGCCTCCTGGTAGGCGGTGGAGGCGTCGTAGATGGAGGTCTGCTCGCCGGTCAGGTGGTTGACGGTGAAGCCACCCTCCACGCCGGGGACGAGCTGGTTACGCAGCCGGATGTTGGCGAAGGTGCCCCGGATCATCACCTCGTGGTTGCCCCGGCGGGAGCCGTACGAGTTGAACTCGTGGCGCGGCACGCCGTGCTCGGCGAGGTACCGGCCGGCGGGGGAGTCGGCCTTGATCGCGCCGGCCGGGGAGATGTGGTCGGTGGTGACCGAGTCGCCCAGCTTGGCCAGCACCCGGGCGTCGGCGATGTCGACGACCGGGCTCGGCTCCTGCTGCATCCCCTCGAAGTACGGGGGCTTGCGGACGTAGGTGGAGTCGTCGGCCCAGGCGAAGGTGTCGCCGGTCGGGGTGGGCAGCGACTGCCAGCGCTCGTCACCGGCGAACACGTCGGCGTAGGCGGCGCTGAACCCGGTCGCGCCGATCGCGGCGGCGATGACGTCCTGGATCTCGGCGGTGTTGGGCCAGATGTCGCGCAGGAACACCGGGTTGCCCTCGGTGTCCTCGCCGAGCGGCTCGTTGGCCAGGTCGATGTCCATCGTGCCGGCCAGCGCGTACGCCACCACCAGCGGCGGGGAGGCCAGGTAGTTCATCTTGACGTCCGGGTTGATCCGGCCCTCGAAGTTCCGGTTGCCGGACAGCACCGACACGACGGCCAGGTCGCCGGAGTTGACGGCGGCGGAGACCTCCTCCGGCAGCGGGCCGGAGTTGCCGATGCAGGTGGTGCAGCCGTAGCCGACCAGGTTGAAGCCGAGCTTGTCCAGGTAGGGCGTGAGACCGGCCCGCTCGTAGTAGTCCATGACGACCTTGGAGCCGGGCGCCAGCGTGGTCTTGACCCACGGCTTGCGGCTCAGGCCCTTGTCGACGGCGTTGCGGGCCAGCAGCGCGGCACCGATCATCACCTGCGGGTTGGACGTGTTGGTGCAGGAGGTGATCGCGGCGATCACGACCGCGCCGTGGTCCAGCTCGTACTCCACGCCGTCACTGCCGGTGACCCGGACCGGGTTGCTGGCCCGGCCCCCGGCGCCGACGGCGGCGGTCTCCAGGTCGCGCGGCTCGTCGGCGGGGTCGCTGAAGTCGTTGGCGGGCGGGTCGCTGGCCGGGAACGACTCGGCGCTGGCCTCGTCGGCCGG
The DNA here is from genome assembly GCF_016901255.1 of Micromonospora humida. Lineage (NCBI taxonomy): Bacteria > Bacillati > Actinomycetota > Actinomycetes > Micromonosporales > Micromonosporaceae > Micromonospora > Micromonospora humida. The sequence goes on from NZ_JAFEUC010000008.1 coordinate 177,574, forward strand.
GCCGTTCGCGCCCCGGGGCAGCTGCTCGCGGGCCACGCCGGGCTTGAGGTCGCGCTCACCGGCGGAGTCGTCGGCGACGTAGTCGGTCAGCGCCGAGCGGAACAGCGTCTTGGCGACCCCGAGCGGCACCCGGTCCTGCGGGCGCTTCGGCCCGGCCAGGGACGGCTCGATGGTGCCCAGGTCCAGCTCCAGGCGCTCGGAGTACGCCGGCTCACGCTCCGGGTCGTGCCAGAGCCCCTGCTCCTTGGCGTACGCCTCGACGAGCGCCACCTGGGAGGCGTCCCGGCCGGTCAGCTCCAGGTAGCGAACGGTCTCGGCGTCGATCGGGAAGATCGCGACGGTGGAGCCGTACTCGGGGGACATGTTGCCGATGGTGGCCCGGTTGGCCAGCGGCACGGCGCTGACGCCGGGGCCGTAGAACTCGACGAACTTGCCGACGACGCCGTGCTTGCGCAGCATCTCGGTGATGGTGAGCACCAGGTCGGTGGCGGTGGTGCCGGCCGGCATCTCGCCTGCGAGCTTGAAGCCGACGACCCGGGGGATGAGCATGCTGACCGGCTGGCCGAGCATCGCGGCCTCGGCCTCGATGCCGCCGACGCCCCAGCCCAGCACGCCCAGGCCGTTGACCATGGTGGTGTGCGAGTCGGTGCCGACGACGGTGTCCGGGTACGCCTGGCCGTTCCGCTCCATGATCGTCCGGGCCAGGTACTCGATGTTGACCTGATGCACGATGCCGGTGCCGGGCGGGACGACCTTGAACTCGTTGAACGCGGTCTGGCCCCAGCGCAGGAACTGGTAGCGCTCCCTGTTGCGCTCGTACTCCAGCTCGACGTTGCGGGCGAAGGCGTCCTCGCGGCCGAACAGGTCGGCGATGACCGAGTGGTCGATGACCAGCTCGGCCGGTGCGAGGGGGTTGACCTTGGTGGCGTCGCCGCCGAGGTCGCGGACCGCCTCGCGCATGGTGGCCAGGTCGACCACGCAGGGTACGCCGGTGAAGTCCTGCATCAGCACCCGCGCCGGGGTGAACTGGATCTCCACGCTCGGGTCGGCGGTGGGGTCCCACGCGCCGAGCTGGGAGATGTGGTCGGCGGTGATGTTCGCGCCGTCCTCGGTCCGCAGCAGGTTCTCCAGCAGGATCTTCAAGCTGTAGGGCAGTCTGTCGTGCCCCGGCACCTGGCTGATCCTGAAAATCTCGTAGCTCGCGTCTCCGACGCGTAGCTGGGTCTTCGCACCGAAGGTGTCGAGGCTCGCCACGTCGTACTCCTTCACACCAGCGACCGTGAGTAGTCCTGAGCAGTCTGTCGCACCGGGCGGAACGTCGCCCAGGTTAGGTAACACTTACTGCCGATTCGTCGTCTTCCAACAAAACCGTACGTCCGTCTTGCTATCCACGCAACCTCGTGCCAGGGTTCGGGACGAGGAGGTGCCACCATGATCCACCATGTGCTGCTCGCCTGCCCGCCCGGTGCCGAGGACTCGTCCCGGGCCTTCTACGTGGGCATCCTCGGCCTGACCGAGAAACCCAAACCCCCGGCCCTCGCCGCCCGTGGCGGCTGCTGGTTCACCGGGTACGACGCCGAACTGCACCTCGGCGTCGAGGCCGACTTCCGGCCCGCCCGCAAGGCGCACCCCGCCCTGCTGCGCCCCGACCTCGACGCCCTCGCCGACCGGCTGGCCCGCGCCGGCCACCCGGTCACCTGGGGTGACGACGACGAGCTGCCCGGGATGCGCCGCTTCCACACCGCCGACCCGCACGGCAACCGGCTGGAGTTCGTCGCCCCGCTGCCCGACCGGACGGCACGGCCGCCGGCCCCCGGTCGCTGAGCGCCACCGTGTCTGACCTCGCCGCTACGGTGGGCCGATGACGTCGGTCAAGCAGGTCCAGATCACCTTCGACTGCGCGGAGCCCGAACGGGTCGCCCGCTTCTGGTGTGCGGTGCTCGGTTACGTCGTGCCGCCACCGCCGCCGGGGTTCGCCGACTGGGGCGCGTTCGACAGAGCCCTGCCGCCCGAGCGGCAGGGCTCCGCGTTCGCCTGCGTCGACCCCACCGGCGCGGGCCCGCGACTGTTCTTCCAGCGCGTGCCCGAGGGCAAGGTGGTCAAGAACCGGCTGCACCTCGACGTGCGGATCGGCCCCGGCCTGGTCGGCGAGGAGCGGTTGGCCGCGCTGGAGGCGGAGTGCGCCCGGCTGGTCGCCCTCGGCGCGACCCGGGTACGCCTGCTGACCGCCGACGGGTACGACGAGTCGTGCCTGGTGATGCAGGACGTCGAGGGCAACGAGTTCTGCCTCGACTGAGCCACCGCCGTCGGCCCGCACTATCGTTTCCGCGTGCACATCCGTTTCGACGTCCCCGCCGACCCCGCCTACCCGGGCCGGGTGGCCGCCGCGCTCAGCAGCGTCCGGTTGCGTCGGTTCACCCTGATCGGCGCGGCGCTGGCGGCGGCCGGGGCGGCCGGTCTGCTCGTCTCCTGGGGCGGCCGGCTCTCGTCGCTGTGGCTGGTGCTGCTCGTGGGCGGGCTGCTATCGATGCTCTACGCGCCCTGGGTGCGCTGGCGGGCCCGACGCCGCTCCGACGACTACGCGGTCGAGGGCGGTTACGACATCACCGACGACAACATCATGATGCGCAGCGGCTCGGAGTCCGGCGGCATCGCCTGGGACGGGGTGGCCCAGGTACGGGAGGCCGGCGACTTCTGGATCGTGTACGTCGGTCGGATGCCGGCGACGGTGATCCCCCGCTGGTTGATGTCCCCCGGGGACGCCGAGACGTTGCGTGCCTTCATGGCCGCGCGCGGTCTGCTCCAGCCCCGGTGAACGGCCCCGCCGGACAGGTCGTCGCTCCCCGGCCGACCGGGGAGCCGAGGTGACGGGTAGCCGGCCGCTGCTGCCGACCTTCGTCGAGGGCCTGGCCGCGCACCTGGCCGGGTACGGGTTCACCCGCGAGGGCGGTACCCGGATCTTCCGCCGCTACGCTCCGACCGGGGACGCTCTGATCATGGAGGTGCAGTCCTCGGACCACTCCACCAGGACGACGAAAGCCTTCTACCTCAACGTGGCATTCGTGCTGGCCCCGCAATGGGAGAGCTGGCGTCGCCGGACCGGGCTGCCGGATTCCGCGCTGCCGAGCAGCGTCGACGGGATCTGGCGGCACCGGATCGGGCACCCGGTGCTGTCCGGGGGCGACCAGTGGCGCATCCACAGCACGACGGCCGCGACGGTGGCGCGGGAGGTGCGGCGACGTGTCGACGAAACGGTGCCGCAGCTCCTGCCGATGCTGGAGCGCGACCAGCTCTTCGTCGACGCTGCCCGGATCTTCGCTGCCCGCTCCTGGCAGGTGCGCGCCTGGCTTTTGGCGGTGCACGGGCCCTCGGAGGAACTCGACCGGATGTTGGCCCGGTGTCCACCGAATGCGGCCAGGATGATCCGCGACCACCTGGCCGGCTCCGGAGACGGATCGTCCGGGAAGCCACCGCTTGGCCGGCCATGGCCGACCCCCGGTCGGGACGACCACGCCCGGCCCGCCGCCGATGCGGCACCGGCCGTGCGGGGTTGGACCGCCGAGGAGGACCTCGTCCCCCTGCTGCGACGGATCAGCGGATACATCGCCTACCCGTACGACGACCTTGACGAGGCGGCGCTCACCGGCGCGCTGGACGACCAGCCGGCCGACGGCGGGTTCTGCTACCCGCTCATGGGCATCCCCCCACTGACGGTGCGGTTGGCCCGCCCGCCCGGCGGCACCCGGATCAGCGTCGAGGTGGACGGGCCCCTCGATCCGGTCCTGACCGACCGGCTCGGCACCCTGCTGACGGAGCGGTAGCGCGACCCCACCGCGTGGGGGTGGCCCGCAGCCGGAGTCCGCCCGGAGGCCCGGACGGCCGGGCCCCCGAGTGCCCCACCCGACCGTGCGGCGCGGGTAGGGTTCGAGGTCGGGTCGGAAGGGGTGCCGCAGTGGTCGACGTTCAGCACTGGCTCGTAGCACTTCCCCCGGGGCTGGTCTACCTGATCGTCGCCGGGGTGATCGGCGTCGAGAGCATGGGTGTCCCGTTGCCGGGCGAGATCGTGCTGGTCAGCTCCGCCCTGCTGGCCGCGACCGGGGTGGTCGAGCCGCACTGGGTCGCCACCGCCGCGGCGTTCGGCGCGATCGTCGGCGACTCCGTCGGCTACGCGGTGGGTCGCCGGGGCGGCCGTCCGCTGCTGGCCCGGCTGGGCCGGCGCTTCCCGAAACACCTGGGGCCCGCACAGCTCGCCCGCGCCGAGCAGAGCTTCGCCCGGCACGGCGTCTGGGCGGTGTTCTTCGGCCGGTTCGTCGCCCTGCTGCGCATCCTGGCCGGGCCGCTGGCCGGCGCGCTGCACGTGCCGTACCGGCGGTTCCTGGTGGCCAACGCGGCCGGCGGCCTGGTCTGGGCCTTCGGCACGACCTACCTGCTCTACACCCTGGGCCGGGCGGCCGAGCACTGGCTCAAGGACATCTCCTGGGCCGGCCTGGTCCTGGCCGTGCTCGGCGGGGTGGCCAGCACCTGGTGGCTGCGCCGCCGGGCCCGCCGGCTGGAGTCGACGACGACCACCGACGAGGCCGAGCCGGTGGCGGCCGGCACCGACCGCTGAGCCGCCACCGCTGCGGCCCCCGGGCACGGGAGCGAGCCGGCCGTACCGACGACGATCGGGCCGCCCCCGGGTGGGGGCGGCCCGATCGGTGTCCGGGGTCAGGACGGGCAGCGGGTCAGGACGAGTAGCCGCGGGTGGCGATCCAGTCGGCGAGGTTGTCCACACTCATCCGGTAGGACGCGGTGTTCGGGTTGGCCGAGTCACCGATGGTCACGGTCTTCCCACCGTCGCGGTAGCCGATGACGCTGATGTAGTGGCCACCCTCGAAGGAGTGGGCGTTGCCGTCGGTGTCCACGGCGGTGCCGGCGATGTTGGCCACCACGGCCCGACCGTCGTCGACGGCACGCACGATGTCGGCGCGCAGCTCGTCGGTCTGCTTGTCGTCGGCCTTGGCGCTGCGGATCTCGGTGCTCTCGTACGCCTTGCGGCCGGTCTCCTTGTTCAGCACGGGGGTGATGTCGTTGATGCTGTCGGTGCCGGCCTCGGTGGTGCGCATCTCCTTGGCCATGGCGTCGACGTCGATCTTCTTGCCCTGGACGGACAGGGCGTTGCGGGTCGCGGCGGGGCCGCAGTAGTAGAAGTTCGGCTGCGCCTGGTAGTCCATCGTCAGCTCACGCTCGCCGGCGGGCCGGCGCTCGGCCTGCACGGAGGCGGGTGCGCCGGTGCGGGCCTCGGCGGCGTAGGCGGCGGTCAGCGGGCCGGCGATGGCACCGGTGGTGAAGGCGAGGCCGGCAGCGGTCAGGGCGGTCTTGCGGATCAGATCGGTACGCATGGTCGCGTGCTCCTCTGCATCGGGGGTGTGGCGTACGCCCACAGGGGGGTGGGGCGTGGCCGGAAGTTCGGGGGGATCGCCCGGCGATCGGGGGACCTGCTCGGGCGTCCGGGGATTGTCAACCGACCCGGTGGCGACCGCATTCCGCGATCGGGGTTCCGGGGCCGTCCCCCTCGGGCGGGGGAGTGGCGGTGGTATGCCAGGTACAACGCCCCGCCCCCGGCGGCGATTCCGCCGTGCGGGTGGCCCCGGCCACGGGACGATCGGGCACGAACGGGTCTGTCCGGTGCGGGACCTCGCGCCCCGAACCGGACATCCGGCCCGTCACCGGACCCCGCGCGGTGGGCGGACGACCCGGCTCAGTCGGCCCGGATCAGGTCGACCACCGCGTCCCGGGCCGCCCGGACGGCCTCGCGGGACTGCTCGGTGTGGTCCAGGATGTCGAAGGCGTGCTGACCGTCCGGCACCTCCACCAGACGCACCGGTCGCCCGACCTGGGCGGCGGCGTCGAGGAACGCCGCGATGCCGGCCAGCAGCCCGGGGAGCTTGTCCTGCCCGGCCCGGGTCAGCACCACAGGCGTCGTCGAGCCGGCACCGAGGGCGTCGAGGGGCAGGAACCGTGCCGGCACCTCCCAGCCGGGCAGCGGGACGAGCAGCGGATAGGTCAACGCGATCCCCCGCACCCAGTCCGGTGCGGCGCGCAGCCAGTCGGCCGACAGCAGGCTCCCGCCGGAGAAGAACCAGAGCACCACCCGCTGCGGGTCGACCCGGGGGTCGGCCCGGACGGACTCGACCAGGCCGGCGATCTCGTCGGCGGTGGTGGGCAGCCCGGCCAGGTCGGTCACCCGGTAGCTGATGACGGCGGCGACCAGGCCCTGCTCGGCGAGGAGCGCCCCGTAGCCCCGGTAGAGCAGCCAGTCCCGGGGGTCCGGCGCGCCCGGCGGAAGCGGGGCACCGTGCACCACGACCACCACGGGGTGCGGGCCGGGGCCGGCCGGCAGGTGCAGGTCGACCTGGCCGTGCCGCTCCACCGGCGCGGCGGGCGGCGCCAACACGAAGGGTTGCTGCTCGACCGCATCGTCCATGCCGGGGAGCCTAGCCCTCCACGGCCCGTCGGACCGTCCCGTCGGGACCACCGTGGACACCGCCCGTGGCCGAGCGGCCAGGGGCGGCCGTGGGAACGGTCAGGCCGGATCGTCGCCGGACGTCGCGGCCTGGGCGTGCCGCTCCCGCAGCCGGTCCCGGATCTCCTCCGGGGTGTACGCGCGACGCCGCCGCTCGGCGCGGGCGACGACCACCCCGGTCGCGGCGACCCCCGCGAGACCCGCCAACCCGAGGACCTTCCACCACTGCATCCGTTGCCGCATCGGCCTAGGGTAGACGCCCATGAGCATCAGCCTGGACGAGGCCGTCGACCTGACCCGTACCGGTGACGTCTGGGTGTTCCGGGGGCGCAGCGTGCCGGACCGGGCCATCCAGTTCACCACCAACAGTCCCGTCAACCACGTCGGCATGGCGGTGGTGCTGGACGACATGCCCCCGCTGATGTGGCACGCCGAGCTGGGCCGGTCGCTGCGGGACATGTGGACCGGCACCCACCAGCGGGGTGTGCAGCTGCACGACCTGCGCGACGCGGTCTGCGTCTGGGCCAACCGGTACGGCCAGCGGGCCTGGCTGCGTCAGCTCGAACCGTCGGCCGATCCGACGATGGAGCAGGCGGTGCTGCGGACGGTGGCCCGGCTCGACGGCACCCCGTTCCCGTCCACCGCCCAGTTGGCCTGGCGGTGGGCCCGGGGGCGGGTGCCGCAGCTGCGCCTGCCGCTGCCGGGCCGGCGGGACCGGGACGACGAGCCGGCCGACCGGGCGGCGGGTGACAGCGCCCTGGAGACCGCGTACTGCGCCGAGGTGGTGGCGGTGACCTACGAGGCGATGGGGCTGTTGCCGCCCGGCCGGCGGCCCAACTGGTACGACCCGGGCCGGTTCTGGAGCGGCGACGACCTGGACCTGGCCGGCGGCGCGCGGCTCGGCGCGGAGATCGAGGTGCGTATCCCGCCCCGGTGAGGTTTGCCGGCGGCCGGGGGCGGCAATTGGTGACGCCGTGAGAGCTTCCACCGACCTCGACACGTTGAGCGACTTCTTCGACAGGTACGGGGTGGCGCTCACCACCGGCGACGTGCCCACCATCGCCGGCTGCTACGCCCTGCCGGGGCTGGTGGTCGCCGACACCTACAGCTTCTCGTTCAGCACGATGGCGGCGGTCGCGCTCTCCTTCGTCGGTGCCGCGCCCGACTACCGGGAACGGGAACTGGTCGCGGCGCACGCGCTGATCGAGGAGGTGGAGCCGGTCTCCGCCCTGCTGACCATGGTGTCGGTGCGCTGGGAGTTCCTGGACAGCCAGGGCCGGGCGGTGCCCGGGGAACGCTACCGTTACCTGCTGCGCGGCACCGAGGACGGCCCGGCGATCTGCACCGTCATCCGGACCGGCTGACCGTTCGGTCGCCCCTGCCACGCCCCCGGTGATCATCCCTACCGGACGGTCGCTAATCTCTGCGTACAGGGTCGACCGAGGAGGGCCATGCCGGGCACCCGTGGGACGCGGTGGACGTCCCGACTGCCCCAGGCGGTCGCCGCGACGCCCTGGCTGCTCGCCTCGGTCGGGGTGATCGTGCTGCTCCTGCTGCTGGTCAAGGCGCTGGTGGCGGTGCTGGGTCACGATCGTTACGCCGAGCACGGCGCCGGGTCACGCAGCGAGGCCGTGATGGTGCCCGGGGTGCCGGTGACGACCGCGCCGGCGTCGGCGACGCCGACGCCGGCGCCCACCCGCACCCGACGGACCAACGGCGGCGGGACCGGCGTGGTCCCACCGGCGGCCGGTCGGACGCCTGTCGCGTCCCGGTCGGCCAGTCCGTCGGCGTCGGTGTCGCCGACGACCGTGGCCCTGACGCCGCCGCCGGTCACGCTGCTCAACGACGACGCCCCGGGCATCACCTACCGGGGGCGGTGGGCGGTCTCCCGGAACCGGCCGTACGGCGACCACCGCGACGACGTGCACTACACCATCCACGACGGGGACTCGTTCAGCTTCACCTTCACCGGCACCGGCCTGGACTACATCACCTCGCGGGACCCCGAGTACGGTGACGCCGACGTGTGGGTCGTCGACGCCGGTGGGCGACCGGTGAAGCAGCAACGGGTGAGCGCGCGGGCGCACCGTTACCAGCCGCAGCAGACCGTGTTCAGCGTGCAGGGGCTGCCGGTCGGGCAGTACACCATCTGGGCGGTCAAACGCGGCGGGGTCTACTTCCAGGTGGACGCGCTGCGGGTGCGCGGCTGACGGGACGAATCAAACTGTCCGGTTAGGACAAAGTCCGGACGTTGGGTACTTTCCGACAATCGCCTGAATCGTTACTCTTCTCGGACGGGGCCGACCAGGGAGGGTCATGTCCGGCATGCGTCGCGCGCAACCGCGGGCACACGGAGCGGGTGCGTTGGCGTCGTCGCCATGGGTCGTGGTCGCCACCGGGGTACTGGTGATGGTGGTGCTCCTGATCGTCGCGTTGGCGTCGTACCGCAGCCGGGGGCCGGCGTTCGAGGCCCGGCCGGCCGATCCGCTGCCGACGTACTCGCTGCCGGGCTCGGGGGCGACCAACCCGGCCCGGGTGGCGGCGAACCTCCCCGAACCGGTGGTCCCCGGGTTGACGCCCCGCCGCACCGACACGCCTCCGGTCGAGGTGCCCGTCGTGGTCGTACCGGGCGAGCCGTCGGGCGGGGACGACCTGTCCGACCCGCCGGCCGGTGGGGTCGAGTCACCGCCCGACGACCCGGGCGGTGAGCAGCCCCGGCCGACCACCCCCGCACCACCGCCACCGCCCGCCGCGCCGCCGTCGTCGCCGGTCACCGGCCGGTTCAGCGTGCGGGACAGTTGGAACAACGAGGCGTTCATCGGTGAGGTGCTGCTCTACAACCGCGACCGGGTGTCCCGGCCATGGACGGTCCGGTTGGTGCCGCCACCGGGCAGCCGGCTGGTCACCTCGTGGGTCGAGGGCGCCCCGCAGGGCACTCCCCGGATGTCCGGCGGGGTGTTCACGTACACCAGCGGGGTGAACGTCGGGCCCGGTGCCTCGGTGCCGTTGCGGTTCCACTTCGAGAACACCGGCGGCAGCATCCGGCCGTCGCGGTGCACGGTCGACGGGGTGCCCTGCTCCGGCCTCTGACCCACCGGCTGCCGGTCCGCCGCGCCGACCACGCCGCCGTCCGACCGTGGGCGCTGCCGCCGTCCGACCGTGGGTGCTGCCAACCACGGTCCGGTCGTGGGCGCTGCCGCCGCCGGTGATCCCGGGTTCTGCAAGGTTACTGCCGTATTGCCGCAGTGTTTGCAAGGTATTGCAGATTTTTTCGGCAAGGGCTAGCGTGCGGGCGAATCAGCGACCATAGGAAGGCCGTCGATGACACCCCCGCTGCTGCGCAAGGCGCTGCTCGCTCTGGTCTCCACCCTCACCCTCGCTCTCGTCGGCGTCCCGGTCGCCGTCCGGCAACTCGGTGCCGACGCCACCGACCGGCCGTCCACCATCGACGCCCTCGCCGCGGCCGGCGCCGCCCAGTGGGGCGCCGAACCCTCCACCGACGCGCTGCTCGCCGCCGGCACCGGTAAGGGACGTAACGAACAGTTCTACTTTGTCCTGCCGGACCGCTTCGCCAACGGCGACCGCCGCAACGACACCGGCGGCCTGACCGGGGACCGGCTGCGTACCGGCCTCGACCCGACCGACAAGGGCTTCTACCACGGCGGCGACCTCAAGGGCGTCATCGACAAGCTCGACTACATCCAGGGGCTCGGCACCACCGCCATCTGGCTCGCGCCGGTGTTCAAGAACCGGCCCGTGCAGGGCAGCGGCGCGGACGTCTCCGCCGGCTACCACGGCTACTGGATCACCGACTTCACCCAGGTCGACCCGCACTTCGGCACCAACGAGGAGATGAAGCGGCTGGTGAAGCTGGCCCACCAGCGGGGCATCAGGGTCTACCTCGACGTCATCGTCAACCACACCGCCGACGTCATCAAATATGCCGAGGACAGGTACGCCTACGTCGACAAGAAGACGTCGCCGTACACCGACGCGCAGGGACGCGAGTTCGAGGACCGCAACTACGCCGACGGCACCCGGGCCTTCCCGAAGGTGAACCGGGACTCCGGGGCGTACACGCCGACCTTCGCCAGCCCCGCCGACGCGAAGGTCAAGGTCCCGGCCTGGCTGAACGACCCGACGATGTACCACAACCGGGGCGACTCCACCTTCGCCGGTGAGAACAGCGAGTACGGCGACTTCTACGGCCTCGACGACCTGTGGACCGAGCGGCCCGAGGTGGTCAAAGGCCTGACCAAGGCGTACGGCGACTGGATCGCCAGCACCGACGTCGACGGGTTCCGGCTGGACACCGTCAAGCACGTCAACCTCGACTTCTGGCCGCAGTTCAGCCAGGGCATCAAGCGCGCCGCCGACTCCGCCGGTAAGAAGGACTTCTTCATGTTCGGCGAGGTCTACAGCGCCGACCAGGAGGTCACCTCCACCTACGTGCGGCGTGGCGGGCTGCCGGCCACCCTCGACTTCTCCTTCCAGGAGGCGGCGCGCGGTTACGTCACCGCCGACGGATCGGCGAAGGCGCTGGCCGACGTCTACGCCAAGGACCCGCTGTACGCCGCCCGGGACACCGACGCCGGCCGGCTGACCACCTTCCTCGGCAACCACGACATGGGCCGGATCGGCTCGTTCATCGCCGCCGCCGGCGGTGACGACGCCCGTCAGCTCGGCCGGGACCGCCTCGCCCACCAGCTGATGTTCCTCACCCGGGGGCAGCCGGTCGTCTACTCCGGCGACGAGCAGGGCTTCACCGGGCCGGGCGGGGACAAGGACGCCCGGCAGGACATGTTCGCCACCCGCACGGCGGACTACCTCGACGACGACCTGATCGGCACCACCCGCACCCACGCCAGCGACCAGTTCGACACCACCCACCCGCTGTACCGCACCATCGCCGAGCTGGGCCGGCTGCGGGCCGCGCACCCCGGCCTGCGCGACGGCGTGCAGGTCACCCGGTACGCCGCCGACGGGCCCGGTGTCTTCGCCTTCTCCCGGATCTCCCCGGCCGACCGCACCGAGTACCTCGCCGCGGTGAACAACGCCGGCACCCCGCAGACTGTCACCGTGCAGACCTGGTCACCCGGCACCACCTTCACCGGCATCTACGGCGGCACGGCCACCCCGACCGCCGGCACCGACGGAAAGCTGAACCTGACCGTGCCCGCCGGGGCGGCCGTGGTGCTCCGGGCCGGTCGGCCCGTGCCGCAGGCCACCACGAAGCCGACCGTCACCCTCACCGAGCCGGGCACCGACCCGGTCGCCACCCGGGCCGCCGTCACCGCGCAGGTGACAGGTGACCCGCTGGCCACCGTCACCGTCGCCGCCCGGGTCGCGGGTGGAAAGTGGACGCTGCTGGGCAGCGCGCACACCGCGCCGTACACCGTGCACCACGACCTGACCGGGCTCGCCGGGGGCACCCGGGTCGAATACAAGGCGGTGGTCCGCGACGGGAAGGGGCGGACGACCGCCACCCGGTCGACCGGGGTGGTCGGCACCCCCGCGCAGGGCGCGTCCCGGGACTGGGTGGTGGTGCACTACCAGCGCCCCGCCGGGGACTACGCCGACTGGGGGCTCTACGCCTGGGGTGACCTCGACCCGGCGTACGTCACGCAGTGGCCCGCCGGGCAGCCGTTCGCCGGGGAGGACCCGTACGGCCGGTTCGCCTGGGTGAAGCTCAAGCCCGGCGCGACGTCCGTCGGATTCCTCGTGGTCGACAAGGCCGGCACCAAGGACGTCGCCAACGACCGCACCATCGACGTGACCGCCACCGGCGAGGTCTGGGTCAAGCAGGGCGACCCGGCGCTCTATCCCACCCGGCAGGCCGCCACCGGCGAACCCGACCCACCCGTCGACACGGGCACCGCGATCATCCACTGGCGCAAGGCCGACAACGACTACGCCGGCTGGGGCCTGCACCTGTGGGACGGGGCGGCCAACCCGACCGACTGGGCCAGCCCGCTGCCGCCCGAGAAGGTCGACGCGTTCGGCGCGCTGTTCCGGGTGCCGCTGGCGGCCGGCGCGACCGGGCTCAACTACATCATCCACCGGGGCGACACCAAGGATCAGCCCGACGACCAGCGACTCGACCTGACCGGGGTCGGCCACGAGGTCTGGCTGCTGGGCGGGGTGCCCGGCCGGCTGCTCCCCGCCACCGCCACCGGCACGACGAAGGACCTCGACATCACGAAACAGCAGGCGCAGTGGATCGACAGGTCCACGGTCACCTGGGCCGTCGGCCCGACCGACGGCAGGGCGTACGCCCTGGTGGCGGCACCGGCGGGTGGGCTGGGTGTGGTCGACGGCGAGCTGTCCGGGACGTACACCTCGCTGCCGTTGCGGGCGCAGCGCAACGGGCTCACCGAGGCCCAGCGGGCGGCCTTCCCGCACCTGTGGGCCCACCAGGCGTTCCACCTCGACCGGGCCGACCTGGCGAAGGTGCCGGCGGCGCTGCGCGGGCAGCTCGTGGTGACCGAGCGGGACGCCCGGGGCGCGCTGCTGCGCGCGACCGGGGTGCAGATCCCCGGAGTGCTCGACGACGTCTACCGCGCCGCCACCGACGCGACGCTCGGGGTGACCTTCAGTGGCAAGGTGCCCACCCTCGCGGTCTGGGCGCCCACCGCCCGTACGGTCACCCTCGAACTGTCCGACACGCCGTCGGCGTCGCCCCGCACGGTGGCGATGCGTCGCGACGACCGCACCGGCGTCTGGTCGGTACGCGGCAGCCGCGACTGGACCGGCCGCTACTACCGCTACCGGGTGCAAGCCTGGCAGCCGGCCGCCCAGAAGATCGTCACCGCGTCGGTCACCGACCCCTACTCGGTGGCGCTCGCGGCGGACTCCACGCACAGCCAGATCGTCGACCTGACCGACCCGGCGCTCGCCCCGCCCGGCTGGTCCGGGCTGCGTAAGCCGGCCGCGCCGCCCGCGTCGCAGGCGCAGATCTCCGAGCTGTCGGTACGCGACTTCTCGATCGCCGACACCACCGTGCCGGCCGACCGGCGGGGCACCTACCTGGCCTTCACCGACCCGGGCACGGCCGGCATGAAACACCTGAAGGCGCTCGGCGACGCCGGGGTCAACTACCTGCACCTGCTGCCGGTGTTCGACTTCGCCACCATCCCCGAGAAGCGGGCCGACCAGCGGCAGCCCGACTGCGACCTGGCGGCGCTGCCCCCGGACTCCGACCGGCAGCAGGCGTGCGTCGCGGCGGTCGCCGACACCGACGGCTACAACTGGGGGTACGACCCGCTGCACTACACCGTCCCCGAGGGCGGCTACGCCGTCGACCCGGACGGGGCGCGGCGGACCGCCGAGTTCCGCCGGATGGTCGCCGGGGTCAACGGCGCCGGCCTGCGGGTGGTGCTGGACGTGGTCTACAACCACACCTCCGCCGCCGGCACCGACGAGAAGTCGGTGCTGGACCAGGTGGTGCCCGGCTACTACCACCGGCTGCTCGACGACGGCACCGTCGCCAACTCGACCTGCTGCGCCAACACCGCCCCCGAGCACGCCATGATGGGCAAGCTGGTGGTCGACTCGCTGGTCACCTGGGCGAAGCAGTACAAGGTGGACGGCTTCCGGTTCGACCTGATGGGCCACCACCCGAAGGCGAACATCCTGGCCGTCCGGGCCGCGCTGGACAAGCTGACCCTCGCCCGCGACGGCGTCGACGGGAAGAAGATCCTGCTCTACGGCGAGGGATGGAACTTCGGCGAGGTCGCCGACGACGCCCGGTTCGTGCAGGCCACCCAGGCCAACATGGCCGGCACCGGGATCGGCACCTTCAACGACCGGCTCCGCGACGCGGTCCGCGGTGGCGGCCCGTTCGACGGCAACCCGCGCGTGCAGGGCTTCGCCTCCGGCCTGTACACCGACCCCAACGGCGACGACGTCAACGGCACCGCCGCGGAGCAGAAGGCCCGGCTGCTGCGCCACCAGGACCTGATCAAGGTCGGGTTGACCGGCAACCTGCGCGACTACCGGTTCACCGACTCCGCCGGCCGGCAGGTCACCGGGGCGCAGGTCGACTACAACGGCTCCCCGGCCGGCTACACCGCCGCCCCCGGCGAGGCGGTCACCTACGTCGACGCGCACGACAACGAGATCCTGTACGACGCGCTGGCGTACAAGCTGCCGACCGGCACCTCGGCGACGGACCGGGCCCGGATGCAGGTGCTGGCCCTGGCCACCACCGCGCTCGGGCAGGGCACCGGGTTCGTGGCGGCCGGGTCCGAGCGGCTGCGCTCGAAGTCGCTGGACCGCAACTCCTACAACTCCGGTGACTGGTTCAACCAGATCCGGTGGGACTGCGCCCGGGGCAACGGGTTCGGTGCCGGGCTGCCCCCGGCGGCCGACAACCAGGACAAGTGGCCGTACGCCAAACCGTTGCTGGCCGACCCGGCCCTGGTGCCCGGCTGCGCCGCGATCGACCTGGCCGACGCCCGGTACGCGGAGCTGCTGGAGATCCGGCGGTCGTCGCCGGTGTTCGGGCTGACCACCGCCGCGCAGGTGCAGCAGCGGGTCGCGTTCCCGCTCTCCGGGGCGAAGGAGACCCCGGGGGTGCTCACCATGACGCTTGACGCCCGAGGGCTCGGTGGCCGGTGGAAGACCGTGACCGTGGTCTTCAACGCCACCCCGGCGACGGCGAAGCAGACGGTGGCCGGGCTACGGGGCACCGACACCGCCCTGCACCCGGTGCTGGCCGGCTCGGCCGACCCGGCGCTGCGGACCGCGTCGTTCGACCGGTCGGCGGGCACCTTCACCGTGCCGGCACGCAGCGTGGCGGTCTTCGTCCAACGCTGACGCGGACGACGACCGGCCCCCCTCCGCGTGTCGCGGAGGGGGGCCGGTGCGTGTCCTGCCCGGTGTGCCGCCGTCACCGGCCGCACGTCACCCGAGGGTGGCTCAGCCGAAGCAGTTCGGAATGGTGTCGCCCGGGATGGCCAGGCAGTTGGTCGGACGGTTCGCGACGATCGCGGACTTGTCGTCCACGTTCACCACGCCCTCGAAGGTGAACACACCGCCGGGGGCGAGGGTGGCGAAGTTGTTGGCGACCTTCGTCCGGCTGAGGTTGACCTCGCCGAAGATGTTGAAGATGCCGCCGCCGACGCCGATCGGACCGAGGGCCCGGTTGGCGACGACCTCGGACTCGCGCACCGTGGTGACGCTGTCCGCGTTGAACAGCCCGCCGCCGAAGAAGCCGGCGGTGTTCTCCTTGAGGTGGCTCTTCTCGATGGTGACCGCGCTGTCGAACGCGACGGCCACGCCACCGCCGACACCGGCGGTGCTGTTCTTGGCCACCGTCGAGTGGTCGACGTTGACCTGGGCGTCCGCCACCGCGAGACCGCCACCGGCGAGCACCGCGGTGTTCGACAGCAGTTCGGAGTAGCGCACGGTGGTGTTGCCGCCGATGTCGAGCACGCCACCGCCGAAGCCGAGCGTCTCGTTGTCGGTGACCTTGGACTTCTCGATCAGGACGGTGCCGCCGTCGACGTCCTCGGTGAAGATCTCCGCGGCGCCGTTGGAGACACCGCCACCGCCAATGATGGCGGTGTTGTCGGTGATCGTGGACTCGTCGACCGTGAGCAGGCCGGCGTTGAAGATGCCCCCGCCGAAGAAGAAGGCGGTGTTGTGGGCGACCTCGGTGTGCCGCAGCGACGTGGTGCCGAAGTTGGCCAGCCCGCCGCCGTTGCCGCCGGACTGGTTCAGCACGACCGAGGTGTCGAACAGGTTGGCGGTGCCGCCCGGCTGCACCAGGATCCCGGCGCCGTCGTTGACGCCCGGCTCCTCGATCAGCGTGGTGACCTTCCCCGGCTTGGCCTTCGGCGCGGCCTTCACCGCGGCCTTGCGGGCGGCCTTCGGCGCGGCCTTCAGGCCGGCCTTCGGGTTCGCCTTACGGGCGGCGAGCGCCTGGGCCAGCGGGGTGCCGGCCTTGACCTGGGCGGCGATCGCCTGGGAGTCCGAGTAGGCCCCCCACACCGCTGCCGGGGAGACCGGCTGCAACGCCTCGATGGTCTGCCCACCCTTGATGGTCAGCCCCTTGAGGTTCAGGTGACCGCCCGGACCCACGTTGAGGATCCGGAAGTAGTCGGCGGTGGCGTCCCGGGTGATCGTGGTGTGCTCACCCCGCAGGGTGATGTCCTGGGTGATCACCGGCAGGCCGTTGCCGTCCTGGTTGCGGGTCAGGTTGTAGGTGCAGCCCTTGGCCAGGTCCAGCACACCGCCGTCGCGGCTGTTGGCGAAGACGATCGCCTGGATGAGCCGGTCGGTGTCGCAGGGCACCTCCTTCCCACGTTCGTGGTCCTTGCCGTCGCGGTCGTCCTTGCCGCCACGGTCCGGACCCTCCTCGCCGCGGCCCTCGTCGCCGCGACCCTGGTCGCCGTCCTTGGTGACCTGCTGAGTGGTGTTCCACTTCAGTCCGCTCACCCCGACCGCCCCGGCGCTGCCGGCGACGCCCACCGCGGCGAGACTGACCACACCTGTCAACCCGGCGACGCCACTGGCGAGCCAGAGCTTGCGACGGCTCCTGCTCCCCGTCGCCCGCGCGGAGGCTTCGTTGTTCGTTAGGTAGTTGGACATCGGAGCTCTCTGCCCTCTCCTCGTACCAGACAGGGTCGCCGCGCCTGAGCGGACGTCCCCTGCTACAAATCGGTTGTAGCTCCCGAAACCCACGGTATGAGAAGGTTCCTCGCTATGAGGTCAAACCCGAGGAAAGCCCGCCTTATTTACACGTTCCGGCGGTCGGTGACCCTGGGGACGAGCAGGCCCTCCGTGGTGTGATCCGCGCGGGAGCGCCGGTGCGGTGGGCAGCAACGACGACGGCCCCGCCGCCGGAGGCGTCCGCCCAGCGGCGGGACGCGTCCGACGGCGGGGCCGTCGCGGTGGGTGCGGGGGTCAGCCGGGCAGGCGGGGACCCGCCTCACGCTGCTCGGCCAGCCAGGTCTCCACCTCGTCCGAGCGGCGGGGCAGACCCGCCGACAGGTTCACCGAGCCGGTCGCCGTGACCAGGATGTCGTCCTCGATCCGGACGCCGATGCCGCGCAGCTCCTCGGGGACCAGCTCGTCCTCCGGCTGGAAGTACAGCCCCGGCTCGACGGTGAGCACGTAGCCCTCACCCAGCGCTCCGTCGCGGTACTTCTCCTTGCGGGCGTTCGAGCAGTCGTGCACGTCGATGCCGAGCATGTGGCTGGTGCCGTGCAGGGTCCACCGCCGGTAGACCGTGGAGGCCGGGTCCATCGCCTCGTCGACGCTCACCGGGAGCAGACCGAGATCCTTCAACGCCTCGGCGAGCACCCGCATCGAGGTCAGGTGCACGTCACGGAAGCCGACCCCCGGGCGGATCGCGTCGATGCCGGCCTGCTGTGCCGCGTACACCGCGTCGTAGACCTGGCGTTGCAGCGGGGTGAACCGGCCGTCCACCGGCAGCACCCGGGTCACGTCGGCGGTGTAGAGGTTGCGGTTCTCCACACCCATGTCCATCAGCAGCAGCTCACCCGGGCGGGTCGCGCCGTGGTTGTGCACCCAGTGCAGGATCGTCGCGTGCTCGCCCGCGCCGACGATCGAGCCGTAGCCGACGTCGTTGCCGTCGTGCCGGGCCCGCAGCGCGAAGATCCCCTCCAGCAGCCGCTCGGAGACACCCCGGTCGGCCGGCAGCGCGCGGGCCACGTCCTCGAAGCCGCGTACGGTGGCGTCGACCGCCTCCTGGAGCTGGGCGACCTCCCACTCGTCCTTGACCAGCTTCAGCTCGGCGATCGCGACCGCCAGCTCCCGGTCCCGGCCCGGCTGCCCCTCCTCGCGGGGGCCGTCCCACGGGCGTACCGCCTCGTCGACCCGCCGGTCGAAGCCGCGCAGCACCCGGGTCCGCCCCGGTGCCATCCGGGCCAGCGCCCCGTCCAGCGCGGACAGGTCCTCGGTGGCCAGGCCCAGCTCGGTGGACTTCTCGGCCAGGGTGTGCCGGCGGCCCACCCACAGCTCGCCGTGCCGGCTGCGGAAGAACTCGTCGGTCTCCCGCGATGACCGGGGGCGCATGAACAGCGTCGCGTCGTGCCCCGAGCCGTTGGGTCGCAGCACCAGGACGCTGTCCGGTTCGTGGTCGCCGGTCAGGTAGGCGAAGTCGCTGCCCGGCCGGAACGGGTGGTCGGTGTCGTTGGCGCGTACCTTCTCGGTGCCGGTGGGGATGACCAGCGTCTCGCCCGGGAAGGCCGCGGACAGGGCTTCCCGCCGCTTGGCGTGGTGGGGAACCTCCGGCCGGGGACCGACCGGCAGGCCGGTGTCCCGCCAGCCCTGCCGCATGAAGGACAGGAACGCCTCCGGAAAGTCCGGATCGTGCGATTCGGTGCCGTCCGCCGGCTTGCCGTCCGTCCGTTCCTCGGCCATGTCGGCTCCCTTCGCCTCGTCGCTCGTCCAGACGGTACTCCGGCTGCGCCCGGACGGGGTGCCTGCGGTCCCGCACCCGACGCCCCGCCCGCACCCGACGCCGTCCGGGTGGCCCGACCCCGTCCGGGGCCCGGGGTCGGGGCCCGGCGGATCGTGCCGTGGGGAGGGGGACAGAGCCTGCGGTGCCGCGCGGACGGATTGCGCCGCGTGGAAAGATGTCGGCCATGTGCGGACTCCTGGCCTTCTTCAGCGCGAACGGCAACGCCGCCGCCCACCGCGACAACATCGCGGGGGCGTTGGAATGCCTGCACCACCGCGGACCGGACGAGACAGGGGTCGAGGTGGTCGGCGACGCCACCGGCCACTACGCGGACGGGGTGTTCGCCCACAAGCGGCTGGCCATCATCGACGTGGCGTCCAGCCACGAGCCGCTGCCCTATGCGGGCGGTCGCTACCTGCTGACCTTCAACGGCGAGATCTACAACTACATCGAGCTGCGTGAGGAGCTGGCCCGCAGCTTCGGCGCCCAGTTCGCCACCGCCGGGGACGGCGAGGTGATCGTCGCCGGCTACCACTACTGGGGCGAGCAGGTGCTCACCCGGCTGCGCGGCATGTTCGCGTTCGTCATCTGGGACCGGCAGGAGCGCCGGGCGTTCGGCGCGCGGGACTACTTCGGCATCAAGCCGCTGCACTACCTGGAGACCGCCGACGGGCTCTACCTCGCCTCCGAGAAGAAGGCGCTGCTGCCCTTCGCGCACTCCTACTACCAGGGTGACGCCGGCATCGACACCGCCAACCTCAGCCACTACCTCACCCTCCAGTACGTCCCCGAGCCCGGCACCCTGCACCAGGGGATCAGCCGGATCGGCTCCGGGGAGTACCTGACCTGGTCGCCGGGGGGCCGGCTGGACGTGCGGCGCTGGTACCGGCCGGTGTTCCGGCCCGCCCCGGTCGCCGACGAGCAGCGGCTCTACCACGAGATCCGGGAGACGCTGCGGGAGAGCGTCCGGATGCACATGCGCTCCGACGTGCCGGTCGGCTCGTTCCTGTCCAGCGGCATCGATTCCACCGCCGTGGTGGCCCTGGCCCGCGAGTTCAACCCCAACATCCTCACCTTCACCGTCGGCTACGACGTGCCCGGCTACTCCGAGATCGACGTGGCCCAGGACTCGGCCCGGCACCTCGACGTGACCACCATCGCCACCAAGATCGGCCCGCAGGACATGATCGAGGCGCTGCCGAAGATCGTCTGGCACCTGGACGACCCGGTGGCCGACCCGGCGCTGGTCCCGCTCTACTTCGTGGCCAAGAAGGCCGCCGAGCACGTCACGGTGGTGCTCTCCGGCGAGGGCGCCGACGAGTTCTTCGGCGGCTACACCATCTACCGCGAGCCGCTCTCCCTCGGCACCGTCAACGGCCTGCCCGGCGGGGTGCAGAAGGGCCTGCGGGCGGTCTCCAAGGCGATCCCGCAGGGGGTCAAGGGCAAGAGCTTCCTGGAGCGCGGCACCACCCCGATCGAGCAGCGCTACTACGGCAACGCCCGGATGTTCACCGAGGAGGAGAAGCGGCACCTGCTGCGCCGCTACGACCCGTCGGTGCGCTACACCGACGTCACCGCCCCGATCTACGCCGAGTGCACCGAACTCGACGACGTCACCAAGATGCAGTACGTCGACCTGTACACCTGGCTGCGCGGCGACATCCTGGTCAAGGCGGACCGGATCTCCATGTCGCACTCCCTGGAGGTCCGGGTGCCGTTCCTGGACCGGATGGTCTTCGACGTGGCGTCGACCATCCCGGTCGACCTGAAGCTGCCGCCCCGCTCCGACGCCACCAAGTACGCCATGCGCCAGGCGTTGCAGGGCGTCGTGCCGCCGGCCATCGTCAACCGCAGGAAGCTGGGCTTTCCCACCCCGACCCGGGTCTGGCTGCGCGGCGAGATGTACGAGTGGGCCCGGCACGTGCTGTCCACCTCCGCCGCCGGCGACCTGATCGACCTGTCGTACGCGATGCGGCTGCTGGAGGAGCACAAGCGCGAGGAGGCGGACAACTCCCGCAAGGTGTGGACGGTGCTGATCTTCTGCATCTGGCACGCCATCTTCGTGGCCAAGACCCTCGACCCGGGTATCCAGCGCAACCAGTCGGCGCTGCTCACCAAGCCGGTGGTCGGCAGCATGGTCCGCTGACCCCGCCCCCGGTCCCGTCGGCACCGCCGCGACGGACACCGGGGCCCGGACGGACCGGAGGCCCCCACCCGATCGGGTGGGGGCCTCCGGTGTGCGCGTTCAGCGTCGGGTCACCGGCCGGAGCAGGAGACCGTCGGCAGCCCGTTGGTGCCGGAGCTGCTCGCCGTGAAGCCGAACGTGGTCGTCTTCTCCGGCGCGATCGAGCCGTTGTACGCGGCGTTGGTGACGGTCACCGTCGACCCGCTGGTGCTCAGCGAGCCGTTCCAGACCTGCGAGATCACCTGCCCGTTGGGCCAGGTCCAGCTCGCCGCCCAGCCCCCGTAGGTACGGGTGCTGTGGTTCATGATGGTGACCTCACCCTGGAACCCGCCGGACCAGGCGCTGACCACCTTGTAGACCGCCATGCAGTCGCTGTTGCCCGGCGGCGGGGTGGTGGTCGGCGGCGGGGTCGTGGTCGGCGGCGGCGGGGTGGTGGTCGGCGGCGGGGTGGTCGGCGGGGGCGTGGTCGGCGGCGGGGTGGTGGTCGGCGGCGGCGTGGTCGGGTTGTTGCCGCTGCCGACCCCGGTCACCTGACCGTTGCCACCGTCGAAGGTGACGTCCGAGCAGCCGAAGAAGTTCTCCTGGCTGTCCGAGCGCACCCAGCGGGAGTAGATGATGTGCCGGCCGGACTTGCCCGTCGGCAGGTTCCCGCTGAAGTAGTAGTGCCCCTCGTTGGTGCCCGACGCGCCCCGCTGGGGCGGGTTGGTCACCGTGAGGAAGGGCTCCTCCAGGTCACTCCAGGCCAGCGGCCGGGTCGGGCTCCAGCTGTCCTTCGTCACGTAGAAGTAGAAGGTGCCCGGGTGGTGGGCCCAGTTGCTGTACTTGAAGTCCAGCCGTGCGCCGGACGTCAGGTGGGTCAGCGGCCAGTCGGTGCGGGCCAGGTCGTACCCGGCGAAACCGGTGTTGCCGCCGCTGCACAGCTTGCCGTCGGGGATGAACCCGACGGTGCGGCCACCGGCGTCCGAGCGGAGCACGCTGAACCAGTTGTAGAGGGAGTTGGTGCCGCTCTGGGCGACGGCGGCGGAGCAGGCCGGGTTGTTCGGCCTGATCTCACCGGTCGGGCTCAGGCCGTCCTGCCAGCACAGGTAGGTCCGGCTGCCCGGCACGATCGGCGTGCCGTGGGCGGCAGCCGGTTCGGCCTGCACCGTCAGGGCCACGGCCCCGAAGGCGAGGGTGGCGGCCGCGGTGAACAACGCGGCCGTACGGGAACGGAGCACGAGCTTCTCCTGATCCGCGGGGTGGCGCGAGCGCCCGCCCCGCACAAGGGTGGGGGATGCGTCGGTCGCGGCTCTGGCCGGCGGCCCGACAGGGGCCGACGGACGCGCGCCGTCGGCGGTCCGTGCCCACGGACCGGTGCCTCTCGCGTCAGACCCCAGCTGATCGCCGAGCGGGTGCGGCAGCCCTCCGCGCCGGCCCGGCACCTCAATACCATCACGCCCGGATGAACCACGCAATAGTCGTTGCTCGATGGGTGGGATCTGGTTGCCCGGCCGGCCCCGATCGGCATGGACCGTTGTGCCAGCCTGGTAGCCGGACGACGACGCGCTGGGAGGCGACGTGGGGTACGCGGTGGTGCTCGGTGAGGCGCTGATCGACCTGTTGGACGCCGAGTCCGACGGGCAGCCGGTGTTCCGGCAGGCGATCGGGGGCGGCCCGCTCAACGTCGCCGTCGGGGTGGCCCGGCTCGGCGGCACCGCCGAGTTCGTCGGCTCCCTCGGTGACGACGTGCTCGCCGGCCGCATCCGCGGCTTCCTGGCCGACGCCGGGGTCGGGCTGACCGGCGCGGTCACCGTGCCCGCACCCACCACGCTGGCCGTCACCACCCACACCGGGGCGGAACCGGACTTCCGGTTCTACGGCGAACCGCCGTCGTACGGCCTGCTCACCGCCGACGACCTGGACGTGGCGCTGGTCGAGGGCGCGGACGTGCTCTACTGCGGCTCGATCGTGCTGCTGCGCCCCCCGACGCTCGCCGCCGCCCGGCGGGCCTGGTCGCTCGCGCCCGGCCTGCGGGTCTTCGACCCCAACGTCCGGCCCCGGCTGCTGTCCGGCCCGGCGGAACTGGCCGGCCTGCGCCAGGTGGTGGTGGAGTTCGCCGCCTCGGCGCACCTGGTGAAGCTCAGCGGCGCCGACGCCGCCCTGCTCTGGCCCGACGAGCCGGTCGAGGGGGTCGCCGCGTACCTGCGGGAGCTGGGCGCGGGCACGGTGGTGGTGACCCTCGGCGCGGACGGTGCCCTGGTCGCCGCCGGTCCCGACCCGGTCCGGGTGCCCGCTCCGAAGGTACGCGCGGTGGACGCCACCGGCGCGGGCGACTCGGTGATGGCCGCGCTCGTCGCCGAATTGCTCGCCGACGGGGAACCGACCGCGCCGGCCGACTGGCACCGGCGGGTGGCGTTCGCGCTGCGGGTCGCCGGCCTGGTCTGCGAGTCACCCGGCGGCGCGGTCGCCATGCCCACCCGGGACGCGGTCCGCCGCCGCTTCGCCGAGTGAGCGCGGCCCACCCGGTCACCGCGGCGACCGGGTCGACGGTCGTGCGCGGCGCGGTGGCAGCCTGTCCGGATCGCCCGCTGCTGCCGGCGGCTCAGGGCGTGCCGTCGAGTTCCCGGTAACCCCGGCGGGCGGCGACGAGACCGGGACGCGCGCCGAACGGGGACTCGGCGGCCACCCGCTCCGGCGGGGCCCCGCCCGTGTGCGCGGCCCGGATCAGCCAGGCCAGCTCGACCAGCCGGGCGTGCTGGGCCCGGACGAACTCCACGTCCACCGGCGTGCCGTGGCCCGGCACCACCACCGTGTCGGGGGTGGTCATCCGCAGCAGGTCGGCCACCGCGTCCGGCCACTGCAACGGGTACGACTCCTCGAAGGCCGGCGGCCCGGACTGCTCCACCAGATCCCCGGCGACCAGCACGTCGGCGTCCGGCACGTGCACCACCAGATCCGCGTCGGTGTGCCCGTGCCCCGGGTGCCGCAGCACCACCCGCCGGCCCCCGACGTCCAGCACCGTCTCGGTGTGCACGGTGTGCGTCGGGGCCAGCAGGGTCGTCCCGGCCAGTTCGGCGGCGAGCGTGGGATGTTCCGCCCGCATCTCCTCGTACGCCGCCCGGCGCAGCTGCTCCGGTCGGTCCCGCAGGGCGGCGGCGGCCACCTCGTGGGCGTACACCGGGCGGGGTGGGTCGGCGGCGAGCGTCGCGTTGCCGAAGCAGTGGTCGAAGTGGTGGTGGGTGTTGACAAGCGTCCACGGGTACGGGGTGACCGCCCGCGCGGCGTCCGCCAGCGCGGCGGCCTGCCCGGCGGTGGACAGGGTGTCCACCAGCAGCGCCGCGCCGTCACCGACCACCAGCGTGACGTTGACGTCGAGCAGCGGCTCACGCAGCACGTGGACCCCGTCGGCGACCGCCGTGAACCGGAACGTCACGACGCCCGCACCGCCCGTGCCACGAAACGCTGCCGGTCGACGAGCGCCCGTTCCACCCGGCCCGAGGCCACGGTGGTGTCACCGTCGGTCACCGTCACCGCGAACAGCAACCGCCGGCCGTCGGCCTCGACCAGCCGGGCGTGCGCCACCACCGTCCGCCCGACGGGAGTGGCGGCCAGGTGCGAGAGCTCCACCCGGACCCCGACCGTGGTGCTCCCGGCGGGCATCGCGGCGGCCGTCGCGGCCACCGTGGCCGCCTCGGCGAGGGCGAGCACCCGGGGGGTGGCCAGCACCGGCACGTCACCGGAGCCGACGGCTGCGGCGGTGTCGGCCCCGGTTACGGTCAGTTCGACCCGGGCGGTCAACCCCGGTGGGAACGGGGCGTCCGGTTGTTCCTGCATCCGCTCAGCCTAGTGGGGGGTCACCGGGACCGACCGGACGACGGGCCGGCCCGGACACCCACCCGTCGACGCACCGGTGGTCGGCGGTGGTCGATGCGTCGCCCACCGTTAACCTTGACGGCGATGGCCGTTGTGACTGAGCCCCCGCCCCCCGTCCCGACCGACACCCCCGACCCGTCCGCCGGCGGGCGACGGCGGGTGACAGCGATGTCCGTCTGGGCCGTCGCCTTCGTCGTGACCTGGCTGGCCATCGGCCTGCCGACCGACCCGGCGTACGCCTTCCTGTGGATCTGGGCGGGCACCGTCGCCTGGAACTGGGGCCGGCCGTGGCGCAGTCACCTGCGCTTCGCCCGGGACTGGATCCCGGTGGTGCTGCTGCTGGCCGTCTACAACCTGTCCCGGGGCTTCGCCGACAACGGCCGGACCCCGCACGCCTACGAGCTGATCGTCGCCGACCGGGTGATGTTCGGCTGGGCCACCGGGGGCGAGGTGCCGACGGTCTGGCTCCAGCAGCACCTCTACCGGCCCGACGTGCGCTGGTGGGACGTGCTGGTGAGCTGGGTCTACTTCTCCCACTTCGTGGTGACGCTGGCCGCCGCCGCCGTGCTCTGGCTGCGCAGCCGCGAGCGCTGGGCGGCGTACATGCGGCGCTGGGGTTTCCTGTGCGCGGCGGGCCTGGTCACCTACTTCGCCTACCCGGCCGCGCCGCCGTGGTGGGCGGCGCAGAACGGTCTGCTGAGCGAGGTCGCCCGGATCTCCACCCGGGGGTGGAAGGAGTTCGGCATGCACGGCGCGGGCAACCTGCTCAACGCCGGGCAGATCGCCTCCAACCCGGTCGCCGCGATGCCGTCGCTGCACACCGCCTGGGCGCTGTTCGTGGTGCTGTTCTTCCTGCGTTCGACCCGTCGTCGGTGGTGGCCGCTGCTGCTCGCCTATCCGCTGGCGATGACCTTCACGTTGGTCTACAGCGGCGAGCACTACGTCATCGACGTCCTGGTCGGCTGGGCGTACGTGGGGATGACGTTCCTGGTCGTCGGGCTGGCCGAGCGGGCCTGGCGGGCCCGCCGCGCCCGGCGCGGTGCCCCCGCCGACGACCCGCCGCCCGGCGGATCCGCCCCCACCCCGGTCACCGTCAGCGGGAACGCCGAACGCTGATCAGCGGGCCCGGCGGGCGGCGTGCGCCCGCGCGGTCAGCTCCGCGGCGAGCGCCCACGCCTGCGCCAGGTCACGGTCGTGCGCGGCGGCCCCCGACCCGCCGGCCGTGTCGACGTGCACGGTGGCCAGCCGCAACCAGCGCTGCGCCGGCCCCTGCACCACCCGCACGCTCTGCATCCGGGCGTACGGCACCAGCGTCAACTGCCGGGTGAGCAGGCCGGAGCGGACGGCGAAGACCCGCTCGTGCAGGCCCGCGCCGAGCACCCGGGCGCTGAGCGGGCGCAACCAGCGGGCCCTGCCCGGCGGGGGCGTCAGCGGCAGCGCGGTCAGCGCCACCCCGGGCAGCACCTCGTCGACGATCGCCGCCCCGACGGTCAGGTCACCGACGGGCAGCAGCCGGTCGGGCCGGTTGCGGTCGTCGGCCTCGCCGCCGGAGTAGCCGGCGACCTCCAGCCGCAGCCGCAGCCACCCCTTCATCCGCCAGAGCAGCGGCCAGGTCACCCCGACGGTCTGCACCCGCTCCAGCGGCACCGTCTGCACCCGGGTCTCCAGCAGGCCGTTGTGGATGCGTAGCCGGTCGGCCTCGCGGGCCAGCCGGAAGTTCCAGTCGTCGAGGACCCGGCGGACCGGTTGCAGCAGCACACCGGCCATCGCGGTCAGGGTGCTGGCCACCGCGATGAACGACCAGGAGCCCTCGGAGAGGAACTGCGCCACCACGAAGGCCACCCCGACCGGCAGCAGGAACGCCTGCGGGGTGAGTAGTTGGCTGACCAGCAGGTCGGTGTTGGTCACCGCGTGCAGCGGCCGGCCGGCCGGCTCCCGGTCGACCGGCGCGCCGGCGTCCCCGCCCGGCGGCACGACGGCTGTCGACTGCGGGCCGGGGCCGGTGGTCGCCCCGTCGGGCAGGCCGGCGGCCACGGCGAGCAGCCGTTGCCGTAGCCGGGCCGCGTCGGCGACCGACAGGTACGCCAGCGGCGCCTCGGTCTTGCCGCCGCCGACCACCTCCAGGCGCAGCTCGGCCAGGCCGGTGAGCTGCGCCAGCAGGGGGCGGACCACCTCCACGGCCTGCAACCGCTCCAGCGGGATCGCCCGGGTCCGCCGCCACAGCAGCCCCTCGTACACCCGCAGTTCCCGCCCGACGATGTGGTAGCCGGTGTTGTACCAGCTCACCACCGCCAGCACCGTCGCGCCCAGGGCGAGCACCGCCACCAGCACCGCGAACCAGCCGAAGCCGACCCGGGACAGTGTCGACCAGGAGAGCCCGGCGATCACCACGACCAGGGACTTCGCCCCCTGCAACACCGGGCTCAGCGGGTGCAGCCGCTGCCGTGGCTCGGCACCGGCCGGCCCGCCCGTCCCCACCGGCGGGGCAGCCGGAGCCGCCGGGACGTCGGGTGCCGTCGGGGCGTGCGGGGGCGTCGGGTGGGGTGCGCCGGGGCCGGGGGAACCGTCGGTCACAGTCCCTCCGCCCGGTCCTCACCGAGGGCGGTGAGGCGGTCGCGGAGCCGGGCCGCCTCCGCCGGCCGCAGGCCGGGCACCCGGGCGTCGGTGGCCGCCGCGGCGGTGTGCAGCTGCACGGTGGCGAGGTCGAAGGCGCGTTCCAGCGGGCCCGCGCTGACGTCGACGAACTGCATCCGCGAGTACGGCACGATGGACAACCGGCGGACCAGCAGCCCGTGCCGGACCAGCAGGTCGTCGGCGCGTTCGGCGTACCCCCAGGCGCGCACGGCGCGGACGATCGTCACCACCCGCCAGGCACCGCCGAGCAGCACCACGGCGCAGCCGGCACCGAACAGCCAGTGCCCGGTGAACGCCCAGCCCAGCGCCAGCCCGACCAGCAGCACCGCCAGGCCCATCGCCAGGCGGAGCAGTTCGACCCAGATCAGGTCGGTCGAGATGGGCTGCCAGTGGACCGTGTCCGGCCAGGGTTCCAGGGCGCTCACCGGGGACTGGGGTGGCTCGGCAGCGTTCACGCTTCGAGGGTATGCGATCCGGGGAGCGCGGTGACGTCACGGAGGAAGCCGCGGGCGTCGAGGAAGTCGCCGAGGCTGCCCCGGTGGGCCGGGCAGGCGAGCCAGGTCTTGCGCCGCTCGGGCTCGTGCAACCGGGGATTGTTCCAGCGCAGTGCCCACGCGGCGGGCGCGCGGCAGCCCCGGGACGAACAGACGGGTGGCTCGCCTGCGGGGGTGGGATCGGTCACCAGGGGA
The DNA here is from genome assembly GCF_016901255.1 of Micromonospora humida. Classification (NCBI taxonomy): domain Bacteria; kingdom Bacillati; phylum Actinomycetota; class Actinomycetes; order Micromonosporales; family Micromonosporaceae; genus Micromonospora; species Micromonospora humida. The sequence goes on from NZ_JAFEUC010000008.1 coordinate 205,869, forward strand.
GTGTAGGCGCGCGCCGGGGCCGGGGTCGTGCGCCGGGACCGGGGATGTGCGCCGGGCCGGAGAAGCCGGGGCCGGAGAAGAGGTGAGCGCCGGGCGGCCACGGGGGGAGCCGCCCGGCGACGGGGTGAATCGTACACGTGGCAGGCCCCTTCGTGTCCAGCCTCGTTCAGCGATTCGGTGATCCGGACGGCGTACCCGAAATCGGGTTCTCCCCACCTCGGCTCTCAGCCGGGCATGCGAGTCTTGTTACCGCACCACGCCACGACGACCGAACATGCTGTGGAGGACCGGTGGCCCAGCCGACCACGCCCGACGCCCCGACCCCGAACGGGACGGCCCCCGAGACACCCGCGGCGGTGACCACCCCCGCCCAGGACGCCACCCTGCTGGAACGGGCCTTGTTCGAGATCAAACGGGTGATCGTCGGTCAGGACCGGATGGTGGAGCGGATGTTCGTGGCGCTCCTGGCCCGGGGGCACTGCCTGCTGGAGGGGGTGCCCGGGGTGGCCAAGACCCTCGCCGTGGAGACGATGGCCCGGGTGGTGGGCGGGCAGTTCGCCCGGGTGCAGTTCACCCCGGACCTGGTGCCGGCCGACATCATGGGCACCCGGATCTACCGGCAGTCGAGTGAGAAGTTCGACGTCGAGCTGGGCCCGGTCTTCGTGAACTTCCTGCTCGCCGACGAGATCAACCGGGCCCCGGCCAAGGTGCAGTCGGCGCTGCTGGAGGTGATGAGCGAGCGGCAGGTGTCGATCGGCGGTCAGAGCCACCGGGTGCCCGACCCGTTCCTGGTGATGGCGACCCAGAACCCGATCGAGCAGGAGGGCGTCTATCCGCTGCCGGAGGCGCAGCGGGACCGTTTCCTGATGAAGATCGTCGTCGGGTATCCGACCGACGCCGAGGAGCGGGAGATCGTCTACCGGATGGGGGTCGCCGCGCCCGAGCCGGCGCAGGTGTTCGACACCGACGACCTGCTCGCCCTGCAACGCAAGGCCGACCAGGTCTTCGTGCACAACGCCCTGGTCGACTACGCGGTACGGCTGGTGCTGGCCACCCGCAGCCCGGCCGAGCACGGGATGCCCGACGTGGCCCGGCTGATCCAGTACGGGGCCAGCCCGCGTGCCTCGCTCGGCCTGATCCGGGCCACCCGGGCGCTGGCCCTGCTGCGCGGCCGGGACTACGCGCTGCCCCAGGACGTCCAGGACATCGCGCCGGACATCCTGCGGCACCGGCTGGTGCTCAGCTATGACGCGCTCGCCGACGACGTGCCCGCCGACCACGTGGTGCACCGGGTGATGTCGACCATCCCGCCGCCCTCGGTCGCGCCCCGGCAGCAGGCGTCCGGGCCGCCGCCGGTCAGCGGCCCGCCGGCCGCCGGCTGGCCCGGGCAGCACCCGTGACCGCACCGGTACGCCCGGCCGACGCCGGTGGGGAGCGGACCGAGGCGGTGCTGTCCCGCCTGCAACTGCTGGTGACCCGCAAACTCGACGGGCTGCTCCAGGGCGACTACGCGGGCCTGCTGCCCGGTCCGGGCAGCGAGGCGGGGGAGTCCCGCGAGTACCGACCCGGCGACGACGTACGCCGGATGGACTGGCCGGTGACCGCCCGCACCACCACCCCGCACGTGCGGCGTACGGTGGCCGACCGGGAGTTGGAGACCTGGCTGGCGGTGGACCTGTCGGCGAGCCTGGACTTCGGCACCGGCCGGTGGCTCAAGCGGGACGTGGTGGTCGCCGCGACGGCCGCGTTGACCCACCTCACGGTGCGCGGCGGCAACCGGATCGGCGCGGTGATCGGCACCGGGGCCCCGCCGCCGGCCCCGCCCACCCGTCGGTGGCGCTCCGCCCCGCCACCGGAGCCCACCGGGCCCGGGGTGCTGACCCGGGTGCCGGCCCGGTCCGGCCGGCGGGAGGCGCAGGCGCTGCTGCGCGCGGTGGCGTACACCCCGCTGCGCCCCGGACGCGGCGACCTCGGCGCGCTGGTGGACCTGCTCAACCGGCCGCCGCGCCGCCGGGGCCTGGCGGTGGTGATCTCGGACTTCCTCGCGCCGCCCGAGCAGTGGGGCCGGCCGCTGCGTAAGCTGCGGGTCCGGCACGACGTGCTGGCCATCGAGGTGGTCGACCCGCGCGAGCTGGAGTTGCCCGACGTGGGGGTGCTGCCGGTGGTGGACCCGGAGACCGGGGAACTGCACGAGGTGCAGACCGCCGATCCGCGACTGCGCCGCCGCTACGCCGAGGCGGCCGCCGCCCAGCGCGGCGCGATCGCCACCGAGCTGCGGGCCGCCGGGGCCGGGCACCTGATGCTGCGTACCGACCGAGACTGGCTGCTGGACATGGTGCGATTCGTGGCCGCCCAGCGGCACGCCCGCACCCGGGGGACGACGCGATGATCCGTTTCATGCAACCGTGGTGGCTGCTGGCCCTGGTGCCGGTGCTGGTCCTGGCCGCCGCCTACGTCTGGCGGCAGCGCCACCGCCGGGCGTACGCGATGCGGTTCACCAACGTGGACCTGCTGCGTACCCTCGCGCCGAAGGGGTTGGGGTGGCGACGGCACGCGGCGGCGACCGCGCTGCTGCTGGCGATGGTGGCGCTGGCCACCGGGATGGCCCGCCCGGCGATCGACACCGAGGAGCCGCTGGAGCGGGCCACCGTGATGCTCGCCATCGACGTGTCGTTGTCGATGCAGGCCGACGACGTGTCGCCGAACCGGTTGGAGGCGGCGCAGGAGGCGGCCAAGCAGTTCGTCGGCGAGCTGCCGGCCAGCTACAACCTGGGGCTGGTCTCCTTCGCCAAGGCGGCGAACGTGCTGGTGGCGCCCACCAAGGACCGGGCTGCGGTGACGGCGGCGATCGACGGGCTGACCCTGGCCGAGGCGACCGCCACCGGCGAGGCGGTCTTCACCTGCCTGGAGGCGATCCGGTCGGTGCCGGCCGACGGCGCGGCCGGTATCCCGCCGGCCCGGATCGTGCTGCTCTCCGACGGGTTCCGCACCTCGGGCCGGTCGGTGGAGGAGGCCGCGGCGGCGGCGCAGGCGGCGAACGTGCCGGTCTCGACCATCGCGTTCGGCACGGACTCGGGGCAGGTCGACATCGGTGGTCAGTTGCAGCGGGTGCCGGTGGACCGGCTGGCGTTGGCCCAGCTCGCCGAGACCACCGAGGGCTTCTTCTACGAGGCGGCCTCGGTGGCCGAGCTGAAGCAGGTCTACCAGGACATGGGTTCGTCGATCGGGTTCCGCACCGAGCCCCGCGAGATCACCCAGTGGTACGCGGGGGCGGCGCTGCTGCTGGCGCTCTGCGCGGGCGGGCTGAGCCTGCTCTGGACGTCCCGGATGCTCTGAGGTCGGCCGGGACGTCCCGGGGTGCGGTGCCCGCACCCCGGGACGTCCCGGCGGTGATCCGGGTCCGGGGCGTCCCGGCGGTGGTCGCCGGTGCGGGGCGCGCGGGTCGGCGCGGCGGTCTCAGTGACCGCCGCCGGCCAGCACGAACACGACGGCCACCCAGACGGCGGCGAGGGTGAAGCCCAACGGGGCGACGTAGCGGCTCATGAACGGCTCCGGTGGCGACTGGACGGTCCACGGGCGGGCGGGACCGCAGGGGTTGATCAGGGCGCGCACACGAAGTCGTGACCGGGGTGCTCCACGGGGGCGTCCCGGCGCGGGACGGCACCACCTACCGTTCTGTCGGCCGGGGCCGCAGGCGGGCGGTGACGGGGAGCGGGAGCTGGGTCAGCTCGACCGACTGAGTCGTGGCTCAGCGGGGCTGACGGACGGCCCGGCCACGACTGGGAGGATCGCTATCTCGCACAGCGATCACCTCCTGCGGTCGGCGGGGCCAAAACGCGAGTCGCATTCGGCTCGCGGACGCTGATCATCGTACAACGGGGGCACCCGCACCGCGCATTCGGCCGTCCCGCCCCGGACGGTGTCCGGCCGCTCCCGGAGGGTGGTCGCGCCGCGATTCCTCCCGGCCGCCGCGCCAGGCCCGGTGGCGCGCTGTTAGCGGTTACCTGCCGGTAACGCCTAGGCTCCGACCGGAATGATCAGCGGAACCGAAGGGGGACCCGTGGCCCGCACCGTGCTGGTGACCGGCGGCAACCGGGGAATCGGACTGGCCATCGCCCAGGCGTTCGCCAAGCAGGGCGACCGGGTCGCGGTCACGCACCGCAGCGGCGACGCGCCGGAGGGAGTGTTCGGCGTCCGGTGCGACGTCACCGACAGCGCCTCGGTCGACGCCGCGTTCACCGCCGTCGAGGCCGAGCTGGGCCCGGTCGAGGTGCTGGTCGCCAACGCCGGCATCACCGACGACACGCTGCTGATGCGGATGTCCGAGGAGCAGTTCACCGGGGTGCTCGACACCAACCTCACCGGCGCGTTCCGCTGCGCCAAGCGGGCCTCGTCCAAGATGCTCCGGGCCAAGTTCGGCCGGATGATCTTCATCTCGTCGGTGATCGGGCTCTACGGCGGCGCCGGCCAGGTCAACTATGCGGCCAGCAAGGCCGGCCTGGTGGGGGTGGCCCGGTCGATCACCCGGGAGCTGGGCAGCCGCAACATCACCGCGAACGTGGTCGCCCCGGGCTTCATCGACACCGAGATGACCGCCGCCCTGCCCGAGGAGCGCCGTACCGAGTACCGCAAGGTCATCCCGGCCGGGCGGTTCGCCGCGCCGGACGAGGTCGCCGGGGTGGTCACCTGGCTCGCCTCGGACGCCGCCGGCTACATCTCCGGTGCCGTCATCCCGGTCGACGGCGGCCTCGGCATGGGTCACTGAGAACGTACGGAGGAAGCCAACACATGTCAGGACTGCTCGCCGGTAAGCGGCTGCTCGTCACCGGCGTCATCACCGACGCCTCGATCGCCTTCTCGGTGGCGAAGCTCGCCCAGGACAACGGCGCCCAGGTCGTGCTCACCGGCTACGGTCGACTCTCGCTGGTCGAGCGGATCGCCCGGCGGCTGCCCCAGCCGGCGCCGATCATCGAGCTGGACGTGACCAGCCCGGAGCAGCTCGCCGGCCTGGCCGACCAGGTACGCGAGCACGTCGACGGCCTCGACGGGGTGGTCCACTCGATCGGCTTCGCCCCGCAGAGCTGCCTCGGCGGCGGCTTCCTCGACGCCTCCTGGGAGGACGTGGCGACCGCGCTGCACGTCTCCACGTACTCCTACAAGTCGCTGGCCATGGCGGCGCTGCCGCTGATGTCGCCGGGCGGCTCGGTGGTCGGGCTGACCTTCGACGCCACCAAGGCGTGGCCGGTCTACGACTGGATGGGGGTGGCCAAGGCCGGGCTGGAGTCCGCCTCCCGCTACCTCGCGCTGCACCTGGGCAAGAAGGGCATCCGCAGCAACCTGGTCGCCGCCGGGCCGCTGCGCACGATGGCCGCGAAGTCCATCCCCGGCTTCGAGCAGTTCGAGCAGGCGTGGACCGAGCGGGCCCCGCTCGGCTGGAGCCTCACCGACCAGGAGCCGGCCGCCCGCGCCTGCCTGGCCCTGATGTCGGACTGGTTCCCGGCCACCACCGGCGAGATCGTCCACGTCGACGGCGGTTACCACGCCCTGGGCGCCTGAGCCGCACGCGGGGGCCCCGGACCGGGGCCCCGGCGTAACCTGCGGGACCAGGGGCCGTCGTCAGGCCGTCGCCGACCGCGGGGGAGAATGACCCCATGTCGTACGACGCATTGGTGCTGGTCTCCTTCGGTGGCCCGGAGCGGCCCGAGGACGTGCTGCCCTTCCTGGAGAACGTGACCCGGGGGCGGGGGGTGCCGCCCGAGCGGCTGGCCGAGGTCGCCGAGCACTACCTGCACTTCGGCGGGGTCTCCCCGATCAACCAGCAGTGCCGCGAGCTGCTCGCCGCGATCCGGGCCGACCTCGCCGCGCACGACGTCGACCTGCCCGTCTACTGGGGCAACCGGAACTGGGACCCGATGCTCGCCGACACCGTGGCGCGGATGCGCGACGACGGGATCACCCGGGCGCTGGCGTTCGTCACCAGCGCGTACGGCGGCTACTCGTCGTGCCGGCAGTACCAGGAGGACATCGCCGCCGCGCGGGCCGCCGTCGGCCCGGACGCCCCGGTGATCGACAAGCTGCGCCAGTTCTGGGACCACCCGGGCTTCGTCGAGCCGCACGCCGACGCGGTGCGCTCGGCGCTGGCCCAGCTCGACCCGGCCCGGCGGGACACCACCCGGCTGGTCTTCACCGCGCACTCCATCCCCACCTCGGCGGCGGCCACCGCCGGCCCGCACGGCGGCCGGTACACCGCGCAGCTGGCGGAGACCGCCCGCCTGGTGCACGCCGCCGCCGCACCCGACCTGCCCTACGACCTGGTCTGGCAGAGCCGCTCCGGCCCGCCGCAGGTGCCCTGGCTGGAGCCGGACGTCAACGACCACCTGACCGCCCTCGCCGGGCAGGGGGTGACCGGTGTGGTGGTCAGCCCGATCGGGTTCGTCTCGGACCACCTGGAGGTGGTCTGGGACCTCGACACCGAGGCGTCCGAGACGGCCAAGCAGCTCGGCCTGGACTTCGTCCGGGCGGGCACCCCCGGCACCGACCCGAGGTTCGTGGCGATGGTGCGCGAACTGGTGGCCGAACGCACCACGCCCGACGGGCCGGCGACCCGTCGCCGCCTCGGTGAGCTGCCGATGTGGGACACCTGCCCGACCCCGTGCTGCGTGCCGGCCGCCCGCCGCCCCTGATGCCGACGACCCGCCCTCCCCGACACCCCCTTGGGACGACAGATGCTTGACCGCAAGCCGGTGCAGAGCTGGCTCACCGACATGGACGGCGTGCTGGTGCACGAGGGCCAGCCGGTGCCCGGCGCGCCGGAGTTCGTCAACCGGCTCCGGTCCTCCGGCAAGCCCTTCCTGGTGCTCACCAACAACTCCATCTACACCCCGCGCGACCTCCAGGCCCGGCTGACCCGGATGGGGTTCGAGGTGCCCGAGGAGGCGATCTGGACGGCGGCGCTGGCCACCGCCCAGTTCCTCGCCGACCAGCGGCCGGGCGGCACCGCGTACGTGATCGGGGAAGCGGGGCTGACCACCGCGCTGCACGCCGTCGGTTACGTGCTGACCGACTTCGCCCCGGACTACGTGGTGCTGGGGGAGACCCGCACCTACAGCTTCGAGGCGATCACCAAGGCGGTCCGGCTGATCAACGACGGGGCGCGGTTCATCTGCACCAACCCGGACGTCACCGGCCCGTCGGTGGAGGGCGCGCTGCCCGCCGCCGGGTCGGTCGCCGCGATGATCTCGAAGGCGACCGGGGTGGAGCCGTACTTCGTCGGCAAGCCCAACCCGATGATGATGCGCTCGGCGTTGAACACCATCAACGCCCACTCGGAGAGCACCGCGATGATCGGCGACCGGATGGACACCGACATCCTGTGCGGCCTGGAGGCGGGGCTGGAGACGATCCTGGTGCTCACCGGGATCAGCACCCGGGCCGAGACGGAACGCTACCCGTACCGGCCGTCGCGCATCGTCGACTCGGTGCTCGACCTGATCGACGAGATCTGACCCTGTACCGGCCCGACGGAGCCGGTGCGGGCGGGCTCAGGGGCGCAGCGGGGCGTTGCAGGCGGCGACCAGCGCCTGCCGGCAGGCGGTGGTGAGTGGGCGCAGCGCCGCGTCGCGCTGCTGCGCCTCATGGTTGTTGATCGCCCCGCCGGGCGCGCTCTCCCCGGCCAGCGCGAGCACCCGGTCGAGCACGGCGGCGCGGGCGAACAGCCGCCGGGAACGCGGGTCGAACCCGGGGGGCAGGTCGGTCGCGCCGTCCGGGCGACGCAGCGCGGCGAGCGCCCCGGCCAGCTCGGGCCGCCACTGGGCCACGTCGAGCCGGGTCAACGCGGCGGTGGACTCGGCCAGCGCGGTGGCGAGTTCCGCCTCCGCCTCGGCGGCCCCCGGCGCGGTCAGCGACGCCCTCGCCGCGTCGGCCGGCAGCGGGTAGACCCGCCACAGCACCGTCTCCCAGGTCATCCCGGAGCCGGAGGTGTGGCTGCGTACCTCGGGGATCAGCCCGAGCGCACCGGCCACCACGGCCTCCCCGGCCAGCAGCGCCGCCCCGGCGAAGTCACCCGGACCGGGCAGCCCCCGGGGGTCGCCCGGCGCGGGCAGCACCAACCGGATCTCGTCGGGGGAGAGCTTGGCCAGCGCCGGCAGGGCCTCACGTAGCGGCACGTCCCGCCAGGTGCCCGGCGCGTCGGCGACCAGGTGCTCCTCGTCGCCGGCGACCGACTCGGCGACCTCGTCGAAGGGCACGAGGCCGGCCCGCCAGGCGCGTACCCAGGCCACGAAACGGCTCGACCGGCGCGCGGCCATGGTGGCCGCGCCCGTTGCGGGGGAGGACATGCCGAAAAGGGTACGTGCTCCCCGCCGCCCCTGTCTCGACTGCCGGATCGTCGGCTGTCCGGTCCGCCCGCCGCCGCAGGTGGCGGGCCATGCGGGCACGGCCCGCTGCGGCGCGGACACGCGCCCGGCGGGGTGCGCGGCCGGGCGGGACGGTGGCCGGACGGCCGGCGTGTCGGATCGGGCGGGCGCGTCGGGAGGTGCCGGGGCGCGACGGAGACTAGCGTGCTCGACATGGCGGGGCGATACGGCGAGGACGTGCTGGCGGGCGACTGGCGGCGACGGAAGGTCACCCCCGAGGTCGACGCCGAACCGGATCTCGTGGTGGAGGACGCCGACTCGGGGTTCTGCGGCGCGGTGGTCGGGTTCGAGGCGTCGGCGGTGGTGCTGGAGGACCGGCACGGCCGGCGGCGGGTCTTCCCGCTGCTGCCCGCCGCGTTCCTGCTCGACGGGGAACCGGTGACCCTGCGCCGGCCGGCCCGTGCCCCGGTGCCCGCCGCCCGCCGCCGGACCGCCTCCGGGTCGATCGCCGTGGCCGACGTACGGGCACGGGTGGCCAAGGCCAGCCGGATCTGGGTGGAAGGCGTGCACGACGCCGCCCTGGTGGAGCGGATCTGGGGCGACGACCTGCGGATCGAGGGCGTGGTGGTGGAGCCGCTGGACGGCATCGACGCCCTCGACGCCGAGGTACGCGACTTCGCTCCCGGCCCCGGCCGCCGGCTCGGGGTGCTCGTCGACCACCTGGTGCCCGGCTCCAAGGAGAGCCGGATCGTGGCCCGGGTGAACTCCCCGCACGTGCTGGTCACCGGTCACCCGTACGTGGACGTGTGGCAGGCGGTCAAGCCGGCCGCGGTGGGCATCCGGGCCTGGCCGGTGGTGCCGCCGGGCCGGCCGTGGAAGGAGGGCGTCTGCGCGGCCCTCGGGGTGGCCGAGCCGGCCGAGCTGTGGCGGCGCATCCTGTCCCGGGTGGACAGCTTCGCCGACGTGGAGACCCCGCTGATCAACGCGATGGAACGCCTGATCGACTTCGTCACCGAACCCGACTGACACCCACGGCCGGCCCGGCCCCGGCGGGGCGGTCAGGGCTCCTGGTCGGGGGTACGGGTGAAGACGAAGGTGCCGATGTCCAGGCCCACCGCCCGCCCGTCCGGGTCGCGCAGCACGGCGAGGACCTCGCTGTCCTCCTCGCCGGAGCGGCCCCGCCAGCGGTCCGGTCCGGTCCGGGTGAACCGCAGCGTCGGCTCGCCGGGCCGGCCGGCCCACAGGTCGCCGGCCGGGTCGGCCCGGACCTCGTACTCGATGCCCATCCACCACCAGCGGCCGGTCAGCTCGGCCAGTTCCGCCGGGGGCGGGGCGGCGGCCGGACGCCAGGGCACGACCGGGGTCGGTTCGGCGTCCAGGACCAGGGTGAGCAGTTGCCGGGACAGCCCGCCGATGTGCCCGGTGCGGAAACCATATGAGTTGGCGAAGCCGACCACGGCGGTCCGGCTGGGCCGGTGCACGGTCAGCGCGGCGACGTAGCCGGGCATCGAGCCGCCGTGGCCCACGTACACCCGGTCGCCGTCGCGGTACAGCTCCAGTCCCAGCCCGTGCCCGCCGCGCCAGGAGTCCAGGTCGTTGAGCATCACCGGGGTGCACATCTCGGTGAGGGTGTCGGCGGCCAGCACCTCGTCGGTGGGGTCGGCCAGGAACGCCGCCCAGCGGGCGAGGTCGGTGACCGTCGACCAGAGCTGCCCGGCGGGGGCCATCGCCCCGGTGTCGGTACGCGGCTCCTCCCGCAGCGTGTCGTGCCACGGGTGCACCACGTACCCCCGGGCGTACGGCTCGGTGGCGCGGTAGGTGGTGCGGCGCAGCCCCAGCGGGTCGAGGACGCGCTCGGTGAGCAGTCGCGCCCAGGGTGTCCCGGTGACCCGTTCCAGCACCCCGCCGAGCAGGCCGTACGCCAGGTTGGAGTAGTGGTAGCCGCGCCAGGCGGGGTAGCCGACCTTGTCCGTGGTCACGCCGGCGACCAGGGTGGCCAGGTCGGTGCCCCCGGTACGTTCCCACCACGGGCCGTCGGGCTCGCGCTGCAGGCCGCTGGCGTGGCCGAGGAGCTGGCGCAGGGTGAGCCCGCCGACGGCGGTGCCCGGCAGGTGCCGCTCCAGCGGGTCGTCCAGGGTGAGCCGGCCGGCGTCGCGTTCCCGCATGACCAGCGTGGCGGTCATGGTCTTGGTGATCGAGCCGAGCCGGTACTGCAGGTCGGCGTCGGGGCGCGGGTGGTCGCCGGCGGTGGCCAGGTGGACCAGCGCGCCGTCCCGGACGATCCCGAGCGCCAGCGAGGGGGTGCGCCCGGCGGCCTGGGTCTGCGCCACGAGGGTGTCGATCCGGCGGGCGGTCTCGGCGAGCAGGGTCACCAGCAGCTCCTTCGCGGGGGTCGGTTCGGGCCTGAACCGAGCTTACTGATCACCAGAAGTGGGTGGATTCGCGTGGACGTGTCACGATCGAGGGGTGGACGCCGTGGTGTGGATCGTGCTGGGTGTGCTGTTGGCCGTCGCCGAGATCTTCACGACGACGCTGTTTCTGATCATGTTCGCGGTCGGCGCGTTCGCCGCCGCCGGGGCCGCCGCGCTGGGTGCGCCCGTCGCCGTGCAGGCGGTGGTCTTCGCCGTGGTGTCGGCGCTGACGGTGGCGCTCGCCCGGCCGACCATCCGCCGGCACATGCGGCCGTCGATGGACAGTGGCGAGCAGCCGTTCGGGGTGCAGGCGCTGGAGGGCGCCACCGCCCTGGTGATCGAGCAGGTCGATGCCGAACAGGGCATGGTGAAGATCGACGGCGAGTTGTGGACGGCACGTCCGTACGACGCGACGCAGACCTTCGCGCCCGGTGCGCGGGTGCAGGTGATAAAGGTCCAGGGCGCCACCGCCCTGGTGTGGCAGGACGACATTTCCTCCCCCGGCGAGCTGCCGGAAGCGAAAAGGTGACGGTATGGAATTTCTAGCGGTCCTGTTGGTGGCCGTGGCGTTGATCATGGTGGTGACGTTGGCGAAGGCGGTACGCATCGTGCCGCAGCAGCGTCAGGACGTGGTGGAGCGACTCGGCAAGTACAAGCGCACCCTGAACCCGGGCCTGAACCTGCTGGTCCCGTTCGTCGACGCGGTGCGTACCAAGGTCGACATGCGCGAGCAGGTGGTCAGCTTCCCGCCGCAGCCGGTGATCACCTCCGACAACCTGGTGGTGTCGATCGACACCGTTCTCTACTACAAGGTGGTCGACGCGGTCCGGGCCACCTACGAGATCGCGAACTTCATCCAGGCGATCGAACAGTTGACCGTCACCACGTTGCGTAACGTGATCGGTTCGCTGGACCTGGAGCGGGCGCTGACCAGCCGCGAGGAGATCAACCGGCACCTCTCCGGCGTGCTCGACGAGACCACCGGCCGGTGGGGCATCAAGGTCACCCGGGTGGAGATCAAGGCGATCGAGCCGCCGGCGAGCATCCGCGACTCGATGGAGAAGCAGATGCGCGCCGAGCGGGACCGCCGGGCGGCGATCCTGACCGCCGAGGGGCACAAGCAGTCGCAGATCCTCACCGCCGAGGGCGAGAAGCAGTCCGCGGTGTTGCGCGCCGACGGTGACCGGCAGGCCCGGATCCTCCAGGCCGAGGGGCAGGCCAAGGCGATCCGGACGGTCTTCGACGCGATCCACACCGCCAACCCGAGCCAGAAGGTGCTGGCCTACCAGTACCTCCAGGCGCTGCCGCAGATCGCCAACGGCACGGCCAACAAGGTCTGGATCGTCCCGGCCGAGCTGACCAAGGCGCTGGAGGGCATGGGCGGCGCGCTGGGCGGGCTGAGCCGGATGGTCGGCGACGAGCCGGCCCCCGAGGCGAAGCACACCGCCAGCGAGGTCGAGCGGGAGGCCGCCGAGGCGGCCGAGGCGGCGGCGAGCGCCGCCCAGCAGATCCACGACGAGGTACGCGTCGCCGAGGCGCAGGCCACCGGCGGCAACGTGCCGAAGGGGCTGCCGGCCCCCGAGCCGGTCTCCCCGGCCAGCCTGGTCACCGACCCGGCCGACCAGCGCGAACGGGCCTGACCCCGCCGCCGCCCACCCCGGGCGGCAAATGTGAGAAACACTCATCCGACGCCCCGGCGCCTGCCACGATCGGTCCTGAGGGACGGGTGGTGGTCAGGCCCGGGGCGTCGGTGCGTTCCGTGTCACCCGTCGCCGCAGACGGGTCGGCCCCGCGGCCCGCCCGTGCAGGTAGCCGGCGACGCCCGGCGGAGCGGACGAGGTGAGGCATGAAGGACCCGGCGCAGCGGCTGTTCTCCCGTACCCCTGTTCCCGGTGCACACGACCCGGCCGGGCCGCTGGGCACCCGGCGCACCGGCGGCGGCTTCGGGGTGCTGCCCTTCGTCGGCGACCCCGGACCGGCCGCGCCGGCCACCGACGCCAGTTGGGCCTGGTCGCTGCGCCGGCTCGCCCGCGCCGCGGTCTGGCTGCTGCCCGCCTACGCGGTGCTGACCGGCACGGTGGCGATGGCCAGCGACGGCGGGGTCGGCAACGACCCCTACCCGGCCGACGGTCAGCCGCTCTACCTGCTCGGCTGGGTGGCGGCGATCTGGCTGGGTCTGCTCGCCCTGCTCGCGCTCACCGGCCTGCTCGCGGCCACCCGCAGCCGGCGGGGCGCGGTGGCCGGGTTGCTGACCAGCATCGGCGGTACGGTGCTGATGCTGCCCTTCGCCGGCCTGGCCGCGTCGACCCCCGTCTTCGGCACCACCGCCCGGACGCTGGTGCTGCTCGGCGCCACCTGTTACACCGTGGGTTGGCTGCTCATCGGCTGGGCGGTGGCCCGGTCCGGGGCGTTCGCGATCGGCGACGGGGCGATGCTGATGATCGCCGCACCCCTGCTCGGCCTCGGCGGCGCGCTGTTCGGCCCGCTGCAGACCTTCGGAGCGATCCTCGTGCTGGTCGCCGGCATCGGCATCGGCTACCGCTCCGGTCGGCTCGTCCCGGCCACCGTCGCCCGCGACGCCGCCACCGCCAGCGTCACCACCCCCTGACCCTCCCTCCCCACCACCCTCCCGCCCCGGTGATCAAGAGCTTTCGGTCAGGAATCCGGACGGGACGCGGCCAAACCTCTTGATCACCGAGCCGGGGGGAGAGACGGGATGGACCGGACGGACGGGGACGACAGGGCATCCGGACGGGGAAGTCGCTGGCAGGTCACGGTGAGTTACCTGACAATCGGGTGCCGGAGTGGGCTGCTGGTCCGCGCGGTGGCAATGCTTACCCGCATGTCCTCACCCCGGACGCCGCTGACGCGGCTGCTCACCGTGCTGCTCGCCGGCCTGCTGGCCGGCCTGGTCCTCGCGGTCGCCGCGCTGCCGGGCAACCTGCTCGCGGGACTCGCCACCAGGGCGGTGCTCGGGGCGTTCGACGACCTGCCGGCGGCGCTGCGCACCCCGGCCACCCCGCAGCGCTCCTACCTCTACGCCAACGACGGTAGGACGCTGCTCACCACGTTCTACGACGTCAACCGCACCGACGTGCCGCTGGCCGAGATCGCCCCGACGCTGCGGCAGGCGATCGTCGCCGCCGAGGACCGCCGCTTCTACTCCCACGGCGGGGCCGACCTGCGCGGCATGGCGCGGGCCCTGGTCGCCAACGTCACCGGCGGCGGCACCGCCCAGGGCGGCTCCACGCTGACCATGCAGTACGTGCGCAACGTGCTCAAGAGCGACCCCAGCCGGACCGCCGAGGAGCGGGAGGCGGCCACCGAGCAGACCGTGGGGCGCAAGCTCCAGGAGATCCGGTACGCGACCGAGCTGGAGAAGACGCTCAGCAAGGACGAGATCCTCAACCGCTACCTCAACATCGCCTACTTCGGCTCCGGCGCGTACGGGGTCGCCGCCGCCAGCCAGCGCTACTTCGGCAAGGCGCCGGCCGACCTGACGCTCGCCGAGTCGGCGCTGCTCGCCGGCCTGGTCCAGTCGCCCGACGAGTACAGCCCGATCGACGGGGACCGGGACGCGGCCCTGAAGCGGCGCGGGTACGTGCTCGACTCGATGGTCGCCACCGGCGCGATCACCGCCGCCCAGGCCGACGCGGCCCGCGCCGAGAAACTGATCCTGCACCCCACGGCCCAGCCCAACGGCTGCACCGCCACGGTGACCGCCGACGCGGGCTTCTTCTGCGACTACCTGCGCCGCTGGTGGCTGGAGCAGCCCGCCTTCGGGGCGACCGCGCAGGAGCGGGAGCAGGCGCTGCGCCGGGGCGGCTACCGGGTGGTCACCTCCCTCGACCCGGACGTCCAGGCCACCGCCGCCGCCGAGGCCCGCAAGGTCTACCCCGCCGACGACGCCCGCGCGCTGCCGATCGCCGCCGTCGAGCCCGGCACCGGCCGGGTGCTCGCCCTGGCCGTCAACCGGGAGTACGGGGTGGGCGACGGGCAGACCGTCAACCCGCTGGTCTCCGGCGGCGGCAGCATCACCGGCTACCAGGCCGGCTCGACGTTCAAGCTGTTCACCATGCTGGCCGCGCTGGAGAACGGTCGTACCCTGTCCACCGGGTTCGACTCGCCGAGCCGGCTGACCACCCGGTTCCCCGCCGAGGGGGAGGCCTCCTGTGGCGGCAGGTGGTGCCCGGCGAACGCCAACCCGGCGCGGATGGACGGCTACCGGATGATGTGGGACGGCTTCGGCCGCTCGGTGAACACCTACTTCGTCTGGCTGGAGGAGCAGGTCGGCCCGGCCAAGGTGGTGGAGATGGCGCAGCGTCTCGGGATCACCTTCCGGGCCCGGACCGACGCCGACCTCGCCGCGCACGACGCCGACAACTGGGGGGCGTTCACCCTTGGGGTGTCCGCGACCACCCCGCTCGACCTGGCCAACGCCTACGCGACGGTGGCCGCCGAGGGGACGTACTGCGCGCCGACGCCTGTGGTGTCGGTGACCGGCCCGGACGGTTCGACCGTGCCGGTCGGTCAGCCGGCCTGCAGGCAGGTGCTGTCGGCGGACGTGGCGCGGGCGGCCACCGACGCGGCCCGCTGCCCGGTCGGGCAGCAGTCGGCGTACGGGCAGTGCAACGGCAGCACCGCCGGTGGGGTGGACGGGATCGTGGGCCGCCCGGTGGCCGGCAAGACCGGCAGCTCGGAGCAGAACGCCACCGAGACCTTCGTCGGGTTCACCCCGCAGGTGGCGGTCGCGGGCATCGCCGCCAACCCCGACGACCCGAGCGACGCGGTCGGCGCGGCCGTGCAGGGTGAGGTGATCACCGCGGTGGCCCGGACCATCCGTACCGCGGTCGACGGCCTGCCGGTACGGGACTTCACCGCCCCCAGCCGGGAACTCGCCGGCAACCCGCAGCGTCCCGCGCCCCGCCCGACCCCCCGGGCCCCGGAGCGGGAGGACCAGAACCTCCCCCTGGACCTGCTCCGCTGGCTGCAGAACCGCCGGGGCTGACCCACTGTCGCCCGGCCCCGCGTCCGCCTACCGCCGGGTGGTGACGGGGGTGACCGCCCGGTCCAGGGCGGCGGCCACCGTCGTCGGGTCGGCGTCGCCGTCGATCACGGTGAAGTCGGCGAATCCGGCCAGCGCCCGGTAGCCGGCGTCCAGCGCGGTCAGGTGCGCCAACTCCTCGGTGTCGATGCCCCGGGTCAGCACCCGCTGCCGGGCCAGCTCCGGGGTGACCGCCAGGAAGCAGACCAGGTCGGGCTTCGGGAAGACGGCGTATGCGGCGCGGACCAGCCGGACGCCCCGGTCACCCCGGGCCCGCATGATCACGTACTGGCACCAGGTCCAACGGTCCATCACCCCGACCCGCCCGGTCAGCCGGGTGACCGCCACCGCGCGGGCCAGCGCCAGCCAGCGCACCGTCGCCTCCAGTAGCGGATAGCAGCGCCGGCCGAACAGGTGCACGCCGTCGCGGCGGCCCACCGCCTGCGCCAGACGGTTCCACAGTGGCCGGCCGCCGGCGTTCTCCAGGTAGACCGCCGGCACGCCCGCCGAGGTCAGCCGCCGGGCCAGCGCCCTGGCCTGGGTCGACTTGCCGGACCCGTCCACGCCCACCAGCGCCACCATCGTCGATCGTCGCACCCCGGGCACGCTAGCCCTCCCGGGCAACAACTCCGGGCCCACCGGCGGCCGGGCGAGCCATGAATCGACACCGCGTCCCATGATCGCCCGACCCGACCGGGTGCGTGACGATCGACAGGGCGGCGGGCCCGGCCCATGATCGACCCATCATCGCCACACCAGCGGTGTCGGTCCCGCGCCGACCCCGCTGGTGTGGCGACATGGCGAGCGGCCCCGGCCCCGGTGGCGGGTCAGCGGCGGCGGGGACGGTAGGTGGCCAGGGTGGCGGGGATGCCCCGGCGGACGATGCCGGCCCGGTCGGTGTCGCCGCGCAGCAGGGCCGCCGCCGTCTTGCGGGCCTGGTCGAGGGTGAAGTGCGGGGGCAGCATCAGCTCCGCCGGGTCGACCACCGCGTTCACCACCACCGGGCGGTCGGCGGTCAGCACCCGTCGCCACAGGCCGTCGACCTGGTCGGGGGAGTCGACCAGCACGCCGTCGAGGCCCAACACCTCGGCCCACCTGTGGTACGCGACGTCCGGCAGATCCTGGCTGGCCGGATAGCGCGGGGTGCCCTCGGTGGAACGCTGTTCCCAGCTGACGAACGCCAGATCCCGGTTGTTGAGCACCAGCACCACGAAACGCGGGTCGGCCCACTGCCGCCAGTTCTTCGCCACGGTGATCAACTCGTTGACCCCGTTCATCTGCATCGCCCCGTCGCCGATCAACGCCACCACCGGACGGTCCGGGTGGGCGAACTTCGCCGCCAGGGCGTACGGCATGGCCCCGCCCATCGACAGCAGGGTGCCGGAGAGGCTGGCCAGCATGCCGGGGCGGACCTGGAGGTGGCGGGCGTACCAGGCGGTGGCGGTGCCGCAGTCCACCGCGATCATCGCGTCGTCGGGCAGCACGTCGTTGAGGGTGTGGAACAGCAGTTGCGGGTTCACCGGGTGCGCGGGCTGCCCGGCCAGTTCCGCCTGGGCCTGCCGCCATCCCGAGGTGGCGTCGGCGATCGTCGCCCGCCAGGCCGTCGGCGCGGGCCCGTCGCCCAGTTCCCGCAGCAGCGCCCGCAGGGTCGGGCCGGCGTCGCCGGTCAGGTTGACCTCCGTCGGGTAACGCAGCCCCATCCGGGTGCCGTCCAGGTCGATCTGCACCGCACGGGCCTGCCCCTGCGGCGGATAGAACTCCGAGTACGGCATGTTGCTACCGACGATCAGCAGCCGGTCGCACTCCTGCATGAGCTGCCAGCTCGGCCGGGTGCCGAGCAGCCCGATCGCCCCGGTCACCCACGGCTCGCGGTGGTCGACGGCGGTGAAGCCGAGCAGGGCGGTGGCCACCCCGGCACCCAGCCGGTCGGCGATCAGCCGTACCTCCGCCTCGGCGCCGAGCGCGCCCTGCCCGACCAGCATCGCCACCTTCTCGCCGCCGCGCAGCACCTCGGCGGCGCGGCGCAGCTCCGCCTCCGGTGGCACGGTCGGCATGCTGCTGGGGGCCGCGCTGGTGTGGTAGTAGCCGTGCGCGTGCGGGGGGTCCGGCACCGCCGGCTCGTCCTGCACGTCCAGCGGGAGCACCAGCGCGGTCACCGTCCGGCGGGACAGTGCGGTTCGGCAGGCCCGGTCCACCAGGTGCCGCACCTGGGACGGGTCGTCGAGCTGGGCCAGGAAGTCCCCGGCCACGTCCTTGTAGAGGGCGAGCAGGTCGACCTCCTGGTAGTAGCCGCCGCCCTCGGCGGTGAGCGCGGTGTTGCCGACCAGGGCCACCACCGGCTGGTGGTCGAGCTTGGCGTCGTAGAGGCCGTTGAGCAGATGGATCGCGCCGGGGCCGCTGGTCGCCAGGGCGCAGCCGAGCGGGCCGCCGCCGTACTTGACGTGGGCGCTGGCGGCGAAGCCGGCGGTCTCCTCGTGGCGTACCTGGACGAACTCCACCCGGTCGCCGGCCCGTTGCAGGGCGGAGGTCATCCCGTTGATGCCGTCACCCGGGTAGCCGAAGTAGCGGTGCACCCCCCACTCGGCGAGCCGGGCCACGACGTGATCGGCGACCGTGGCGTTTCTCGGCAACCGGCCGTCGGTGGTGCCCGCTGCGCTCATCGTGGTGGTCCCTCCGGTCGCGTCCGCTTCCCGCCCCCCTTCCCGCTTCCTTCCCGCGCTTTCGAACCGCAAACCCGAGCATTCGTGCCACCTGTCCGGGCGGGCGGCGGACCGGCCGTCTAACGGAGCTGATTTCCGCCAATGGTGGTGGCGTCGCCTTTCCGGTCACGGCCCCCCGCCGATCGGTCGTCGCGGTCGGCCGCACCTGGTGAGGCCAACAGTTTTTTCGCATGCCAATATTGGTGACCTCGTCGATGTCGATCACTGATATTTCGGAGTTCCTGCCGTGAATGAATTACCTCCGCTCACCGTGCTGCTCTGCGACAACGACCAGGCGGCGGCGGGTCGGCTCTATCGCGAACTGGCCGCCAGCCCGATGGTGGACCGGGTGCTGGTCGCCGAAGATCTCGACGACGCGGCCCAGCGGATGGCGGGCGGCGGCTACGAGGTGGTGGTCGTGGATCCCCTCAACCTGGGGCTCGGTGCGACAAGCGACTTCGTCGCCCGGATCCGGGGCCGGGATCCGCTGGTGGCCTTCGTGCTGCATGTCGACGTGGCCGAGACGGAACGACCGGCGAGCGTCTTCTACCAGGGCGATCGGGCCCGTTTCCGGGAACTGTTCGTGCTCGACAAACGCGTACCGGACGAGATGCTGCCGGCCGAGACCCGGACGGTGCTGGCCCGGTGCCAGGCGCACCGGTTGCTGGCCGAGGGGCAGCGCAACGCGACCAGGCTGCTCGACGAGGTGTACGGCATCGCCGAGGCCAACCAGGACCCCTCCCTGCGGCAGCTCGCCGAGTCCGTCGACACCGCCCGGATCCTGGACCGGGTGCCGGTCGAGCCGGCGCTGGTGCAGCCGGCGCCGGTGCCCAACACGGTCTTCCTCTCCTACCGTTTCGTCGAGGAACAGGGGTACGTCGAGGGGCTACGGGGTCTCCTCGAGGACAACGGGTTCCAGGTGGTCACCGGCCGGGCGGCCGAGGGTTACGTCGGCAAGGCGGTGCTCAACCGCATCCGCGAGTGCGAGGCGTTCCTGTCGGTGATGACCCGTCACCAGCGGCTGGCGGAACCGGCCGACAACTACACCACCAGCGCCTGGCTGATCGAGGAGAAGGGTGCGGCGCTCGCCTTCAACAAGTACATCGTGTTGTTGGTGGAGACGGGGGTGGGCGACATCGGTGGCCTCCAGGGGGACTGGCAGCGGCACGAGTTCACCCCGCAGACCTTCCTCACCGCGGCCCGCGCCGCGATCCGGCAGTTGAGGGCCCGATTCGACACCCGGGGGTGAGCGCGCCATCGGCCGATGCCGCACCAGTCACTCGTCCGTTCGGCTACATTGGCAGGTACTAATGGGTCTGCTGTCTGGAACTAATTCCTGATATAGCTGGTCCCCGGTATTGATCGAATTGCAGATCGCGCAACGACCTGCCGTGCAGGCATGGAAAGGGATGCGCGACTGTTCTACTCTGAGGCTCGCGATGAAATCTGGCACAGTCGGAGGGTGTTGTGGCAGATGCATTCGACCCGGTCCGGTTCGACGGCGACCTCGCGATGCTCGATTCCTCGCCGCCATTGCACCGGTCCGGTCGATTGTCGGACACCCGACAATCCCCTTTCTTCGAAAACGATCGACACCGTCGGACGGCGATCGAGGCGATCCGGGCGGGTCGGATAGCGTTGAAATACGCCTACGCCGGCAGTGCCGCCTACACCCACGACGCGTACGCCCGGTCCGACGACTACCTGGCGATGCTCGTCTCGGCCCGGCAGGAGGCGGAGGCGTTGCTGGGCTCCGGCATCCTCGACCCGACGGCGACCACGATCGCCGAGATCGGTCCGGGCAACGGCCGCCGCAGCGGTGCCTTCCTCGCCCGGCTGGCCGACGGCGGTCGCCCCTGCCGGCGCTACCTCGCGCTGGACTTCAGCGCCACCCTGCTCTCGCTGGCCTGTGCCCGGCTCACCCACTCCGCCGGAGCGGCGATGACCGTCGACGCGCGGCTGTGGGACATCGAGTGCGGCTCTTCCGACCAGGTCGAGCGCTGGCGTCCCGCTGACGGTCCGGTGGTGAGCTGCCTGCTCGGGCACACCCTCGGCAACGTCGACTCACCGGCCGCCGCGCTGGGCAACATCCATGCCGGGCTGCGCCCGGGTGACGTGCTCCTGGTCAGCGTCCTGCTCCGGTGCGACGAGGGGACGGCCACGACGCTGGCCCCGTACCGCAGCCAGGCGTTCCGGGCGGCGGCGCTGGAGCCGCTACTGGCCGCCGGCATCGCCGAGGCCGACCTGGAGTTCGACCTCTCCTTCCACGATGGCGTGGTGACCGGTGCGGCGGTGCTGGAGCGGGAGGTCGTCGTCGACGGCGCGTGCCTGCCCGCCGGGCACCGGATCCACTGCTTCCAGTCACGTCGATTCAGCTGCTCGGACGTCACAGGTGCCGTCGCCCAGGCGGGTTGGCACGTCCGCGACGTCGTCACGGAACCCGGAGGCGTCCATCTGGTCGTCACCGCGACTCGAGGATAGGGAGTGGGTATGCCGATGGGTGGTCAGGACGAGGGGCCGGGCCGCAGATCGCCGGCCGATCTGATCGAACGGGCACGGCGGGCGAGCCTGTTCTACCGGGCCTCCTACGAGGGCACCGACCCGCATCAGGTGCGGTTGCCGGCCGCAGCCGGCGACGAGCTGATCCAGGGCATCGCGGCGGGAGTCGACACCGAACTCTGCCAGATCGTCCCGTTCGCCGCAGCCGGTCAGTCTTCCCAGGCGCCGTTCTCGCGCGCCGTCTGGCGTCAGCTCGCCGCCCGTTGCGTCGTGCAGCGGCTGTATCTGGTGCCGACCGGCGGGGTGGACACCGACGAGGTCGACCGCCAGATCGTCGAGGACCGGCACCACAAGCTGCAGGCGTTCAGCGTCCCGATCTCCCTCGCCGGTGAGATGGCCACCGTGCCGATGAACGACATGTGGCTGATCGACCGGAGCGTGGTGGTGCGGCAGGAGACCGGCACCGACGGCCTCGCCTCCTGGGTGGTCACCGGGAACTCCGAGGAGGTCGACCGGGCCCGCCGGCTGTGGGAGGAGCTGATGGGGCGACGATGCGCCCCCACCACCGTCGCCCGACAGTATCCGGCCGGTCCGGAACTCACCCGCTGGATCCTCCGGTCGGCCAGCATGCTCTACGCCATGGCGCCGATGTCGTGCACCACCTCGCACTTCGACCGTAAGAGCTGCGTCTGGTACCACAGCGCCTGGCAGTACCTGCGCCTGTTCGACATGGTGAGCAGCCCCAACTGGCACGCCACCTTCTACACCACCCAGCTTGTCGAGGCGGTGCGGGGCGGCGCCCGGCGGATCCTGATCAGTGGCGCGGCCGACTACACCATGCTGGCGTTCGTGCTGGACGCGGCCCGCGCCCTGACCGGCAGGCTGCCCGACGACCTGGACGTGCACGCCCTCGACCTCTGCGAGACCCCGCTGCTCGCCTGCCGCTGGTACGCCGCCCAGGTGGGTGCGGAGGTGACCGTTCACCGCCGGGACATCACCCGCCCCGACCAGGTCGACGAGCTCGCCGACGACGGCTTCGACCTGGTGGTGACGGACGCGTTCCTGACCCGCTTCGACCGGCGGGCGGTGGACACCGTGCTCCAGAGCTGGTCCCGGCTGTTGCGACCGGGCGGACGGGTGATCACCACGGTCCGGTTGCATCCGGAGAACGAGTGGCCGCGCCGGGGTCCGGAGCCGCTCGACGAGGACGGCGAGGCAGCGGAGGAGGAGCCGCAACAGGGCGGCCAGCCGCGGATGACCAACCTGGTCGACGACTTCGAGCTGCGGTTCCGGGAACGGGCGGCCGGCTGGCGCACGCTGCTACCGGTGGAGCTTGAGGAGCTGTCCCGCGCCGCCCGGCGCTACGCCGCCCAGATGACCAGCAACGACCTCGGTGACGCGGCCGAGGTGCAGGAAGCCTTCCGGCGCAGCGGTTTCCGACTGTCCACCTGCGACGTCGGGCGGGTCGGCGGCGAACTGGTCGGCACGGAATACATCAGACTGACTGCCGACTCATCGAGCGACAGGACGGTTACCAGCGGCTAACATCGGAGTCCTGTTGAGGAGACTCGCAGGGTGCGGCGCCGAAAGGGGTGAGGCGTCATTGTCCGATGGTGTGTACGCGCGGTGGGAGGCGGTTGAGGCGCTGGCCCCCGAGGCCGGTGCGTACGACGTGCTGCTGGCGGCACGGTCCGATCTGATCAGGCAGCGCGACGAACTACTTGCCGGCCGGGAGGCGGCACTGAGTTTCCGGAAGCCGTCGATCCAGTTCCGCGACCGGACGGACGAACTCGTGATCGAGGTGCAGGCCGTCGGTGGAGCCGTCTACGTCCGGCTGACCCCGGAGGTGATCCGCGCGGCGGTCGACCACCGGGACACCACCCCGCTGGACCTGCTCGCCGCCGGCCTGCTGGCCAGGGGAACGCTGGAGCGTGGCTGGCGGCCCCAGCGGGTGGGGCAGGCGCACGCACCGGGGCCGGAGACCCGGGCCTACTACGAGCGCATGTACCGCAGCACGCCCGCCTCCGCGAGGGTGGAGGGGCATCTGGACGTGGGCAACGACGTGGTGGTCATCGGCGACCCTGGTTCCGGCAAGTCGGCCCTCGCTGCGATCGTCGCCGATCGTTGGCTCGGTGCCGGAGGCGGGATGGTCTGGCTCAACCTGACCGACCCGGCCGACGGCCCGGAGTCCATCCTCGGCGCGCTGCTGCGGCACCCGGCCAACCAGCGCCGGCACCATCTGCTCGTGCTGGAGAACCTGCACGCCAACCTGCTGATCCTTGACGAGGTCTTCGCCGTCCGCGCCCGGTTGCGCGGGGAGTTCGGTCTCACGGTGCAGGTGTTGGCCACCAGCTGGAAGTCGGCCGGGGCCCTCCTGCGCGGCAGTGACCCGACCCGGGACCTGCACCAGGTGCAGGCTGAGGGGCGTGACCTGGTCCGGCAGCTCCTCGCCGACAGCGGTATCGGCGAGGCCGACCAGCGCGCGATCCGGCTCCTGGCGGAGGAGGACGCGCACATCGCCCTCACCGCGATCGACCTGTACGGGCGGGACGGCCGGGTGCCGACAGAGGCGGACCTGCAGGAGCACTACACCAGGCAGGTCGACGCTCCGGGCGAGCGGCGGATGCTCTACGTGCTCTCCTGCCTCGGTGTGCTCGAACTCCCGCTGTCGACCCGCGAGGCCGCTCAGTTCGGCACCGTGCCACAGCGACTGCGGGGCCTCGATCTCATCCACCAGGTGGACGGTGCCTACCAGGTGGGGCCCCGCCGCCGGGCGAAACTGGTGATGAACCACGCCCGCCACCACTGGGACGCCGACCGGCTGTGGAAGCGGCCGGAGCAGATCGTCTGGTTGCACCTGCAGCGTGGGGGCGAGCGCATGATGAAGGCGATGCTGAGCCGGCTCGACCGGCTGGTCTCACCGGGCGAGGCCCGTCGTGACGAACTCTATCTGCTCACCACCTGGGACCATCTGGGCCAGCTCGGCAAGTGGCTACGACGGCAGACCGCCAACGACCGCACCTGGGGCGGCAATCTCGGTGCGGCCGTCTTCGCCGCCAGCGCCCTGGCCCAGCTCAACCACGTCGACTCGTGGCGACAGATCGCCGAGGTGGTCCGCGACACGTGGCGCTACGACGATCCCGACCAGGACCTTCCGGTGCCGGCTGGCGCCAACACCGAGGACCACCAGGACTTCGTCGAGATCAAGGCGGCGATGGCCGAGGAGGACGCCCTGCTCGGGCCGGCACCGCACCTGGCCGGTCTGACCGCCGAAGACCTGGACACCGACCTGATGTACCGCAACTGGGTGCTCGGGCTGCTGCTCGGTTTCGAGGGCTCGGCACCCCCGGAGGCCCACGACGAACAGCGGATCACCCGGCTCGTGGAGATGGCCGAGCAGGCCGCGGAGGACGACGGGAACTTCTATCCGGCCCGGGTGCCGTGGGTGACCGCCCGGGTGGTGCTCGGGCTCTGCCAGGCCGGTCTGCGACTGGAGACCCCGGTGGTTCACAAGGCGTGCCAGTGGCTGTTGCGCGGAGTCGACGAGGGCGGGCCGTTGGGCGGCTGGTGGCGCAGTGGCACCGGCACCTGGAACCGGGCCGAGGCCACCACGGCGATGTGTCTGTCGGCGCTGACCCGGGCCGGGGTGGCCCGGAATCCGTCGATCGAGACCGCCTACGCCTGGTTGATCGGCCGGGAGGCGGAGTGGACGATTCCCGGCCGGGAGATCGACCTGGCCCAGGTGCTGGAGGCGACCCTGCTCTGCACGGAGAGCACCACCGGCACGCACGAACACCTCAAGACCCTGTTCTCCCGGATGAAGCAGGAACTTCGTGGTACGCGGCGCCTGCCGGGCGGGCCCGAGGAGCGGCTGCGGCTGCCTTTCGTCGCCTCCCAACTCGCCGACACCCTCTGGCAAGTGGTGCAGATGGAGAGCCTGAAACTCTACGGTGACGTGTTCAACGACGGCTGGCCGCAGACGCCGGTCGAGCCGGTACCGGGAGCCGCCCCGGAGCCCGACGGCCACCACCGGGGCAACACCCTGACCACGCGACAACTCGCCGAGTGGCAGCAGGGTGTCGAGCAGATCCGCCAGACCATCCGGGAACAGATCGCCAAGCGGGACGGCACGATCCGCACCCGCGCGGTGGTGCAGGTCATCGAGCGTTACCAGGAGTTCCGGGCCCAGATCGCCGCCCTGCAGCGCCAGCTGCACGCCGACGTCGACCGCGACGTGTTGCGGCAGATCAACAAGCTGGGCCGGGAAGTGTGCGGTGCGGCTTGGTATCCGCCATGGCCGTTCGACACCACCGGCGACGACCCGGACGACGAACCGGACGGTGACCGGTGACCACGGTCCTGCCCGCACCGTCCACGCTGAACTTCCTGGCCGGCCTCTTCGCGGGCGCGGGCATCAACATGCTCACCTCGGTCTCCACCGGCCCGCCGGCCTCCACGGTGTCCACCGGCAAACTGGCCCTGGACAGCACGCTCTGGATGGTCGCCGCCGGCTTCCTGACCTGGGCGGCGCACCTGCTCCAGGCGGCCGAGCGGGAGGCTGACCTCTACATCGACCGCGACTTCAGCGAGGCCGAGAAACAGGAGATCCGTCAGGAGTACCTGCGCCGAGCGTTACGTCGTGCCCGACTGCCGCTCTGCCTGACCCTTCTGGCGTTCCTGGGTGCCGTGCTGCTGCTGCCGGGGTTGATCCGGTGGGAGCACCTCCTCGGGGTGCTCGTGAACTGAGTCCGTGGGGACGGGCAGAATCGGGCGGTGCCCGTACACGAGATCACCGACCCCGACGACGCCCGGATCGCCGACTACCGGGCGTTGACCGACGTCGAGTTGCGTACCCGGTGGGAGCCTCCGCACGGGTTGTTCATCGCGGAGGGGGAGCTGGTGCTGCGCCGGGCGTTGCGGGCCGGCTATCCGGCCCGGTCGTACCTGGTCGACGCCAAGCGGGTCGACCAGCTCGCCGACCTGGACACCGGGGACGCCCCGGTCTACGCGGCCACCCCCGACGTGCTGGAGAAGGCGACCGGCTTCCACGTCCACCGGGGTGTGCTCGCCTCGTTCCACCGCAAACCCCTGCCCGCCGCCGCCGAGGTGCTGGCCGCCGCCCGTCGGGTGGTGATCCTGGAGGACATCAACAACCACACCAACCTCGGGGCGATCTTCCGGGGGGCCGCCGCGCTCGGCATCGACGCGGTGCTGCTCTCGCCGTCCTGCGCCGATCCGCTCTACCGGCGCAGCGTGCGGGTCAGCATGGGGGAGGTGTTCGCGGTGCCGTACGCGAAGCTGGACCGCTGGCCGGTCGGCCTGGACGAGGTACGCGCGGCGGGGTTCACGGTGCTCGCGATGACGCCGGCGGCGGACGCCGTACCGGTGCAGCGGTTGACCCCGGCGCAGCGGGCGCGGGCGGCGCTGCTGCTGGGGGCGGAGGGTCCCGGCCTGACCGGGGCGGCGCAGGCGGCCAGCGACGTGCGGGTGGTGATCCCGATGCGGCGTGGCGTGGACTCGTTGAACGTGGCCGCGGCGGCGGCGGTGGCGTTCTGGGAGTTGGGCCGGGACGACCCGGTCGACGGGTAGCCGCCACGCCCCCGACTCATTTGCATGAGAATGCGGGCAGGTGCATAATCTTCCTTGTGTCCAAGGTTCTCACCTCCCTGCCCATCGGCGAACGTGTCGGCATCGCCTTCTCCGGCGGCCTCGACACCTCGGTCGCGGTCGCGTGGATGCGCGACAAGGGCGCCGTCCCGTGCGCCTACACCGCCGACATCGGCCAGTACGACGAGCCCGACATCGACTCGGTGCCCGGACGTGCGCTCAGCTACGGCGCCGAGGTCGCCCGCCTGGTCGACTGCCGCGCCGCCCTGGTCGAGGAGGGGCTGGCCGCGCTGACCTGCGGCGCCTTCCACATCCGCTCCGGCGGCCGGGCCTACTTCAACACCACCCCGCTGGGCCGGGCGGTGACCGGGACCCTGCTCGTCCGGGCGATGATCTCCGACGACGTGCAGATCTGGGGCGACGGCTCGACCTTCAAGGGCAACGACATCGAGCGGTTCTACCGCTACGGCCTGCTGGCCAACCCGCAGCTGCGGATCTACAAGCCGTGGCTGGACACCGACTTCGTCACCGAACTCGGCGGCCGTAAGGAGATGTCGGAGTGGCTGCTGGAACGCGGCCTGCCCTACCGGGACAGCACCGAGAAGGCGTACTCCACCGACGCCAACATCTGGGGCGCCACCCACGAGGCCAAGACCCTGGAACACCTCGACACCGGCATCGAGACGGTCAGCCCGATCATGGGGGTCCGGTTCTGGGACCCGTCCGTGGAGATCCCCACCGAGGACGTCACCATCGGCTTCGACCAGGGCCGCCCGGTGACGATCAACGGCAAGGAGTTCGGCAGCCCCGTCGACCTGGTGCTTGAGGCCAACGCCATCGGCGGCCGGCACGGCCTCGGCATGTCCGACCAGATCGAGAACCGGATCATCGAGGCCAAGAGCCGGGGCATCTACGAGGCCCCCGGCATGGCGCTGCTGCACGCCGCCTACGAGCGGCTGGTCAACGCCATCCACAACGAGGACACCCTGGCCAACTACCACCACGAGGGCCGCCGCCTCGGCCGGCTGATGTACGAGGGCCGCTGGCTCGACCCGCAGGCGCTGATGCTGCGCGAGTCGCTGCAACGCTGGGTGGGCACCGCCGTCACCGGCGAGGTGACCCTGCGGCTGCGCCGGGGCGAGGACTACTCGATCCTGGACACCACCGGCCCCGCGTTCAGCTACCACCCGGACAAGCTGTCGATGGAGCGTACCGAGGACTCGGCCTTCGGCCCGTCCGACCGGATCGGCCAGCTCACCATGCGTAACCTCGACATCGCCGACTCGCGGGCCAAGCTGGAGCAGTACGCCACCCTCGGCCTGGTCGGCGGGGCGGCCCCGCAGCGTGCGGTCGGCGCGGCGCAGGCCGCCTCCACCGGGCTGATCGGGGCGATGCCGCAGGGCGGCGCGGAGGCCATCGCCTCGCGGGGCGTCGCCACGGCCGACGACGAGGCCCTCGACCGGGCCGCGATGGAGTTCGGCGTCGACTGACCGTCGCGCCACCGGCCGGGACGGTCACCGTCCCGGCCGGTGGGGTCGCCCCCGTCGTCGGGGCGGCGACGCACGGTGGATGGCCGGGCTCGGGGTCACGGAGGGTAGCGTGTCGCCCGTGTTCCCTACCGTCCGTGAGGTGCTCGCGCTGGACCCGGTCCGCCGCGGCGCGCCCCGGCTGGTCGCCGGGGAGGCCGGCCTGGACCGGCCGGTGCGCTGGGTGCACGTGGCGGAGGTGCCCGACATCGCCACCCTGCTCGGCGGGGGTGAACTCGTGCTCACCACCGGCATCGGGCTGCCCGCCGACGACACCGGACTGCGGGCCTTCATCGGCGACCTCGCCGCGGTGGGCGTCTCCGGGCTCGTGGTCGAGCTGGGCCGCCGCTACCCGACCGAGGTGCCCCGGGTGATGGCCGTGGCCGCCGCCCGACGCGGGCTGCCCCTGGTCGAGCTGCGCCGGGCCACCCCGTTCGTGCGGATCACCGAGGCGGTGCACGCCCTGATCGTCGACGCCCAACTGCACGAGCTGCGGGCCGCCGAGGAGATCCACCAACGCTTCACCGAACTGTCCGTCGAGGGCGCCGGGGCCGCCGAGGTGGTCCGGCAGGCCGCCGCGCTGGCCGGCTGCCCGGTGGTGCTGGAGAACCTGTCCCGGCAGGTGCTCGCCTACGACCCGGCCGGGGAGAACGCCGAACTGCTGCTGGACGGCTGGGAGCAGCACTCCCGACGGCTGCGTCCCGCCGGCCGCACGGCGTACGACAGCGACAGCGGCTGGCTGGTCACGACCGTCGGCGCGCGCGGACAGGACTGGGGTCGGCTGCTGCTGCGCTGGCCGGCGCGGGCGGGCCTCGGCGACGGCCGGCCCGTCGGCACGCCGCCAACCCGGCTGACCATCCTGGTGGAGCGGGCCGCCTCGACCCTGGCGCTGGGCCGGCTGATCCGCCGCGACGCCGAAGGACTGGAACGGCAACTGCACCACACCTTGCTCACCGGCCTGCTCGACCACTCCCGGCCGGTGGACGAGATCGCCTTGCGGGCGCGGGCGCTGGGGGTGCCCCTGGAGCGTCGGCACCTGATCGGCGTCATGGTCCGGCTCCGCCGCGACACCCCGGCCGAGCAGGCCGGACCGGGCGAGGGCGGCCCGGCCGACGCCGAGGCCGGCCCGGCCCGGCTACGTGACCTCGCCGAGGCGGTCGGCCAGGCGCTGCGGGAGGCGAAACTGACCGGGCTGACCAGCCCCGTCGACGACCAGGCGGTGGGGATCCTGCTCGCCCTGCCGGACGCCGCCGCCGAGGACCGCGCGCTGGCCGCGTTCGCCGCCGCGCTGCGCCGCCGCCACCCCGACCAGCCGGCGCGCGTGCTCGTCGCCGCCGGGTCCGGGGTGGCGAGCCTGCGGGAGGTACGCCGCTCGCTGGTCGAGGCCCGCCAGGTCGCCGAGGCCGCCCGCCGGGACAGCCGTGACCTGCCGGTCTTCCGGCTGCCGCACGTCGGGCTGGCCGGACTGCTGCACCTGTTACGCGACGAGCCCCGGTTGCAGACCTTCGTCGAACGGGAACTCGGCGCGCTGCTGGCCCACGACGCCCAGCACCCCCGGGAGCAACTGCTCGGCACCCTGCGTGCCTACCTGGAGCAGGGCCGGAACAAGTCGGCCGGCGCGGTCGCCGCGCACCTGTCCCGACCGGCCTTCTACGAACGGCTGGCCCGGATCGGCCGGATCCTCGGCGTCGACCTCGACTCGGTCGAAGCCTGCCTCTCCCTGCACGTCGCCCTGCTGGCCCTCGACGCCATCCGCACCCCCTGACGCACCTCCCCGCCCCGCCGCCCTTCCGCCCTGCCGGCCCGTGCCCGCCCGGTAGGTCTGCGGTGATCAAGAGAAATGCGTCAGATTCCGTGGGCGGGGTGACGCGAACCTCTTGATCACCGCCCGCGCGGCCTGCCCGTCGACCGCGATCAAGAGGTTCGCGTCAGATTTCGCTGGCCGGGTGACGCATTCCTCTTGATCACCGACCGTCCGGCCGTCCGACCGACCCCCCGCCCGGCGGGTTCTCCGTGATCAAGAGGAATGCGTCAGAATTCGCCGCCCCGGTGACGCGAACCTCTTGATCACCGGGGTGATGGGGGCCGGGTGAGGCGGGCGGGGCGGGGTGGGCGGGCGCGGGGGAGTGGGGTCAGGTCAGGGTGTCCAGGGTTTTGGCGTAGGCGGCGGGGACGTGGTGGGGGCCGGCGGGGGTGAAGACGTCGGAGGTGGCCGCCGTCGACCAGGCGGCGGCGGGGACCGCGTCGACCAGGGCTCGGACCACCGGGGCGTCACGCCACTGGTCCTGGGCGGCCAGCAGGCTCAGCGCCACCACCGACTCCTCCACCTCGCCGACGCACTCGAACGGCTTGTGCCCGTCCACGCCGAGCAGTTCCCGGTAGCCGGGGATCTGCGTCTCGTCGGCCAGCAGGTCACCGCCGAAGATGCCGACCACCCGGTCCCGGGGCATGAACGGGGCCATGGCGAGGAAGACGAACCGGCACTTCGGGCAGTCGCGGCACCAGCGAGCGCTGGCGTCGCGCAGCTTGAACGCGGCGTTGCAGCTGGTCACCACCGCGTCGTACCGGTCGATGGTGGCGAACAGCCGGGCGATGTGCAGCTCCGACAACGGGCGCAGCAGCGAGAAGTACGGCTCGGTGAGCCCTGCATGGTCGGCCAGCGCCGCCCGCAGCAGCCCCTCGGCCTCGACCCCCTTGGACCACTGGTGGTTGATCTCGTGACCGTTCCAGATCAGGTTCGGGTCGGACGCGGAGCGCTCGTTGGACATCACCACCGGCCCGAGCCCGTGCAGCACGGCGGTGGCGACCGCGATCAGCGAGTTGATCGCGGTGACCGGGATGTGCCCGTTGCGTGCCCCGGCCGCGTTCAGGTCGAACAGCACCGGGTCGAGCCGCCGGCGGGCGGCCAGCGCCGGCAGCCCGGACGCCTCGTTCACCGCGACGATCACGTGGTTGGGGTTGACCGAGAACGGCACCGGGTCGAAGCCGCCCCGGCGCAGCGCCTCCAGGCTGACGATGGAGTCCTTGCCCCCGCCGACGGCCGACAGCGGACGCCTGTCGGAGTCGTCGTACACCCGGGGTGGCGGGACCTCGCCGGCCGGCACCTCGGGACGCAGCTCCAGCACGTGCGGGAGCTGGTTGCGGTAGGCGTACTCGGCGAGGCCCTTGGTGTAGACGGCGGTGACCAGCGCGGTGGCGGCCCCGCCCAACGGCGTCGGCAGCACCAGGCGCGGCGGGGCGGCGGCCTTGTAGTAGCTGACCCCGGCCACCACGTGCAGCAGTTCCAGGACCCGGCCCAGGGTGGCCAGCGTGTGCGCCGACGGCGGCGTGGCCGGCACCGGCAGCGTGATCACCTCGGTGAACCGCTGCTCGCCGTCGGGGCCGGTCAGGAGGTAGTCGAACGACGCCGCGCCGGTGGCGGGCTCGAACGAGTACGACGGGAAGGTGAAGGCGTCCATCCGCCGGAGCTGCTCGTTGGGCACACGCCATACTAGGCCCTGGTCCGTCCGGCCGGGTCCGCTGTGCCGGACCGGGCCGCCGCACCACCGTCGACACCGAGGGAGAGTTCGTGCGCCTGTCCGATCTGCGCGGCCGTACCGTCGCCGTCTGGGGGGCCGGCCGGGAGGGCCGCGCCGCCGTGACCGCCATCGCCGCGCACGGCCCGGCCGACCTGGTCGCCGTCGACGACAGCGCGAACTTCCTCACCGTGGCCTGGGAAGGCCCGCTCGCCGAGGCTGCGCCGCTGGTCACCGGGGAGGAGGGGTTCGCCCGGCTGGCCGCCGCCGAGATCGTCGTCCGGTCACCGGGGGTGCCCAACACCCACCCGTGGCTGGTCGAGCTGCGGGCGCGGGGGGCGACCGTGACGCAGGGCACCGCCCTGTGGATGGCCGACCACGCCGACCGGACGATCGGGGTCACCGGCAGCAAGGGCAAGTCGACCACCTCCAGCCTGATCAGCCACCTGCTTGCGGCGGTGGACCGGCCCAACGTGCTGGGCGGCAACATCGGCGTGCCCACCCTCGACCTGCCCGAGGCCGAGCTGTACGTGCTGGAGCTGTCCAGCTACCAGTGCAGCGACCTGGCCGACTCGCCCCGGGTGGCGGTGGTCACCGCGCTGTTCCCCGAACACCTGGACGCGCACGGCGGCGAGGCCGAGTACTACCGCGACAAGCTGAACCTGATCGCGTACGGCCCGCGCACCGTGGTGGTCAACGGCAACGACCCGCGCCTCGCCCTGGAACTGGGCGACCGGGCGGCGGTGCGCGCCGGCCTGCCCGACTCCGTGCACGTCGCCACCGGCCCGGACGGCACCGACTGGTTCCACCTCGGCGACCGGCCGCTGTTCGCCAGGGGGGTGCTGCCGTTGGTCGGCCGGCACAACGCGGGCAACCTCTGTGTGGCGCTCGCCGTGCTCGACGCGCTCGGGGTCGACGTCGTCGCCCACAGGGACACCCTGGCGGTGGCGGTCGCCGGGTTCCACGGGCTGGCCCACCGGCTCACCGAGATCGTCGACCCGTCCGGCCTGACCTTCGTCGACGACACGCTCGCCACCAGCCCGTACGCGGCGATGCATGCGATCGATGCGTACGACGGGCGGCCGTTGACGGTGATCGTCGGCGGCACCGACCGGGGGTTGGACTACACCCCGCTGGCCACCCACCTGGCCGAGCGGGAACTGACCGTGATCGGCATCCCGGACAGCGGTCCCCGGATCGTGGCGGCGCTGGCCGGACTGCCGAAGGTGCGTACCGAAGTGGTGGACGACCTGGCGGACGCGGTCCGGTTGTCGCGGGCGGTGACCCCGACCGACGGGGTGGTGCTGTTGTCCCCGGCGGCGCCCAGCTACGGCCGGTTCCGCAACTTCGAGCACCGGTCCGAGGTGTTCGCCGAGGCGATCCGGGCCACCGCCGCCGGCTGAGCCCGCGCCGCGCCGCCGGTGCCGTCCGGCCGCGCCGCCCGCCTGGCTGCCCACGCCGCCCGCCAGACCGTGCCGCCCGTGCCGGTCGGGTGACGTCGTGTCAGGCGGGGGCGGCGGTCGGGCGACACAGTGGCAGTTGTCGACGGCCGGCCGGGGTGGCAGCGTGCGAGGCACGCGAACCCCGCCGCGGAAGGGTGTGCCGATGACCGCCGACGACCTGCTGGCCCGACACCGGGCCGTGCTCCCGTCCTGGATGCCGCTCTACTACGCCGAGCCGATCGAGCTGGTCGCCGGGTCCGGCCGCCGGGTCACCGACGCCCAGGGGCGCAGCTACCTGGACTTCTTCGGCGGCGTGCTGACCAACATGATCGGCTACGACATCCCGGAGATCCGCGAGGCGGTGGAGCGTCAGCTGCGGACCGGCCTGGTGCACACCTCCACCCTCTATCTGATCCGGCAGCAGGTGGAGCTGGCCGAGAAGATCGTCCAGGTCGCCGGTATCCCGGACGCCCGGGTCTTCTTCACCAACTCCGGCACCGAGGCGAACGAGGCGGCGCTGCTGGCCGCCACCAGCTACCGCCGCTCGCACCAGATCCTCGCCGTCCGCAACAGCTACCACGGCCGGTCGTACGCGACGATGGGGATCACCGGCAACCGGGGCTGGACGGCCAGCGCGCACAACCCGCTGCAGGTGGCCTGGCTGCACTCCGGGGAGCGGCTGCGCGGACTGCTCGCCCGGCTGCCCGCCGACGACCGGATCGACGCTGCCGTGGAGGACCTGCGCGAGGTGCTCGCCACCCAGACCAGCGGCGACGTGGCCTGCCTGATCGCCGAGCCGGTCCAGGGGGTCGGCGGTTTCGTCGCCCCGCCCGACGGGCTGTTCGCCGGCTGGCGCAAGGTGCTCGACGAGCACGGCATCCTGCTCATCTCCGACGAGGTGCAGACCGGCTGGGGGCGCACCGGCGCGCACTTCTGGGGCTACCAGGCACACGGGGTCACCCCGGACCTGCTCACCTTCGCCAAGGGCATCGGCAACGGCTTCGCGCTGGCCGGCGTGGTCGGCCGGGCCGAGATCATGGAGTCGGTGCCGGCGATCAGCTTCTCCACCTTCGGTGGCAACCCGCTCTGCACCGCTGCCGGCAACGCCGTCCTGGACTACCTGCGTGACCACGACCTGCAGGCCAACGCCGCCCGGGTGGGCGCGATCCTCGTCGACGGCCTGCGGGCCGCGGTCGCCGACCTCGACGGGGTGGCCGAGATCCGGGGCCGCGGGCTGATGCTCGCCGTGGAGTTCGTTCAGCCGGGTGGCACGGAGCCCGATCCGGCGCTGACCGGCCGGGTCGTCGAGGCGTGCCGGGCCGGCGGCCTGCTGGTCGGCAAGGGCGGCCTGCACGGCAACGTGGTGCGGATGGGTCCACCGTTGACCCTGACCGAGGCCGAGGCCCGGGAGGGGCTGGCCATCCTGGTCGAGGCGATCCGGTCGACGGTGGCGGCGGAGGCGGCGCGGTGAACGGGGCGACCCGGCGGACGTCACGCGGCCAGCAGGCCGCGCCCACCGTGGACGGTGCCCGGATCGGGCACTTCGTCGACGGTGCGCGGATCGACGGGACGTCCGGCCGGCACGGGGACGTGTTCGACCCGGCGACCGGTCGGCGTACCGGAATCGTGGCGCTGGCCGACGCGGCGGACGTCGCGGTGGCGGTCGAGGCCGCCGGGCGGGCCGCCCGGAGCTGGCGGGACGCCTCGCTGGCCCGCCGCACGGCGGTGCTGTTCGCCTTCCGGGAGCTGGTCCACGCCCGCCGGGACCGGCTCGCCGAGGTGATCACCGCCGAGCACGGCAAGGTGCTCGCCGACGCCGCCGGCGAGGTGCAGCGCGGCCTCGAGGTGATCGAGTACGCCTGCGGTATCGCCTCGGCACTGCGCGGACGGTTCAGCGAGAACGTCTCCACCGGGGTCGACTCGTACAGCCTGCGGCAGCCGCTGGGGGTGGTGGCGGTGATCTCGCCGTTCAACTTCCCGGTGATGGTGCCGCTGTGGTTCGTGCCGGTGGCGGTGGCCTGCGGCAACGCGGTGGTGCTCAAGCCGAGCGAGAAGGACCCGGGTGCGGCGCTGCTGCTGGCCGAGTGGTTCGTCGAGGCGGGCCTGCCGGCCGGGGTGCTCAACGTGGTCAACGGCGACGCCGAGGCGGTCGACGTGCTGCTGGACCATCCCGACGTGCGGGCGGTGTCGTTCGTCGGTTCCACCCCGGTCGCCCGGCACGTGCACCGGCGCGCGACGCTCACCGGCAAGCGGGTGCAGGCCCTCGGCGGGGCGAAGAACCACCTGGTGGTGCTCCCGGACGCCGATCTGGACCTGGCCGCCGACGCGGCGGTCAACGCCGGGTTCGGCTCGGCGGGCGAGCGGTGCATGGCGATCTCCGCACTGGTCGCGGTGGAGCCGGTCGCCGACGCCCTGGTGGCGCGGATCGCGGCGCGGATGACCGGGCTGCGTACCGGCGACGGGCGGCGTGGCTGCGACATGGGGCCGCTGGTGACCGCCGCGCACCTGGCACGCGTGCGGGGGTACGTCGAGGCCGGGGTGGCGGCGGGGGCGGTGCCGGTGGTGGACGGTCGGGACGTCGTGCCGGACGGGGACCCGGGCGGGTTCTGGCTCGGCCCGACGCTGTTCGACCGGGTCACCCCGGACATGTCGATCTACACCGACGAGATCTTCGGCCCGGTGCTCGGTGTCGTCCGGGTCGACTCGTACGACGAGGCGGTCGCGCTGGTCAACGCCAACCCGTACGGCAACGGCACGGCGGTCTTCACCAACGACGGTGGGGCGGCCCGGCGCTTCCAGCATGAGGTGGAGGTCGGCATGGTCGGGATCAACGTGCCGATCCCGGTGCCGATGGCCTACTACTCGTTCGGCGGGTGGAAGGCGTCGCTCTTCGGTGACCTGCACGCCCACGGCGAGGATGGGGTGCGGTTCTTCACCCGGGGCAAGGTGGTCACCAGCCGCTGGCCGGACCCGCGCCACGGCGGGGTGAACCTCGGCTTCCCCACCCAGACCTGAGCAGCCACGGCACACCCGGCAGGCACGGGTGACCGTGTCCGGTGACGGGGCCGTGCGGGCGTACGGTCAGAATGGTGCGGGTCCGCGGCCCGCCAGCGACATCAACACCTGCGTGGCGAGTAGTTTGCGTAAGCCGGTGACGGCGACCGTTCCGACGCGATCGTAGGGCAGTTCCAACTGCAGTCCCTCGACGGCGTTGCGAAGGTCCGTCGTGATCTCGTCCGGCCGGAAGGTGCCACCCCAGCCGCCGAGTCCACCGCGATGGTTGGTGCTGAGGGAAGCCATGCCGGTAATGCGTGCGCCGCCGGCCAGGATCAGCCTCGCCGGACCCGAGTAGGTCGTCGTCAAAGTCATCAGCCTTTCAGGGTGAACGCTGCGCACCTCGGCCCCCGGCCGCGGTCATCAGGAGCCGGGGCGTCGGGCTGTGCTCCACCGGGACCAGGGTCGTACGTGCCCCGACCGTCAGGGCGGCGGCGCTGTGGAACGTGGCGCGTAGCGGGAGGGGTCTGCGTCGGCTCACGCCTGGCCGGGGCGGCCCTGGTCGCTCAGCCGCGGTCGCCGTGGTGAGCGGTGGAAACGCCGAACGGCGGCCCGCTGAACCAGTCGGGCCGCCGTGCGTGGGGTGTGGATCAGAGCGGGCGGATGTTCTCCGCCTGCGGGCCCTTCTGGCCCTGGGTGATGTCGAACTCCACCTTCTGGTTCTCGTCGAGGCTGCGGAAGCCGCTCGCCGAGATCGCGGAGAAGTGGGCGAACACGTCGGCACCGCCGTCGTCGGGGCTGATGAAGCCGAAGCCCTTGTCGGCGTTGAACCACTTCACGGTACCTGTGGTCATGTCTGCTCCTCTGCAGGCTGGGGAGAGACCGCACTGCGCGGACCCTTAGCCGCCGAGTTGATAACCCGCATCGAAACGACACGAAAAACGAAAAGCGCCCGGATGGGTTTCAGATAACCCATCAGGCGCCCGGAAACGTCTACGGAAATCAAAACTGCAACCCGTTCACCGTAGCACGCGATCCGTCGCGACTCCGGGGCGGGGGTGGGCCTGGACGTGATGTCGCGTACCCACCGGACCGCCGGTGCGTAGGCGGCAATCGCCAGATCCATCGATGTTCGCCATCGTGCCGACTGCGGCCGGAGGCGTCCCGGCGAAAGACCCGACCGGTCGGCGGCATCGACGGAACTCGCTCACGAGCGACCCTGGGGAGAGTCGAGACCGACACCCTCCCCGTCGACGGGCGGATCCGGCACGAACAGCGGGTGCAGAGCCGCTGGATCGGTGATCACCGGCAGGTCGCGGGCGGCGAGCCAGGCCGCCGCGGCGGCACCGTCGCCGGCCGGACGCAGGGGCGCGACCGGCCACCGCCGGGCCAGTTCCGCGGTGACGGCGACGGCCAGTGGGGTGCCACCGGTGAGCAGGCCGCCGCCGAGGACCACCGGGTCCACCGCGCCGGCCGGTCGGATCCGCGCGACACTGTCGGCCAGCAGCCCGGCGGCCCGCTCGATCAGCGTGACGGCGGCCGGTTCGGTCTCGGCGGCGGCGACCACCAGCGGGGCGAGTCGGGCCAGCTCCACCGCCGGCCGGCGGGTGACCGCCTGCACCACCGCGTCCACGGTCTCCCGGGGCCGGTCGGCGACCTGATCGTCCCCCAGCAGGGTGGCGAGCACCCGGCGGCCCAGTGGCCCCGGCGTCCGGGCCGCGTCCAGGTCGGCGAGCAGACGCCGGACCGCCTCCCGGCCCAGCCAGAACCCGGAACCGGCGTCGCCGAGCAGCCAGCCGTGCCCGTCGGCGACCCGGTCCAGTCGCCACCGGCACACCTGGGCGGCGATCGCCCCGGTGCCGGCGATCAGGATCGTGCCGTCGGCTGCGGCGGTGCCGGAGGCGTACCCGACGAGGGCGTCGCTGTGCACCGTGTACGGGCAGCGCAGGCCGGCGTCCGACCAGGCCCGGTCGAAGGCGGCCCGGCCGGCCGGGTCGGCGCGCAACCGGCCGGCCCCGGCCAGCCCGATCGCTCCGGCGCGGACCCGGGTCGGGTCGACGTCGCGCAGCGCCTCCCGCAGCGCGGTCGACAGTTCGGCGGCGGCCCGTTCGGCACCGTGGCTGGTGGGGTTGCCGCCGCCGGCCCGGCCGGTGCCGAGGCGTTCGCCGGTGAGGGTCAGGGCGGTCGCCCGGGTGGACGTACCCCCGACGTCGAGGCCGACCACGACGGTGCCGGACATCCTCGCGGGCCTCCCGGGGGTGTGCTGGTTCGGGGGTGTCCATGCTGGTCGGTGCGGTGCCGCAGGGCAAGACCGGGGGGTGGGAGCGGGCTGCGCGCCAGGTAACAGTTTGAAAACTTCGCCCATGGTCTTGACAGGAAGGGGCCTTCAGTAAGAACTTTTACCACTAACAGTTAACACTCTTTTCCGAAAGGCGTGTCGATGGCCGAGCTCGAGACGGACACCACCGCGGCGACCGCGGTGGTCGATGCCGAGCCCGTCGACCGGCGCGGCGCGGACGGGGTACTGGCCAGGGTCCGGGCCGGCACGGGAGAGTTGACGGGAGCGTTGCGCCGGGTCGCCGAGCAGGTGCTCAGCGACCCGGAGGCAGCGGCCCGCGCCACCATCGTCGAGCTGGCCGAACGCAGCGGCACCTCACCGGCGACCATCACCCGGTTCTGCCGGGCGATGGGCTTCGACGGCTACGCCGACCTGCGCCTGGGCATCGCCTCCGAGACCGGCCGGGCCCGCTCGGCCGGCTGGACCGTCGACATCGGCCGGGAGATCCAGCCCGGCGACCCGCTGGAACGGGTGCTCGACCAGATCATGGCCGCCGACACCCGGGCCATGCACGACACCGCCACCCTGCTCGACCTCGCCGAGGTCGAACGGGCCGCCGTCGCCATCGCCGGCGCCGCCCGGGTCAACATCTTCGGGGCCAGCGGCAGCGCGCTGGTCGGCGAGGAGATGCAGTTCAGCCTGCACCGCATCGGGGTCGCCGCGTGGGCCTGGAGCGACGTGCACGAGGGGCTGGCCAGCGCCGCGCTGCTCGGCCCCGGCGACGTGGCGCTGGGCATCTCGCACACCGGACAGACCCGGGAGACCATCGAGATGCTGGCCGAGGCGGGCAGCCGGGGGGCCACCACCGTGGCGCTGACCGGGTTCCCGCGCTCGCCGCTCGCCGAACTGGCCGACACCGTCCTGCTCACCGCCAGCCAGGCCACCACCTTCCGGCCGGACGCGCTGTCCGCCCGGCACCCCCAACTCGTCGTGCTCGACCTGCTCTACATCGCCGTGGCGCAGCGCACCCACGACCGCGCCCACGCGGCCTTCCGGCGTACCGCCCAGGCCGTGCAGGGGCACAAGGCCGCGAAGGGGACCACCTCATGATCAGTGCCCAGGGGTACGCGCGGGCCGTCCGGCCCGTCCTCGACCGGCTGCTCGACACCCAGGCCGAGGCGATCGGCCGGGCCGCCGACCTGATCGCCACCAGCCTGCGGGCCGGCGGGGTGCTCCAGGCGTTCGGGGCCGGCCACTCCGAGGCGTTCGCCGCCGAGCTGGTGGCCCGCGCCGGTGGCCTGGTCCCGACCAACCGGATCGGCCTGCACGACCTGGTGCTGCACGGCGACGCCCCGCGCGACGTGCTCACCGACCCCAAGCTGGAACGCGACCCGGCCGTGGCCCACCAGCTCTACCCGCTGGCCCGGCCGCACCCGGCCGACGTCTTCCTGATCGCCTCGCAGTCCGGCATCAACGGCTCGGTGGTCGAGCTGGCGACGCTGGTCACCGGGCACGGCCATCCGCTCATCGCGGTCACCTCGGTCGCGCACACCGCACGGGTCGCACCCCGCCACCCGTCCGGGCGTCGACTCGCCGAACTCGCCGACGTCGTGCTGGACAACGGCGCACCGTACGGCGACGCACTGCTGCCGCTGGAGGGCGGCGGCGCGGTCTGTGCGGTCTCCTCGGTCACCTCCGCGCTGCTGGCGCAACTGGTGACCGCGGAGGTCGTCCGACGGTTCCACCAGGCCGGAGAGGTACCCCCTATCTACCTCTCCGCCAACGTCCCCGGTGGGGACGCGCACAACCTCGCCCTCGAGTCGCGGTACGCCGGGCGTCTCCGGCGAACCGCCTGACCCGGACACCCAAGGAGAGACGACGATGTCGAATACCCCCGAGACCCCCGCCGCGCTGAGCCGGCGCACCCTGCTGGGCCGCACCGCCGCGGCGGGCCTGCTCGCCACCCCGGTGGTCAGCCTGCTGGGCGCCTGCGCCACCAGCGGCTCCGACGAGACCACGACCAAGGCCGAGGAGGGCACCAAGAGCGCCGCCAACCCGCTGGGGGTCGCCGAGGACGCCCCGCTGGAGGTGGTCATCTTCAACGGCGGCTACGGCGAGAAGTACGCCACCGACGTGCACGAGCCGCTGTACAAGAAGGCGTTCCCCAAGGCGGAGATCAAGCACCAGTCCACCCAGGCGGTCTCCACCGTGCTCCAGCCCCGGTTCGCCTCGGGCAACCCGCCGGAGTTCGTGAACAACTCGGGCGAGAAGCTGATCGACTTCGGGTCGCTGGTGGCCGACGGGCAGCTGATGGACCTCACCGAGCTGTGGGACGCCCCGTCGGTCGACGACCCGAACAAGAAGGTCCGCGACACCGTCGTGCCCGGCACGGTCGAGGCGGGCTCGTTCAACGGCAAGCCGTACGTCCTGTACTACGTCTCCACCGTCTTCGGCATCTGGTACTCGGGCAAGCTGTTCAAGGAGAACGGCTGGGCGCCGGCGAAGACCTGGTCGGAGTTCACCGCCCTGCTCGACGGGATCAAGGCCAAGGGCATCACCCCGTACGGCTACGCCGGGGCGAACGCGGCCTACTACCAGTGGAACGTGATCCTGACCCACGCCGCGAAGATCGGCGGCACCGACGTGCTCAAGAACATCGACAACCTGGAGGACGGCGCCTGGCAGCAGGACGCGGTCAAGCAGGCGGCGCAGGCGTGGGAGGAGATCGGCGCGAAGTACGTCGACAAGAGCTTCGAGGGGCTCAAGCACACCGACGTGCAGCTGCGGCAGAACCAGTACAAGCTGGCCCTCTACCCCAGCGGCGACTGGCTGGAGGGCGAGCAGAAGAAGGACACCCCGGCCGGCTTCGACTACCAGCTCATGCCGGTGCCGAGCCTCACCGGCTCGGACAAGCTGCCGGCGACCGCGGTGCGGGCCACCGCCGGTGAGGGCTACTTCGTCTCGGCCAAGAGCAAGAACCCGCGTGGTGGTCTGGAGTACATGCGCCAGATGCTCTCGGTGGCCGGGGCGAAGGGCTTCACCGAGGTGGTCAAGGCCCCGACCGTGGTCACCGCCGGCAGCTCCGGCTTCGCCTTCCCGCCCGGCGTGGCCAGCTCCCAGGCCGCCCTCGCCGCCGCCGGCAAGGACGTGTTCAACCTGTACTTCGACGGTTGGTACAAGGAGCTCGACACGGAGGCGCGCACCGCCACCAACGAGCTGATGTTCGGCCGGATCAAGGCGGACGCCTTCGTGGAGCGGATCCAGAAGCGGGCCGACGCCATCAAGAAGGACAGCTCCGTCGCCAAGTTCACGCGCTGACCGATCGGAGAAGCGGGATCATGCGGCACGGCAAGTATCCGTTCGTGATCGGGTTCCTCTTCGCCCCGGTCACGCTGTACGTGGTCTTCGTCATCGCACCGTACGCGCAGGCGTTCCAGATCTCGATGACCAACTGGCGGGGGTTGTCCGCCCCGCAGTGGGTGGGCTTCGACAACTACCGGCGGCTGCTCGACGACGGGCGCTTCTGGCAGGCGGTCCAGCACCACGGCGTACTGCTGCTTGCCCTGCCGCTGATCACGATCGCCATCGCGTTGTTCTTCGCCTTCCTGCTCAACGTGGGCGGGCGCAGCGTGGGCGGCCAGCGGCAGGGGGTCCGGGGGTCGAAGTTCTACCGGGTGGTGTTCTTCTTCCCCCAGGTCCTGGCGGTGGCCATCATCGCGGTGCTGTTCCAGATGGTCTACCGGCCCAACGAGTCCGGCCTGATCAACGGCGTGCTGATGAAGTTCGGGCTGGACCCGGTGCTGTTCCTGGTCCGGCCGAACCTGGCCCTGTGGTCGATCATCGCGGTGCTGGTCTGGCAGGCCGTCGGCTTCTACGTGGTGCTCTTCTCGGCCGGGATGGCCTCGATCCCGGGTGAGATCTACGAGGCGGCCGAGATGGACGGGGCGAGCAAGGTGATGCTGTTCTTCCGGGTCACCCTGCCGCTGCTCTGGGACACCCTCCAGGTCGCCTGGGTCTATCTCGGCATCGCCGCGTTCGACGCGTTCGCCATCGTCGCGGTGCTCTCGGTGGACAGCGGCGGCCCGGACGGCGCGACGACGGTGCTGGCGGTGGAGATCTACCGCAACGCCTTC
This sequence comes from Micromonospora humida, assembly GCF_016901255.1. Lineage (NCBI taxonomy): Bacteria > Bacillati > Actinomycetota > Actinomycetes > Micromonosporales > Micromonosporaceae > Micromonospora > Micromonospora humida. The sequence continues at coordinate 248,371 of NZ_JAFEUC010000008.1, forward strand.
GTCTACTCGAAGTACGGCTACGCCTCGGCGATGGGTGTGGCGCTGTTCTTCCTCACCCTCACGTTCGCGGCGCTGACGCTGCGGTTGACCAAGCGGGAAAGCGTGGAGTACTGAGATGGCCGCACAGACGACGCTGCCGCCGGCCGCGGCGGACACCCCGCCCGGCCGGCCCGCCGCCCGCACCCGCAGGGGCCGGGGCGAACACCACGAGGTACGACTGTTCAGCGGGCTCGGTCAGGTGGCGCTCGCCGTCTGGGCGGTGATCGTCATCGTGCCGATCCTCTGGACGTTCCTGGCCGCGTTCAAGAACACCAGCGAGATCTTCAGCAGCCCGTGGACGCTGCCGGCGGAGCTGCGCTGGGAGAACTTCGGCCGGGCCTGGACCAAGGCGCACGTCGGCCGCTACTTCCTCAACAGCGTCTTCGTGGTGTCGTGCAGCACCTTCGGCACCATGCTGTTCGGTTCGATGGCCGCGTACGTGCTGGCCCGGTACAAGTTCCGGGGCAACCGGGCGATCTACTACCTGTTCGTCTCCGGGTTGGCCTTCCCGGTCTTCCTGGCGCTGGTGCCGCTGTTCTTCGTGGTCCGCAACCTGGGCCTGCTGGACACCCACACCGGCGTGATCCTGGTCTACATCGCCTACTCGCTGCCGTTCACCATCTTCTTCCTGGCCGCGTTCTTCCGGACGCTGCCGAACTCGGTGGCCGAGGCCGGCATGATCGACGGCTGCTCGCACACCCGGCTGTTCTTCCAGGTGATGCTGCCGATGGCGAAGCCGGGCCTGATCAGCGTGGCGATCTTCAACATCATCGGGCAGTGGGCGCAGTACCAGTTGCCCCTGGTGCTGCTCTCCAACGCCAAGGACAAGTGGGTGCTCACCCAGGGCATCGCCGACATCTCGGTCAACGCCGGCTACGAGGCCGACTGGTCCGGCCTGTTCGCCGCGCTGACCATCGCCATCCTCCCGATGATCATCGTGTACGCGATCTTCCAGCGGCAGATCCAGTCCGGTCTGACCTCCGGCGCGGTCAAGTGACCGGTCGGGGTGGCGGGGCCGCCTCGCCCCGCCACCCCGCCGGTGACCCGCAGCGCCCCGACGGGTGATCCGGGTCGGGGTGTCACAGGGGCGGGGCACAATCGGGCCGTGGCGGTGCTGGCGGTGGCGGCGGGGGAGCGGGGCGGTGGCACCCTGCAGCCGCTGGACGCCGCCGGTCACCCGGCCGGGCCCGTCGAGCCGGTCGACGACCTGCCCGCCGCCGTGGCCGCCCGCGAGGCGGCCGAGCGCCCCCGCTGGGTCTGGGCGTCCGGTGCGACGCTCTACCCGGCCCTGCTGCGCGCCGGGGCGCGGGTCGAGCGCTGCCACGACATCGAGCTGACCGAGGGGCTGCTGCTGGGGCACGCCGGCCGGTGGGGTGAGCCCCGCTCGCTGGCCGCCGCGTACGCCCGGCTCACCGGGGCCGCCGTCCCACCCGACCCGCCGCCCCGGCCGCCCGCGCCGCCGGGGCACGGGCAGGCCGCGCTCTTCGAGGCCGTCGCCGGCCCGCCGGCCCCCGGCATCGACGCCCTGACCCGGGTGTACGCCGACCAGCTCGCCCGGGTCGCCGCCACCGCCCAGCCCGGCCGGTTCCGGCTGCTGGTGGCCGCCGAGTCGGCCGGTGCGCTGATCGCGGTGGAGATGGCCGCCGTCGGGCTGCCCTGGCGTGCCGACGTGCACGACGAGATCCTCGCCGAGCTGCTGGGTGAGGCGTCGCCGGTGGGTGGGCCGCCGCGGCGGTTGGCCGAGCTGGCCGCCCGGGTCGCCGAGGCGTTCGGCGTCCGGCAGGTGCACGTCGACTCCTCGGCGGAGCTGCTGCGCGCCTTCGCCCGGGTCGGTGTGCAGCTACCCAACACCCGGGCCTGGGTGCTGCGCGGCGTCGACCATCCGGCCGTCCCGCTGGTGCTCGAATACAAGGAGCTGTACCGGATCTGGACGGCGCACGGCTGGGCCTGGCGGGACGCGTGGGTCCGCGACGGCCGGTTCCGCCCGGAGTACGTCCCCGCCGGGGTGGTCTCCGGCCGGTGGGCGACCCGGGGCGGCGGCGCGTTGCAGATCCCGAAGGTGATCCGGCGGGCGGTGGTGGCCGATCCGGGCTGGCGGCTGGTGGTGGCCGACGCCGGTCAGCTGGAGCCCCGGGTGCTCGCCGCGGTCTCCGGTGACGCCCGGCTGGCCACCGCCGGGGCGGCCGGGGACCTCTACGCGGCGCTGGCCCAGGACTCCTTCGGCGGTGACCGGGCCCGCGCCAAGCTCGCCCTGCTCGGCGCGATGTACGGGCAGACCGGGGGTGGGGCGCTGCCGGCCCTGGCGGTGCTCAAGCGCAGCTATCCGACCGCCTTCGGCTACCTGGAGGCGGCGGCGCGTACCGGGGAGGCCGGTGGCCTGGTCCGGTCCTGGCTGGGCCGGACCTGCCCGCCGGGGGCGGTCGGGTCCGGCGACGCCGACGACGCCCCGGTGGACCCGGACGCCGGGGCGGACCCGCGCTCGCCCCGGGCGCGGGCGGCCCGCTCCCGGGGCCGGTTCACCCGCAACTTCGTCATCCAGGCCACCGCCGCCGAGTGGGCCTCGACGCTGCTCGCCTCGCTCCGTGGTGAGCTGGCCGGGCTCGGTGGTGAGCTGGTCTTCTTCCAGCACGACGAGGTGATCGTGCACTGCCCCGCCGAGCTGGCCGACCCGGTGGCCGAGGCGATCCGCCGCGCCGGAGCGCGCGCCTCGGCGCTGCTGTTCGGCCCCACCCCCGTGCGCTTCCCCCTCGACCTCTCCACCGTCACCACCTACGCCCAGGCCTGACTCTCTTTACCCCCACCCCTCGCCCGGCCCCGTTGCGGTGTCAGCGCCCGGTGATCAAGAGGTTCGCGTCAGATTCGCCCGCCCGCGACGACGCAAACCTCTTGATCACCGGGGCGAGCCGGCGGGGGCGAGCCGGCGGGGGCGAGCCGGGCGACGGGCGTGGTTGGGTTCAGGGTATACGCGTGAAATATCCGTTTCGTGCCGACACTCATCCCTCGGGGGCTCGTTGCACCCGGTGTGCGTATCGCAGGAATGATCATCGCGGCGGGTGGGGGGCGTCGGCTCGGCAGCCCCGAGGCGTTGCTGTGTCGGGGGGACCGGCTGCTGGTCAGCTGCATGATCGACACGATGGTCGCGGCCGGCTGTGAGCAACTGGTGGTGGTGCTGGGGGCGGCGGCCGACGAGGTCCGGGCCGCGGCCGACCTGAGCCCCGCCACGGTGGTGGTCAACCGGGCCTCGGGAGCCGGGGTCGGCTCGTCCATCCGGGCCGGCCTGGCCGCGTTGGCCGACGAACGGGTCGAGGCGGTGGTGGTGGTGCCTGTCGACATGCCCGGTCTCACCCCGGAGGCGGTCCGGCGGGTGGCCGCGCTGCCGTACCCGGACGTGCTGGCCTGTGCCACCTACGACGGGCTGCGCGGGTACCCGATGCTGTTCGGCCGTCGGCACTGGGCCGGCATCGCGACCCTGGCCGGCGCCGACATCGGGGCCCGACCGTACCTGCTGGCGCACAAGGACCAGATCGTCGACATCGCCTGCGACTCGGTGGCCGACGGCAGCCGGGTGGACACCCCGGAGCTGATGGCGCTCTACGGCCTCACCGTGCCACCCCAGCGGGTCGGCGTCTGACCGCGCTCAGCCGCCGGGCGGGCGGCAGATGTCGACGGTGTGCCGGGGACGTAGCCGCCCGTCGAACGCGACGGTGACCGCCGGCCGGTCGACCAGCGAGAACCGGACCGTCCGCTCGCCGACGAACTCGGCGTCGATCCGTTCCCGGGGGCGCTCGTGGCGGCAGGTGACCAGCTCCCGGTCGGCGTCGTGGCTGAGCAGCCCGGCGCGGGCGCGTACCCGCAGCTCGGTGTGCGGCAGGTCCTTCCAGTCGCGGGTGTCCAGCCGGACCACCGCGTACCGGCCGTCGGGGGAGACGGCCAACGTGGAGTCCCGCTCGACGGTCGAGGCGAAACCGGTGCGGTACATGCCCCACGCGCCGGTGCCCACGCCGAGCAGCACCGCGCACCCGAGCGCGGCCGACCGTAGCGCCGTCGCGGCGGGCGGTTGCCGGGCGGCCAGCCAGCCGGCGAGCACCAGCGTCAGCGCGGCCAGCGTGGCGAGCCCGAGCAGGGGCAGCGGTCGATGCAGGAAGCGTGCCGCCGGATAGAGCCGGGCGTACCCGGCGTCCCAGAGCACGCCCGCGAAGAGGACCAACGACAGCAGCGTCAGCAAGCCGGCGAGGAGCCGCCCGCGACCGGAGCCGGCGAGGGGGCGGGTCCCGGGGCCGGCCGACATGCTACGCATCGTAGGCGTACGGAGCGCTCCCGGGCCGTCCCACGTTCGGCTGGTCCCCGTGCCACCCGCAGGTGGGCCGCGCCCGGTCAGACCTCGATGTTGAACCGTTGCAGCACCGACGGGGCGACCAGGCCGACGGCCGCGAGCACGGAGAGCACCGTCAACGCGGTCCGCAGCACCACCACCTCGGCCTTGCTGCCGGTACGCAACGCGATGCTGTTCGGTAGCCCGATCATCGTCCACATCCGGCGTTTGATCGGGATCGGCCAGAGGATGGGCACCCCCGCCTTGGTGATCATGTCGCCGAGGATGTGCACGAAACAGCCCACCCCGACGGCCAGCCCGATCATCGGATAGCCACGGTCACCTGGCAGATTGGCGAAGGTGAACCAGGCGGCGGCGGCCGAGACGAGGGTGACGATCACCCAGCCCGCCCGCTCGGCCCACTCGTCGAACAACCCCCGCAACGCCAGCCCGATCATGAAGAACAGGATGCTCACCACCGCCCACTTGCCGTACGCGGTGCACAGCGCGGTGGTGCCCCAGCCGACCAGCACGGTGAACGGGATGGTGTGGGTCAGGGTGCGGTGACCGTTGTTACGGCGCGGGTCACGGCTGAGCTTGGTGGCGTAGTAGACGCCGAGCGAGATCTTCTCCATCACCTCGGCGACGAACAGCGAGAACACCCCGAAGGTGCGGGCCACCGTCGCGCCGCCCTGGTTGCGGGTGACCTTGCCGGAGAGATCGAGGTCGGGAAAGAGCGCCCCACCTGCGCAGACGGCGGTGCCGACGGCCAGGGCGAGCGGTGACTGGTGGTAGTCGGCGAAGTAGTCCAGTGCCCACGACCCGGTCAGCCACACCGCAGCGCCCGACAGCGCGTGGGACGGTCCCATCATGTCGCCTCGCCCCTCCCCGTTTTCTTGATCGACAACGCTACGCCACTGTGTCAGAACCGCCGGTGCCAGGGCAACAACCCGGCCGGTCCACAGGGGAGGGTGTCAGGCGGCAGGACGGAAGCTCTGCCGGATCATCAGGAAGTATGTCGCGTTGACCTGCCAGTCGAACTGGTCTGTCAGCCATGAGACGGTGTAGGCCCGCTGCGGAGCGACCCGGACCAGCAGCCGGGCGGTGTGCAGCCGGGTCCCGGTCGGGCCGGTCCACTCGCACTCCCACAGCGCGCCGCCCCGGAACATGTCCAGCGCGGAGATGTCCACCCGCCGGTAACCGGTGAGCCGACCGTCGTCGGTGAGCCGGCGCTCCTCGGCCCGCCAGTGGGCGACCGGATCGGCCGGGGCGACGCCGGGGGCGACGCTGAGCACCCGGGGGCCACCGGGCTCGCGCAGACAGGTCACCGTGCCGTCGGTGTAGCGCAGCCAACCGGCCGGCGCGGCGATCCGGAAGCCGTCCGGGTCGGCGTACCAGGTCCAGCCCGTGACCAGGCCGAACCGCTCACCCGGCGGCGGTGCGGACCGGACCGGGGTGGCGTCGGCCGGCGCGGGCGCGGCGCACGGGAAGGCCGCCGGTCCGGCCGTCCCGGTGCCGGCGTCACCGCCCGGCGTCGACGACGGGCCGGTGCCGCCGCGCAGCGCGACCACCGCCCCGACCCCGGCCAGCAGCGTGCCCGCGACGGCCACCGCGACCAGGGCGGTCCGCTGCCGCCGCCGACGCGGCGTACCGGCCGGCAGCGGCGGGGTGTCCCCGCCGGCCGGCACCGTGGGGGGTGGTGGGGCCGGGGTGGACGCCTGCGGCACGGGCGGCATGGTGGGCGTCGCCGCGAGCGCCGCGCTCAGCCGGGTCTGCGTCTCGTCGGCGGTGAACCGTCGTTCCGGTTCGCGGCGCAGCAGGCCCTCCAGCACCGGGCGCAGCGCCCCGGCCCGCCGCGTCGGGTCGGGCGGCTCGGTGGCCAGCGCGCTCAGCGTCGCCATCGCGCTGCCCCGGGCGTACGGCGCCCGCCCCTCCACCGCCGCGTAGAGGGTGGCACCCAGCGACCACAGGTCGGTACGCGGGCTGGACACCCCGTCGCGGGCGCGCTCGGGGGCGACGAACTGCGGTGAGCCGAGCACCATCCCCGGCCCGGTCATCGCCCCGTCACCGCCGTCGAAGGTGGCCAGTCCGAAGTCGGTGAGCACCACCCGCCCGTCGTCGGCGACCAGGACGTTGTGCGGCTTGACGTCGCGGTGCAGCACTCCGGCGGCGTGGGCGGCGCGCAGGGCGGCCAGCACCGCCAACCCGATCCGGGCGACCCGGTGCGGGGGCAGCGGTCCCTCCTCGGTGAGCAGTTGTTGCAGCGAGCGGGACGGGACGTACTCCATCACGATCCAGGGGTTGTCACCGTCGTGCACCACGTCGTAGATCCGGACCACGTTGGGGTGGTTGAGCCGGGCCGCGGTGCGGGCCTCGCGCAACGTGCGCAGCCGTAGCTCCGCGCGTTCGTGCGCGGCGAGCCAGTGCGGCGGGACGACCTCCTTGACCGCGACGTCCCGGTGCAGCATCTCGTCACGGGCCAACCAGACCCGGCCCATCCCGCCGGTGCCGACCAGAACGAGTAGCCGGTACCGCCCGGCGACCCGCTGCTCGTGCACGACGTTTCCCCCTCGCTGCCCCGCCACCAGGATATCCGTGGTGGCCGGGGTGTTCGCGGCGACGGATTCGGGGGACGCAGCGCGGGAAGCCGGCCGTCGGCGGGCCGGGGCGGGTCAGGTGGGCGAGGTCACTTCCGTCGACCGGCCCCGGAAGCTCTGCCGGACCACCGTCAGCTCGTCGGTCGCGTCGTCCCAGTCATCGTCCGCCGACGACCAGCTCAGCATGAATCCGGACAGGTCCCGGCCGGGGATCAGCCGGACCCCATGCTCCCGGCCGCCGAACGGGGTGTCCCAACGGCACTCCCACTGGGCGCCGTCGCCGTCGAACGCCGCCAGCTTGATCTTGTCGTACCCGGGCAGGGCGCCGAAGCCGAGCTGGGTGCGTTCCTCGGCTCGGAGCCGTTCCAGCGCCCCGCCGCCGCCACCGGTCAGCGGTTCCACGCTCAGCGTCCGGCGGCTGCCCGGGTCGCGGAAGCAGGCCACCTGCCCCTCCTGGGTACGCAGCCAGCCGATCGGGACGGCGAGCCGGTAGCCGGCGCCGTCGTACCAGGTCCAGCCGGACGGGGGACGGAAACCGTCGTCCACGGTCGCCGGTCGGCCGGTGACCTGCGTGCCGACCGGGTCGGGACGCAGGCACGGCAGCGGCGGCGGGGCGAGGTCCTGTGCGCCGGGTGGCGGACCCGGCCGGCCCGGACCACCGGCCGGCGGACCGTACGGGCGGGTCGAGGGGGTGCTGCTGGCCGGCACGTCGGTGTGCCCCGGTGCGGCCCGGTGCTCGTCGTCGTTGATCGCGGCGGTGGTGCCGATGCCGGCCGCCGCCCCCACCACGATGGTCACCCCGGCGAGGATCCAGCCCCGGGCGCTGCGGGGCAGCCGGGCGAGCATCCCGGCCGGGCCGCCCGTGCCGGCCGCCCGCCGTGACCCCGCGCCCGCGCCGGTGCGTCCCGGCCCGCGCCCGCCCGGGCCAGCTGCGCCCGGGCCGGGGCCGGCCACCTGACCTGCGGCCGGCTTCGCACCGGAGGTGGTCGGGTCGCCGGTCGGTGCGCCGCCGCGACCGTCGGTGTCGCCAGGCCCCGGCGGGTAGCCCCCCGGATCACCCGAGGCGGCCACGACCCGACCGGGCGGGGTCGCCTCGGGCGGCTCCCGGCCGGGGCCGCCGGGCCCGGCGGCCGGGGGAGCGCCCACCACCTGCGGGTGACCGGTCGGCTCGGGGCCGGGGGAACCGGAGGACGTGGGGGAGACGGGCCGGTCGGCCGCGTCGGCGGCGGCCCGGCGGCCCGGTGGTCCCCAGTCCCGCTCGGCGTCGAGGTCCGCGCGGGTACGCGGGGGCGTCGGCGGGTCGCCCGTGCCGGGCGGCGGGGTCGGTCGGGCCACGCCCATCGGCCGGGGGACGGGCAGCACCACCGTGGGCGGCTCGGGCCGGGGCGTCGCCCGGGTCACCTCCTCCAGGCGGCGGGCGGCCTCGTCGTGGCGGATCCGGTGCCGGGGGTCGCGGACCAGCAGCCCGTCGAGCACCGGACGCAGCGGCCCGGCGTGCGGGGCCGGGTCCGGTGGGGAGGTGGCCAGAGCGGCCAGGGTGGCCATCGCGGTGCTGCGGGCGTACGGGGAGCGGCCCTCGACGGCGGCGTGCAGGGTGGCGCCGAGCGACCACAGGTCGGCCTCCACGCTGGACACCCCGTCGGCGGCGCGTTCGGGGGCGACGAACTGCGGGGAACCGAGCACCATCCCGGGGCGGGTCATCAGCCCGTCACCGCCGTCGAAGGTGGCCAGCCCGAAGTCGGTGAGCATCACCCGCCCGTCGTCGGCGACCAGGACGTTCTGCGGTTTCACGTCGCGGTGCAGCACGCCGGCGGAGTGCGCGGCGCGTAACGCGGACAGCAGCGCCAGCCCGACCTCGGCGGCGCGGACCGGGTCGACCGGGCCGGTGGTGTCCAGCACCGTCTGCAACGACCGGGACAGGACGTACTCCATCACGATCCACGGCCGTTCCTCGACCTGCACCACGTCGTAGACCCGGACCACGTTGGGGTGGTTGAGCCGGGCCGCGGTGCGGGCCTCGCGCAGCGTCCGCAGCCGCACCTCGTCGCGTTCGTCGTCGGCCAGCCAGGCGGGGGGCACCACCTCCTTGACCGCCACCTCGCGGTGCAACACCTCGTCGCGCGCCAGCCAGACCCGGCCCATGCCACCCCGGCCCACCAAGTTCAACAGGCGGTACCGGCCGGCGATCACTACCTGCTGCACCGTTCTCCTCACCATCGGCCGAGGTACACCGTAGCCAATGGATCGGGGCGGACCTATCGGTTGTCAGGTCTCGATCCGGTCAGCAGGCCGCGCCGTCCCATTGCAGCAGGTTGCCCTCGGGGATGGTGATCCGTTGCCGACCACCGGCGAGCAGGCCCGCCGCCCGCCGGGCCTGGAAACCGTCGTGGTCGCGGCGGGCGGTGGCGTAGCTGCCCGCGGTACGCGCGGCGATGGCCGCCCAGCCGTACCGCTCGCCGACCATGGTGCGGGCCCGCCGGGCCACCCGACGGGCGAAGACCTCGTCGCCGACGAGCCGGTCGACCGCCCCAGCCAGCGCGCCCGGGTCGCTGTGCGGGAAGGTCACCCCGGTGACCCCGGGTTCGACGATCTCGGCCAGCCCGCCGGTGCTCGCCACGGCCAGCGGCGCGCCGGCCGCCGCCGCCTCCAGGGCGATCATGCCGAACGGCTCGTAGAGGCTCGGTACGACCGTCGCGTCGGTGGCGGCGAGCAACGCCGGGAGCTGCCCGGCGTCGAGGAAGCCGGTGAACCGGACGCTGTCGCCGACGTGCAGCCGGCGTACCTGGTCGACCAGCTCGTCCCTGTACGGGCCGTCCCCGGCGATCACCACCCGCAGCCCCGGGTGCCGGTCGCGCAGGTGGGGCACGGCGTCGACGAGGTGCTGCACGCCCTTCTCGTAGACCAGCCGACCGGCGTAGCCGACCAGCGGGCCGTCCCCGGCGAAACGGGCGCGGGCCGAGGCGACCGCCCGGGGCCGGGCCCGGAACGCCCGGTCGTCGACCCCGTTGGGCACCACGTCGACCCGCCCGGCCGGTACGTCGAACAGCCGGCTGACCTGGGCTCGCATGTAGCCGGAGCAGGCGATCACCCGGGCCGAGGCGTTGCTGAGCCAGTGCTCGACGCCGTGGATGGTGCGGTTGAGTTCCCCGGGCAGCCAGCCCTGGTGCCGGCCGGCCTCGGTGGCGTGCATGGTGGTGACCAGCGGCAGGTCGAGGTGTTCGGCCAGGGTGACGGCGGTGTGCCCGACCAGCCAGTCGTGGGCGTGCACGACGTCGTAGTCGGCGGTGTCGGCGGCCCGCAGCGCGGTCCGGGTCAGGGTGTGGTTGAACGCCATCGTCCAGGCCAGCAGGGAGCCGGTGGCCAGCGGGAAGGCCACCGGGTCCTCGGGGGCGCGCAGGACGCGTACGCCGTCGGCGTACTCCTGAAGCGGCGCCCCCTCGGCGTGCCGGGTGACCACGGTGACCTCGTGCCCGGCGGCGGCCAGGGCGGTGGCCAGCGCGTGCACGTGCCGGCCGAGGCCGCCGACCAGCACCGGCGGGTACTCCCAGGACAGCATGAGCACCCGCTGGTGCCGGGCGGGGTGGATGTCGATCACGTCGGCGTCCGGTGACATGCGGCCCCCTTCGGGTGGTGTCCTGGGCGCGCGCCGGTAGGACACCATGAGGGTGTCCGTGCGCGGCCCGGGGTCGGGGCCCATCCTGCCGACTACTGGATAACCAGCGGAGACGCCACCGTTGCCGGTGTGTAACGGGTACCTATCGGGCCCGTCGGACGCGCAGCAGCTCGGCCACCGACCACGCCTGGAACGGGCATCCGGTGGCGGCGTGCGGGGCGGTGGCGTCCGCCGTCTCGCTCACCGAGCCCAGGCCGAATTCCCCCAGATGTCCGACCAGACCGACCAGCAGGTCGTCGGTGGGCAGCCCGGCCTTCCGGTACGCCTCGACGAACGGCCCGACCAGCCACGGCCAGACCGTGCCCTGGTGGTAGGCGCCGTCCCGCTCCGCCGGCCCGCCCCGGTGCCGGGGCGCGAACTCCGGCGCGTCGGGGGCGAGGCTGCGCGGCCCGAGCGGGGTGAACAGCCCGGCCGCCACCCGACGCAGCGCCACCGGGTCCGGCTCCAACGGCGCGTACGGCAGCGACCAGGCGAGCAGCTGGTTGGGGCGCAGCAGGTCGTCGTCGTGGTGCGCCGCCCCACCCAGCGGGTACGCCGGGGCGGGCGCGTCCACCACGTCGTGCAGCCAGCCCGCCGGGGTGGGGAACCGCTTGCCGAACGACTCCCGGGCCCGGTCGTGCAGCCGCCACAGCTCGTCCGGGTCCTGCCCGGCCAGCTCGGTCAGCTCCGCCAACCCGGCCAACCCGTTGATCCACAACGCGTTCACCTCGACCGGCTTGCCGACCCGGGGGGTCACCGGCACCCCGTACACCCGGGCGTCCATCCAGGTCAGCGCGGTGCCCGGGGTGCCGCCCTGGGTGATCAGCCCGTCGTCCGGGTCGACGGCGATGCCGTACCGGGTGCCGGCCAGGTGCGCCCGCACCACCCCGTGCAGCGCCGGCAGCAGCTCGTCGCCCAGGTCGGTGTCGCCGGTGACGGTGACGTGCCGGCCCACCGCGTGCAGGAACCACAGCGTCGCGTCGACCGTGTTGTACTCCACCCGACCGGTGTCGGCGGTGTTCGCCAGCATCCCCTCCGACAGCGTCGCCGCGTACGCCCGCAGCAGCTCCCGCCCCTCGTCGGCCCGCCCGGTGCACAGGAACAACCCCTCGTACGAGGTCATCGTGTCCCGCGACCAGGCCCCGAACCAGGGGTACCCGGCCACCACGTCCGGCCCGGCGGGGGTACGCACCACGAACGCGTCGGCGGCCAGCGCCAGGGTCGCGTCCACCGCGTCGGCCGGCTTCGCCGCCGCCACCACCGCCCGGTGCCGCTGCCGGGCCGCCGCCACCACCTGCGTCGCCGGGGGCGGCTCCTCGGCCAGGTCACCGGCCCAGGCCAGCACCGACACGGTGTCCCCGGGGCGCTCCAGCGCGCCGGAGAACCGCCCGGCGCACCACAGGTCCTCGTCGGGGTGCAGCCCCCGGGCGGCCTCCTCACGGTGGTGCACGCCCAGCCACCACTGCCCCTCGGGCGTCCAGTCCGGGCCGGCGAGGCGGAACGCGCCCTCGACCACCGCGCCGCCGTCGGCCGGCTCCACCCGGGGCGTGGGGCCGTCGGCCCGCCGCTCCCCGTGCGCGTCACGCCAGGTGCAGGCGGCCGAGAGGTCCAGCCGGACCGGGCCGCCGGCCACCAGCCGGTGCACCACCGCCACCGCGGACCGGCCGTGGGTCATGGCCAGCTCCCGCTCGATCACCACGTCGCCGATCCGCCACCGCCAGCGCGGCAGCCCGTCGACCAGGTCGAACCGTTCCAGGTATTCGTAGCCGCGCGGGTCGACCACCCCGGAGTTCCACTCGTGCGCGCCGAGCCGCACCCGGGCCCCGGACGGCAGGACCACCGCCGGGTCCAGGCTGACCAGTCCCACCCGGCGGGCGGCCGGAGTTTCCCCGGCGACCACCAGCAGAGCGTGGTAGCGGCGGGTCCGCAGCCCGCTCACCGTGCCCATGGCGTACCCGCCGAGACCGTCGGTGACCAGCCATTCCCGGGTCGCCCCGTCGGCCAGTTCACCGCAGACCCCCGGCCCGAAACCGAACTCGATCAACTTCTTTCCTCCTGTGGCGGCGAGGTGTAACACGCCACGACGACAATGGCCGCTGTGGTCAAGTACCCCGGCGGCGTCGAAAATGTGCAGGTGTTCACCGACAGATCGCCCTCCGACGCCCCGTCCCCCGACGCCGAGCGGCTCCGGCTCGCCCAGGCCGATGCCGGGGAGCAGGACTGGCGCGCATGGGGTCCCTATCTGTCCGAGCGGGCGTGGGGGACGGTACGGGAGGACTACAGCGAGCACGGCACGGCGTGGGACTACTTCCCCCACGACCACGCGCGGTCCAGAGCCTACCGGTGGAACGAGGACGGCATGGCGGGCGTCTGCGACGACCGGCAGACGTTCTGCTTCGCGCTGGCGCTGTGGAACGGGGTGGACCCGATCCTCAAGGAGCGGATGTTCGGCCTCGGCGGCGACGGCGGCAACCACGGCGAGGACGCCAAGGAATACTGGTGGTACCTCGACAGCACCCCCACCCACTCGTGGATGCGCTGGCGCTACCACTACCCGCAGGCCGCCTTCCCGTACGACGAGCTGGTCGCCGTCAACGCCCTGCGCGGCCGGGACGAGAACGAGTACGAGCTGGTCGACACCGGCATCTTCGACGACGACAGGTACTGGGCGGTCACCGTCGACTACGCCAAGGCGTCCCCGACCGACATGTGCATCCTGGTCACCGTCGCCAACCGGGCCGACGAGGCGGCCACCCTGCACGTGCTGCCCACGCTGTGGTTCCGCAACACCTGGGCCTGGGGCCCGCCCGGCGCCGACCGGGTGCCCCGGCTGACCGGCGAGGGCGGCCGGCTGGTCGGCGAGCACTGGGTGCTGGGGCAGCTCCTGCTGGAGGGCGACGGCGAGCCGGTCCCGCTGCTCTGCGACAACGACACCAACGCCGAGCGGCTGTGGGGGCTGGCCGGCCGCTCGCCGTACCCGAAGGACGGGATCAACGACCACGTGGTGGCCGGCGCCGCCACCGTCAACCCGGACCGGGAGGGGACCAAGGGCGCCCTGCACTACGTGCTGGAGGTGCCGGCCGGCGGGCAGCGGCAGATCCGGCTGCGGCTGACCCGCACCGCCCCGCCGCCCGGGGCCGCCACGCCGCCCCCGGCGGAGCTGGGCGCGGGGTTCGACGCGGTGGTGTGGGCCCGCCGGGCCGAGGCGAACCGCTTCTTCGCCGGGGTGATCCCGGCGGCGGCCAGCGCCGACGAGGCGCTGGTCGCCCGGCAGGCGATCGCCGGGCTGATGTGGGGCAAGCAGTTCTACCACTTCGACGTCAAACGGTGGCTGGAGGGTGATCCGGGGTCGACGCCGCCGGCCGGCCGCCGGCACGGGCGCAACAGCGCCTGGTGGCACATGACCAGCTTCGACGTGATCTCCATGCCGGACCCGTGGGAATATCCCTGGTACGCCGCCTGGGACCTGGCCTTCCACTGCGTCACCATCGCCCGGGTCGATCCGGGCTTCGCCAAGGCGCAGGTGCTGCTCCTGCTCCGCGAGTGGTACCTGCACCCCAACGGCCAGATCCCGGCGTACGAGTGGGCGTTCGGTGACGTGAACCCGCCGGTGCACGCCTGGGCGGCGTTGAAGGTGTTCGAGATCGACGGCGGGCGCGACCACGAGTTCCTCGCCCGGGTGATGCACAAGCTGCTGCTGAACTTCACCTGGTGGGTCAACCGCAAGGACACCGGCGGCAACAACCTGTTCGAGGGCGGTTTCCTCGGGCTGGACAACGTCGGCCCGTTCGACCGTTCGGCGGCGCTGCCGGTGGCCGGGGTGCTGGAGCAGTCCGACGGCACCGGCTGGATGGCGATGTACGCCCTCAACCTGCTGGACATGGCGATCGTGCTGGCCGAGCACGACCGGGCGTACGTGGACACCGCGACGAAGTTCTTCGAACACTTCGCGTACATCGCCGCCGCCGGCTACTCGCAGGGGCTGTGGGACGCCGAGGACGCGTTCTTCTACGACGTGCTGCGCCTCGCCGACGGCACCCAGGTGCCGTTGAAGGTCCGCTCGGTGGTGGGGCTGCTGCCGTTGGCGGCCACCACCCGGCTGAGCGCGCGGACCCTGCAACGCCTGCCCGAGCTGGGTGCCCGGCTGCGCTGGTTCCTCAGCCAACGTCCCGAGTACGCCGACGTGATCGGGGCGCGTCGGCTCGGTCCGAACGGCCGCCAGCAGCGGCTGCTGTCCATGGTCGGCCCGGAGCAGGTGGTCCGGCTGCTGGCCCGGATGCTCGACCCCGACGAGTTCCTCTCCGACTACGGCCTGCGCACGCTCAGCCGGGCCCACCTGGACAAGCCGTTCGCGGTCGACCTGGGCGGGCAGGAGTTCTGCGTCGGCTACGAGCCGGCCGAGTCGACGAGCGGGCTGTTCGGCGGCAACTCCAACTGGCGCGGCCCGATCTGGATGCCGACGAACTTCCTGCTGATCAGCGCGTTGCGCGACTACGCGGCGTTCTTCGGCGACGACCTCCAGGTGGAGTACCCGACCCGGTCGGGGCGCAAATGCACCCTGGACGAGATCGCCGACGACCTGTCCGCCCGGTTGATCTCGCTGTTCACCCGGGACGGCTGGGGCCGCCGACCGATCTACGGCGCGTGTCAGCTCTTCCAGACCCATCCCGACTGGCGGGACCTGATCGCGTTCCCCGAGTACTTCCACGGAGACAACGGCGCGGGCCTCGGGGCCTGGCACCAGACCGGGTGGACCGCGCTGGTGGCCGACCTGATCCTGACGCTGCGCCGGGACAACCCGGATGTGCCGGGCGGGTCGGGCCGCTAGCGTGTCCGTCGGCCGCCGCCGTCCGGGCGGGGCGATCGGTCGGGAGGGGATCGGATGAGTGCGGGTGCGACCGGAACGGCCCCGGGGGCGGGCGCGACGACGTTGATCTTCGACGCCGACGACACGCTCTGGGAGAACAACGTCCTGTTCGAGCGGGTGATCGACGACTTCCTGGACTGGCTCGACCACCCGACGCTCGACCGGGCCCAGATCCGTACCGTGCTCGACGACATCGAGCGGGCCAACGCGGTGGCCCACGGCTACGGCAGCAAGGTCTTCCTGCGCAGCCTCGGCGAGTGCCTGGAGCGGCTGCGGGAGCGACCGGCCACCGACCGGGAACGCGCGGACATCGACGGGTTGGCCACCGCGCTGGTCAACCACGAGGTCGAGCTGATGCCCGGGGTCGCCGACACCCTCGACGCCCTGGCCACCCGCTACGACCTGCTGCTGCTGACCAAGGGGGACCGGGCGGAGCAGCAGCGCAAGCTGGACGCCTGCGGCCTGCTGCACCACTTCGCGGCAGCGCACATCGTGCCCGAGAAGGACACCGGCACCTACCGGTGGCTGGCCCGGGAGCACGGCTTCGCCCCGGCCGACGCCTGGATGATCGGCAACTCCCCGAAGTCGGACATCCTGCCGGCACGGGCGGCGGGGATGCGGGCGGTGTTCATCCCCAACGAGAACACCTGGGTGCTGGAGGACGACGACCTCGACCCGGCGGACACCGGGGTGATCCGGCTGGCCGCCTTCCCCGATCTGCTCGCCCACTTCTGAGAGCCAACAGCGTCCGGCCGGCTGACGGTGTCACGTCGGGATGCCGCAATTGCGACTCGGCGGCAATCACCTCCGTGACCCCGTCGGCCTGCTTGCCCGGTCATCCGGCGGCTGCCTAACCTGGGCCGGCGTTCACGACCGATCGGGGTGGTCGGGAACGCGCCGAAGTCCGGCACCGGGGCACCGGGGAGCTGAGTGCTGGCGGGCCTGGTCCGCGTGCCGGGCCCGACGGGACCGGCCTGACCCGACCGTCGCGCCCGCACCGGCGTGCACCGCTGCCGGGCCGGACGGCTGGCGGTCAGGGTCGGGGAGTTGCGGACCCGACCCTGACCCAACCACCCGCGCCAGCGGGCAGAGCAGCGGCCCCCGGCGCGGCGGGGCACCACCGCACCGCCGACGGTGCGATCATGGGCGGAATGCGGACCTCATCCGGGACGGACGGGCGCGACACGGACCCGGCGGCGGGCCGGGGGCGGCCGGTCCCGCCACCGAACCGGGCCTCCCGGTTGACCACCCTGCCCGCCGCGAGCCGGCAGGTCGTCATCGTCACCGGCAGCGGCTATTCGACCACCTACGCCACCCTGGAGACGTTCCACCGGGCGGGCGGCCACTGGGTTCCGGTTTCCGCCCCGCTGCCCGCCCGGGTGGGCGCGAAGGGCTTCAGCGACCACCACACCGAGGGGGTGGCGACCACCCCGACCGGCGTGTACGCGTTCGGCCCCACCATGTACGGCATCGCCGCCGACCCGGGCGTCCGGTTCCCGTACCACCGGGTGGTCACGAACGACTGGTGGAACGAGAACCCCGACTCGCCGGCCTACAACACGTTCCAGCACAGCACCACGAACCCGGGCGGCTACAGCGAGGCGCTGTGGCGGGAGGTGCCGGCGTACACCCACTTCGCGGTGATCACCTACAACATGCCGCCGACCGTGCCGAAGCCGGTGCCGGACGCGGGCAGCGGCATCTTCCTGCACGAGTTCAGCACCCCCGCCGGCGGCCCGACCGCCGGCTGCGTCAGCCTGTCCCACGCCGACCTGGTGTCGGTGCTGCGCTGGCTGGACCCGCGGTACGCGCCGCGCATCGTGATCTGCCCGGCGGCCAACCTCGGCCGCTACTGACCGACCGGGCTCCAGTTCCGGCCGGGGTGGACGTCCGGGTGGTGGCGGGGCCGGCGGACGCCGACCCCGCCGGGGTTCAGGAGATCTCGTTGCGGACGATCGCCACCGCGACCCGGCAGAACTCGTCCATGTCGGGGCGGAAGCCGGCGGCGATGTCCGGGTGCAGCCCGGAACGGGTCTCGTCGAGCAGTTGTTGGCAGACCTGCTCGACCGGTTCGCCCGCGTAGCTGGCGCGGACCCGGTCGGTGGCGGCCTGCAGCGCCGAGGTCAGCTGATCCTCCAGCGGGCCGCGCAGCTTCTGCTGCACCGGGTCGAGCCCGCGCGGGTCGAGCGTGACATGTGGCTCCGACATCGGTGCTCCCTTCGTCGGCGTCCGCGGTACCCCACCGCGGACGTCGGTCAAACCACGGTGGGCGCGGCGGCCACCCGGACCTGGTACGAGAGGTTCTCCGCCGGTTCCTCCCGGTACGACAACCGGCGGATCTGCCGGTCGTCGGCGTAGAGCGCGACGTCGACCAGGACCCCGAGGTGGGCCAACCCGATGTTCGCCACCCGCTTCTTGTCCTGGAGCACCGCGCACACCCCGCCCAGCAGGGTGCTGGCGTCGGAGGTGCGGTGCCCGGGTGGGCACCGCAGGATCAGGTCGACCTCGACCGGCCCGGCCAACGGCGTCCAGCCGGTCTGCTGGGCCGCGGCACAGGCCGCCTCGAGCAGGGCGCGTACCCTCGTCGCCTGCCGATGGCCGGCGGCGAAGATGGACAGCGCCTCAGTTTTCACCGGTGGCAGGCCGCTCACCTCGAACGTCAGGGCGAGAGCGCGGGTGTCCTGCACCACGGGGCACCTCCTCGTTGAGGACGATCCTGCCCGGACCGGTGGGCGCGCAGTGGGAGTTCGCGGGAGAACCCTCCGAACGGGCAGGCTGATGTCGGCCGGAGGCGTATCGACTACGACGGCGACGCGCTGGCTTGGTGGAGTGAGTGCGTCAACGCTAGTGCACGCGGCATGCCCCGGGACAGCCCACCGCGCCCGCCATCCGGACAGTCGTCGACAAGCCGACGGGACGCGCGATGCCGGTCGGGACGCGCGATGCCCGGTCGGGACGCGGGATGCCCGGTCGGGACGCGGGCGGCGCGGTTGATCGACTCCTTGGGGGCGATGTTGCGGTGTCCGCCGCACCTCGATACCGCTGTACCGCCCCAACTGAGTCGATCTTGCCGGCCGGGGCGGGCGACCAGGAGCGGGGCGAGCCGGGGCCGACCAGGCTCCCGGCGGTGCGGGGGAGCCCGGTCGGCCGGCCGGGTCAGTGCCGCTTGGCGTAGCCGACGAACGCGGTCCAGGCCGTACGGTCGAAGTGGAGGGTGCCGCCCTCGCGGTCCTTGGTGTCGCGCACCAGCACCCGGTCGGGCAGATTGTCGGCGACCTCGACGCACGATCCGCCGTTGCCGCCGGACCTGGTCGACTTCCGCCACTGCGGGGTCATCATGTCCATGACTTCGCCACTTCCTCGATCAGCTCGATTGACTGCCGGCGGGGGAGCGCCTCGTTCCGCACGATCTCCCACGTTCTGGCCAGCGTAGCGACATCGGTAGGCGTATCGACGATCTGCGCGGTGAGCTGGTTGTCCGCATGGGCGACCCGCTCGCCGTCGGGCATCTCGGCGATGATGAACTGCCCGGCCAGCCCCAGGTACATGCCGGCGTCGGTCGGCACGATGTGCACCTGGATGTGCTCCTCGGCGGTCAACCGGGCCAGGTGCTCGCACTGCTCGATCATCAGCCCCGGCTGGTCGAGCACCGGCCGGCGCAGCACCGTCTCGTCGATCACGCAGATGAGCTGCGGTGGGCGTTCTCGCCGCAGGATCGCCTGCCGTTCGAGCCGGGACGCCACGATCCGGTCGACGTCGTCCGGGGCGAACCGGCCGCCGGCCAGCGTCGCGCGGGCGTACCGCTCGGTCTGCAACAGGCCCGGCACGTACGCCAGCTCGAACCAGCGCAGCGTGGTCGCCTCCCGTTCGAACTCGATCCACTCCCGCAGCCAGGCGGGCTCGGCGTCGAGCCGGCCCAACCGGTCCAGCATCCGCAGGAAACGCCCGCCGGTGTCGTGGTGGCCGTCGACGGCCTTCATGAACTCCTTCGTGGGCGCCCGGCCGCCGGTCTCCACCGAGCTGACGTGCGACCCCGAGTAGCCGATGCCCTTACCGAAATCCTCCTGGCTGAGTGCGAGTGACGCCCGGAACAGGCGCAACTCCTCCAACACGTAGTCGGTAGCCGTCCCCATCACACCCCCGGTTCCTGCCCACCGTGGACCGGCGGGTCGCTCGTGGTCGCTCACCCACCCTGCTGAGCTGCGCAGATGGCGTGAGCGTGTATCGACAGTAGTGGTCCGGTCAGCAGACTGTCACCGGTGGTGGGCCCGCTGGCAGCCGGGGAGGGCGGCAGCGGGCCCTGCCCGGGGCCGCTCCCGACACCCCCCCGTGCGGGAGCGGCCCCTTCCAGTCCCAGGTCGATGCGGTCGGCCCCGGGCCGCGACGGCCGGGGCCGACCGCGCCCACGATTCGAGGAGGTGGCGGTGATGGTGGTCCGACCGCCGGTCCCGCACGTCGCGATGCGCCCGCTGTGGCGGTGCCGCAACTGTGGCCGGGAGTGGCCCTGCCAGCCGGCCAAGCTCGCCCTGCTCACCGAGTACCGCCGGGACCGCACCGGGCTGCTGGTCTACCTCGGCACCCTGATGCACGAGGCGACCAACCAGCTCGCCCAACTGCACCCCGGGCACCCGCCGGCCCGGATGACCGAACGTTTCCTGTCCTGGGCCAGGGTCCGGCGCTGAAACCGCCCGCACGGGCATGACCCGGACGCCGGTGACACGCCTGCGTCGGGCCCGGCCACACCCGGCCCGACTCCGGTTACCGACAGGTTTCACGACTTCGCAGGTCGGGCAGTGTAGGCCCACGGAACGGCCCGGGGCGGCGTGTTTCCGCACTTCACCGGCCCGGTAACGGCTTGCCGTGCACCGGGGCACGGGTGACCTCCCCGGTTTTCGCCGAAGAGAGGGGAGGGGCGATGACGGATCCCGGAACGGCCCGACACCGGCGTCGGCCGGCGCTCCGGGCCGGGGCGGCCGCCGCCGCGCTGGCGCTGGTCGCGCCGCTGGCCGCGTGCGGCGCCGACGACGGTGGCGGTGGTACGCCCACGATCAACCTGTACTACCCGCCCGAGCAGAACCTGCAGAAGGTCGTCGACGACTGCAACACCCGCGCCGAGGGGCGCTACAAGATCGCCTACCGGGTGCTGCCCCGGCAGGCCGACGACCAGCGGGTGCAGCTCGTGCGCCGGCTGGCCGCCGAGGACAGCGGGATGGACGTGCTCGGCCTCGACGTCACCTGGACCCAGGAGTTCGCCAGCGCCAAATGGATCCGCGAGTGGACCGGGCAGGACAAGAGCGAGGTCGAACAGGGCACCCTCGCCGGCCCGCTGGACACCGCCCGCTACGAGGACAAGCTCTACGGCGCGCCGAAGAACACCAACGTGCAACTGCTCTGGTACCGCAGTGACCTGGTTCCCGAAGCCCCGAAGAGCTGGGACGACATGATCACCGTCGCCAAGGACCTCAAGGGGCAGGGCAAGCCGTACCAGGTGCTCACCATGGGTGCGCAGTACGAGGGCCTGGTGGTGCTCTACAACACCCTGGCCGAGAGCGCCGGCGGCAAGATCCTCAGCGACGACGGCAAGAAGGCCGTGATGGACGAGGGCACGGTGAAGGCCCTCGACCAGCTCCAGCGGTTCGCCACGTCGGGCGTGACGTCGCCGTCGTTCAGCAACTCCACCGAGGATCCGGTCCGGCTGGACTTCCAGTCGGGCAACGGCGCGTTCCAGGTCAACTGGCCGTTCGTCTACCCGGCGTTGCAGGAGGCCGACCCGGAGCTGGCCAAGAAGGTCAAGTGGGCCCGGGTGCCCGGCGTCGACGCGAACACCCCCAGCAAGGTCACCATCGGCGGGGTCAACATGGCGGTCAGCGCCTACTCCAAGCACCCGACGGAGTCCTTCGAGGCGGCGAAGTGCCTCCGGGACGCCAAGAACCAGAAGTTCTCCGCGATCAACGACGGGGTGCCCCCGACCATCGAGGCGGTCTACGACGACCCGGAGATGGACGAGGCGTACCCGATGAAGGAGACCATCCTGGAGGAGTTGAAGGAGCCGGCGGTCCGGCCGCTGACCCCCGCGTACCAGAGCATCTCCACGGTGATGTCGGCGATCCTGTCGCCGCCGTCGGCGATCCGGCCGGAACAGACGGCCAAGGAACTGCGTAAGGCGATCTCCGACGCGCTCCAGTCCAAGGGGGTCCTGCCGTGAGTCGGCGTGCCCCGCTGAGCGAGAACAAGAAGGCCGAACGGAAGCTGGGCTGGCTGCTCTGCGCCCCGGCCGCGCTGGTCATGGTGCTGGTCACCGCGTACCCGATCATCTATTCGGTCTGGCTGTCGTTGCAGCGCTTCGACCTGCGCTTTCCCGACCAGCGCGAGTTCATCGGGCTGGAGAACTACGTCACCGTGCTGACCAACGAGTTCTGGTGGACCGCGTTCGGGGTGACCATGCTGATCACGGTGGTCACCGTCGCGGTGGAGTTGGTGCTCGGCATGGGGCTGGCCCTGGTCATGCACCGCACCCTGGTCGGCCGGGGCATCGTGCGGACCGCCGCGCTGATCCCGTACGGCATCGTCACGGTCGTCGCCGCGTTCTCCTGGCGGTACGCCTGGACGCCCGGCACCGGCTACCTGGCCAACCTCTTCGACGGCAGCGCCCCGCTGACCGAGCGGGCCAGCTCGCTGGCGATCATCATGCTGGCCGAGATCTGGAAGACCACCCCGTTCATGGCCCTGCTGCTGATGGCCGGGCTGGCGCTGGTCCCCGAGGACCTGCTCAAGGCGGCCTCCACCGACGGGGCGACGGCCTGGCAGCGGTTCACCAAGGTGATGCTGCCGGTGATGAAGCCGGCCATCCTCGTCGCGCTGCTGTTCCGCACCCTGGACGCGTTCCGGGTCTTCGACAACATCTTCGTGCTCACCAACGGCGGCAACGAGACCTCGTCGGTGTCGATGCTCGCCTACAACAACCTGATCCGGGGGCTCAACCTCGGCATCGGCTCCACGATGTCCGTGCTGATCTTCATCACGGTGGCGATCATCGCGTTCGTCTTCGTGAAGCTGTTCGGCACCGCTGCCCCGGGCAGCGACGACGGGGAGAGGCGCTGACATGGCCGACACCACCACCCGGGCGAAGCTGCGCTGGGGCCTGATCGACGTCATCGTCGTCGTGTTCGCCCTGGTCCCGGTGCTCTGGATCGCCTCCCTGTCGTTCAAGACCCCGGCCACCCTCACCGACGGCAAGTTCTGGCCCCGGGAGTGGACGCTGGACAACTACCGGAGCATCTTCGACACCGACCAGTTCGTCCGCGCCCTGATCAACTCGATCGGCATCGCCCTGATCGCCACGCTCATCGCGGTGGTGCTCGGCGCGATGGCCGCGTACGCGATCAGCCGGCTGGACTTCCCCGGCAAGCGCCTGCTGGTCGGGGTGTCCCTGCTGATCGCGATGTTCCCGCAGGTGTCGCTGGTGTCGCCGCTGTTCGAGATCGAACGGCAGCTCGGCCTCTTCGACACCTGGCCGGGGCTGATCCTGCCGTACATCACCTTCGCGCTGCCGCTGGCGATCTACACGCTGTCGGCGTTCTTCAAGCAGATCCCGTGGGACCTGGAGAAGGCGGCGAAGATGGACGGCGCGACCCAGGCGCAGGCGTTCCGCCGGGTCATCGCCCCGCTTGCCGCGCCGGGGCTGTTCACCACGGCGATCCTGGTCTTCATCTTCTGCTGGAACGACTTCCTGTTCGCCATCACGCTCACCTCCACCGAGCGGGCCCGGACGGTGCCGGTGGCGCTGTCGTTCTTCACCGGCGAGTCGCAGTTCGAGGACCCCACCGGGGCGATCTGCGCCGCCGCCGTGGTGATCACCATTCCGATCATCCTGTTCGTGCTCTTCTTCCAGCGCCGCATCGTCTCCGGTCTGACCTCCGGCGCCGTCAAGGGATAGGTGACAACAATGGCTGACATCGTGCTGGACAAGGTGAGCAAGAGCTTCCCCGACGGCACCGTCGCGGTGCAGGACGTCGACCTGGAGATCGCCGACGGCGAGTTCGTCATCCTGGTCGGCCCGTCCGGCTGCGGGAAGTCCACCACCCTCAACATGATCGCCGGGCTGGAGGACATCAGCTCCGGCGAGCTGCGCATCGGCGGGGAACGGGTCAACGACAAGGCCCCCCGGGACCGGGACATCGCGATGGTGTTCCAGTCGTACGCGCTCTACCCGAACATGACCGTCCGGGAGAACATGGCGTTCCCGCTGCGGCTGGCCAAGCTCGACAAGGAGACCATCACCGCCAAGGTCGAGGAGGCGGCGAAGGTGCTGGAGCTGACCCCGCTGCTCGATCGCAAGCCGGCGAACCTCTCCGGTGGGCAGCGGCAGCGGGTGGCGATGGGCCGGGCGATCGTCCGGCAGCCCAAGGCGTTCCTGATGGACGAGCCGCTGTCCAACCTGGACGCCAAGCTGCGGGTGCAGATGCGCACGGTGGTGTCCCGGTTGCAGAAGAAGCTCGGCACCACCACCGTCTACGTGACCCACGACCAGACCGAGGCGATGACCCTCGGCGACCGCGTGGTCATCATGCGGGGTGGCGCGATCCAGCAGGTCGGCCCGCCCCAGGAGCTGTACGACCACCCCCGCAACCTGTTCGTCGCCGGGTTCATCGGCTCGCCGTCGATGAACTTCCTGCACGCCGCCGTGGAGGAGGGGAAGCTGCGCACCGCCCTGGGTGACGTGCCGATCGGCGAGCGCATCCGCCGGGAACTGGAGGGGGCCGACGCGCCCCGGGAGCTGATCCTGGGCATCCGTCCGGAGCACTTCGAGGACGCCGAGCTGATCGACGACGAGGCGCGGGCCCGGGGCATGGAGTTCACCGCCCCCGCCGAGATCGTCGAGTCGATGGGCTCCGACAAGTACGTCTACTTCACCGTCGAGGGGCAGCGGGCCAGCGCCGCCGAGCTGGAGGAGTTGGCCGCCGACGCGGGGGCCGACTTCAGCGGCGGTGGCGGCAACCTGGTGACCCGGCTGTCGGCCGAGTCGCCGGTGCAGGAGGGCGAGGACCGGCGGGTCTGGTTCAACCTGGAGAAGATCCACCTGTTCGACCCTGCTTCCGGTCGGAACCTGACCCTGCACGAGGGCCGGTCGGCCGGCGCCCTCGGCGACTGACCCACCCCCTTACCCCGGATCGGTGGCCGTACGCCCACCCGCCCCCCGGCGGCGTGCGCCCACCGATCCCCCTGCCCCCTGCCCTGCGGTCCCCGGTATCCGATCCCAGCGGCCCCCGATCCCTGCGGCTCGCGGTCCTGGCACCCGCAGCTCCGCCGCCCTGGCACCCGCGGCTCCGCGTCGCCGCTGCGTCGTGCCTCTCAGGTGTCCGGCGCCCCGCCCGCCCTGCCGGACCGCTCACCCTCCCGTCTCGTCCGCCCCGCCCGTCTGCCCGCTCGTTCGGCCGCCCGTGCCGATCGATACGCACAGTGACATGACACCGAGCGCACCCCATCACCTCCGGACACTTTGCTCTGCTGCCTTCGACGCGACGGCTACCCTCCGCGTCTGTCGCGTCCACGGCAGCAGAGCAAAGTGTCCGTGAGAGGTTGGTGTTGGTCGGCGGAGTGTTGTGGCGAAATTGCAGCTCAATGAGGATTTACCCGCTCCGGCGGGCTGTCGGCCCCAGCGGCGGCAGATGATCTGTGATCACTCTCGGTGATATCGGCCCTGATTGCTCAGGGTGACTGCCTGCCCTCGCCCCGGGCCGCGCGGAGCCGGATGCGGGCCCGCCGCCGTCCTGCGCCAGGCCGGTCGGGTTGTCGGGAGCGGGGGACCAGCGACGCGGCGGGCCGAGGGCGTCAGCGGGGCGGGGGCACCGACGGGGCGGGGGCACCGGCGGGCCGGGATCGTCGGCGGGTCGGGATCGTCGGTTGCCTGAGGGAGTGGGCGGGACCTACCAGGTCAGGTGCAGCGGCAGACCGAGGAAGCGGGCGTAACCCTCCAGCGCCGCCTCGACCCGCTGCCGGGTCGGCCCGTCCAGCGGGACCAGCGGCTGCACCGTCACGGTGACCCTGGTCCGGGCGAGGCGGCGCTTCCAGGTGCCCACCACCCGGCCGCCGCGCACCACGGTGGACTGGAAGACGCCGTTGCCGCCGGGGATCACCGCCCTCAGGTGCGCCGGCTCGACCATCAGGGCGCGGTCCTTGAAACCGAGCAGGTACTCGTCGAAGCCGGGCAGCACGTGCACGTCGTCCACCGGCAGCCGGGGCGCGTCCAGCAGTGCCGGGTCGAGGTGCGACTCCACCCCGTCGACCCGGACGGTGGTCAGCGTGCCGGCGTCGGTGGCGACCGCGACGGCCCGTTTCGTGTCGGCGGCGGTCAGCCCCGTCCACCCGGTGAAGTCGCGCCGGGTCGTCGGCCCGTGGCTGCGGAAGTACCGCCCGGCCAGGATGCCCAGCGCCTCGTCCCGCTCGGGCCGGTGCGGGTCGGGGACCCACTCGTCGAGCAGCGCGAAGGTCTGCTCGGTGCCCACGTGCGGGGCGATGCAGGTGACGCCCCGCTGGCTGGCATACCAGAGCAGGTGGTAGCCGCGTTGGCCGCCGACGTCGACCCCGGCGGCGGCGAGGGTGTCCAGGCACTGCGCGCGGGTCAGCCGGCCGCCGCCGGCCAGCGCCGTGCCGAGCGCGTCGGCGGCCCGGTCGGCCTCGGCCTCGGTCAGCCCGAGCGTGGCCCGCCGGGCCGGTGCCCCGGCCAGCGCCCGGACGCCGGTGAGGTCGAGCATCCAGCGGGCGTCCCGGCTGGGCACCAGGTGCACGGTGCCGCGCATCGGCCAGGTGCGCAGCGCCTCGCGGCGTTCCAGGGCGGCCCGAACGTCGGCCTCGGTGTGGCCGGGCAGCCGCAACCCCAGTGACCACAGGCCGCTCGCCGCGTCCTGGGCCTGCATCGCCCCGAACCACTCCACCACGTCGGCGACCCCCGACGGGCGGCCGGCCGGATGCTCCCGCAGGGCCAGCGCGGTCATCCGCAACGTCAACGCCTCGTCGCCGGTCAGCTCCACCACGCCGGTCAGCATAGGAGCAGGTACCGACACCGGGCGGACACCCCTGACCGCGCTACGCCGGTCGTCGAACCGGCGGAGCGCGATCCCCCGTGCAGGTCCCCCCGGGTCACCGGTGGTGACCCCTCCCCCCGGCATCCGTGCCCACCAGCATCCGCCTCCCGACCCCCGTGGGAGCCTTCTCGGCTGGAACTTGCGCAAATCTTGAGCCGCCGGGATCATCCGCCGGGGCGGGCGGCCAGGCCGAGACGCCCCGTACCGCCGCGGATCAGTCGAGGCGGCGATGCATCACCAGCAGGTCGACCGGGCCGAGATCGGGGTGGCGGAACCCCTCGGGCACCCGGCCGACCACCGTGAACCCCAACGACCGCCACAGCGCCACCGCCCGGGTGTTGCTGGCCACCACCGCATTGAACTGCATCGCCCGGTAGCCGTCCCGCCGGGCCAGCTCCAGCACGTACGCCCCGAGCGCCCGACCGACGCCGCGACCCGCCGCGGCCGGCGCGACCATGAAACTCGCGTTCGCCACGTGGTCGCCCGGACCCTCCTGGTTGGCGACCAGCTTCGCCGTCCCCAGCACCGTCGCGTCGTCGTCCACCGCGACCACCGTGCGACCGGGCGGGGCGACCAGCCAGCGGCGGCGGGCGTCGTCCTCACCCACGTCGCGCGGCCAGGTGTAGGTCTCGCCGGCCGCCACGATCTGCCGCAGGAACGGCCAGATCGCCGGCCAGTCTCCGGGGGTGGCGGCGCGCAGCTGCATGTCCGGATCATGCCACGGGCGGATGTTTGACCCGGCAAGCACCGGGTAGTCGCCGGAGCTGACCCGAACCGAGGAGGACACAGACGATGGACGGCCAGGTCAAGGTAGCGGTCATCTACTACAGCGCGACCGGGATCACCTACCAGATGGCGCAGGCGGCCTGCGAGGCCGCCGGTGAGGCGGGGGCCGAGGTGCGCCTGCGCAAGGTACGGGAGTTGGCGCCCGACGAGGCGATCCGCTCCAACGCGGGCTGGCAGGCGCACCGGCTGGAGACCCAGGACGTGATGGAGGCCGAGATCGACGACCTGGCCTGGGCCGACGTGGTCATCTTCGGTTCCCCCACCCGGTACGGCATGATCGCCGCCCAGCTCAAGCAGTTCATCGACACCACCGGCCCGCTGTGGGCCAACGGTGCGCTGGCCGACAAGGTCTACAGCGGCTTCACCTCCACCGCCACCTCCCACGGCGGTCAGGAGGCGACCCTGCTGTCGCTGTTCACGGTCTTCTACCACTGGGGTGGCGTGGTGGTGACCCCCGGCTACACCGACCCGAGCCAGTTCGTCGCCGGCAACCCGTACGGCGCCTCGCACACCAGCAACAACGGTGAGGTCGCCCCGGACCACGTGGCGCTCGCGGCCACCGCGCTGACCGCCAAGCGGGCGGTCCGCATCGGCACCGCCGTCAAGCGTGGCCTCGCCGGCTGAGTCGCCGGGTGGGCCCGGTGGGCCGGGCGCCGACCCGGCCCACCCGGTGGCCCGCCGCTACCCGCCCACCGGCCCGCCACCCGCCGTCAGTGCCGGTCGGGCCAGCACCTGCCCCAGCAACTCGGCCAGCACGGCCAGACCGTCCCGGCTGAGCACCGACTCCGGGTGGAACTGCACCCCGGCGAAGGTCGCCCCGCGCAGCGCGTGCACCGACCCGTCGGCCGGGTCCCGGGCCAGCTCCACCGGCCCGTACGGCGACCCGATCCGGTCGGAGTCCGCCCGCGCGGTGAACGTCGAGTAGAAACCCACCCGGCGCGGCACCCCGAACAGCGACACCTCCCGTTGCAGGCCCTGGTAGGGCGCGGCGCGGCGGTGCAGTGGCAACCCCAGCAGCCCGCTGAGCAGCTGGTGCCCCAGGCACACCGCCAGGGTGGGTGACCCGGCGTCGAGCCGCGCGGTCAGCAGCGTACGCAGGGCGGCCATCTTCGGGTCGTCGACCGCCCCCGGATCGCCCGGTCCGGGGCCGACCACCACCAGGTCGTACCCGGCGTCGGAGCCGGGGGCGTGCCAGGGCCGCACGTCCACCGTCAGGCCCAGGGCGCGCAGCTGGTGGGCGAGCATCCCGGTGAAGGTGTCCTCCCCGTCGACCACCAGCGCCCGCCGGCCGGACGCCCCGGGTAGCACCGTCGCGCCGGGGGCGCGCTGGTCGAGCCAGAACCGGGCCAGCGGGGTGTTGCGGGCGGCGAGCACCGCCCGTACCTCCGGATCGTCGGCCCACCGGACCGGCGGGTACGGCCCCTCGGTCGACGCCTGCGGGCCGAGCCCCAGCGCGGCGAGCACCCCGGCGGCCTTGGCGTGCGTCTCGGCGACCTCACCGGCGGCGGTGGAGTGCCGCACCAGGGTCGCCCCGACGGGTACCCGCAGCCGCCCGGTGGGGGAGATCTCGGCGGTCCGGATCAGGATGGGCGCGTCCAACGTCTGCCGGCCCTGGGCGTCGCGCCCCAGCAGCGCCAGTACCCCGGAGTAGTAGCGCCGGCCGGTCCGTTCGTGCCGGGCGATCACCCGGCAGGCGTTCTGCATCGGGCTGCCGGTCACCGTGGGGGCGAACATGGTCTCCCGCAGCACCTCCCGGACGTCGCGGGTGCCCCGGCCGGCCAGCAGGTACTCGGTGTGCGCCAGGTGCGCCATCTCCTTGAGGTACGGGCCGACGACCTGCCCGCCGTGCTCGGCGACGCCGGCCATCATCTTCAGCTCCTCGTCGAGGACCATGTACAGCTCCTCGACCTCCTTCGGGTCGTGCAGGAACCGCAGCAGCGCGTCCCGCCCGGCGGTGGCCCCGGTGTGCCGGAAGGTGCCGCTGATCGGGTTCATCATGACCAGCCCGTCGTCGACGCTGACGTGCCGTTCCGGGCTCGCGCCGAAGAGCGTCCGGGTGCCGGTGTGCACCAGGAACGTCCAGTACGCGCCCCGCTCGTCGCGCAGCAACCGGCCCAGCGCCGCCAGCGCGGCGCCCAACGGGCTGCCCTGCACGGTGGCGTGCAGGGTGCGGTGGATGACGAAGTTCGCCCCCGCACCCCGACCGATCTCCTCGGCCAGCACCCGGTCGACGATCCGGGCGTACTCGTCGTCGTCGACGTCGAACGCGGCGTCGGCGCAGACCACCGGCCCGGCCGGCAGGGCGGCGAGCAGGTCGGTCAGGGGCAGCGTGGCGTGCCCGGTGACGGTCAGGTACTCCATCGGGACGCCGTCGTCCACGCAGGCGAAGCCCCGTTCGGCGATCTGCCGGTACGGCACCAGCGCCAGCGTGCGGGGGCCCGCAGCGTCGTCGGGCAGCGGCAGGTCGGCGAGCCGGTCGGCGACGTCGACCGGGCCGGTGAACAGGTCGACGTGGTCGACGCCGTCGCGGCGCAGCAGCGCGAACGGGCCCGGGTCGACGCCGTCGGCGACGGCGGCGAGCAGGTCGTAGAGGTGGTTCATCGGGTTTCTCCTCCGGGTCGGGTCGCCTCGTCGTCGGGCGGCCCCGGGTGCCGGGGGAGGACCGGCGGCCGCCTCGTGGGGCGGCCGCGTGGATAGCTACGCGCGGGGGATGGCCGCCGGGTCGGCGGGCCACCAGCAGGTCAGGTGCGCGGGCATACCGACACCCTAGGCGGCGGACGGGCGGCAGGGAAGGGCGTTCCCGTCCGCGCCGCCGGGTAGCGTGACCCGCGATGAACATTCTCGCTCTCGACCTGGGCACCTCCTCGGTCCGTGGTCTGGTGCTCGACGCCGACGCCGACCCGCTGCCGGGAGCGTTGGCCCGCCGCCGGGTGCACCTGACCGTGGCCGGGGACGGCACCGGCACCCTGGACGCCGCCGGCTACCTCGCCGGCCTCACCGAGTGCCTCGACGAGTTGGCCGCCGCCGGTCACCTGCGCGACGTCGGGCTGGTCGCGGTCTGCGCGCAGTGGCACTCGGTGCTGCCCCTGGACCGCTCCGGTGACCCGCTCGGCCCGGTGCTGACCTGGTTGGACACCCGGGCCGCACCGCCGTCGGGGGCGTCCGGTCCGGCCGACCCACAGGAGTTCCACGCGCGGACCGGGGCGTGGTGGCACCGCTGCTACTGGTCGGTGCGGCTGCCCTGGCTGCGGGACCGTACGGCCGGGGTGACCCGGTTCGCCGGCCTGGTCGAGTACGTCCTCGGTCGACTGCTCGACGACGCGCCCATGTCGGTGTCCATGGCCTCCGGCACCGGCCTGCTCGACCTGAGCCGGCTGGCCTGGGACGACGAGGCCGTCGCGGTGGCCGGGGTCCGGCCGGGTGAGCTGCCGGAGCTGGCCCCGATGGACTGGCAGGGCCGGCTGCGGGCCGAGCACGCCCGCCGGTGGCCGCAGCTCGCCGGGGCCCGCTGGGCCGCCCCGGTCGGCGACGGGGCCGCCTCCAACGTCGGCTCGGGCTGCGTCGACCCCCGCCGGGCGGCGGTCACGGTCGGCACGTCGGCCGCCGTACGCCTGGTCCAGCGGGTTCCGGCCGGGTCGCCGCTGCCAGCCCTGCCGGCCTCGCTGTGGCGTTACCGGGTGGACCACGAGTACGTGGTGACCGGGGCGGCCTACTCCAGCGGCGGGAACCTGTTCGCCTGGGCCGACCGGGAGCTGCGGCTGCCGCAGGGGCCCGATCTCGACGCCGCGCTGGCCCGGATCGCACCGGACGGCGTGCTGCCGGCCAACCCCCGCCTCGGTGGGGACCGGCCCCCCGGCCTGGCCCCGGCCGGCTCGGGTGAGCTGCACGGGCTCAGCTTCTCCAGCACCGGGGTGGACATCCTCGCCGGGCTGATGACCGGGCTGTGCCGGATGGTCGCCGACGACCTCGCCGTGCTGGAGTCCGGTGTCGACGCACCCGTCGAGGTGGTGCTCGGCGGGGGAGCGGTGACCGCCTCCGCGTGGTGGCGTACGGCGTTCGCCGCCGCGCTCGCGCCGCGTCCGGTCCGGCACCGTGCCGAGCGGGAGATCGGGGCCACCGGGGCCGCGCTGGTCGCGCTGGGTCGGGTGCCCGACGCGGACCGGCTCGCCGGCACCGGCCGTACGGAGGAGGACCCCTCGCCGACCTCGGCCGTCGGAGCAGGTACCTCCGCCCGGTCGGATGCGCCGTCGAGGCGTTGACATGGGCGTCTGGCCTGGTTGGATGGACCCGGCCCCCCGTCGTGGGGACGGGGACCGAGGAGGCGAGACGTGGACGCAGGTCCCGACCCGACACCGAGCGCGGAGTCGCCGGGTCGGAACCGGTTCGACGAGCGGGTCGTGCCGCACCGGCGGCGTTCGCCGTTGCGGCTGCGGGACTGGCGGATGCGCACCAAACTCGCCACCGTCCTGGTCATCCCGTCGGTGGCGTTCCTGGTGCTGGCCGGGGTGCAGACCGCGGGGCTGGTGGGACGCACCACGGCGCTCAACGACTTCGCCCGGCAGGTCGGCATCGGGCAGCAGATCACCACGGCGGTGGACCGGCTCCAGCAGGAACGCGACCGTACCGCCGGTGAGCTGGCCGCGCTGAGACGGGCGGGCAGCGCCGCCGACCGGGACGCGGCGCTGGTCGCGCTCCGGCCGCTGCACGCCGCCACCGACACGGCCTTCGGGGCGTTGCGCGAGGCGGCCGGGCCGCTGGCCGACTCCGACGCCGCCTGGCAGGTCGCCTACGCCGAGGCGGTGGAGGCGTACGACCAGGTGGTCTACATCCGTTCGGCGGTGCCGCCGGCGGTGCTGAGCAGCGACACCATCCTGGGCAACTACCACCGGGCGGTGGAGGCGCTGCTCGGCCTGCTCGCCGAGCCGAGCCCGGGGCCGGACCGTCCGGAGTTGACCGACGCGGTGCTGCGCTACGTGCAGTTGGCCCGGGTAAAGGAGCTGTCCGCACGGATCAGGGGCCAGTTGTACGCCGCCTCCCGGGCCGGCCGGTACGGCCTGGAGGACCAGGTCAACCTCGCCGACCTGCGGGCGCAGCAGCTCGCCGCGCTGGGCGCGTTCCGGGTGGCCGCGACGACCGCCCAGATCCAGGCGTACGACCGGATCTCGCGGACGCCGGCGTTCGTGGACGCCACCCGGCTGGAGGAGAGGAGTATCAGCACCAGCGGCACCGCCCTGCCCGCGGTGCTGCCCGCCAACCAGTGGTGGACGGCCAGCGAGCAGCGGCAGGAGCTGCTGCGACGGCTGGAGGAACGGGTGCTCGACGACGCGGTGGCCCGGGCCGAGGAGGTCAGCGGCGCCCAGTTGCGCACCACCCTGCTGGTGCTGGGCGGCATCGTGGTGGTGCTGGCCCTGGCGGTGCTGCTGGCCGTCCTGGTCGGCCGGTCGATCGCGAACTCGATGCAGCGGCTGCGGGACCAGGCGTTGCGGATCGCCCAGGTGGAGTTGCCGCACGCCCTGAAGCGGCTGCGCGCGGTCGACGGCGGGGTGCCGGCGATCGACGTGCCGCCGGCCGTGGTCCGCTCGCTGGACGAGATCGGCGAGCTGGCCGAGGCGTTCGTGGCGGTGCACCGCAGCGCGGTCAGCGTCGCGGTGGAGCAGGCGGAGACCCGCCGGACGGTCAACGCGATGTTCGTCAACCTGGCCCGGCGCAGCCAGGTGCTGGTGGAGCGGCAACTGGAGCTGCTGGACGACCTGGAACGGGAGGAGGCCGACCCGGACCAGTTGGAGAACCTGTTCAAGCTGGACCACCTGGCCGCCCGGATGCGCCGTAACGACGAGAGCCTGCTGGTGCTCGCCGGCACCGAGTCGACCCGCCGGTGGAACCGGCCGGTGCGGTTGGGTGCGGTGCTGCTCGCGGCCAGCGCCGAGATCGAGCAGTACCAGCGGGTCCGCCACGAGTCGGTGGCCGACCTGTACGTGGTGGGGCACGCCGTCGGGGAGCTGGTGCACCTGGTGGCGGAGCTGCTGGAGAACGCGACGGCCTTCTCCCGGCCGGACACCCTGGTCCGGGTGACCGCGTGGGCCGAGGGCGGCGGGGCGGTGGTGGACATCGCCGACGCCGGTCTCGGCATGAGTCCGACGGCGTTGGCACAGGCCAACGCCGTGTTGGCGGAGCCGCCGGTGGCCGACGTGGCGGCGGTCGAGCGGATGGGTCACTTCGTGGTCAGCCACCTGGCCGCCCGGCACGGCGTCGGCGTGCGGCTGGTCGCGCAGGGGCAGGGGTTGGTCGCCCGGTTGACCCTGCCGGCGGCCCTGCTCGCCCCGGCGCCGGAGCTGGACGGGTCACCGCCGAACGCGTCCGCCGGGCCGCGGGCGCTGGCCCCGGTCGCCCCTGCCGTCCTGCCGGCCCGTCCGGCCGTGGGGTCGCCGTCCGGTCCGGTCGGGCCACCCTCGCGTCCGGCGCAGTGGCCCGGCCCCGGCGGGGTGGCCCCGGCGGAGCTGCCGGTGGCGGGCCGTCGCCCGGTTTCGTCGCCGCCGAACCAGCTCCCGGCCCGGGTCGTGGACGTGCGGACACCGGCTCCCCCGGTCGACGGCGGCTGGTGGTCCCGGCAGGGCCCGGCCCCGTCGTCGCCGGCCACCCTGGGCGGGGGCACCCCGGCGCCGCCGCTGGTCCCGGTCACCGGGGGCACCAACGACCGGGGGCTGCCGGTGCGGGTGCCGATGGCCCAGCTGACCGCGGTGACCGAGCCCGCCCGGCCGCCGTCGGCCCGGGTCCGCGAGGACCTGGATCCGGAGGCGGTGGGCGGGATGCTGTCCCGGCTCTACAGCGGCGTGCGCCGTGCCGAGGCCGAGGAGACCACCGAGTTAATCTTGCCGCCGGGTGTGCGCAGCGAAGGGGGACGACAGTGATGACACTGAGCCAGGAGGCGCGTGACCTGAACTGGTTGGTCAACGCGTTCGCCGAGCGGGTGCCCGGGGTGGCGCACGCGGTGGTGGTCTCCTCGGACGGTCTGCTGGTGGCGATCTCGGCGCAGTTGCCCCGCGACCACGCGGACAAGTTGGCCGCCGTGACGTCTGGGCTGATGAGCATCACCGCGGGCGCGGCCCAGATGTTCGACGGGGACGTGGTCAAGCAGACCGTGGTCGAGATGGGCCGGGGCTACTTCCTGGTGATGCAGATCCGGGACGGGTCGATCCTGGCCACCCTGGCCGGCGCGGACGCGGACATCGGCGTGGTGGGCTACGAGATGGCCCGGCTGGCCAAGCAGGCCGGTGAGATGCTGACCCCGGCGTTGCGCGCGGAACTCCAGCAGGCGTTGCCCCGCTGACCGGCCTCAGGTCGGCTGCCGGGCCGGACCGCCCCCACGCGGTCCGGCCGTGCCGGTGCTGCTCCGGTCCCTGCGCCCGACCTACAGGCCGTTGTCCCGGATGACCTGGCGGTACCAGTGGGCGCTGCGCTTGAGGACACGCCGCTGGGTCGGATAGTCCACGTAGACCAGTCCCCAGCGCTGGTCGTAGCCCTCGGCCCACTCGAAGTTGTCGAGCAGCGACCAGACGTGGTAGCTCTCCAGCGGCACGCCGTCGGCGATGGCCCGGTGGGCGGCGGTGAAGTGGTCACGCAGGAAGGCGATCCGGCCGGCGTCGTCGACGGTGCCGTCCGGGCCGAGCGTGTCCGGGCAGGGCAGACCGTTCTCGGTGACGGTGATCGGGACCGGCCCGTAGTCGCGGGTGACCCGGGTCAGGATGTCGTACATGCCCTGCGGGTAGATCTGCTGCCAGTCCGCCTCGCTGGTGGGCCAGCGGGTGACGGTGTTGCCGTTGCCGGTCAGGTAGAGCGGGGTGTAGTACTGCACGGCGAGCAGGTCGATCGGGCTGGCGATGGTCGCCAGGTCGCCGTCGCGGATGCCCTTGGCCATCCGGCTGTCCGGGCCGAGGTCGGCCAGTACGTCGGCCGGGTAGGCGCCGGTGAGGATGGAGTCCAGGTAGAGCCGGTTCTCGTACCCGTCGTGCAGCGTGGCGGCCGCGGCGGCGGCCGGGCTGTCGTCGGCGGGGTAGCACGGGTGCAGGTTCAGCGCCGGGCCGATCCGGGTGTCGAAGCCGGTGGCCCGCAGCGCGCGGACGGCGAGGCCGTGGGCGAGCTGGAGGTGGTGGGCGACGAGGTAGGCGGCGTCGGCGTCCTGCCGGCCGGGGGCGTGGTGTCCCCAGAGGTAGCCGTTCTGCACCACGGTCTTCGGCTCGTTGATGGTCAACCACACCGGCACCTGGTCGCCGATGCCCCTGAAGACCGCGTCGGCGTAGTCGGCGAACCGGTGGGCGGTGTCCCGGTTCTCCCAGCCGCCGTCGTCCTGCAACGCCTGCGGCAGGTCCCAGTGGAACAGGGTGACCATCGGGGCGATGCCGCGTTCGTGCAGGCCGCCGATGATCCGCTTGTAGAAGTCGAGCCCGCGCTGGTTGGGCTTGCCGGTGCCGTCGGCCTGGATCCGGGGCCAGGAGATGGAGAACCGGTAGCTGCGCAGCCCGAGATCGCGCATCAGGTCGAGGTCGTCGGCCCAGCGGTGGTAGTGGTCGGCGGCCACGTCCCCGGTGTCGCCGTTGCGGGTGCGGCCGGGGGTGTGGCTGAAGGTGTCCCAGACCGATTCGCCCCGGCCGTCCTCCTTGGCGGCGCCCTCGATCTGGTACGCCGAGGTGGCGGCGCCCCAGCCGAAGTCGTGGGGGAAACGCACCCGTTCCGCGGTGGGGTCGCCGGTCGGGTCGCCACCCTTCGGCGCGTCGCAGCCGGCGGCCAGCACGCCGGTGGCCGCGGCCAGGCCGGCGCCAGTGGCGGCGGAGAGCCCGGCGCCGGCGGTGGCGGTGGCGGAGAGCGCGGCGTGGCGCAGCAGGCGTCGCCGGGTGAGTATCGACATGGATGTTTCTCCTCAGGGTGCGGGCCACCCCGACGGCCGGGAGCGCTCCCAGCGCGGGCGTACGACGGCCCGGCCGCCTCGGGGCGGACCGCCAGCCTAGAGGGCCGCGCGTGGGCGGCCGGGATGGGGAATGGCGAGTGTGACGGGCGCCGTCGAGGGACGGTCGGCCGATCTGTCGAGGGGCAGATAGCGATCGAGGCCGGCCGGGCGGCGCGCACGCCTGACCCGTCGGCCTCTTTTCCCGTCGAGTACGGGGGTTTAGTGTGGGGACGGGGGAGGGCAACCCCCGTCCCCACCTGTGTTGCACACACGCACGCTCGAATTGGCGTCCGGCCGTGCGTGTCGCGCGGGAGCCGGGCCACGCGAGTGGCTCTGGTTCCACCTCCCTCCGTGATGGTGGGGTGTGGCTGGCGACGGTGTCCGGGCTGGCCCGTCGTCAGCCGTTCGGGCTGAACCCCGTGGTCGGGCGACCACGGTTGTGACCTTCACTTGTTGCATCTCCGTCGATGGAAGCGCTCCCATCGGCGATGCTGCGACTGTAACGCCCGTCACGGCTTTGTGAAAGCCCCTAAACGAGATCGAAACATCGACCTGCGTTTCGACAGAGGTAGTTGTCGTGGGAGCGCTTCCATGGCACACTGTCGAATCAACGCAGCGGAGCCAGACACGCGCGAGTGATGGGTCGCCGAGGGCATCCGGGTCTCCCGGACGGCACCCGAAGGAACGGCACGACGGCCTGAGCCGTACCCCGTCCCTGCCCCGGCCCACCGGCCGGACCGACCACCATTCCGGCACCTCCGTCCCCCCGCGCACCCCTGTAGCAGCGCGTGGAGGTGCCCCCGCCGGGGCCCGCAGCCCCGGCCCGGTCCGAGGAGACACCGCGCACATGAGACTCATGGCAAGACGTCGCCGCACGGCGATGCTCGCCGCCACCGCACTCGCCATCGGCGGGGTGGGCCTGCCGGCCAGCGCGGCCCAGGCCGCGCCGGCCTGCGACGTGGTCTACGCCACCAACGACTGGGGCAGCGGCTTCACCGCGAACGTCACCATCAAGAACCTGGGCGACGCGCTCAGCAGCTGGTCGCTCAAGTGGACCTTCCCGAACAGCAGCCAGCGGGTCACCCAGGGCTGGTCGGCGAAGTGGAGCCAGAGCGGCAGCGAGGTCACCGCGACCAACGAGTCCTACAACGGCAACATCGCGACCGGCGGCTCCACCACCATCGGGTTCAACGGCTCCTACTCGGGCAGCAACCCGAAGCCGACGTCGTTCACCCTCAACGGCACCCCGTGCAACGGCACCCCGGCCAACCAGCCGCCGACGGTCACCCTCGGCGTGCCCACCGGCCCGTTCACCGCGCCGGCCGACGTGCCGCTGACCGCCACCGCCAGCGACCCGGACGGGACGATCAGCAAGGTCGAGTTCTACCGCAACGGCCTGCTGGTCAACACCGACACCTCCGCGCCGTACGCGTACACGCTGACCTCGCTGCCGTCCGGCAACTACACGGTCCAGGCCAAGGCGTACGACAACGCCAACGGCATCGGCGTGTCGGAGAAGTCGTTCACCGTCAGCCCCGCCACCGGCCCGGCGCTGGTCGCCACGCCCTCCGCGGTGAGCGTCAACGAGGGTGGCAGCAGCACCTTCAACCTCAAGCTCAGCGCCGCGCCCTCGGGCAACGTGCCGGTCGCCATCACCCGTGCCGGTGACACCGACATCACGGTCTCGCCGGCCAGCGTCACGCTGACCCCGAGCAACTGGAACACCGGGGTCACCGTCACGGTCGCCGCGGCTGAGGACGCCGACACCGCCGGTGGCACCGCCACCATCACCGCGGCCGGCACCGGGGTCTCCTCGGTGGTGGTCACCGCCACCGAGATCGACAACGACACCCCCGGTGGCGACAACGCCTACGTGGCGAAGTTCCTCGACCAGTACGGCAAGATCAAGAACTCGGGCTACTTCAGCCCCGAGGGTGTGCCGTACCACTCGATCGAGACGCTGATCGTCGAGGCCCCCGACCACGGCCACGAGACCACCTCCGAGGCGTTCAGCTACTGGCTGTGGCTGGAGGCCTACTACGGCCGGGTGACCCAGAACTGGGCGCCGTTCAACAACGCCTGGACGGTGATGGAGAAGTACATCATCCCGTCGCACGCCGACCAGCCCACCGCGGGCGTCGCCGGCACCCCGCAGTACGCCGCCGAGTACAACCTGCCCAGCCAGTACCCGTCGGCGCTGAACGCCAGCGTCCCGGTCGGCCAGGACCCGCTGCGCTCGGAGCTGCAGTCCACCTACGGCACCGGCGACATCTACGGCATGCACTGGCTGATGGACGTCGACAACACCTACGGCTTCGGCCGCTGCGGTGACGGCACCACCAAGCCGGCGTACATCAACACCTTCCAGCGTGGCACGCAGGAGTCGGTGTGGGAGACCATCCCGCAGCCGTCCTGCGACACCTTCAAGCACGGCGGCCAGTACGGCTACCTCGACCTGTTCGTCAAGGACTCGGGTGCCCCGGCCAAGCAGTGGAAGTACACCAACGCCCCGGACGCCGACGCCCGCGCCGTGCAGGCCGCGTACTGGGCGCTGACCTGGGCCAAGGCGCAGGGCAAGCAGGCCGACGTCGCGGCCACCGTGGCCAAGGCCGCCAAGATGGGCGACTACCTGCGGTACGCGATGTACGACAAGTACTTCAAGAAGATCGGCAACTGCGTCGGGGCCAGCACCTGCCCCGCCGGCACCGGCAAGGACTCGGCGCACTACCTGCTGTCCTGGTACTACGCCTGGGGCGGCGCGTACGACGCCAGCGCGGGCTGGTCCTGGCGGATCGGTTCCAGCCACAGCCACTTCGGTTACCAGAACCCGTTCGCGGCCTGGGCGATGACCAACGTGAACGAGCTCAAGCCGAAGTCCCCGACCGCGGTCGGCGACTGGCAGAAGAGCCTCGACCGGCAGCTGGAGTTCTACACCTGGCTCCAGTCCGCCGAGGGCGGCATCGCCGGTGGCGCCACCAACAGCTGGGACGGTAGCTACGCCCAGCCGCCGGCCGGCACCGCCACCTTCTACGGCATGTACTACGACGTCGACCCGGTCTACAACGACCCGCCGTCGAACCAGTGGTTCGGTATGCAGGTCTGGTCGATGCAGCGCATCGCCGAGCTGTACCTGGAGACCGGCAACACCAAGGCCAAGGCGCTGCTCGACAAGTGGGTGCCGTGGGCGATCGCCAACACCAAGCTGGGCACCAACTGGGCGGTTCCGTCCGAGCTGAAGTGGACGGGCCAGCCCGCCAACTGGAACCCGAGCAGCCCGGCGTCCAACACCGGCCTGCACGTCGAGGTCAGCTCCACGGGCCAGGACGTCGGCGTCACCGGCTCCCTCGCCCGGACCCTGATCGCGTACGCGGCGAAGTCCGGCAACACGCAGGCGAAGACCACCGCCAAGGGTCTGCTGGACGCGCTCTCGGCGGCCAGCGACAGCAAGGGTGTGTCGACGACCGAGACCCGCGGCGACTACAAGCGGTTCGACGACGTCTACAACGCCGCCGACGGTCAGGGCCTCTACGTGCCGCCGGGCTGGACCGGGAAGATGCCGAACGGTGACACCATCGCCGCCGGCAAGAGCTTCCTGGACATCCGGTCGTTCTACAAGAACGACCCGGACTGGCCGAAGGTCGACGCGTACCTCAAGGGCGGCCCCGAGCCGACCTTCAACTACCACCGGTTCTGGGCCCAGTCCGACATCGCCATGGCGTACGCGGACTACGGGATGCTCTTCCCGAACGGGTGAGTTGACCCTGCCGGGTGGGTGGCGCGGCGCCACCCACCCGGAGGCCGACCGGGCCCGGGGGAGCGGACAGCCCGGTCGGCGGGCGGCCTGATTCCCACGGTCAGGCCGGGGGTGGGTCGACCGTCCGGCCGACGCAGCGGAGCGGCCGGCCCACCCCGCCATCCCCCCTTTCCGCCCCGGCGGGAAAGCGGTGAAAAAAGAGCGCGCGCGGGATAACGCGACGCCCTATGACGGAGTACCGTGTTGATCGGAGAGGCCGCTCCCCCCGTGGCGGCCTCTCCTTCAACGTCTGTGCCCCGGCGCCCCGGCGCCCCGGCGCCCCGGCGCCCCGCGCCCCGCGCCCCACGTCGGCAACGGGCGGTCCCGGCTCACCCGGGTTGCACCGGGTGCCGCAGCCCCGGATGACCGGCCGGCAGCGACCGGCGGATCACCACCCAGCTCACCGTCAGCGCCGCCGCCACCAGCGGCCAGGTCAACGCCACCCGGGCCACGGTCAACGCGACCACCTGCCCGCCCAGCCACAGCGGCAGGAACACCGCCACCCGCAGCACGTAGGTGGCCGCCCACACCCAGCTGCCCCGCCCGTAGGCCCGCAACAGCGCCGGGTCGCGCCGCCACCGCCCCCGCTGCCGCAGCGCCGCCCCGACGACCACGCCGAGCAGCGGCCGGCGTACCACGATGCTCACCATCCAGACCAGCGCGCTGGCGAGGTTCGAGAAGACCTGCACCGCGAAGAAGTCGGCCGCCCGGCCGGTGCGCAGCGCCACCACGGCGGCCAGGCACACGGCCAGCAGCCCGATCAGCACCGCCCGGGGGCGGTCCCCGCGCCGCCACCGCCACAGCGCCACCGCCGTGCCGGCCAGCACCGCCACCGCCACCCCGCCGACGACCGACCGTCCGGTCGCCAGCCAGCCGACGGTGAACGCCACCGGCGGCAGGGTCGCGTCGATCGCGCCACCGCGCCCACCGAGCAGACCGGCCAACGACTCCACCGGGTCCGGTGGCCTGGCGTCCGCGGGCTGCCCGGGCGCCGGCTGCGGGGCCGGCCCGTGCGGTGTCGGCGGGGTGCCGTCCGGCGGCTGCCGGGTCGGTCGTCCGTGTTGTGGTGTGCCGGTCACCGTCACCTCCCGTGGTCCCGTGTCAAGGTATCCGGACCGTCCCGGTGGGCCCACGCGCGACGTGCCGCGCGTGCCGCTACGGTGTGCGGGTGCGTGCGACGGCAAGGGGTTGGACCGCGGTCTGGTTGGTCGTGCTGGCATTGGCCCAGACGGCGGCCTTTCTGCTGGTGTGGCGGTTCGCCGTGCACACCGGGACCGGGCAGTGGCTCGACACCGTCGCGTTGACCGGCAACCGGATCGGCCAGGACCGCATCGACGGTCTGGTCAACCGGATCCTCAACGCCATGTCGGTGGTCTCCCTGCTGGCGGCCATGGTGGTGATCTTCTTCATCGCCCTGATCCGGGGCCGCAAGGCGCTCGCCATCTCGGCCACCCTGTTGATCGCCGGGGCGAACGTCACCACCCAGGTGCTCAAGTACGTCATCGACCGGCCCGCGCTCGGCATCGACCCGCAACGCGACGCGGTCGGCAACAGCCTGCCCAGTGGACACACAACCATCGCCGCCTCGGTGGCGCTGGCGCTGATCCTGGTGCTGCCGGCGAAGGTGCGCGTGCTCGGGGCGTTCCTCGGCGCCGCGTACGCCGCGGTCGCCGGGGTGGCCACCCTCTCCGCCGGCTGGCACCGGCCCAGCGACGCGGTCGCCGCCTTCCTGGTGGTCGGGGTGTGGGCGGCGCTGGCCGGCCTGCTGCTGCTGGTGTTCCAGCACGAGCAGGCGCAGGTCGCTCCCGACGACGCCCACAAGGTGGCCGCCAGTGTGCTCGGCATCGGTGGCCTGCTCGCCGTCCTCGGCTGCGGGTTGGCCCTGTCCGGCCTGCTCGACCAGCAGCAGACGCCGGTGGACGAGCTGACCCGCCGCACCCTGTTCATCGGGTACGCCGGCAGCGCCGCCGGGATCGCCGGCACCATGGGGGTGGTGGCGGCGCTGGTGCTGCTTTCCGTGCACCGCCTGGTACCCCGTTGGAAGGGCTGACCGGAGGCCGGGGTCGGCACCTGGTGCCCCTGGCCGGTACGGCGTTCCGTGCCGAGTGCGTCCGGCTGGCCGTGGTCCTGGCCACGCTGACCGACGCGGACCTGGACCGGCCCACCCCGTGCCCGCCCTGGGCGGTCCGGGACCTCGTCGCCCACGTCCGCACGGGTGCCGGACGCCTGGTCGACATGCTCGCCGCGCCCGCGCCGCCGCGCGCCGAGGTGGACGCCGCCGGCTACTTCGGCCCGGCGAAGTTCACCCCGCAGGTCGACGCCGACCGGATCGCCGACGCCCGACGGGCGGCCCGCGGTCCTGCCACCCCGACCGGGTCCACGGAGGCGGCGGCGACCGCGGCGGCCTTCACCGCCGCCTGGCGGGCGACCGACGCGGCGGTGCGGACGCAGCCGGCTGACCGGGTCGTCCGCACCCGCCACGGTGACCCGATGACGGTGCACGAGTTCCTGGTGACCCGCGTGGTGGAGGTCGGCGTGCACGGGCTCGACCTGGCGGTGGCGCTGCACCGCGGGCCGTGGCTCACCCCCGCCGCCGCGCGGGTCGTCGCCGACCTGTTCACCGGGGGACGTCCGGTTCCGGACGGGCTCGGCTGGGACCGCCTCACCCTGGTCCGCAAGACCACCGGCCGCGCCCCGCTCACTCCCGCCGAGCGGCGGATCATCACCGCGCACCCCTGGCCCCACCTGTCCCTCACCACCCAGCGCTGACCCCCCAACCCCACCCCCCCACCGCGCCCGGTGATCAAGAGGTTTGCGCGCGGTGATCGAGAGGTTCGCGTCAGCTTGATGATCAGACTTGACGCAAACCTCTTGATCACCGGACTCAGGCGGGCGGGCTGATCACGGGGCGGGGGGTGGGGCGGGGGTTAGAGGGGTGGGGTGGCCGGTTCCGGGGGGTGACCCCGGGCCCGGCGGGCGTCGGCTGCGGCGACCCCGCCGAGCACCAGCGCGGCCACCGTGGCGGAGACCAGCGGCACCACGTGCAGCAGCAGCGGGAAGAGCACGACCAGCAGCGCCGCCGCGAGCCACCGCGACGGCGACACGCGGCCGAAGACCTCGTACTCGAAGCGGGCGCGGGCGAGCAGGAACAGCACCGGACCGCCCACCAGCAGCACCACCCACGCCGCCTCCGGGGAGGTGAGCGGATGCTCGATGGTCAGCTCGTACCCGATCGCCGTGCCGACCAGCCCCACCACCATCGCCAGGTGGGTGTCCGCCGCCGAGCGGCCGGTGTCCGACGGGTGCCGGGACCGCACCACCGCCTCGGCGAGCACCTGCCCGGCCCGCTGCACGTAGATCCGCCACAGCAGCACCGAGGTCACCAGCGCCACCGCGAACGCGCCGGTCCGGGCCGGATCGAACGGGCCCGTGCTGTACGCCAGCCCTCCCACCAGGATCGTCTCGCCCAACGCGACCAGGAAGAACTGCTGGTACCGCTCGGCCAGGTGCTCCCCGGCGACGTCCCAGCGGCTCGCCCTCGACCGGCCCAGCCCCGGCACCGGCCACCCGAACCGGGCGGCCAGGTACTCCACGACCAGCGCCAACGCCCAGAGCAGCCCCCGGGGGGTGGGCGACAGGAACGCCCCGGTCAGCCAGAGCACCCCGGTCGCGCCGAAGGTGATCAGCATGCGCAGCTTGAGCCGCCGGTACTCGTGGCTGCCGAGGGCCAGCAGCAGCAGACCCGGGCGGGACACCTGCGTCACCACGTACGCCACCGCGAACGCCAGGCCGGTGGAGGTGAATGCGCGGGGGATCGCCACCCCCATCACCATGCTGCCGACCAGGGCGGTGATCACCACGAGCTGGAGCCAGCTGTGGTGCGGGTCGTACCGGCTGGTCGTCCACGCGGTGCCCTGCCAGACGGCCCAGAGCGCGAGCAGCAGCAGCAGCGTCTTGACGCCCCCGGTGACCGGGGACCAGCCGGTGGTGCCGCCGGGTTCCAG
Source organism: Micromonospora humida (assembly GCF_016901255.1). Lineage (NCBI taxonomy): Bacteria > Bacillati > Actinomycetota > Actinomycetes > Micromonosporales > Micromonosporaceae > Micromonospora > Micromonospora humida. The sequence goes on from NZ_JAFEUC010000008.1 coordinate 292,446, forward strand.
GGCCAGGTCCTCGAAGGCGCGGAACGAGATCCGGGTGAGCGCGAAGACGTACACCAGGTCGAAGAAGAGTTCCAGGAACGTGGCCCGCTGGGCCGTTCCGGTACGCCGCAGCGGGGCGGCCCCGTCGCCGCCCGTCATGCTCGTCGGCAGTCGCCGTCGGCCCGGCCCACCAGGGGTTCGTAACATCCCGGGCGGCACCGGCGGCGGGTATCGCCGAATCCACCCCGGTTCCGGCCTTGTTCCGGCCGGGGCGAGCGGGCACGATCGACCGGATGACGAACCGATGGGGCTTCACCGTGCCGCTGACCGGCGTCCCGCTCGCCGAGCACGCCGCCGGCTACGCGGCCCTGGCGGAGGCGGGTTTCACCGACCTGTGGTCGTCGGAGGTCAACGGCACCGACGCGTTCACCCCGCTGGCGCTGGCCGCCGCCTGGCAACCCGGGCTGCGGCTGGGCACCGCGATCACCCCCGTCTTCACCCGGGGGCCGGGCCTGCTGGCGATGAGCGCGGCGGCGCTGGCCGAGGCCGCCCCGGGCCGGTTCGCCCTCGGCATCGGCGCGTCGTCCCCGGTGGTGGTGGGGGACTGGAACGGCGTGCCGTACACCGAGCCGTTCCGGCGCACCCGCGACCTGCTGCGGTTCCTGCGGCCGGCGCTGCGGGGCGAGACGGTCGACGGGGCGTTCGACACGTTCCGGGTGCGTCGGTTCACCCTGGAACGCCCGCCGGCCAGCCCACCACCGGTGCTGCTGGCTGCCCTGCGCCCGGGGATGCTGCGGCTGGCCGCCGCCGAGGCCGACGGGGTGATCCTCAACTGGCTGGCCGCCGACGACGTCGCGCAGGCCCTCGCCGAGCTGACCGGGCGCGGCCCCGGCTTCGAGGTGGTCGCCCGGATCTTCGTCTGCCCCACCGAGGACGCCGGCTACGCCCGTACCCTCGGCCGGCGGCTGATCACCAGCTACCTCACCGTCCCCGCGTACGCCGAGTTCCACCGCTGGCTGGGGCGGGAGGACGTGCTCGGCCCGGTCTGGGCGGCCTGGGCGGCAGGTGACCGGCGGGCCGCCGCCGCGGCCGTGCCCGACGAGGTGGTCGACGCGCTGATCCTGCACGGCTCGCCCGAGCGCTGCCGCGACCAGGTCCGCCGCTACGCCGACGCGGGCGTGGACGTGCCGGTGCTGGCCCTGCTGCCCACCCCGGAGGTGGCCGCCGGTGGGGCCGCCGCGCTCGGCGAGCTGATCAGCCGGCTGGGCCCGCCGTCGGCGGTGGACGCCGGACGGCCGGCGGAACGGGGCTGAGATGAACCTGACCGACCGGGTGGTGGTGATCACCGGGGGAGCGGGTGGCATCGGCGCGGCGCTGGCCCGCCGGTTCGCCGCCGAGGGGGCCGCCGCCGTCGTCCTGGCCGATCTCGACGCCCACGCGACGGCCGCCGTCGCCGAGTCGGTCGGCCCGGTCGCCCGGGGGGTCGCCGTCGACGCCGCCGACGAGGGCCAGGTCCGCGACCTGGTCGCCGACACCGAGCGACGGTACGGCCGGATCGACCTGTTCTGCGCCAACGCGGGGGTGGCCACCGGCTCCGGCATCGACGCCCCCGACGCCGACTGGGACCGTGCCTGGCGGGTCAACGTGCTCGCCCACGTGTACGCCGCCCGCGCCGTGCTGCCCGGCATGCTGGCCCGGGGCGGCGGCCACCTGATGCACACCTGCTCGGCGGCCGGGGTGCTCACCGCGGTCGGCGACGCCCCGTACACCGCCACCAAACACGCGGCGGTCGGGCTGGCCGAGTGGCTGGCGATCACCTACCGGGACCAGGGCATCCGGGTCAGCGCGCTGTGCCCGCAGGGGGTGGACACCCCGATGCTCGCCGACGGGCTGGCCACCGGCCACCTGGCCGCCCGGGTGATCGCCGCCTCCGGCCCGGTGCTCACCGGCGACCAGGTCGCCGACGCCGCGGTCGCCGGGCTCGCCGAGGAGCGTTTCCTCATCCTGCCCCACCCCGAGGTCGCCGGGTACGCGCTGCGCCGCGCCGAGGACCCGGACGGCTGGCAGGCCGGCCTGCGCAAACTGGTCCGCCGACTACGCGCCGCCGGTCCACCCCCCGCGTAACCGGCCCCGTCCCGGCACTCCACAGTGCTCCGGTTCCGCGCCGTGGGCCGGTCAGCGGGGCCAGCGCAGCGGGCCGGGATGGACCGACCAGAGCAGCCGCCGCCAGCCGGGGCGGGCCGCCCGCAGCGCCGTCGCGTAGGCGACGGCGATGTCCCCGGCCCGGTCGGCCTGGGCGTCGGTCAGCGTGCCGGGGGCGAAGGCCGCCTGGTTGAGCAGCCCGGCCAACTCGGTCAGCCCCGGGTCCCCGGCGCGGGCGGTGTCCGGGACGGGAGGGGAACCCGCGGCGCGGGCGGTGTCCTCGGCGAGGGCGTGCCCGGCCCGGTCGGCGACCTCGGTGGCGGACAGGTCCCCGCCGACCGGCCGTCCCGACAGCCGCAGCGCGTCGGTGGTGTGCCGCCACGCGCCGCCGACCCGGGTCCCCGGGTCACCCCGGCCCAACCGGGCGCGGGTCTGCGCCCGACGACGCCAGGCCAGCACCCCGAGGGCCACCCCGGGCAGCAGCAACCCGCCGGCACCGGCACCCAGCAGTAACGGCGTCCGCCCGCCGCGCTCCCCGGTGGTGGTCCGGCCCGGTGCGGCCACCGCCGGCGGGGTGGCCGACGGGGTTGCGGTCGGCTCGGGCACCTCCGACGGCGGCGGGCTCGGCGGGGCCGGCCGGAAGTCGTCCTCCACCGGCCGGGGCGCGGTGTCCGGGCGGGGCCGGGGGTCGAACGGCACCCACCCCACCCCGGCGAAGAGCACCTCCGGCCAGGCGTACGCGTCGGCGGCCCGCACCGGCCCGTCACCCCGGGCGGTGAACCCCACCACCACCCGGGTCGGCAGGCCGGTCAACCGGCCCAGCACCGCGAAGGCGGCGGCGAACTGCTCCGAGGTGCCCCGCTGGCCGCCGCCACCGCGCGGCCCGAACAGGAAGAACTCCAGGTTCGGGTACGCGTGCCCGCTCGGCGCGTCCGCCACCAGCCGGTAGTGCTCGGCGAGGAACTGCTCCACCGCCGCCGCCCGCGCGTACGGGGCGCCGTTCTCCTCGGCCAGGTGGGTGGCGAGCCGGCGCAACCGTTCCGGCGTCCCGTCGGGTACCCGCAGTACCCGGGCCACCTGCGCCCCGGCGGGTACATCGGCGGTGGCGAGCAGGTTCGCGTCCAGCCGTTCCCGCGCCGAGGTGACCGTGTACGTCAACCCCGGGGTCAGCCCCTCCGGCCGGATCAACGTGCCGCTCTGCGGGTCGTACGCCACCCGGGCCCCGTCGACGGTGCGGGGGGTGGCCACCGCGGGCAGCAGCCGGCCGGTCAACCCGGCCACGGTGATCTCCTGCCGGACGGTGTCCGCCGCCTGCGGGTCACCGCCGGGCAGGACCCGACCGGCGGTGCGGTAGGTCGCCCCGACCCGCCAGGTCACCCCGTCGTAGTCGCTGAGCACGGCCAGCCGGATCGTGGTCGGCCCGTCGCCCGGGGCCCGCGTCGACACGTCCAGCAGCTCCTGCTGCGGCTCCAACGCCCAGCCGGAGATCCGGATCAGCGGGTTCTCGTCCAACGACTCCACCCGGGGCGGCGGCACGTAGCGGCGCGGGTCGACCGGCCGGTCGTCGATCCGGCCGGCGAGGGCCGGCCCGAGCAGCGCCGCCGACCCGACCACCACCGCCACCCCGGCGGCGGAGACCACCGTCGCCCGGACCCGCACCGGGCCGCGAACGGCCGGCGGCAGCCCGGCGACCGGGTCGTCACCCGGCGTCCGGCCGGCGGCCAGGGCGAGCGCGACCAGCCCGGCGAAGACCACCGACGCCCCGACCGCCGGTGGGGCGTTCGGGCCGACGACGTAGACGGCACCGGCGTACGACGCGGTGGCCGGGAGGAAACCGAGCAGTACCCGGCCGGCCCGCAGCGCCACCTCGGCACCGGCCAGCCCGGCCAACCAGGCGGCCACCACCGGCACCAGCACCGTGTCCGGGGCTGGTTCGACCGGGATCATCGCGGTGAGCAGCCGGGGCACCGCGTTGGCGGCGGCGTCGGCCGCCACGTCCAGGAAGCCGCCCGGCAGGTCGGCGTGTGCGGCGGCGAGCCGCACCGACCAGGCCGTCGCGCCGAGCATGGCGGCCACCGACAGCGGCGCCACCTGCCAGGACGGCAACCGGCGGGCGGCCACGCTGACCAGCACCGCCCCCAGGGCCGCGCCGCACACCAGGCGGGTCAGCAGGTCACCGGCGTACACCCGGTCGAGCGCCACGCCGGCCAGGGCGATGGCGGCGACGAGCGTCGCCGGCACCACGGCCGCCCGCAGCACCCGCACGACGGCCCGGCCCGGCCCACCGCCGGCCGGGCCACCCGCCCGCGCCCGGTCCGGTCGGGCGGCATCAGGCCTTTCGGTCACCGTCACCATCGGCCGGTCGCGTCCCACGCGGCGGCGAACGCCGCGCCGTCGACCGCGTCGAGCACCACCGGCCCGGCCGCCGTCGGCGTCGGCCCGACCGCCCCCAACACCCCCACCACCACCGACGGGTACGCCCCACGCAGCGCGCCGACCCGCCCCACGTCGTCGCGGCCACCGGGGCCGGTGAGGAAGACCAGCGTGTCGCCCGGCCGGTCGGCGCGCAGCCGGGTCAGGGTCGCGTCCAGCGCCGCACCGTCGCGGTCCCCCGTCGTCGCGCCGACGGGCTGCCGGCCCGGCAAGTCGGTCAGGGTCACCGCGGCGAGCCGGTCCAGCGGCGGGTCGGCCGTCCGGTCGTCGGCCGGACACACCAGCAGCAGCACCACCGGCAGGTCCTGCCGGAACGCGGCCACCACCAGCGACGCCGCCGCCTCGCAGGCCGCCTCGAACGACGCGGCCACCCCGCCGGACCGGTCCGGGTGGGCGGCGGCCCGGTTGTCCAGCAGTACCACGATCCGGGGCAGGCTGGTGTCCACGTTCTCCCGCACCATCAGCTCACCCACCCGGGCACTGGTCCGCCAGTGCACCCGACGCAGCTCGTCGCCGACCACGTACTCCCGCAACGCGTCGAAGGTGATCGACCCGTGCGGCACCCCGTCGACCCGCCCGTCGAGGCTGCGTCCCGCCCCGGTCGGCACCGCCGTCAACGGGTGCACCCGGGGATGCACCCGGACCACCGCCGTCGGCCCGTACGCGCGGGTCGCGGCGTACAGGCCCAGCGGGTCGCGGCGGGTCACCCGCAGCGGCCCCACCGGCAGCACCCCGCGTCGACGGGTCGGCACGTCGTAGGAGAGGCCGGTGTCCCGGCCGGGACGCAGCCGCACCACCGGCACCGGCACCGGCCGGCCCGCGCACCGGTCCTCGGCCAGCAGGCTGCCCACCCGCAGCCGCCCGGCGTTGCGGACGGTCAGCGCCATCCGGGCCGGCTCGCCCACCGCCACCCGGTCCGGGTCGGCGGTGCGGGACACCACCAGCCGGGGCGTGCGGGCCGCCACCAGCACCGCCTGCCCGACCGCCACCGCGCCCGCCGCCCCCAGCACGGCCAACTCCGGGTACGCGAACCGCAACCCCGCGCCGAGCAACGCGGTCGCGGCGACGAGCAGCCCGGTACCCCGGGCGGTGAGCCCCACGCCCGGCCCGCTCAGCCGTGCGTCGGGGTCGACTGGCCCGACGGCAGCGGCACCGGCACCGACGCCACCGCCTGCCGCAGCACGTCGGCGGCGGTCACCCCGCGCACCTGCGCGTCGGCGGTGAGCAGCAGCCGGTGGGCGAAGACCGGTTCGACGAGCGCCTTCAGGTCCTCCGGCATGATCCAACCCCGGCCGTCGATCAACGCGTACGCGCAGGCCGCCCGGGTCAACGCGATCACCCCACGGGGGCTGACCCCCACCCGGACCTGCGGATGCGCCCGGGTGGCCGTGGCCAGCCGGACGGCGTACCCGTAGAGGGGTTCGGCGATGTGCACCCGGCGGGCCATCCGGACCATCTCCCCGACGGTGGCCGTGTCGGTGACCGGTTGCAGCGAGTCGGGGGAGCGGACCGTCGCCCCGCGCAGCACCTCCACCTCGACCGCCTCGTCCGGGTACCCCACCGACAGCTTCACCAGGAACCGGTCCAGCTGCGCCTCGGGCAGCCGGTACGTGCCGTCCATCTCCACCGGGTTCTGCGTGGCGACCACCAGGAACGGCTGCGGCACCGGGTGCCGGACCCCGTCCACCGTGACCGTCCGCTCCTCCATCACCTCCAGCAGCGCCGACTGGGTCTTCGGGGAGGCCCGGTTGATCTCGTCGGCGATGACGATGTTGGCGAACACCGGCCCCGGATGGAACTCGAAGCCCCGGCTGGCCTGGTTGAAGATCGTCACCCCGGAGACGTCCGAGGGGAGCAGGTCCGGGGTGAACTGGATCCGCCGCCACTGGCCCTGCACGGTCGCCGCCACCGCCCGTGCCAGGGTGGTCTTACCCACCCCCGGCACGTCCTCCAGCAGCACGTGCCCCTGGGCGAACAGGGCGGTCAACGCCAACCGCACCACCTCCGGCTTGCCCAGCACGACCGCGTTGACGTTCCCGGCCAGCCGGGCGGCCAGGGCGGCGAAACCCTGGACCTCCGACTGGCTCAGCGGTGCGGGGGTGTCGTTCACGACGGCGGGATGCTCCTCGGCTGCGGCGGCGCTGGTCAGCAGGTGGGCAGCACGGCGATGTCGTCACCGCCGGCCAGGTTGAGCCAGGCCCAGGGGATGTAGTTGCGTCCCTCGTAGTCGACCCGGACCCACCAGGTGGACTGCTTCTGGTCGTTGTAGATCCACGAGTCGACGTTCTCGCCCTGCCGCCGACAGTACGCCCGCAGCCGGGTGCCCGGCTTCGCCCAACCGACCTGTTTGTCGTTGTCCTGCCGGGGCACCGAGAACACCTCGTTGCCGTTGCGACCGTCCACATCGCGGTCGCAGTAGGTGCGCTGGTCGCCGTCCGGCCCGTTGACGCAGGTCGCCACCCCGTACAGCGGATCGGTGCCCTGCGCCCGGGTGGCGGTGCCCCGACCGGCGGCGTTGACGGCCGTCACCGTCACCGTGTAGGCGGTGCCCGGGGTCAGACCGGTCACCCGCAGGCTGGCGCAGCTACCCGTGGCGCTCTTCCCGCCGGTGGCGGCGGTGCAGGTCGACTCCCCACCCCCGGCGTCCACGGTGAACGTCACCGTCACCGACGTCGCGTCCGCCGACGACCCGGTCAGCGTCACCCGGGGCGCGGCCACCGTCCGGGCGGTGACGCTCGCCTCCGGCCCCGACCCGGCCTCGTTGACCGCCCGCACCCGCACCAGCACGTTCTGCCCGTCGCCCAGCCCGGTGACCGTCGTCGCGGTGCCGGTCACCTCGCTGGTCCGCCCGCCCACGTCCACCTGGTAGCGGCTCACCGGGCGGCCGTTCGCCGCCGCCGCCGACCACTGCACCGCGACCGTGCCCGCCCGGTCGGCCACCGTCGCCGCCCGCAGGCCCGCCGGCTGCCCCGGAGCGGCGAACGGCACCACCGGCTCACTCAGCGGGGAGGCCACCGAGGCGGCCCCCCGGTCGCTGACCGCGACCACCGTGAACGCGTACTGGGTGCCGTAGGTCAACTCACCGGCCGGCACCACCAGCTCGGTGCGACGCGACTCGCCGACCGGGGCGTTCGCCCCGGCCGAGGTGGCGGTCACCGCGTACCGGGCGATCCGGTTGCCCTGCCCGTCGGCCGCCGGCCAGCGCACCAGCACCGTGCCGTCGGGGCGGGCCTGCGCGCTGACCCCGGCCGGTGGGGCCGGCACCGCCGAGGTCGGGGTCACCGGGTTGCTGCGCCGCGCCGGACCGTCGCCCCTGCCGTTCACCGCGTACACCGTGAACGTGTACGTCGACCCGTTGGTCAGCCCGGTGACCTCCAGCGACCGCTGGTTCGCCCCCACCTCGTGCCGACTCCCCGCGCCCTGCACCACGTACCGCAGCACGGCCGCACCGTTCGCGGCGGCCGGTCGCCAGGCGACCCGGGCCCGCGCGTCCCCGGCGGTGGCGGTGACCTGACCCGGTGCGCCGGGCTTACCCACCCGGGGCTTCGGCGGCGGAGGCGGCGGGGGCGGGTCCGGCGGCGGGTCCCCGCCCAACACGTCGTTGGCGTACTTGTCGACGGTGCGCACCCGGTGCGCGTCGTCGACCACCCGGGCGGTGGCCGAACCCGGGGCGTTGATGAACAGGTGGTTCTCCCGCACCTCCAGCTCCAGCGGGCCGGTCGTGCGGCCCGGCCGGATCGTCTCCACCAACTGCCCGGCCCCGTCGAACGCGTAGATCGTGCCGGTGACCCCGTCGGCGCAGTAGAACCGGCCGGCCCAGGCCACGGCCGGCCCGACCCGGTCGCCGCTGCCCGGCACGACGAACCGGGTGACCACCCGGCCGTCGTCGACGGCGAGCACCCGCCGTTCCCCGCCGATCGTCACCGGCACCACCGGGCCGCTGGTCCGCGCCGGCACCGCGCCACCCGCGGCGGCCTCCAGCACCGCACGCCGGGTCTGTCCGCCCCGGACCGTCACCAGCGTGCCCGTGGTGCGGTCCAGCACCGCCACCCCGTCGTCCAGGGTGGACAGCGTCAACTCGTGACTCGGCTCGGCCACCGGATGCGTCTGCACCCGTCGGGGACCCCCGACGTCGGTCGTCCCCGACGCCGGCCCGGACGGCAGCGCGGCGGCGGTGACCGCCGCGACGGTGCCCTCCGACGGCACCGCGATCCACAACCGGCCCCGACCGTCGAACGCGCCGGCCGTGATGCCCGGCGGGAACAGCACCGGGTCACCCACCGGCACCAGCGAACGGGGATCGAGCTGACGCACCACGCCGCGCACCGCGTCCACCACGAAGGCGGCGTCGTCGTGCAGCACCACGTTGACCCCGAGACCGGGCGTGGTGGGGGTGGTCGCGGTGATCTGGAGGGTCGCCAGGTCCAGCGCGCTCACCTGGCCGGTCTCCAGGTCGCGCAGGATGAGCAGCCGGTCGGTCTGGGTGACCTGCACCGGATGCTGCCGGGCCCCGGGAACCTCCTTGCGGGTGTCCACCCTGGCGGTGATCCCGTTGACCCGGGCCAACTCGCCCCGGGTGCTGCTCCACAGCCAACTGCTGGCATCGAAGCTGGCCAGCGCCTCCTCGGCGGCACCCCGACCCAGCAGGGTGAGGCCCAACGCCGCCACCAGCGCGGTCACCGTGCCGACCGTGACCAGCCCACCCCGCAACCGGGACCGTCGGCGGGACGCGCCGTCCCCGGCGCTCGCGGCATCGTCGATGCTGGCCACAGCGGGTCGACCTCCGTCCGGTGGCCTCAGACGGCGTGCCGGGTGCCGGACGCCCTCGCCTGAACCGTGGCACATCATAGGGGTCGATCCGGGACGAGGAAACCCGGACCGTTCCGCCGCGGACACCCAGCGTGCCGGTTCGGTGGGGTGTCCTGCCGTCGCGGCGCAGGCCGGAGCGCTCGGTCAGTCGTCCCGCCCGGCCGCCCCTGGCCGGCCGTCGCGCTCAGCTGCTCGGCGACGGCCGGACCCGGTCGGTGCAGACCTGGCCGGAGGTGGCGAACGAGTCCGTCGAGTAGACCGCCAGCACGGTGAAGCAGTAGTCCACCTCGGCGTTCAGCCCGTTGACCGTGAAACTCGTCTGTCCCGGGTCGACGGTCGCCATCACCCCGAGCGCCCGACCCGTGCGTCCACCCGCGACCATGAACGGCACCGAGCCGCCGCTCGGGTCGGACCAGGTGACCGTGATGGTGGCCTCGTCGTCCCGCAACTTCAGGTCGGCCGGGGGCGGACCGGCCGTCTGCCGGGGGGCGGTGCCGGTCGACCGCTGCGGCCCGTCCGCGTCCCGCCCCAGGGTCAGCGCCCCGACCGTGCCCCCGGCGACCAGCACCAGGATCACCCCCGCCACCACGGCCACCGTCCGGCCCCGGCGGCGCGCACGCCCGTCCTGCACCGGGTACGACGGCGCAAGCTCCGGATATCCCGCCCCCTCCACCACCGGCGGTACGCCCCGGTCGGTGCCACGCTCCCCGCCCCCTGGGCCGGCTGCCCCGGGGACCGGTCCGGGCCCCACCGCTGCCTGTGGCGCGGCCTCCGTGGGTGCCCGCAGCGCGGGCTCGTGGGCGGCGGTGGGTGCCCTGAACTCGTGGGTCCTGTCCGGTGCCGGTGATCCGACGCCCGGTCCCGGTGCCGGCGGGTGCCCCGCATCCGGCGGTGACCCGGGGGCCCGCCCCGGATCCGAGGGCCATCCCGGGGTCCGGCCCGCCGTCGGTGGCCATCCGGAGTCCTGCGCCACCACCGGCGGTGATCCGGCGGTCCGTCCCGGGTACGGCGGCGGGCCGGTGGTCTGTTCGGTGGCTGCCGGCGGCTCGGTCATCGGTACCAGCGGCATGATGATCGACCGACCCGGTGCGACGTCGCCCCACGTCGGGTCGTCGGCGGGAGCCTCGTCGTCCCCGCCCGCGTCGCCGACCGTTCCGGTGGGGCCGGCGGTCCACGCCGGGACGGGCGGGTTCCCGGGGTCCCCGCCAGGTGGGGCGTCGAGCGGTGCAATGGTCACCGCCAGATGCCCGGTCGGCTGGTCGACATCTCCGGAGGCTGCGGGCGTCGGTGGCGGGACGGCTGTCTGCCCTGTCGTCGGTGCTGCTGCCGCCGGGATCGTCGTAGCCGCCGGCGGTGCGGCTGCCGACGGGGCGCTCGGAGGCAGCTCCGGCGGGACGGCGGACGACGGGGGCGCCGCTGGTACCGCCTGCGGTGGTGCGGGGTACGCCTGCGACGCTGCGGAGGCCGTCGGGCGATCGGCGGGTGCGGCCAGGGCGGGCGGCGGAGCGGATTCGAAGGCGGACCCGGCCGTGGACGCGGGACCAGCGGTGTCCCCGGACGCTGGGGCGGGAACCGGGTCGGCCGTACCGCCAGGTGCCGTGGTGGGTGCCGGGTCGGCGGCGGTATCGCCGGACGTCGCCCCGGGTACCGCGTCGGCCGGGTCGGCGGAGGACGCTGCGGGTGCCGTGCCGCCGGATGCGGTAGCCGCCGGGGTTCGGGCGGGGTCCGGCTGCTGGTCCTCCAGCAGGGGGCCGATCTGCTGGACCCGTACCGTCGGCCGGTCCCAGCCCGGCGCGGGTGGGGTCGCAGCCGGGCCCGGTGCGGGCGGGACTGCGGGAATCGCCGCCGTACCGGGCACGGCCGGTGGTGCGGGAGTCGGCGCGTCGGCGGGTGCCGTGCCCGGTGCGGCACCGTCAGCGGGCGGGGCGGCGGTGGGGAGGGGGTGTACCGGACCGGCCTCACCCGGCGCGGGCGCAAGGGCGGTCGGCTGCCCGTGCCGGATGGGCGCGCCGTCCGCCGGCCCGCTCGGCTGGCCGGGACCGGCGGGCGGCACGGTGGGGATCGGCACCGGACGCCCGTGCTGGGCCGGCGGACCGGACGGCACCCCGGCCGACGGTGCGGGGTGCGGTGCGGCCGGGGGAGCAGCCGACCGGCCGGGTGCTCCCGGCGGGACGGCATCGTCCGGCGAAACCGGCGAGACAGCGGAGGGCTGCTGGAGGTGGGGCGGCGCCCAGGGCGAGGTGGGTGGTGCGCCACCGGAGACCGGAGCGGGTGACGCCGGGTGCCGCTGCGCCGGGGCGGCATCCGGTGCCGGTGCAGCGGCGGGCGGTGGGCCCGGCGATGACGCCGGCGGCCCGGAGTGCGGTGCGGTGGAGGCCGGACGGGGCCGGGGCGCGCCGGGCCGGTGGGTGGGCTGGACGCCGTACATCTGCCGGGGCAGTGGCACCCGGGGCTCGACGTCCGCAGCCGGGCCGGCCGGTGCGGGGCGGGCCGGTGCGGGGCCCGGTCGTGGTGCCGACGGGCGAACCGGCTGGCCCGGAGGGGGCGCATGGGCGGCCGGCACCGGTGGGCCGGGTGCGGCGGGGGCGGGAGGCGCGGAGACAGGGTGGGGCGACGGCGGGCCCGACCCGGGCCGGGGCGTCGGAAGGGGGCGGTGCCCCCGGTGGGGGGCCGTCGGGGCGTGGTCGGGCGGGGTCTGCGGGGGAGTCGGCAACGGGGGAGCAGTCGCGGCGCCGGGGGACGGCGACGGTGGCTGGCCGTCGGGGATCCCGAGGTACTGACGGGCGGCGCGTACGGCGGGATGCTGCTCGCCGAGCGCGGCGGGCCCGGCGGTGGCCACCCGGGTGTAGTTGCGGCGGGCCTCGTGCCGGTTGCCCAGTTCCTCGGCGACCCCGGCCAGGTCGAAGGCCAGGGCCAGCATCAACGGGTCGGCCGGGTTCCACCGCCGCTCACCGGCCGCGTACGCCTCCTCCAGCACCCGCCGGGCAGCGGCCGGATCGTCGGCCTCCCGGTGCAGCCTCGCGAGCAGGTGCGCGGTGCCCATGATCTCCGGGTGGTCCTCACCGTACGCGGGACGGGCCGAGGCGATCGTGTCGGTGAGCAACCGGCGGGCCGCCGACAGATCACCGGCGGAACGCAGGGCGAGAGCCCGATGCTGGACTGCGGCGAGGGGTGAGGGTACGGACACGCAAGCAATGCTGCCGCCTGAGCGGGTCCGGACGCTACCCGCCCGCTCCAGCCGCGTCCTGACCTGCGATGATCCGGCTCCCGCCAGTAGGGCGGGCGGCGATGTGCATGATCCATACGGGCCGTGTACAGTAATGCCCCGTGCGGCCCACCAGGGCGGCTGACCGGGGGTGAGAGCCGCCGGAGCCGACACGGTAGGCTGGACGGGCAGGTCCGGGTGGCGGAATGGCAGACGCGCTAGCTTGAGGTGCTAGTGCCCGTATAGGGCGTGGGGGTTCAAGTCCCCCCTCGGACACGAGTACGTTTCATCTGTGCACCGTATGACGTAGTGGTGGTCAAGTATGCTTGACCACCGCCGAAGCCTCTACGACACAGCCGCCGGCGCTGCCCCTCGTGGTAGGTCCCCCGGAGCGAGAGCTGCGACAACACACGCCAGCTCGGCTGTCATCCCCGCTGTGGCCCTGCCTGGTCAGCAGATCAGCGCACGTGGTGCTCCTGGTTCTCCTGTCGCAGCGATGAGGCGATCTCCGCTACCGCTTCCAACCCTCGCAGCCACTCGCAGTCGCCTGGCTGTCTACGGGCTGGTCACGCTGAACGCGCACGGCCGGATCGCCGATCGGTCGGCGATGAGGGTGCTCCAGTGGGTGCCCGGACTGCGATTGAGCATCAGAGAGCGCCACGGGTTGATTGTGGTATCCGCAGATCCGCAAGGCGTCTTCAAGGTGGCCAAGGAAGGTCATGTCCGGCTGCCGGCGGTGGTTCGCCAGTGGTGCGGCCTCGCCGCCGGTGACCGCGTGTTGATCGTGGCGGAACCGGCCAGCGGACGGCTGGTAGTTCACCCGCCGGCGAAGCTCGACGAGCTGATCGCCCATGCTCACGATGCGGTTTTCGGGGGCGGACATGAGTGACGCTGCGGCGAATCGTGCTGAGTTGGACGCGGCGCGGCTGCTGCTCGCTCGGATGGGCATCTCGCCTGCTGATCTGTTGGGTGCTGCGGTGGCTCGTCCTCCGTCGCCGACCTTTGCCGAGTATGTTCCGGTGGTGGCGGCTGCGGTCACCGCGGGTACGCGGCGTGCCTACGGGTCCTATTGGAACCGGGTGGTGAAGCACTGGGGGACGCGGAGGCTGGACGAGCCGACACCCTCGGAGGTTGAGCAGTTGGCGGAGTACGTCAAGACGCATGTGGTGGCTCGGCGGAATGCCCGTGGCGGTCGCAGCGCGGCGGAGCATCTGATTGCGGCCCTTCGGTGTCTGTACAAGAGGGCGGTCGCTGACGGCTTTATCGCGGCGTCGGACAATCCTGCGTTGAAGGTGGCGAAGCCGCGACGGTTGCCGAGCACACGGCGGGCGGTGGCGGACGCCCGGCTGGCCGAGATCAACGAGGTTGCAGGTAGCACAGGCGACGATCCGGCGCTCGACACCCTGCTCTTGCGGTTGCATACCGAGACGGCGTGCCGGCGCGGCGGGGCGCTGGCGCTTCGCCCGGCTGACCTGGATCCGGAGCAGTGTTTGATTCTGCTTCGGGAGAAGGGAGACTCGATGCGTTGGCAGCCGGTTTCTCCCACGCTGATGAGGTATCTACAGCGGCATGCGGAGGAGCGGGGTGCGACGGAGACGGGGCCGCTGCTGCGCTACCGCAACGGTCAGCCTCTCACGTATCGGCGGTATGACCATCTGTGGGTACGCATCGGCGAGCACCTGCCGTGGGTGTACGTGCAGCAGATCAGCACTCACTGGCTGCGTCACACCACCTTGACCTGGGTGGAACGGAACTTCGGCTACGCCATCGCACGCGCCTACGCCGGTCACTCGGAAGGCGGTGGTGATGCCGGTACCACAGCCACCTATGTGCGGGCGACGTTGCAAGAGATCGCCGCCGCCCTGTCGGCGCTTACCAACGAGCCACATCCTCTGAGCTAGCCGTCGGGTGGGACCTGGTCCTACGAGGCTGGGTCCCACCGATGCCACGGTTACCGTGGCCACGTCCGCGCCCAGGCAGCAGCGGAGACCGACCGGGACGGCTGGTGAAACACCCACACCGTCACGAGCGGGCCCGCCACGTGTACCGGCTGCAACGGAGACCGGTCCGAACGGCCGGTAAAACCTGCGGTCCAGGGGCACTGCCGGGGTGTTCCACGGCCAGCTGCAACGGAGACCGACCGGGGCGGCCGGTGAAACGTGCGGGTCCGCATCCAGCAGTACGGGTGGATGGACCCGCTGCAACGGAGACCGACCGGGACGGCCGGTGAAACGCTTCCTGCGCGGCTACGAGGAGCCGGGCCTGTACGAGCTACAACGGAGACCGACCGGGGCGGCCGGTGAAACATGTGCCGCCCATCCACGATGTTGCCGAGTGGATCTACACGCTGCAACGGAGACCGACCGGGACGGCCGGTGAAACCGGATCGCGAACCCTCGCGCCGAGCGGTCCGTCTACACGCTGCTGCAACGGAGACCGACCGGGACGGCCGGTGAAACGCCAGGGGGCGCACCGCCAGAGCGAACGCCGTCCGGTGGCTGCAACGGAGACCGACCGGGACGGCCGGTGAAACCGCAGGACCCGCAGCACGCCGGTGACGGATACGGACCCGCTGCAACGGAGACTGACCGGGACGGCCGGTGAAACCGTGGGCATCGGGTCCGGCTTCGCCATCGCCTGCGCCGGGCTGCAACGGAGACCGACCGGGACGGCCGGTGAAACACTTCTGCACCGACTCCATCCCGGCGCTGATCCCAGCGATGCTGCAACGGAGACCGACCGGGACGGCCGGTGAAACTCCAGACCGAGACTGCCGATCGCCACCAGCGCGGTGAGCTGCAACGGAGACCGACCGGGACAGCCGGTGAAACCGTCTCCGGCAGCTGCCACAGCGCCGCCGGATCCATCGTGCTGCAACGGAGACCGACCGGGACGGCCGGTGAAACCCACCCCAGGCCCTGCGCATGTCGTCGTGGCCGTAGCTGCAACGGAGACCGACCGGGACGGCCGGTGAAACCGTGGGCATCGGGTCCGGCTTCGCCATCGCCTGCGCCGGGCTGCAACGGAGACCGACCGGGACGGCCGGTGTAAACCAGCACCTCCAGCGCGATAAGCGTCAACGCGCCGACGGCGCTGCAACGGAGACCGACCGGGACGGCCGGTGAAACATGCTGCACTGGCGGTGACCTGCTCTTTTGCGTCCGAAAGCTGCAACGGAGACCGACCGGGACGGCCGGTGAAACTCGCAGCGCGGCCGACCGCCGTGGGCGATGACGGCGAGCTGCAACGGAGACCGACCGGGACGGCCGGTGAAACGGCATCGCCCACGCCGGCAAGAACCCCGAGAACCGGGGCTGCAACGGAGACCGACCGGGACGGCCGGTGAAACCACACCCGACGACTCGGCTTCCTTCGCCAGTCGCTTGCTGCAACGGAGACCGACCGGGACGGCCGGTGAAACACCGAGTGGACGCGGTTCGAGCGGGACGCCACCGACAAGCTGCAACGGAGACCGACCGGGACGGCCGGTGAAACAGTTCGGCCGCTTCTGGGAGCGGCACCCGCACGGGCGGCTGCAACGGAGACCGACCGGGACGGCCGGTGAAACGATCCTCCAGTTCCCCGAGGGCCTCACCGTGGTGCCGCTGCAACGGAGACCGACCGGGACGGCCGGTGAAACCAGCAGCATCCGCGGCCCGTGCCATCCGCCCCGGGCGTCGCTGTAACGGAGACCGACCGGGACGGCCGGTGAAACTGCCGTTCGGGACCTGAGCAACGCGCCGGGACAGGAGCGACCGCTGCAACGGAGACCGACCGGGACGGCCGGTGAAACTTGGGCGACAGGGTGCGGAATGCGGCCCGCTGCTCGGCGCTGCAACGGAGACCGACCGGGACGGCCGGTGAAACGCCGTTGATGTCCGAATTTCACCGCCGTCGTGCAGCGCTGCAACGGAGACCGACCGGGACGGCCGGTGAAACTCCTGCGCGTGGCGGATCATGCCCACGAGCGCGATCACGCTGCAACGGAGACCGACCGGGACGGCCGGTGAAACCTTGGCGATGTGGTCGAGGACGGTGGTGACGGAGATGCTGCAACGGAGACCGACCGGGACGGCCGGTGAAACGAAGCGAGCGATCTCGGCGGCGACGTTCCACCTCAAGCTGCAACGGAGACCGACCGGGACGGCCGGTGAAACTATCGACTGCGGCCCCACCCGAGCCGGCGGTCTCCTTGCTGCAACGGAGACCGACCGGGACGGCCGGTGAAACACGATCGGCGGCGGCGTGCTGCTGATGCCGAACGCGACGCTGCAACGGAGACCGACCGGGACGGCCGGTGAAACCCTTGTCGAGCAGCAGCTATAGGTTGATGCCGATCAGTGTCGGGTCAAGCGAGCGTCCGTTTTGTTCGTTCTGGGCAGTTGTTTGGTTGGGAACCTTGCGCTGGGGCGGTGATTGCTGGGGGTTCCGAACCAGGCTGTGTCGCAGTTGTTTGAGTTGTTAAGTTTCGGTTCCCTTTAGAGGGCGTGCTGCTCGTCGTCGGGACTGGTGCTCAGGGTGGCGGTGCTTGCGTTCGTTCCGAGTCGGCCTCGTTCTGGTGGCTGAGTCTCGCGGGATGATCGTTGCGGGTGGCTGGGGTCAGCGTAGCTGTGGATGCGCTCCTGTTCGTTGTGGGTTTGGGGTTGTTGTGAGGGTGCCTCTGCCTCGGCCCTGGCTTCGATGTGGATGTGTGAAAGCGGGGGTGTTGGAGTTTCGCCGTCTGGGTCTGGTTGCCGACAGTGTCGTACCTGGGGTGTAGGACCTGATTCGACAAGGCTGCGTCTTTGATCGCTTGGTCGTCGGTGTCGGTGGTCGGTTCGTTGAGGAGTGGTTGTGGCGTCGTTTGATGCGTTCTTCAAGGCGGCGACCGGCGAGTTTCCGTATGGGTATCAGGCACGGTTGGCCCGTGATGGGTTGCCGGCTGTGGTGCGGGCGCCGACGGGCACGGGGAAGACCGGGATCATCTTGGCGTGGTTGTGGCGGCGGTTGGAGGGGCCTGATCCTGTGGGGACGCCTCGGCGGTTGATCTTTGCGTTGCCTCAGCGCTCCTTGGTGGAGCAGGTGGCTCGGGAGGCTGTGGGGTGGTTGGAGAACCTGGGGTTGTCCGATCGGGTTGCGGTGCATGTGGTGATGGGTGGGGCGGGGGATTCTCAACGGCGGTGGCGGTTGGACATGTTTCGTCCGGCGATTGTCGTCGGGACGGTGGATTCGCTGGTGAGTAAGGCGTTGAACAGGGGATACGGGATCTCTCGGGCGATGTATCCGATTGATTTCGCGTTGGTGGGCAACGGTGCCCACTGGGTTGTCGACGAAATCCAGTTGTGTCCGGAGTCGACGACGACGCTGCGGCAGTTGGCCGGTTTCACCCGTGGTGGGGGTGCGGGGTCGTGGGTGACGGCCGAGCCGACGGGGTTGACGTGTATGTCGGCCACGGTGTCGGTTGGCCTGCTGGACACGGTGGACAATCCTGCTCCGGCTGAGGGTGATGTGGTGCGGATCGAGGCGGAGGATCGGGTCGGGAAGTTAGCTGTTCGGCTGGGTGCGCGGCGTAGGGTCGGGAGGCTCCCGGTCGAGCCGGGCGACTACCGGGCGGTGGCGTCGGAGGTGCTGCGGCGGCACCGCCCAGGCACTCTCACCCTCGTGGTGGTGAACACGGTAGCCGCAGCTCGTGGTGTTCACGCTGCTCTGCGGGCGGCACCGGTGCCGCACACGTTGCTTCATTCCCGGTTCCGGGGTGTCGAGCGTGAGAGTCTCGCGGTGCAGATCAGTGCCGTCCCTGCGGGCGCTGGTCACATCGTTGTCGCGACGCAGGTCGTCGAAGCAGGGCTTGATCTTGACGCGGCGGTGTTGTTCACCGAGGCCGCGCCGTGGCCGTCGGTCGTGCAGCGCGCCGGGCGGTGTAATCGTCGAGGGCTGCTCGATGATGCTGAGTTGTGGTGGTTACCGCCCGTTCGGCATCTGCCGTACGAGGAAGCGGATGTGCGGGCGACGGTGGCGGAGTTGACGGTTCTGGAGGGTGTGGCGGTGACGGGTGAGGACCTGCTTGATCGGGAGGTGTTCACCACCGAACCGGAGATCACTGTCCTGCGTAGGGCGGACTTTCTCGCCTTGTTCGACACCGCGCCGGACCTTACCGGTGCTGATCTGGATGTGGGGCCGTATGTGCGTGACGCCGACGACCTTGACGTTCAACTCGCCTGGGTGGACTGGACGCCGGTGGACGCCACGGGCCGGCCGGGCCCGGGAATGAAGGCGCCGGAGGCGAAGTGGCGTTGCCGGGTGCCCCTGGGGGAGTTACGGGTCTTCGCGAAACGCGCCGTGGTGTGGCGGTTCACGCAGGCGGTGGGGCAGTGGACCCGGGTGACTGATCGGCAGCCGGCCCGGCCGGGGGAGGTGCTGGTCGTCGCAGCCAGCACGGGGGGTTATGACCCCGAGACCGGGTTCGACCCGTCGGTACGGAGGCCGGTGCCAGGTTGCCCGTCGCTGGATCCGATCCCGGACCGGGTACCGGTGTTTGATCAGGCCGGTGGTGCCGAGGAGGCGTTTCGGCAGGACGACGCGAGCGTCGCGCAAGGGCAGTGGCTGAGCCTGGAGCAGCACAGTGTCGATGTGCGGGAGCATGTGGAGGCGCTCGTCGGGGCGATCGGTCCGGTGCTGCCGGTGTCGGTGCTGCGCGCGGTCGCGGTCGCCGCCTACGCCCACGACGCCGGGAAGGCGCATCCGATGTGGCAGGATGCCCTGTGCGCGTTGGCGGTGCCCGGGGACCGTGACCGGGTGGACGCGGGCCGGCCGTGGGCGAAGTCTGGTGGCAGCGGCCGACTGGTGTATCCGGACGGGACCAGTGATTTCCGGCATGAGTTGGTGTCGCTGCTGCTGCTCGATGGCCCGCTGCGGGGTCTCCTCGCCGACGTCGAGGACCCGGACCTGGTGCGGTACCTGGTTCTCGCCCATCACGGGAAGCTGCGGGTCCAGGTACGCGGGCCGGACGACACCGACGACGATCGGCTCCTCGGCCTCAAGCAGCACGAGGTGGTGCTGACCTCGGAGTTGCTGGGGCAACCGGCGGGCACGTTGACCGTCGACCTGGACCAGTTCGGGCTCGGTGGGGCCCGCTCGTGGACCCGCACCGCCCTCGGTCTGCGCGACCGGTACGGGCCGTTCGTGTTGGCGTACCTGGAGACCCTGGTCCGCATCGCGGACTGGCGGGCCAGCGCCAACCTGGAGAAAGCCTCGTGACTCGTCATCTGATGCCGGGACTGCGCCCGGTCCCGCTGAGCGCCTACCTGGCGGGTCTGGGCTTGTTCCGCGTCGTCGCGGAGCAGGCCGATCCCGAGGCGACCGCCCGGTGGACGGCGGAGGGGCTGGTCCTGGCCACGACGGTGCCGGACCTCACCGGCTGGTTGGTCGACGAGTACGTGCCGACACCGGTGCTGAGCCCGTGGAACGAGGGGAGTGGTTTCGGGGCCAAGGACAAGACCCCGAAGCAGGCCCTCGACGCCCTGGCCGCCCACCCCTCGCCTCGTCTTGCCCCGATGCGGGCGGCGTTGGTCACCGCGACGAGAGTGGGACAGCAGTCCCGGTCGTCGGGCTGGACGAAGGAACGCACGATCCGCCAGTTCCGCAACCACGCCCCCGACGCGCTGCTGCCCTGGATCGACGCCACGGTCATCCTCGTCGGGAACCAGAGCTACTTCCCGCCGCTGCTCGGCACCGGCGGCAACGACGGCCGCCTGGAGTTCTCCACCACCTTCCACCAACGGCTCCTTGAGGTGCTGCCGGTGAAGCCGGCGGACGTTGCGCGGTCTGTCGCCCATGCCCGCGATCTGATTACCGGTCAGCAGAGCGCGCCGTTGAGTCGGGCGACCGGTGGCCAGTTCGACCCGCTGTCCACCGGCGGACCGAACTCCTCACCGTTCGGTGTCGCCGATGCGATCGTGAATCCGTGGGCGTTCGTCCTGATGGTCGAGGGGGCGCTGTTCTTCGCGTCCACCGCCGTGCGTCGACACCAGCATCAGGTGGGGCGGGCTGCGATTCCTTTCACCGTCGCGTCCACCGCCGATGGCACGACCAGCGGCGCGGCGGGGGAGGAGTCCCGGGGGGAGATCTGGGCACCGTTGTGGGAGCGGCCGTTCAGCCTGCCGGAGGTGACGCAGCTCTTCGCCGACGCCCGGGCGGCGTGGCGGGGGCGACCCGCCCGCCGAGCGGTGGAGTTCTACGCCGCCACGAGAAGCCTCGGCGTCGCCCGGGGTGTTACCGCGTTCACCCGCTACGGGCTGCACCAACGCAACGGGCTGTCCTACTTCGCGGTGCCGCTGGACCGGGTCACGGTGCAGACCCGACCAGAGGTGCGGCTCGTCGCCCGACTGGAGGACTGGGTGTCCTGGGTCCGCCGCGACGCCCACACCGGCACCGTGCAGGACACGCTGCGCCGCTTCGACACCGCGCATCTCGCCTACGTCCGCGACGACGGGACGTTGCCGTTGGCCCGGCTCCTCGCCGCGGTGACCGACCTCGAACAGGCCGTCGGCCGCAGTAGCCGCACCCGCGAGAAGGTGCCCGTGCGGACGCCCCCGTCGGCGGGCGAGTTCCTGACCGTCCTCGCCCGGGCGAACTGCCCGGAGATACGGGTCGCGGTGGGTGTCGCCTCTACCGCCACCCTCGGAGGCCGAGGCGAGGCGCGGAGCATGCGTCACCTCCTGCTGCCGGTCGACCCCGACCTGCGCTGGCGCGACGCACCCCTCGTCGCCGGGTTCGGACTGCGGCCCCTGCGGCACGTTCTCGCCGACGTGCTGTCGTGGCGCTGCCGCACCGCCCCCGATGAGCAGGACACCACGACTTTCCGCGGATCGCCGACCTTCCGACGGGGGATACGGGTTCCGGATCGCGACCTGCACGCCTTCGCCGTCCTCGGGCAGCTCGACGAGAAAGCCCTGGACCTGTGGCTGCGCGCCTGTCTCGCCCTGCGGTGGGACGGCGTCGACCATGAGTGGACCGACCCCGATGAGGCGTTCACCCCCATCCCCACCCTCGGGCTCCTGCACCCGCTCGCCAACGGCCTCGCACCGGGGCGCCGGGTCGACAAGGACGTGCCTCGCTGGGCGTTGGGCCCGGACTGGGCAGCACGGCTCGCCGCCGGCCACACCGTGGCCGTGCACGCCGACGCCGCTCGCCGCCTGCGCCAGGCCGGCTGGCTGGCCGTGCCCGCACCAGCGCGAATCCTCGTTGACGGGCATGCCCTCGCGGCGGCGTTGGTCCCTCGGTGCCGCAACCCCCAACGCCTCCTCAAACGGTATCTCGGCATCCCGACCCGCCCCGACGAACCCACCGTCGCCCCGCATGCCCCAGACCTGATCAAGGAGATGTCGTGACCACCTACCGCACCGTGCTCAAGGCCACGCTGCAACCGGTCATCGGATCCCGCTTCCAACCGACCGGTTTCCCCGACCTCGGCGCCGCGGAGTTCGACTCCGCGCAGGGACGGGCACTGCTCGTGGAGTCCACCCAGTCGATGGCAAACCGGCTGGAGTCGACCACGTGGGACGAGGCGAACGCCGACCAACACGGCGACCTCGCCGGCCTGCCCTACGTGCGGGTGGTCGACGCCGAGGGCACCTTCCTGTCCTCCAGCCGCCTGGAGGCACACCGCCTCGCCTCCGCGTACGTCATGAACGGGGAAGTCGACGGCGTCAACGGCGAGCAGTGGATGCGCGACCGGCTCGGACTCACCGCCGGCCGGCCGTTGGACCACCGTGCGGTCGCCCGCGCCTGCTTCGCCCTCGACCCGGTAGCCCTGATCCACGGCGTCTTCTTCGCCCGCAAGGGCTGGCCCTGGCAACCGCGTATTGCCCGCGCCGTTACCAGCTTCATCGAGGCCTACGACGTCCGCCCGGCTGTCAGCGGCGGCGTGAAACGCGACGTCGTGATCAACGAGGCGAAAGACGGCGCCACCGCCGAGGGATACGGGACCGTGCCCCACCACCGGATCGAGTACACCGCCGGGCAGATCACCGCCTACTTCTCCATCGACCACGCCCAACTGCGCTCCTACGGGCTCTCCGAATCCGGCACCGCCCTGCTGCACGCGCTGATCGACTTCGAGATCGGCACCCTCCTCGACAGCGGACTGCGGCTACGCACCGCCTGCGACCTCGACGTCGTCGAGATCGACGGAGAACGCCCCGACACCACAGAGGCCGCCCGTCGCATCGCGAAACTCGTCGAGGAATGCGGTGACCAACTCGGCCCGATCACCACGGCCGTCTGGACCGGACGGGGCAAAGGATGACCGCCACCCTCGCCATCCGCTTCCCCCTCGGCCGCTACCACGCCACCCCCTGGGACCGCAGCGTCAACGAAGGCGCCGTGGAATGGCCCCCATCGCCGTGGCGGCTCCTGCGCGCGCTCGTCGCGACCTGGTACACCCGCTGGCCCGACCTGCCCGCACCCACCCTCGACGAACTCCTCGACACCCTCACCGGCCTGCCCTCCTACCGCACCCCACCCACCCGGCCCGGCCACACCCGGCACTACCTCCCCGACACCCACCACACCACGGGCGCCACCGGGCACACCGCCCTCACCCTCGACCCCTACCTCGCGGTACCCACCGACCAGGACCTCCTCATCCAATGGCCGGCGAACCTCACCGACGAACAGCGCAACATCCTCGCCAAACTCGCTGAGCTGATTCCCTACCTCGGCCGCGCCGACTCCATCTGCGAAGCCCGACTCCTCGACACCGACGAGCCACCAGACCACACCTGGTGGCAACCCGGTACAGGCGGAACCCACACCGCACGGCTCCTCGCCCCCACCCCACCGATCCGCCGCGCCATCCTCGAAACCACCACCCTCGACGTACGCAAAGGGCGCCGCACCCTACCCCCCGAAACCCGGTGGATCGACTACACCACCACACCCGCGAACCTGCCCCCCACCGGCCCGACCCGGCAACTCGACAGCGCGATCACCGCGATCCGCTTCGCCGTGACCTCCCGCGTCCCCCTCAAGGCCACCCACGGCGTCACCCTCGCCGACGAGATCCACCGAATCGCCGCGACCAAACTCGACGGCCCACGCCCCGGCCTGTTCGGCCAACGCGGCGCGGCAACACACCACCAACACGCCCACTGGATCCCCATCCCCACCGGACCAGAACCCGCCGCCACCGTCACCGGCTTCCTCGTCTGGGTACCCGGCGGCCTCATGCTCGACGAGGTCGCCCACCTCATCGGCATCCGCACAGCCTCCGGACGCCGCGGCGACTACCAGGTCAAAGGCCTCCCAGACGTCCACCTGCTGCTGCAGGCGACCGGCACACCGACCCAGGTCGCACCCGAACTCTGCGGCCCAGCCAAGCGGTGGCGCAGCCTCACCCCCTACCTACCCGTCCGGCACCCCAAGCGACAAACCCTCGACGAATACATCGCCACCGACGTCCACACCGAGCTCCACTACCGCAACCTCCCGACAGCGACCGTCACCCGCCTCAACCCAGACGAAGGTCTCTCCGACCGCTGGGCACGCACCTACCGCCGATACCGGCTCCCACCAGAGAAGCTCAACAACGCCCGACCCGGCCTCGGCGTGAGACTGCAGTTCGACCACGAGCAGGAAGGGCCACTGACACTCGGCCAACTGAGCCACTTCGGATACGGGGTCTTCGTACCGGAGCCAGACTAGACACGAGGGCTGCTCCGGTAAACCGGAGCACACGTCGCAGGGGCATGGCATACCGGTCGCTGATACTCGATTGCTATTCCGGGTCAGCCGTGGCGATGGCTTTAAGTGCGTCCACGAGGCCGATCGGTTCCAGCCCGAGTAGTCGCAACATATAGGGCGGGAGAAGGGCGGAGAACAGGTGGTAGAGCCCGTCGGGTTCAATTTTCTGCAACCACGTCAACTGCTGTGCTTGCCAGAGCAGCATTACTGCGGTGCAGGCCGTGCCGTGCGGCGTGGGTCTTTGGTGAACGGCGCTTTGGATCTCCATGCGCATGAGGCCGAAGGCAGTCGCCATCATCCACTGCAGGACAGCGTCACCCACCGTGCCGGTCGCGAGCTCGGCTTGGACCGTGTCGCAGAGGTCGAGCGCCCAAGCGCGACGTTCGACGGCTGCCATCCAACCGGCATGCAGCCGCTCCAGCGTCGACTCCTCGACGACACGGCGTAGCTCGGCTCGGACGTCTCCGGTCGGCAAGAGCGTGTTCCCGGCGTCGTCGGCCAGTTCGGTGGCCTGTACCCCGTCGGGAAACTCAAGCATCGAGGCGCTCGGCACGGCCGCGCCGGCAGGGCTCATCGACCGCACGAGCGCGGCCATACCGGTTCCGTTTAGTTCGGAGCCGTCGAGTGCCACGGTCGTGGCCATCAGTTGGAAGTCGGCAGGGCTGAAAGGCTCTGCGAGTCCGCGTCCCTTGTCGAAGGACAGCAGCTCAGCGGGGGCGAAGGAGAGTCCGGCGGCCTTGATTCGAGCGTCGATGCGGCGTATCCGCTGGGGAATCAGCGCGGTCGTGTCCCGGCCCGGAAGTCGCACCGCCGCGTCCTGCGCCAGATCGCCAGCGTCTTTACCTCCCGCGACGGGTTCCGGCAGGGCGGGGGAGACAGCGGAGAGGAAGGCGGCTCGGACGGTCGGCTCAGGTACCGCGTGCCCGTCGCCGAACGCGCGCAGCGCTATGTCGTAAGTGCGCTGGCCACGGCGAGCGTGGGAGCCGAGCCAGGTGACCAAGTCGGCTGCTCCGGGCGCGGGCTGCGAGGAACTCCCGCCGAAGCCCTGTCTGATGGGCGTGTTCGCGGGAAGTAGACCCACACGACGCCAGTGCTCGAGCTGCGTATCGGTCACGACGACTTCCCGTTTCCGGGCGTAGTCGATCAACGCCTGGTCTGCGGGGCTTGGTGGCTTCCGGGGCACGCGATCGAAGATACGCGACTGAGCGCCCACGGCCCCGCAAACTCATCCGGTTTCGGGACTGCAGGAGGTGTTCTCCTGATCGTGCCGCAGCCACCACGGTCGCGGTGATCCCGGACGAAGGAGAGCCCAATCCATGTCTCGCCGCAGAACGCCAACCCGCAAGAAGTGGCCCCGCCGGCATCTGCCTTCTGCTAACCCGAGCACGCGCCGAGTCCCAGGCCGCCGGACCAGGGTTTCGAGCGGCTTTGGCCTCGTGGCGGCGGCCCTGGCCGGTCTACTCGCCGCTCACAGCTCATCGTGGGCCACCGGCATCGAGACGGCGCTGGCCGTCGCCGCCGCCTGTGCCGCGTTCGCCGCGCGCCCGCCTCGCTGAACCGCCGCGCGCTTACCTACCCGGCGCGTGATCCGAAGGTGTCACACCCTGCTGATTCACTGTCGGCAGACCCGCGAAGGAGAAGTGTGCTCGATTGGATCAAAAGCCTCGCTCCGGTTGAGCGGCGTGACGGCGCGCCCGGGACATTTGCCGAACAGCCGTGCCTTGTCACCCGGAGCCGAACAGCGGTGCCGACCGTCGCCGAATACCGCCAGCGCCGGGCCGGTCGCCGACGGCAGACCGTCACCCGCCGTAGTCGAGGGCCACGGATGCTGCTCGACGTTGTCCAGGCTTGGCGCTGTGGTCCAGTATCCTGAGCGGCCGGTCCGCACGAACAGGTCGTTCCTGGAAGGAGCGTGGGCGGTGAGTCTGATCGCTGGTCGGTATGCGGAGATTGCGAACACCCGTCGTGTTGGTGGTCAGGCGGAGGTCTTCAAGGCCGCCGACTTGCATCAGGGCGGTAGGCACGTGGCCGTGAAGCTGGTTCCTGCCACTTCCGATGAGATTTACCGCATCTACTTCGAGCGGGAGACCGCAGCGCACCACAAGTTGGACCATCCGAACATTGTGTCGCTGCTGGACAGCGGCACCGACCACGACGCGGGTGTGTACTACGTTGTGCTCAGCTGGGTGCCGGTGTCCCTCAAGGACTGGCTGGCAGCTGTGCCCGAGACTCCGGGCTGGGACGATGTTGCTGAAGTTGTCGCTCTGCCGATGGCGTCGGCGTTGGCCCACGCACACTCGATGGCGGTGCTGCACCGCGACATCAAGCCCAGTAACGTGCTGTGGGACGGTGAGAAGCCGGTGCTCGCCGATTTCGCCCTGAGCAAGATCAAGGATCAACTCGCGGGCGCAACCGATGCGACGGTTGCCGGGATGACCAGCGCGCCGTGGGCGCCACCGGACCTGGCCTCGCGTGGCTCGACCAGGTTCGACGTCTACAGCCTGGCCGCGACGCTGCTGCAATGCGTCACCGGATGGGAGCTTACTGACCTCCCGGACATCACCCGAGCGCTCAACGAGGCCGACCTGCCGCCCGCTGTTCTTGCGCTGCTGCGACGGTCCCTGGAGGTTGATGCTACGAGGCGACCGGCTGACGGACAGCAGTTCTACCTCGAGCTGCAGGCCATCCAGGCGGCGCGCAGCGAACACTGGCACGACCAGAAGGTGCTGTCGTTCGAACTGTCCGGCACGGCGCGCCGATCACTGGAGGAGGCCGGTGACGGCCGCTCCGCCGAAACCGTGATCACGGGGCTGCTCGGCGCGGCCACCTACGTACTGCCCCGGTTGAAGAGCCTCGGCGCCGGGCGCACGGTGCTCAACGCCGACGAGTTCCGTCTGATAGGTGACCAGGTTGAGTTGGTGCTGGTCTTCAAGAACCGACATCAGCTGCTCTGTACCCGCGCGGCGATCAAGGATTTCGACGAGCTAGAACGCTGGCGCCAGAACGATGACGCGATCGTGCTGGACGGCCGCGACTTCACCTGGACGGCACTGCGGCCGACTAACCTGCAGAGAGCCGCCGCATCCGCTGACGAGCTGCACCTGCTGCTCGAAAAGGCTGTCCAGGATGCCGGTGATCGCCACAGCGACACTTTCAAGCAGGTACGGCTGACCAATTGGTCACAGCTGATCGAGGCCAAGGAAGCTCTGGAGAAACGCCTTGAGGAACCCATCAGCTACACGCGGGTCAGCCGCGACGGTGCTCAGTTCGACGTGGAGACGACGACCCCGCTGACCGGTGCGTTCCTGGACCAGGAGCGCATGGCCCGCCCCGTTGACGAGCCCGCGGTTCGGGGCGTTGCGGTGACGATCGCCGAGGTCGACGGCACAGACATCACGGTGCGGGCGACCCGGCCCGGCTTCGATCTGCCTGCCCATGGTGTGCTGGTGCGCGACCGTACCCCGTCGCAGGCCGCGATCCGCCGGCAGAAGACCGCGCTCGCCGCTCTGCGCGACGGCAGCTCCGCCCGCCCGCACCTACGTGAGCTGGTGCTGGACCCGTCAGTGGCGAGCGCGCCGGAGCCGGTGGCGTTCGAGCCGCTGCGCCCGGACTTCGACGACGACAAAAAGCTCGCCGTCGCGCACGCGCTTGGCTCGCCGGACCTGTTCCTCGTCCAAGGCCCGCCCGGCACGGGCAAAACCTCGTTCATCGCCGAACTCGTTCACCAGCACCTTGCCGCACGGCCCGGCGACAAGATTCTGCTGGTCAGTCAGATGCACGTCGCCATCGACAACGCGATCACCCGGCTGTACCGCTCCGGCGTCACCTCGGTCGTGCGTCTGTCGAGCCGCGACGATAACGTCGACCCGGACGCCGCCCACCTGCTGCTCTCGAACAAGCTGCGCGCGTGGGCAGACGAGATCCGCGCTCGCGCCCGCACCGGCATGGCCGCATTGGCCGATCGCGAGGGTGTGCACATCGACCATCTGTCCCTGGCACTTCGTGCTGAGGAAGCCCTGGCCACCCTGCGGCAGAAGACCGAGACCGCCGAGCTGCTTGGCCCGCTTGATGACGACGACCGGCTCGACAACGAAGACCTGCCCGAGGAACGTGCCGAGCTGCTGGCGGACTATCTGCGCATCGTCGAGCGCGCCGACACCGCTGCCGCTGAAGTCCGCACCGCAGCCACCGCCCTCAAGGTCGCGGTACCGGACGGGCTCGGGGAACCGGAGCTGGAGAAGCTCGTCGCCGGCCTGCTGGACGGCCCCGGCGCCGGGCCGCGACTTCGGGAACTGCTGCGGACCCAAGGCGACTGGCTGGCCAGCCTCAATGATCCGCAGACCGCTGAACCGATGTTCCTGCCTACTCAGAGCGTGGTCGCCGGGACCTGCATGGGCTTCTTGGTCAACCCTCACATCCAGAATATGCAGTTCGATCTGTGCATTATCGACGAGGCGTCCCGGGCCACCGCCCCTGAACTGCTGGTGCCGATGACTCGGGCCAAGCGGTGGGTGATGGTGGGCGACACTAAGCAACTCCCGCCCATGGTAGAGGAGGTGTTCGAGCATCGTGACCTGGTGGAGACCTTCGACTTGGACAAGATGTTCCTCACCTCGTCGCTGTTCGACATCCTGCTCAGCGAGGCACCGCTGGCATGCACGGCCAGTCTGGTCACCCAGCACCGCATGGCCGAACCGATCGGCGAGCTGATTTCGTAGGTCTTCTACGCAGGCACCCTCGTGCACGACCCCGTGCCCGTCCTGGCGCCCGACTCTGTTGACGACAGCGAGCGGCTGGTCTGGTTCTCCACCAGCCGACGCACCAACCGCCGCGAGGACGCCCGCCACGCTGGCAGCGCGAGCACATCGAACAAGCTTGAGGCGGCGAAGGTCGCCGACCTAGTCGCACGTCTCAACACCCACGTCCAAGCCGGCAAGTACGTTCGCACCGACGGCGGCAAGCTGGAAGTGCTGATTCTCACCGGATACCGCCGGCAATGCACCGAGATCGAACGCGCGCTCCGGCGCCTCACCCTGCGGCACGTCGCCGTGCAGGTCAAGACCGTGGACGCGGTGCAAGGACGCGAAGCCGACGTGGTCATCTTCTCTGTCACGCGAAGCAACGTCACCGGCGAACTCGGCTTCCTCGCGGACCAATATCAGGGCCGCGTAAACGTCGCCCTGTCCCGCGCCCGGGAGTTGCTCTGGATCGTTGGCGACTCCGAGTTCTGCAGCAGCAAACAAGGCCCCCTCAACCGGGTACTCACCCACATCACGACCACCGGCGGAAGGGTGCAGTACCTGTGAGCCGCGACATCTTCGCCGACGCCGCACGCCGCCACGCCCACGCCCTGCCGGGACACACCCTGCTCGCTGCGGAGCCGTGCGCCATCCCCGCCTCCGTGCTGACCGTCGACGTTCTGGTCGAGCAGTCCGAAGACCTTGAAGCCAGCCAGAAGTACACCCTGCGCGCCTTGCTCGGCGGCATCGACACCGTCGAAGACCTGCAACTGTTCCTCGGCCTCAACGACGGCGACACCGGCCGCGCCGTCGCCGGGCTCCTCCTCGCCGAGTACATCACCTATCAGCCACCCGCTGACGGAGGTCTGCGGCGCCTGCAGCTGTTGCCCGCCGGGCAGGAAGCCGCCCGCGACGCCCAGCTACGCCGCCCGATGCCCACCACGATCCCGGTCGTCTACGACCGTCTTGCCGGCACCGTGACCGACTGGCGACGTAACTCTCTGCGCCGCTCCAACCAGGCGAAAGCCGATCCCGGGCGCCTCCTGCTGCCACCGGCGAGCAGTTTGCCGGTCCGCGCCATCGACCTCAGCATCGTCGCGCTCACCAGCACCCTGGACCCGCGCAGCCGCGACGGGGCACGCCTGCTCGGGATCAGCGGCGTCACCGAGAACCGCAACTTCTACCACGACGCCATCCTGCTCGTCTTCACCGACGACGAGACCCGCCAGATACGCCTTGGCGTCGACGTTGACGGCAAGTGGAGCGAACCGCACACCGCCGCGCTGGAGAGCATCGGCGCCGTCGAACGCCTGCGGCTGTCGGCCGCACCGGTCGAACACCCGCACGCACCCGTCACTGACCCCGGCGAGCGGCTGAATAGAGCAGAGGTCCTCGCCCTTCAATCGGCCGGCGACAGTCCGGACGGCGGCGGTGCGAGAGCCGCGTTGAACCGGGCGGTGATCCGCTGGCTGGGCGTGTACGAACACCCGGCCTGGCTCGACGACGCACTCACCACCTCGCAGCGCCGGCTGCTCATCAGCAGCCCACAGATCCGCACGGCCGTCGCGTCCAGCCGGTGGATCCATGTCCTGGAGAAGCTGGCCCGCACCGTCGACGTGACGATCGTGTGGGGCCCCGGCGGCAACGGCGGAACCGATCAGGAAGCCCTCGACGCCCTGCACGCCGCCGCCCTCCGCGCCAACCGCCTCGCCGTCGTACGGGTCGCTACCAGCTCGGCGAAAATGCTCATCAGCGACAGCTACTACATCACCACCAACTTCAACTGGCTGTCATTCCGCGGCGAGCCGTCACGCATCTACCGCCCAGACGACGGCGAACTCGTCCAGGACCGTGCACTCACCGACTGCGCCTACGACACCTACCTGACCGAGGCATGCGCCCAAGCGGTCGAAGTTGTCGGCACCCTTCCCAGCAAATACCGTGCCGAGACCGGGCCCGGCTCTGACACCACCCAGACGAACCAACACCTCACACCGAGCAGCGGCATCGAACGGAAGGCCGGTCGGCCGACGGCTCCATCGAAGGCAGAACGACGCCGGGCAGCACTCAGCAAGCTCGCAGCAGGCCAGACCGTTGAAGGACCAGTGAAGAGCCTGACGCCCTTCGGCGCCTTCGTCACCCTGGGCGAGATCGACGGCTTGATCCACATCTCGCAGATGGCAGACCACCGGGTCGAGCACCCGTCCGAGGTCGTCAATGTAGGTGAGACGGTC
Organism: Micromonospora humida; assembly: GCF_016901255.1. Lineage (NCBI taxonomy): Bacteria > Bacillati > Actinomycetota > Actinomycetes > Micromonosporales > Micromonosporaceae > Micromonospora > Micromonospora humida. Next base: position 323,708 of record NZ_JAFEUC010000008.1, read on the forward strand.
ACCGTGCAGATCCTCAACGTCGATATCGCGCGCGAGCGGGTATCCCTGTCGTTGAAGGCGGCGACCTCCGCCGGCTCAGAACCGAGCCGGCCCGGGACCTGAGCCGCCAGCCTCGTCCTCGAAGGCACGTTGATGCAGCCCTGCCCAGCTGCGGGCTGCCGTCCGGCTTACACGGAAGCCCACCGGCAACGGCGCAGCCTGGTAGTCAGTAGTGGGCTGAATCAGCTCCCCAGGCTACCTGAAACGCCGCTCGTCATACCGGCCTCTTTCCGCGTCGCGGTTACCTTGCGGGGGTCGTGAACTCCTCCGGTCGAGTCCGAAGGGGGAGAGCGGGCGGCGCCGGCAGGCGTGCGTGGGGGTGATGACGGTGGCCCACTTCGCCCTGCGGGTGGACTGGCCCCGAAGGCGAGATGGACTGTTATCGCCGTCGCTGACAGGTTCTGAGCTGGCGAAGGCCCAGGCGACTGCGGCTACTCGCAGGCGATCCCGTCGCCGTCGCGGTCCAGTTTCCGTGAGTACCCGGGGTCGCCGCGCCGGATCGGGGCCGCGCCCGCCGCGCGTACCGCCGTGCAGTTGGCGTAGTACACGTCGCCGTTGGTGTCGTCGTAACCGCCCAGGTCGCCGTTGCCGCCGCCCGGCTCGCATGCTTCCCCGTCGCCGTCGCGGTCCAACCCGGGCCGGTAGCCGGGCTCGCCCTCGAACAACGGGGCGTCACCGGCTGCCCTGACCGCGTCACAGTTCTTGTAGTACAGGGCAGGTTTCGGCTTGCTGGTCTTCTTCGGGGTGGGGCTCGGAGTGGGGGTTGGCGTGTCGTCGGGGGTGGGGGTGACGGTGGCGAGTGCATCGCCGAGTTTCCGCGCCTCTACCGTTGCGGACGCCGTCGGTGCCGATGCGGGCTTCGTCTCATTGTTGTCGCCGAATGCGCCGGCAAGGCCGCTGCCGCAGCAGCACACGCCGAATAGTCCGGCGAGAGTGATGCCGATGGTTTGTTTGGTGGTGAGTGCTTTCGTCATCGGCCGAGTGTGCTGGCGGTGAGCCAGGCCGCGGGATGGTCCTTTCAGGCGGGCGTCTGTCGAGTAGGCGACTGCGGGTTCGGCGGCGGCAGCGGGATTTGCCGTACCACCTATGGGCCCGTCCCGAAAGCTTGGCGATCTTTGCGCTTGCGGCATCGGGCCGCAGAAAATTGGCGGGATGGCGTGGCTTTTCGGCTCGGCCTTCGGGTGCGGGTTGGTGAATGCCTGGCCCGACCAGTGGAGCCGGGTCCCTCAGTTGGCCACACTCTCTGTCACCAAGCCGACGTCGCTCCCATCGCGCCCTTACGACCGGCCAGCATCAACCGGGTATCCGACCAAGGAGTGATCGTGACCATGCCGCAGTACCCCGGCAGCCCGCAGGACACCAGCCCGCAGCAGCAGTGGGTCAGCCCCCACGGGCCGCAGCACGACTACCCGGACGCCGGGACCACCACCGGCTGGGCCCCCGTGTCGGCGGGGAAGACGGGGAATCCGATCCTCCTTGCCGCGACCGTCGCCCTGGCCGTGTTCGTCGTCCTCGGCTTCGGCGGTTACGCCGTGTACGACCAGTTCATCCGCGAGGACTCGGGGGTGGCCGCGTGCAAGGCGATGGCCGCTGGGAAGAAGATGGACGGCAGCCCCAAGACCACGGGCGGTGACACCACCGTCGACAAGAAGATGACCGAGGCCGAGTACCGGAAGGCACGGGCGATCTTCGAGGACTCGCGGTACGAGAAGCTACGCGAGCACGGAACGGCGATCGTGGACGTGGCGTGGCAGATGCAGGGGCTGGACGACGACAGCGGGATGGCAGGACTGGCATTCATGGGTCCGCTGGGAACGCACCTGTCGGGGTTGCAGTCGGCCTGCGCCGACCAGGGAGTCATCGTCGACTTGAACGTGAAGTGACGGCGTGCGGAAACGGGCAGCTGCCGCTTCACGACCATCTCCAAAACCCTGCAGCAACGCCTGAACCGTCGACGGTAGAAGTGATCCGTCGCGCTGTCGCCCGACGGTCGCCGGGCGGCCAGCCGGGGCATGAGGCTACGCCGTAGCGGCCACCGGGAGTCCGTCAGGGAGTATCGAGGCCAGGGCACTGGCTCTAGCCTCGATGGTCTTCCGAGTTGAGCAGCGCGGATGTTACTCGTTCCAGCTCACGCCCCAGTACGCGGTAACCTTCCGTAGGTCCCCGCCGTACCGGCTCGCGCCTTCCCGCTTCCAGCCGCAGTCAACGAGGCGTACCGACACGGCCCGCTGCTGGGGGTAGCCGAACACGATTGCGTGCTCGACAGTCTGGCCGAGCAGGCACATCTCATCCTGCGGCTGATCGGTCGGCAGACCGTTCAGATACGCGGACAGGTCATCGACCCGCTGCGTGGCCTTCCTGCTGGCGTCTAGCCGTAGCGGGGTGTCGCTGTCGTACCGGTAGGTGCAGAGAAACGCCTCGGTAGCCCCCGTCGGTACGAGATCAGCTTTGCCTCCAGACGGCGAGGAGTTCGCATCCCAGGCATCAGGGCAGCGCGCCGGACCAGCCTCGGTGTTGTCGACGGACGCTGCCTGGACCTGCGCCCGTACCGGTTCCTCGCTACTCGGAAGCAGCACGAAGGCCGCGCCGAGGCCACCTGCGGTCAAGATTCCTATGCCTGCCATGGCGCGTCGCCAAGTGCGCGCAAGCCCTGCATTGCCGACCATCGGTGCCACCGACGACCACCCTTCACCGATAGCTACACCGCTGACATCATAGGTGATCCTGGTCTAAATCCGGGGAGCAGCAGACCGGGGCCGCCCTGTGCCCCGGTCTGCCAAGGGCAAGCTTCAGGAAGTCGACGAGTTGGTGTTGGGGTAGGCCCCATACACCCGGATGACGTCCGCCCAGTCCTGGAAGTACAAGGTCGTGCCACCGCCTCCGGACACGATGCCCTTCGCCCGCACGCCGGTACCGTCGAGCGTGAAGACGGGACCACCGCTGTCTCCGCCGCGTGCTGCGGTAGATCCGCTCGTCTGCGTGCTCTTGATCAGGCCGTAGATGGTGTAGTCGCAGTCACCGTCGGAGTCGGGCGTGTTGCAGCTGACTCGGATGTCGGTCGAACTCTGCTGCTTGATGCCGCAGACCGTGCCGCTCGTCATGCCGGACTGGCATACCAGCTCGTTGGCAGCCCAGTACCCCCAACTGCGGACCGCCTTGGTCGTTGACGTGGTGGCCGAGCCGTCGAAGATCAGGTACCAACCGGGTGCGTTGATCAACAGGAGGTCGGAGCGCCAGTCGTCGTCGTACACCGGGCCCATCTCGTCGAAGGCCGCGCCGTACTTGCCCTGGTACGCGTCGTCCGGCGGAGTAGCGCAGTGTCCAGCGCTAAGGACGTAGCTGCGTCCGCCGGAATGTACGCCGAAGCCGGTCGTGCAGTTCATTCGGTGGTCGAGCCCTCGCCAGGATTCCCAGCGACCGCCTCCGTTCCACGGTGAATTGTCATCGAGCCGGCTGGAGAGAAGGTCGAGCGGCTCGGTTGCGTCGGTCACCTGTACAGGTACGTCCACCTGGGCCTCCGCGAGGATCTGCTCGACGGATGCCTGGTCCGAGTTGTCGGACCGGATCATGCGGGCTGGTTCGCCACGAGTTGCCTCCGGGCCACGCGAGATCTTAAGACCGCTGCCGTCGGGGGCGTAGCTGATCGACTGGATGTCACTGCCGCTGTGCCGGTCGATGGCGGAGTGGATCTTGTTGCCCGCAGCATGCAGCTCTGCCTCGGAGTTGGCCGCAGCCTTGACCGTGACTGGACCGAAGGTTCGACCAGTGTCGAGTGCGGCCGACATGCCGGGCGTCAGCGCCCCTTTCCAGTACAGGGTCAGGCCGTCGCCCTCGTACGCCACGCCAGCGAATCCAGAATTCGGGTTCTGCATCTGGGCGTCCCAGATCGCGGTGAGCGCGGGTTGAAGTCCGTTCTGTCGCCGCATCTCCGCCAGAAGCGCGGGGTCGAGGTTGTCCGTGGACTGTGGATCGTCGCTGGTCGTACTGGGGTTGGTAGGCGCGGCGCTGGCCACCATGGGTCCGGCCAGCAGAGCCGGCACTACGACAAGGGCCGCGATTGCTGCCGCTAGCGGAGCCCGACGTGGCACGGACAGACGGAAGGAGCTGACAGTCGGCATTCTGGTCCTCTGAGCGTCGATAGTGTCAGCGCAGAGTATCGATCCGGTGACTGAGACGATGTCCCGCGTCTCATACTACCTTGATCATAATCTTCTATAGACGAAACGTAACGAATCGGGCGCTGCCTGGATCGGGCCGGCCAGGGACGTGAGGCTGCGCCGTAGCGGCCACCGGGAGTCCGTTTGGGAGCATCGAGGCCAGGGCGTTAGCTCTGGCCGCCAGGACGGCTGCGACAAGATCCTCTCCCGGCTACTGCCAGCCGGCACCAACTGGCGGTGTACGTACGCGACGATGACGGGCAGGTCCGCCACTGGCGCACCTACACCGGAAACGAAAAGGCGATCGCATGAAGGTGACCTGGACCTACGACCGGGGCAACCAGCGCGACAACCACGAGGTCGAACTCAGCGACCCCGCCGCCCTGGAGGCGCTCCTGCGCGAGATCCAACAGGCCGGCGAACCCGTCGTGCTGACCATCTTCAGCGACACCGCCGACGACCCCGACGACCTGCCACCCGGCATGCAGATCGGCCTCGGTCACCCCACCCACGCCTTCGCGGTACACATCGCCGACGACGGCAGCTACCTCACCGACCCCACCGCAGAAACCCCGGCCGCAGGGCTCCGATTCGACTTCGGCGGAGTACCCACGGAATACCCGGCCGAGCACCTGCAACATCGGCCGGAGACGGCTATCCAACTGGCTGTCGCCTTCCTCAGGACCGGCGGCGAACCACCCCGCCTGGCTGCCGCCGAGTGATCGCCCGCGCGTAATGGTCACTTTCTCACCTGGGGCAGTCCGCGATGGCGGAGGCACGTGGTGGCACGGTGTCTGTACCGGCACCGGAGAGAGGATCACCCGTTGACGCTGCTGCTGCGCGACTACCACGGCCATGCCTTCGAGCTGGCCGACGCCGAGGACGCGGGGCGTCGCTTCGATGAGCAGATCGAGACGATCATGCCGCACGGGGGCTGCGGACAGACCCTCACCGTCGGCACCCACGACCAGCCCGCCCTCCGCATCGACATCGATATCAATGCGGACCGGGCGGCGGTGCATTGGCTGCCTGACGGCAGCTACGCCGCCGAGATTCAACCCGACGTACCCATCACTGTGTATGAGTCGCCAGACACCGGCCTGGTGAGCGTTCCTGCTGTCCTGACGCGGATGACGCCAGCCGCAGTCCGGACTGCGGTCGTCGAGTACGTTGCTACCGGGCTGCGTCCAAGCGGTGTGCACTGGCTACACAAGGAGTAGCTACCTGCAAACCCCTAAATTGTGTGGTTTTTGACCTTCCTGCTTTTTATGCACGGAAGCACTCATTGCACCGTACGAGTTCATTCAGGCCACGCTCGAACACATCGAGGAGATCGTCGACATCCATGGACGGCATTCCATTCAGCTCAGCCGTATTGTCCGACGGATGGAGGAGCTTCCGCCTGATCTCGGGCAACGGTGAGGCGACGATCGCTCGACCCACCTTGGCTTCCTCCAAGCTGAAGTGGCCCTGCAGAACCACAATGCAAACCGCGAACATCCCGGTGATCAGAGCTGCCGTTACGGCGGCGATGGCTCCGATGCGTGCGGCATAGCGAGTAGCCCCGGCGGTTAGTCGTGCAGCCTCATAGGTGGCCACGCCAGGGCTGTCCATCGGATGACTCGCCGACGCATTATGCATGAATCTGCCCCGATGCTCCTCCACCACGCCACTATAGGGTGCCTGGATAGACCAGAAGCGTCGTGGATCGCCTCTCGCCCGTGCCGGGTTGTGGACCCGTTAGAGCCGAACTGATGCCGCATCATACTCCGCCGGCTAGCGGCAGCGGCCTGACCAGCAGGTCCATGGAGGGAAACCGGGCAGCGAGGACTTGGCCACCTGCCGCCATCCTGTCCGCCGGTAGATCCTTCGAGCCGTCGAAGTGGGGGGCGAGGTTCGCGTACCGCTCCGTACGATGAGCGACCAGCCAGCGCATCAGCCACGCCGGCATTTGCTAAGCCCTGCGCGACCTCAGCCAACTCCCGTTCACCGGCGCAGCTTCCAGACGTCCTCGAGATGGCTCGATACTCCATCCTGGACTGACTGCACCGGTTCGGCCTCAGCAAGTGAAGGTCAAGCGGTTCAAGGGCGCCGGTCATCGGGGAAGTTCCCTGGCACCCACTTCGGTCGCTGCGACCAATACTTCATCGTCGATGCATGAGGTCTGGATCGGTGGATTGTGCTGGCACGATCCACCGACCCGGCGGAACCGACAGCCGTGACGGCCGGACCGTCATGATTCGGACAGCGGGACGGCGGTCCGCGTTCGTAACCTGTTCGGATGCATCCGGACGACCCCACCCGACCGCAGCAGGCCGCACACTCGCACCGGCCTTACCTACAGGTCGGCACCGCCCCCCAGCATCCGCAGCTGGGAATGCCGCACCTGCAGTCCGTACTGCCGTTCACACCGATCAACATCCAGGGGCACCGCACCATCCCGTCGCTTGCTGGGGGGAAGGGGTACGTGCTGAGCGATACCGGTTTCGGCGACGACCCATGAGCTGCCAGTACATAGGTGGGTTGAAGACGGGCGGGGTGGCGAAGGGAGGAACGGCGTGGGTGTGGTGGAGACAGCGCTGCTGCGGACGGCAGGCGCGGTGGTGTCACCAGCGGTGCGGCGGTGGTTGGGACGCCGTCGTGACAAGCGCGAACGCGAGACGCCGCTGATCGAGCTGATCGGCGCGGGGATCGCCGACGACCTGGGCGTACGCCGGGCAGGCCGGCGGTTGGAGGACATCACCGACACCGTCTACGAACGACTCCAGTTGCTGGTCCGACGGGGTGAAAAGGCGCTACCGGACAACGATATTCTGGCCACTTTGGACGCGGTCACCGACACCTTGCGGGCCGCTGACCTGTCCGACGCTGCGGTGTTCGCCGACGATGTCGATCCTGCCCTGCTGGCTACCCGGCTTCGCCGGCAACTACCCGATGTGCCCGACCGGGCCGGGCTGAGCGAGGCTGCGGCCCATCTGTACGGGAGGCTCCTCGACGAGTGCTGCATCTGCCTGACCCAACTGGTCGTGCAGCTCGGTCCGTTCCAGGCACGTGCCACCGTCCAGGTTCTGGAACGCCTGACCGTAGTTGCCGATGGCCTCGCCGAAGTCCTGGCCCGGCTGCCGGTGACCAGCCTCGACGCCCCGACCGGCACGAGTCATGACCTCCAGTTTCGGAGCCGGTACCTGGCGCACCTGCTTGCCGTACTGGATTATCTGGAGCTGTTCGGTGTCGACGTGCACCGCTACCGCCTGCGAACCCCGCTGAGCATCGCTTACATCAGTCTCACGGTCACCGGCTCCAGCATTCGCGGCTCTCGTCGAGGAGGGTTCCGCTGGAGCCCCGGTCAGCTCCGCGCTGACGGGGGCGCGGAAAGCGCATCGGTCCGTGCTGAGCAGGCTCTCGGCGACGCTGCCCGGGTCTTGCTGCGCGGTGATGCCGGTTCCGGCAAGACCACCCTGATGCAGTGGATCGCGGTCACCGCTGCTCGGCATGGGTTCACCGGTGAACTCGATAGTTGGAACGGGCGGACTCCGTTCCTGATCCGGCTGCGCGATCATGTCACCCAGCCACTGCCGGCCCCGGAGCGCTTCCTCGACCTGATCGCCGCCGTCGTCGCCGGACTCATGCCCGCCGGGTGGGTCCATCGTCAACTCGATGCGGGAGCCATCCTGTGTATCGACGGTGTCGACGAGGTGCCCGAAGCCCAACGCCGAGCGGTCCGGGACTGGCTACGCGGTTTGCTCACCACCTATCCCGACCTGCGAGTCGTCGTCACTTCCCGGCCGGCCGCCGCATCCGCCCGCTGGCTCAACGACGAGGGGTTCACCTCGGTCTTCCTGGAACGTATGGGACCACCCGACGTCAAGGCCCTCATCCGGCACTGGCACGAGGCTGTCCGCAGGGCCGGGGACCTGCCTTGTCAACCACAACAGCTTCCCGGCTATGAGCGACGGTTGCTGGCCCAACTCGACGGCAGTGCTCACCTGCAGAACCTGGCTGGCAGTCCCCTGCTGTGCGCGATGCTGTGCGCACTCAACCTTGACCGCGACAGCAACCTGCCCCGCAACCGGATGGACATCTACCAGGCCGCCATCGACATGCTGCTACACCGCCGCGACTCCCAACGTGGAGTTGCCAGCGAACTGCCCGACCTCACCAGCCGCGACCAGGCCCAACTCTTGCAAGAAGTCGCCTGGTGGATGACCCAGAACAGCCGCATCGAACTAACCCGTGACGAAGCTGAACAGCGGTTTGCGTATCGGCTGGCGGGGATCCGGCACATCACGGCGCCGGCGACCGCAGTCCTCAACCACATGATCCAACGCAGCGGCGTCCTCTGCGAACCGGTCCCCGACCGCATCGACTTTGTCCACCGAACCTTTCAGGAGTATCTGGCCGCACGAGAGGCCGCAGACCAGGGGCATACCGGGGCCCTCCTTGAGCATGCCCACCTCGACACCTGGCGCGAGACCATCATCCTGGTCGCCGGCCACGCCAATGCACCCGTTCGCACCCAACTCTTGGCCGGTCTACTCACCCTTGCCGCCGAGCATCCGAAGAAGGCCCGAAGGCTGCGGCTGCTCGCCGCAGCGTGCTTGGAGACCGCCCCCGCGGTCGCGCCGGAGACCCTTGCGGAGATCCGGTCGTATATACGCGGGATGCTGCCTCGGTCCGTCGGCGAAGCTCGTTCTCTGGCTGCAGTCGGAGAACCGCTGCTCTCCGAGCTACCCGCCGACCTAAGCTCCCTGAGCGACGCTCAGGCTAGAGCTGTTATCCAGGCGGCTGCCCTAGTCAATGGACCCGGTGCGCTGGCTGTCCTCAATCGGTACTGCACTGACCCCCGTCCTCGCGTTCAGCAGCAACTAATCGATGTCTGGGAGTACTTCGACCCATGCGACTACGCCGAACAAGTTCTCGCCGACGCGTCTCTGGTAAACGGTGATGCAATGATCCGAAGTGCAACCCTGCTTCCAGCGCTTCATCGGCTTCGGCGCCTTACCAGGACTCGATTCTGGATCAACCAAAAAGCCGACCTTAGCCTGCTGGATGATGTGCCCCATCTGGCGGAGCTATATCTGCCCTCAGGGTTTACAGGAAGCTTCGACCACCTCGCGAGGCACGCCGAACTGGAGGTGATTCGGCTTGGCATGGGCGGCAAACAACTGGATCTGGACGTCTTCAAAAGTCTGCCCAACCTTACTCGACTTTACCTTGCCGACCTTGCAACCGGTCAAAAACTGACCATCCTGGCCGAACTCGGGCTGACCGACCTCTGCATACCCGGCATAATGGTCCCCGGCGAATTACTCGCAAATTGCCTGGCGTTGACAGACCTGTTTCTCTCGTCTCCAGCTTCTTGGGATTCGGACTTCCTTGCCACGCTGACCAAGCTGTCATCGTTGGCCCTAACGGGCTCTGTGGAGCCGGTTGGTGGTCTTCAGCGTCTCGTGGGCAGCCTCAACCAGTCGATTCTCGCTCGGCTGACCCTCTGGGATTGCCGATGGGTGTCGAGCCTTGAGCCGCTTATGCAATTCCCGCTACTTAACTATATTGACATTGAGGGGGCATCGGTGACCGACTTGACGCCGTTGTCTGTTCTGGCGCGGCTGCAGTCACTCTACATTGGCAATACTGAGCACGTCCTTGACCTCGCGCCGCTCAGCAAGTTGCCGCGCTTAAGAGATCTATGGGTAGGCGCTCCCGCGCCCGGGATGGACTTTACGCCACTGCATGGAAAATGTGTCACCGTGCATTTATCGAAAAAGATAAAACTGGACAGGGTGGCAATTCCTCCCGGGCTGCGGGTCAAGCGCTTCTGAAGGTCAGGAGTATTCTCGGCGAGCGGTAGCGAGCGTGTGGACCTCATTGAGGTAAGCGAAGGTTCAGTCTCGTGGGGAAGCTGTTCGCCTAGGAGGGCAGCCCCGGAGGGTTGATCAATTCGGCAGCCACCCATGCCGCAGTGTGGGCCCCGGTCTGGGGCGGCTCTGCCTGGGCTACGCATTGGTGAAGGGGACTGCTGCTCGATCCGACGCCTTGGTGACGCCTGCCGAGCAACCCATTAGCGCGCTTTAGGCCACGAAGGTCGCCGGTACTTGCTCAGCGTAATTCCCCGTGGCACGGGGAAGGGTAGGGCGCGGGGGCGTCCGTAGGGTGGGGGTGTGAGCGATGTGACTTATGCCCGCCTTGGTGCGGAGGCTGCTGGCGGGTTGATGGATGAGCTGTGTGAGGTCTACGCGGATGCGTACGGGCAGGTGCCTGGCGAGGATGCGACGGTCAAGGTCGACGCGTTCCGGGGGCGGGCCACGGGGGCGTTGGGTGCGCGGAACTACGAATTGGTGACCGCGCGGGTGGGGGATGGGCTGGTGGGGTTCGTCTTCGGGTACAGCCTGCGGCAGGACCGGGACTGGTTCGCGGGGCTTCAGCCGGCTCCGGAGGAGGGGTTCACCGACGAGCGGGGTGGCGAACGTACGGTGGTCCTGGCCGAGATCGAGGTACGCAAGGCGTGGCAGGGCCAGGGGATCGGGCGCGGCCTGCACGATGCGTTCCTGAGGGGACGGCGCGAGGAACGCGCCACGCTTTCGGCCAACCCTGCCGCGACCGCCACTCATGCGCTCTATGAGGGGTGGGGCTGGCAGCGGGTCGGTACCGTTCCCGGGCGGCCAGGCGCTTACTACCGGGAATACGTCAAGTTCGTGCGTCCTCTGCGTTAGATGGCTGGCTGTGCGCGGTAGGCGCTGATCGCCTGGTCAAGTTCTCGTACCGCTCGCGTTCGCTTCCACGGGTTCAGTCCGTTGCGTAGCTGCTGCACTCGTTGTTCGATGCGGAGTGTCCCGTTCACCGAGGTCAGCTCTAGAACATCGGCGATGGTTTGGCAGGCCAGGCCGATGTTCTTCTGACGTGCAAACGCTTCCGCCCGGTACAGCAACCGGAATGAGCGGTTGTGCAGGTTTCCTTGATCGCTTAGGTTGAGCGCTCGCTCGGTCGCGGCAAGCACCTCTTCAGATCCCTGGAACTTGAGTGCGTTCTGAGCGTTGGTGCTCCAGTAGAAGGACTCGTCGTAGAAGTACCACCAGGACTGGCTGGGGCTCTGGTCGGCTAGCGCTGCTTGCAGCGCGGCGTACTCGCGGTCGAGGGCTTGTTTGGATTGGTGGTTTTGGTTGTCGGCGGTGAGGGCGCGGACGGCTACGTCGGCGGCGTAGGCGCGGGCGTAGGGGCTGCCGGTTTGGTCGGCCCAGGCGGATGCGGCGGCGGCGTGGTCGATGCCGATGCGGGGTTTGCCTTGCCAGGTGGCGAGGTGGCTCATGGTGCAGAGGATGTAGGTGACGAGTTCGACTGCGCGGGCGTCGTGGGCGGCGGCGCGTGCGTCGTCGTAGAGGCGTTGGGCGGAGTGGTAGTCGCCGGTGTTGAAGCAGAGCCAGCCGGCGAGTTGGGTGAGTTCGGCGTAGGTGGCGATGGCGCGGTCGCGGTGTGGGCCGTTAGGGGCGGCTTTGGCCTGCTGTTCGGCGATGCGCCGGTAGGCCAGGGCGGTGGGCAGGGTGGCGGCAGCGCCGAGGACGTCGCCCTGCTTACGCAGGTTGGGGATCATGGCTTCGCAGTGCGCGAGGGTGGCCGGCTCGAACCGTGCGGGATCGGTGAGCGTGGGTGCGGCGGTGGCGCTGTCGGTGAAGCCTGCGAGGTCGGTCAGTGGTGCTGTTGCGGCGATGGCGAGTGCGGCGGTGAGTTTGCCGAGGAGATCGCGTCGGGTCTGGGGGTGGGGTACTCGTTGCATCCACATGGTGATGACCTGCGCCAACTCTGCGAAGTTGACCTCCTCGGGTCGGCGATACAGGCCGGCGGTTTCCGCTTGTGGCGGGGTGTCCGCGTCGGCGCCGGGGCGTCGACCGAGCAGGTCACGAAGCAGGATCTCTGCCTCGCTCGGCACCATGATTTCACCTTGCAGGCCGGGTTTCACCCCCTCGGGCGTGACGGGGGTCGATGCGGTGGCGGAGTCGAGGTGGCGGAAGCTCGGTAGGTCGGCCAGGAGGTCGGCGACGCTGCATTCGTAGAGTTCGGCGAGGCGGGCCAGGTTGTCCTGGGAGGGGGAGTAGCCGCCCTTGCCGGGCCAGATCTCCCAGTACGAGAAGCTCTTGAACGACTTGGGTTCGTTGGGCCAGCGCTGGTTCCATTCCTCGGCGGCCTTCGCCTGGCTCCATCCGCGAACGACGCGCAGCGCGACGCGGGGATTGAGGCGGAACCTGTCGCGGAAGACCTCGGCGGTCTCGACCCATGTTTTCCCCGCTGACCGGAGTTCGGCGGCGAGGCGCGTTTGTTGCTGCCGCAGGCTCTCGGGATTCCCGTCGGTCATGTGCGGCCCTTCCCCGTCAGCCGTGTCCATCGATGGTGCCGCCCCACCGTACGCAATTCGGGCCGTCTATGTAACTTCCCCGCGACACGGGGAATTGCGGGGAAGGAAACCTCCCAATGATCACAGGTGGCGGCGTCGGGGCCGCGTCAATGATCGTGGATGCCGTCGCCGGGTGACCGCGTTTCCGCGCCTTCCATGGATTGCGAAGGGGGTGGACCTGAGGTGCCCGGGACGGTGTTGTCCGATGTCGGTGTCGAGAGGGGTGGACGTGACGATCCACCGGAGGAAGTGGTTCATGTCCGCGCCTGATCTTGAGCAGTCGCTGACCCCTGCTATCGCTGATCATGAGCGGGCGGCGGCGTACTTCTGGTCGTTCATGGTGGATCGGAGTGTGCGGTTTCTGCCGGAGCGGCTTGCGCCGGTGTTCTTCTCGACGTTGGTGGAGGCGATCGCGCACGGTGCTGATCCTGCTGCTTATCGGGCTGGTCTGGTGGTGTTGGGCCGGTTGTACCGGCGGTTCGACCTGTATCCGTATCACGGGACGGTGATCGCGGCGGCCGTGGTCGACACGGTGCGGCGGTTCGCGGGGGAGTCGTGGGGGCCGGAGCTGGTCCGGGTGTGGGAGCAGGGTTGTTTCCGGGTGTTGCGTCTGGCCGAGCAGTGCGCCGAGATGCTGGGTGATGGCCCGCGGGTGACGTTCGGTGTGGTGGAGTCGGTGGTGTCGGCGTCCGGGTGCGTCGCGGTGGTGACGGTGCGTCCGGCGCGGCGGCTGCACTACCTGGCGGGTGACGCTGTGCCGGTGTGTTCGCCTCGGTTGCCGGGTCGGTGGCGGTGGTTGTCTCCGGCGAACGCGCCGCGTCCGGACGGGACGGTGGAGTTCCACGTCAGTGTCGTTCCTGGTGGTGTCGTCTCGCCCGTGCTGGTGAGGCAGGTGACGGCGGGGGATCTGCTGTGGTTGGGGCCGCCGTGTGAGGTGGGCTTGTCGTTGGCGGCGGCCGGTGACGCCGATCTGTTGCTCGTTGCTGCGGGTACGGGGCTTGCGCCGTTGCGGGCGTTGGTGGAGCAGGTTGCGGCCTCGCCGGGCGGGCGGCGGGTGACGTTGGTGGTGGGTGTTCGCAGGTTGGGGGGTCTGTATGACGCGGCGGCGTTGGACGAGTTGCAGCGGGAGCATGGTGAGTGGTTGACGGTGGTGGTGGTGCTCTCGGGCGACGGTGGTGTCGATCCGGTTGCTCGGGGGAGCTTGCTGGGGTCGGTGCTGCACCACTACGAGGCGGGGCAGGCGGTGTTGGTGTGTGGTCCGCCGGAGTTCGTTCGGGAAGCGCGGACGTGGCTGCCGATCGGCGGTGTCGAGCCTGACGACCTGCATGCGGCGGTGACGTTCCAGCGGGGGTTCGACGTGGATGCGTGGGCGTCGCGACAACGTCACACCGACACCGCGGTCGCCGAGACGTCCGAGGACAGCGGCGCTGACGGTGGGTCGGGGGTGGCGTCGTGACGCGCACGGAGGTGGTACGTCGCGCCTCGGCTGCGGACCTCGACGCGCTGTCGGTGCTCGTCGCGGAGGCGTTGTCGGTCGGCGCGGTGGGCGGCTGGCTGGTGCCGGATGCCGCCGACCGTCCGCTGGTGCTGCGCGGGTATGCGCGGCTGCTGATGTCATGGGGGCTGGAGCACGGGCAGGTCGACACGACCGGGGACCGGTCGGCGGTGGCGGTGTGGCTGCGACGGCCGGAGGTGCCCGTGCCGGCGGCAGCGTGGATGTACGACCTGCACCAGGCCCTCGGCCCGCACGCGTCCCGGCTCGCACTCTGGCACGCCTACCTCGACGCTGTGGTCCCGCACGTCCCCCACGCGTACCTGGCGCACCTCGCCGCGCGTCCCGGGCGCGACGACACCGTGCGGGCGTTGCTGGCCGCCCGCCACCGGGTTTTCGACGCCGAGGGTCTTCCGGCGTATGCGGAGGTGTCGGGTGGTCGTCCGAGGGAGAGCCTGCTGGCCGCGCTGGGGTACGAGCCGAGGTCACCGATCCTGCTGGAGCCGGACGGCCCCGCGCTGTGGCGGATGTGGCGGCCCGGCCCCGGCAGCGGCCGGTCGTGTGGCGGGCTTCCTCCACGGGCCCGGTTGCGGCGTGGGGTGACCCCGTTGCGTGGCCGGCTCGTCCCGGCACCGCCGCGTTCTCCCTGACCGTTCTTTCTGACCGCGCCCGGTTGGGCGTCACCCCTGATCAGTAGCTGGCGGAGGCCGTGTGGCCCGCCAGTCACCCCCGTGCACCCACTTTCCGAAGAAAGGGCTTGTCTCATGTTGACGGTTGTCGAGCGTCCGTTGGTTATGGTTCCGCCGCGTAGGCGTGCGGCGGGGTGGTGGTTGCCGCCCTGGCTGACTCCCACCCGCACCCGCCCCACCGCCCCCGCCAGTGCGGACGACGCGGGCACCGAACCGCAGGTGCACCTGTGGGGGTACGCGCTCCGCCGGGAGTGGCCGGACGGCACGCACGACCTGTTCGGGTTCACCCCGCGTGCGGATGTGGCGTTGCGGCGGCTCGACCGCGACCGCAGCTACTGGCGCACCGGCCCGGTACGCCCCACCGCGGTGTATCTGGTGCCGGTGCACGCCGCCGACGTCACCACCCATCCGGTACGGGACTGCCGCAGGCCGTCGTGCCCGGACGCCCCGCAGCGGGGGCAGCGATGAGCATCCACGAGCAGGTGGCTCTCGCCCGCCGGACGATGACCCCGACCGGCCTGTCGATCTTCGGTGCTGCGGCGTCCGCGCCGATGGTGGTCCTCGCCGGTGGTCTGGTCACCACCTACGCCACGACCCGGGTGACCCCCCTACCCCTGACCTTCCTCCTGGTCACCGCAGTGGTGGCGTTGCTGATGGTCGGCTACACCGCGCTGGCCCGGCAGGTCGGTCACCCGGCGGCCTACTACGGCATCCTCGCCCACGGTGTCAGCCGTGGTTGGGGTGTCGCCGCCGGCCTGGTCGCCCTGGTCGCGTACACGGCGATCCAGACCAGCCTGTACGGCCTGTTCGGGGCGACCCTCGCCGCCCAGCTCGGCGGCACCTGGTGGGTGTGGGCCGGAATCGCCTGGGCCGTCGTCGGCGCGCTCGGAGTACGGGCGATCGCCCTGTCGACCTGGGTCCTCGGCGGGGTCCTCACGGTGTCGCTGCTGATCGTCGGTCTGTTCGTCGCCGCCGGCCTCGGCGCGCCCGCCGACGGTGCCGTGTCGTGGGAGGGGTTCGACGCCTCCGGCCTGGCGGTCGGGGGGATCGGTGGGGCGGTGGCATTGTGCGTAGCCGCATTCATGGGCGTCGACGCCCCCGGCTCGTTCGTCGAGGAAGCCGTCGACCGCCGGTCGATCGGCCGCGCCACCATCACCGCCGTTCTCGTCCTGGGTGGCGTGTATGCCGCCGCCGCGTGGGCGATGGGCGTCGCCGTCGGCCCTGACACCGTCGCCTCCCGCGCCGCCGACCCGTCCTCCGGCCTACCGTTCACGATCCTCGAACCCGCAGGCCATGCGTGGGTGGGTGTTGCCGGGGTGGTGCTGGTGTTCGCGATCGTCACGTCGATGTTGGCGTTCCACAACGTCATCGCCCGGTACGTGTTCGCCATGGCCCGTGAGGGTGTCCTGCCCACCGGTCTCGCCCGCACCGACAGCACGACCCGCGTCAGCGCCCCACGCGGCGGATCCCTCGCCCAGACGTCGGTGGCGGCCCTGGTCGTGGGGGCGTTCGCGGTCGCCGGGGTCGACCCGGTCGCGGTCATGTTCACCTGGCTGTCCACCCTCGGCGCACTCGGCCTGCTCTGCCTCCTCCTCGCCGCCTCGATCGCCGCGCTGACCGCCCCACCCGCCGTACGAGGTCAACGGGCCGGAATCTGGCAGTGGAAGGTCGCGCCAGCATTGGGGGTGCTCGGCGGGTCAGTAGTCCTGGTGGCGATGGTCGGCAACGTCGGCTCGCTACTCGGAGCCGCACCAGGGTCGCCGTATCCGCTGCTGCTCCCGGCGATCCTCGCCGCCACCGCCACCGCAGGCGGCATGTGGGCCGCGCACCTGCGCCGCACTCGACCTGATGTCTACGCGGGCATCGGTCATGGCACCCCGAAGACGCATGCCGTGCCCGACGCCCTGCACATCTCCATCTGAATCCCGAGGAACACCCCGATCATGAAGACCTACACCGCCCAGACGCCAGCGGCACCGGGCTACCGCAGCAGCAGTGATCCGCTGGACCCGGCCTGGCGACCCGAACCACGGCCGACGCCACCACCGGGCCCCCGCCGGTCAGCAGACCACCAACCCCCACCGGCACCCCGCCTGATCCAACCGGCCCCGCCGGACTACCGGATGCCCGACGAGCGACCGTACCGCCGCGACGTCCCCGTCCACGCGGCCCCACCCGAGCACACCCCGTCACCCTCCCCGCAGCCGGGGGAACCCGACGGTGGGGTGTCGGTCGAGGCCCGCTGGTGGGCCGACCTGCGGCAGCAGATCGTCTACCGGGCGAAACGCCTGAACACCGGACACATGATCGAAGCCGACCAACGCTACGGACACCGCGACGCGCTCAGCCCACACGGGGTGATGCTGTTCTTCGTCTCCGACGCCCCCGCCCAACCCCACGGCTACCAGCTGCACACCGCCTACCGGCTGTGGCTGGCCTCCCCGGAATCCCAGC
>NZ_JAFEUC010000009.1:0-317943 GCF_016901255.1 Micromonospora humida
CGAATATGCTACGCGTCCACTGTGCAACTCTGAACAAACACCAAACAACCCCCCACAGTGTGGGTGTGTGTGTTGTTTGATATGTTCATAGTGTTACGGCGGTCATGGCGGAGGGGAAACGCCTGGTCACATTCCGAACCCGGAAGCTAAGCCCTCCAGCGCCGATGGTACTGCACTCGGGAGGGTGTGGGAGAGTAGGACACCGCCGGACAACCTTTCAGTTGAGGCCAACCCCGAACAGGGGTTGGCCTCAACTGCATTCCACACCAACTCCCCCCAGAACTGCTCCCCGCCATCGGTGGGAGAACCCCCGCCACCTAAGGCGGGAACTCAAGCCGCCCCGGACGCGGAAAGGTCACGCCCCCGGAACCCCTCGCCTCCGGAACCCCTCGCCCCGGCCCAAGGACCCCAAGGCTGAGCGCTGGTGGGCTGAGCGCTGGTGGGCGGAAGAAGCGGCCATCCCGACACGGGATACCCCTACCTTCCCGACACGGGCGATTGGCAGTCCAGACACAAAGCGGCGCCCAGCCCCAGCCCAGCACGGAATACGCCCACATCCCCGATACCGGGCGGCACGCGCCCAGACACAGACCACACCCGCCCCCGGCCCGGTCCCGACCAGCACGGGATACCCCACATCCCCGACTTCGGAGTAATCAACAACCGCTGAAGCAACCGACCATGACACGCCACGACGGCACACCAAGCGCCAAGCCAAGCTGACCTACCGCCACCCATCAGCAGGCAGCCCCGCACGGCCACCGGCCGGCGACATCACGATCACCCTGACCGCCCCAGTACCGGCGCGGTCAGCTCGACCCCGTATACAGGGACCGCTTGGGTGGCGACGTTGCGGTAATGCTCGGCTGGAAAGGCGCAACGTCGCCGACATGGCACGGTCAGCGCAAGGGCTCCGAGGGAGACAGGGGCGGCGAGGGCAACCGGGGGTCGAGGAGGCGGAGGGCGTCCTGGTGGCGACCGGGGAGCTGGGCGAACGGCGAACTGGGCCAGCGGCGAACGGGGCCAGGGGCGAGCGGGGAGCTGGGCCAGGGGCGAGCGGCGAACTGGGCGAGCGGCGAGGGGCGAGCCGGCGGCGGTCAGTCCCGGGTCTGGATGCCTTCGCGGAGTTGGCGGAAGAGGCCGGCCGAGTCGTCGACGGAACGGTTGGCGAACATGCCCATCGCCACGCTGCCGTGGTCGGCCCAGCCGCAGATCGCGAAGTCGCCACCGTCACCGCTGGTCCGACCACACTTCATCACGCCGCCGTACTTCCCGGCGGGCACTGTACGGAGGTCGGTCACCTTGCCGGTCTCGTCGGCCATCAACCGGAACAGGCTGTCCAGGTCGCGTTCCGGCTGCCAGAGCAGCGTGGTGCCACCGAAGAACAGCACCGTCCGCTTCTCGTCGGCGGGGTCGCGGTAGACCGTACCGATGCTGCGGTCCAGGTCGATGTCGGCGGCGAATCCGGCGCGCAGGTAGTCGGCGGTGCTGCGGGCCCGGTCGGAGTCGTCGCGGGTGAGACCGGCGAGGTGGCCGGGCGGGTCCAGCCGGACGTCCTTCTGCTGGGCGATGCGCCAGCCCGCGGTGCCGAGCGCGGCGGCGCCGACGAGGCCGACCACGAGCGCGCCGGTGAGCGCGATCCGCCGGCGTCGGGACACCGGGCCCCGCCCCTGCGGGCTCTGCTCCGGGTCGTGGGTGCTCAACCGGATCGGCTCGTCGGTCAGCTCGACCGGTTCGGGACCCTCGATGAGCTGACGCTCGGTGAGATGTGCGTCGGACATGTTCGCCACCGTACGCGAATGACCGGTGGCGCACGTCGGGTCCGCCGAAGCGCTCCGTAGACTTTCCCAGGTGACCGAGAGACTGGATGCCCGACGCCCCGACGCCCCGACCCTTGCCGGCCAGTACCAGCCCGGCGAGGTAGAGCAGCGACGGTACGAGCAGTGGGTAGCCGCCGGCCACTTCCGGGCGTCGGCGCAGAGTGACAAGCCCCCGTTCACCATCGTGATCCCCCCACCGAACGTCACCGGTGTGCTGCACATGGGCCACGCCCTGGACCACACCGTGCAGGACTCGCTGGTGCGCCGTAAGCGGATGCAGGGGTACGAGGCGCTCTGGCTGCCCGGCACGGACCACGCCGGTATCGCCACCCAGAATGTGGTGGAGCGGCAGCTCGCGGGTGAGGGGCTGTCCCGGCACGACCTCGGTCGGGACAAGTTCGTCGAGCGGGTCTGGCAGTGGAAGGCCGAGTCCGGCGGGGCGATCCTCGGCCAGATGCGCCGGCTCGGCGACTCGGTCGACTGGGACCGGGAACGCTTCACCATGGACGAGGGCCTGTCCCGGGCCGTGCAGACCATGTTCAAGAAGCTCTACGACGAGGGTCTGATCTACCGGGCCAACCGGATCATCAACTGGTGCCCGCGCTGCCTGACCGCCCTGTCGGACATCGAGGTGGAGCACACCGACGACGAGGGTGAGCTGGTCTCGATCCGGTACAGCGACGACGTGGTGGTCGCCACCACCCGGGCCGAGACCATGCTCGGGGACACCGCCGTGGCCGTGCACCCCGACGACGAGCGGTACCGGCACCTGGTCGGCACCGAGGTCGAGGTGCCGTTGACCGGCCGGCGTATCCCGATCGTCGCCGACGAGCACGTCGATCCGGCGTTCGGCACCGGCATGGTCAAGGTGACCCCGGCGCACGACCCCAACGACTTCGAGATCGGCCAGCGGCACGACCTGCCCGCCCTGACGATCATGGACGAGCGGGGCGTCATCACCGCGCCCGGTCCGTTCCAGGGCCTGGACCGGTACGAGGCCCGCCCGGCGATCGTGGCGGCGCTGCGCGAGCAGGGCCGGGTCGTGGCCGAGAAGCGGCCGTACGTGCACGCGGTGGGGCACTGCTCGCGGTGTCGTACCACGGTCGAGCCGCGGCTGTCGTTGCAGTGGTTCGTCAACACCACCCCGCTGGCGAAGGCGGCCGGCGACGCGGTGCGCGACGGCCGGGTGAAGATCGAGCCGGCCGAGCTGGCCAAGCGCTACTTCGCCTGGGTCGACAATATGCACGACTGGTGCATCTCCCGGCAGCTGTGGTGGGGCCACCGCATCCCGGTCTGGTACGGCCCGACGGGCGAGATCGTCTGCGTCGGCCCGGACGAGACGCCCCCCACCGGCGAGGGCTGGGTCCAGGACGAGGACGTCCTGGACACCTGGTTCTCCAGCGGCCTGTGGCCGTTCTCCACCCTCGGCTGGCCGGAGCAGACCCCGGACCTGGCGAAGTTCTACCCGACCAGTGTGCTGGTCACCGGCTACGACATCCTCTTCTTCTGGGTCGCCCGGATGATGATGTTCGGCCTGTACGCGATGGACGGCCGGCAGCCGTTCGACACGGTCGCCCTGCACGGCATGGTCCGCGACCAGTACGGCAAGAAGATGTCGAAGTCGTTCGGCAACGTGGTCGACCCGTTGGACTGGGTCGACCGGTACGGGGCCGACGCGACCCGGTTCACCCTGGCCCGGGGCGCGAACCCGGGCGGGGACGTCCCGGTCAGCGAGGAGTGGTGCCAGGGCTCCCGCAACTTCTGCAACAAGCTGTGGAACGCCACCCGGTTCGCGCTGCTCAACGGCGCGCACACCACCGGCCCGCTGCCGGCCGCCGACGGGCTCTCCACCGTCGACCGGTGGATCCTGTCCCGGCTGGCGCACGTCACCGCCGAGGTGGACGAGCAGTTCGAGGCGTACGAGTTCGCGAAGGTGTGCGACCTGCTCTACCACTTCGCCTGGGACGACGTCTGCGACTGGTACGTGGAGCTGGCCAAGCCGGTGCTCGCCGAGGGCGGGCCGGCCGCCGACGCCACCCGCCGGGTGCTCGGGCACGTGCTGGACCAGTTGCTGCGGCTGCTGCACCCGGTGATCCCGTTCGTCACCGAGGAGCTGTGGACGGCACTGACCGGCGGCGAGACCGTCATGACGGCAGCCTGGCCGACCGCCGACCGTACTCTGGTGGACGACGCCGCGGAGCGCGAGGTCGGCACCGTCCAGCGGGTGGTTACCGAGATCCGGCGGTTCCGCTCCGACCAGGGGCTGCGGCCCACCCAGCGGGTGGCCGCCCGGCTGGACGGGCTGGCCGGGGTCCAGATCGCCGCGCACGAGC
The DNA here is from genome assembly GCF_016901255.1 of Micromonospora humida. Taxonomy (NCBI): domain Bacteria; kingdom Bacillati; phylum Actinomycetota; class Actinomycetes; order Micromonosporales; family Micromonosporaceae; genus Micromonospora; species Micromonospora humida. The sequence continues at coordinate 4,154 of NZ_JAFEUC010000009.1, forward strand.
CGCTGATCCGTTCGCTGGCCCGGCTGGACGCCCCGGCCGACGACTTCCAGGCCAGCGCCACCCTCGCCATGCCCGGTGAGGTCAGCGTGGCGCTGGACACCCGGGGGTCGATCGACGTGGCCGCCGAGCGGGCCCGGCTCACGAAGGACCGGGCGGCGGCCGAGAAGGAGGTCGCGCAGGCCCGGGCGAAGCTCGACAACCCGGCGTTCGTCGGGAAGGCGCCCGAGCCGGTGGTCGCGAAGATCCGCGACCGGCTGGCGGTGGCCGAGGCCGACCTGGTCCGCATCGACGCCGCTCTGGAGGCGCTTCCCTCGTGACCGACCGCACCGATCAGACCAGCCGGCCCGGGGCCGGGCGCGGTGAGTTCGCCGCCGTCGACGCCGAGCTGGCCGCGCGCGGGTTCACCCGGATGCACTTCGAGCTGGACCGCATCGAGATGCTGCTCGACCTGCTGGGGAGCCCGCAGCGGGCGTACCCGTCGATCCACCTGACCGGGACGAACGGCAAGACGTCCACGGCCCGGATGATCGACTCGCTGCTGCGGGCCTTCGGCCTGCACACCGGCCGCTACACCAGCCCGCACCTGGAGACCGTCCGGGAACGGATCAGCCTGGACGGGGAGCCCGTCGACGAGGCCCGCTTCGTCGCCACGTACCGCGAGGTGAAGCCGCTGGCCGACCTGGTCGACCAGCGGTCGGCCGAGCCGCTCACCTACTTCGACCTGACCACCGCGTTGGCGTTCGCCACGTTCGCCGACGCGCCTGTCGACGTGGCGGTGGTGGAGGTGGGGCTGGGCGGTGCCGAGGACGCCACCAACGTGCTCCAGGCCGGGGTGGCGGTGCTCACCCCGATCGGGTTGGACCACACCGAGTGGCTCGGTGACACCCTGGAGGACATCGCCCTGCACAAGGCCGGCATCATCCACTCCGGGGCGACGGTCATCGCCGCCGCGCAGGAGGAGGAGGCGGCCCGGCCGATCCTGGAACGGTGCGCCGAGGTCGGTGCCACGGTCGCCCGGGAGGGCGCGGAGTTCGGGGTGCTGCGCCGGGCGGTGGCCGTCGGCGGCCAGGTGCTGACCCTCCAGGGCCTCGGCGGGGTGTACGACGAGGTGTTCCTCCCGCTGCACGGGGCGCACCAGGCGCAGAACGCGGCGGTGGCGCTGGCCGCCGTCGAGGCGTTCCTCGGGGCCGGGGCGAAGCGGCAGCTCGACGTCGAGGCCGTCCGGGAGGGTTTCGCCGCGACCAGTTCCCCGGGCCGGCTGGAGAAGGTGCGCAACGCCCCGACGGTGCTCCTCGACGGGGCGCACAATCCGCACGGGATGGCCGCCACGGTCACCGCGCTGCAGGAGGAGTTCGCGTTCAGCAAGCTGGTCGGGGTGCTCGCCGTGCTCGGCGACAAGGACGCCGCCGGCCTGCTGGAGCTGCTGGAACCGGTGCTCGACTCGCTCGTCGTCACCCGCAACTCCTCACCCCGGGCGATGCCGGCCGAGGAGCTGGCCGAGCTGGCCCGGGAGGTCTTCGGGCCGGACCGGGTCCAGGTGGCCGACTCGATGCCGGATGCCATCGAGGCGGCCGTCGCCGAGGCCGAGTACGACGTGCCCGGCGAGTTGGCCGGGGTGGGGGTGCTGGTCACCGGTTCGGTGGTGACGGTGGCCGACGCCCGACGGCTGCTGAAGCGATGACCGGCCCGACCCCGGGCCGCCCGCACCCGGACCGCCGCCCTGCCGACCCCCCGGAGCCGGCCGGAAGCGCCGGCCCGGCCGGAAGTGCCGGAACACCCGACCGCACCGCCCCGACCGCAGGCACCGGCCCGGCGCAGGACACGGACCCGGCCGTAGGCAGCGGAACGTCCGACCGTACCGGCCCGGCCGGGCGGCGTTCGGGGCTGCGTAACCCCGAGGCGGCCGTCCGGGGTCTCGGGGCCGGGACGCTCGGCCTGGAAGCGCTGGTGCTGCTGCTGGCCATCCAGCCGATCCGGCTGGTCGGCGGGCACTTCGGCGGGGCGGCGATCGCGGCCACCGTGGCGCTGGCCGTGGCGGCGGTGCTGCTGGCCGGCCTGATGCGACGCCCGTGGGCCTGGTCGGCGGGCACCGTGTTGCAGGGGCTGCTGCTGCTCGCCGGCCTGCTGCACTGGTCGCTGTTCGGGCTCGGGGTCATCTTCGCCCTGGTCTGGGCGTACGCGTTGCACGTGCGGCGGGTCATCCTCGGCTGAGCCGGGTCACGCCTCGGCGCGTTCCCGCCACTGGGTCAGTGCGATGCCGTGCCCGTCCGGGTCCCGGAAGGCGGCGGCCCACACCTCCAGTTTGGTGCCCCGGTTGACCACCCGGGGCGCGTAGGTGAACCGGACGCCGGTGTCCTTGAGCCGCCGGTACGCCGCCTCGATGTCGTCCACCTCCAGGTTGACGTGGACCAGCCGGCGGCTGATCGGGGCGGCCCCGGTCACCTCGCGCAGCACCAGCCGGGTCTGCCCGGAGGCGAGCACCGCGTTGCCGGTGCCCCGGTCGAACTCCTCGAAGCCGAGGTCCCGGTAGAAGTCCAGCGAACGGGACAGGTCGGTGACCAGCAGGGTCAGCCCGACGCCGCTGATCGGGCCGGCCGCGTCGTCGCCCCCGGCGGTCGCGGCAGCCGGGTCGTACCCGAAGATCGCCTCGTCCAGGTCGGGGTCGAGCCGGCCGTCACCGGTGGTGGGCCCGTCCAGCGGTACGTCGACCGGGTCGAGGATCGGCGCGTCGAACCGTTCCTCGGCGGGCGGCCGGGGGGCGGGCGCAGCGGTGGCCGGGCCGGCGGCGGCACCGGTGGGGGTGGTGGTGCCGGCAGGGCCGGTGGCGGCAGTGGACGCGGCGGCGGTCGAAGCGGCGGCGGTGGGGGCGGTGGCGCGGCGGGGGAGTTGGCCGGTCGCCGGCTGCTCGACCAGGGTGCCCTCCAGCACCACCGGGCCGCCCGGCCGCTGGTGCACCACCACCCGCTCCCGCTCGTCGGTCAGTACCTCCACGTCGTCGCGCAGCGGCTCGGCTCGGACCGGGTCCGGGTGCGGCGGCTCCGGACGCAGCGGATCGGCCCGGACCGGGTCGGCGGGCGGCGGGTCGCGCAGGTCGTCCCGGAACTCGTCGTGGAAGTCGTCGTCGGCCGTGCGGCCCGCCCACGGCGGGGCCTCCTGCTGGATCAGCAGGTCGTCGAGCGGCTCGGCGTCGGCGTACTCCGGGGGCAGGTCGGTCACGCCCGCGGCGGCCTCGGTGTGGGTCGGCACCTCGTCCCACAGGACGCGGACGTGCCGCTGGTCGTCCAGGGCCACCCGGATCGGCAGGGTCTGCCCCAGCGACGGCCACTTCGCCACCGGCACCCGGGGCTCGATGATCTTCTTGGACCGGGGCGGCAGGCCCGGCGCGTCGATCACCAACTGGAGCTCGCACCGGCCGAAGGAGTACTGGGTGGGGGGTTCGGAAGCGCTGTGCACGTGCCCGACGCCGACCACCCAGGTGCGTCCGCCGCCGCGTACGGTGCCCAGGGCGACGGCGAGCACGACCAGGGCCACGCCGAGCGCGACGATGGCCCAGCTGGTCATGCCCAGCCCGAACAGGACGACGAAGACCGCCACGGTGCCGAGCACCGCGGCGATCAGCTTGCGTACCGGCGCGATGGTGCGGTTCCCGCCATTCGCCACAGTGGACCTCCCAGGGGTCAGAGCCAGGCTAGGCCGCGCGGCGACCGAGGGAAAGAGCAGCCGCCGCGCCGGTGCCGGTACCGGGTCGCTAGGCTGACCGTACCCAGCCGAACCGCCTTGTGCGCACAGGAGGAACCCAGCGTGTCCAGCAGCAGCCCGGATGAGCGCACCCTCGTACTGATCAAGCCCGACGCCGTGCGTCGTGGCCTGGTCGGCGAGATCATCTCCCGTTTCGAGCGCAAGGGCCTGCGGATCGACGCGCTGGAGATCCGGACGCTCGACGGCGGGTTCGCCGACCAGCACTACGCCGAGCACGTGGACAAGCCGTTCTACCCGCCGCTGAAGACGTTCATGACCAGCGGGCCGCTGGTGTCGCTGGTGCTCTCCGGCGACCAGGTGATCGAGGTGGTCCGGGCGATGATCGGCAGCACCGACGGGCGTAAGGCCGCCGCCGGCACGATCCGGGGTGACCTGTCGCTGTCCAACCGGGAGAACCTGGTGCACGCCTCGGACTCCACCGACAGCGCCAAGCGCGAGATCGCGCTCTGGTTCCCCGCCCTGGGCTGACCCCGGGACACCCGGCCGGCGGCCCAGGGGCGCGGAGCCGCGTCAGGTGGCCGGGCGGTCGCGGAACGGGCGACCCCGGCCGAGCGCGTCGGCGTACCCCCAGCGGCCCCTGATGTCGAGCAGCTCGATCTGGCCCAGTTCCTCGGGGACCGCGGCGTCGACGGCGAGATGGTCCTCGTACGGTTCCAGCCCGAGCAGCGCGCGCAGCAGCATCAGGGGCGCTCCGGCCGACGGCGCGTACGGGCTGTCGGTGAAGCCGTGCGGGACGGGGACGTGGGTGGTGGCCCGGTCGTAGCCGGTGAGGTACGCCGGCAGCCGGCCCTGGAAGTGCCGGGCGGCGTCGAGCAGCCCGGTGGCGACCCGGGCGGCCTGCGCCCGGAACCCGGCCCGGCGCAGCCCCCAGGCGATCAGCGAGTTCTCCCAGGGCCAGACCGCGCCGGTGTGGTGGCCCAGCGGGTTGTAGTCGGCTGCCGTGCTGGCCAGGGTGCGGATGCCCCAGCCGGAGTACAGCGCCGGGGACATCAGGTGCGCCACCAACTGCTCGGCGCGGTGCGGGGCGACGATGCCGGTGCACAGCAGCTGTCCCATGTTGGACGTGAGGGAGTCCAGCGGGACGCCGTCGAGCTGCACCGCCACCGCGTAGTGGCCCTGGTCGGGCAGCCAGAAGTCCCGGTCGAACCGGTCCCGCAGCCGGGCGGCGTCGCGTTCGAGCCGGTCGGCCCAGGCGGGATCGTCCCAGAACCGGCGGGCCATCCGGGCGGCCCGGCGGCGGGCCTCGAAGGCGTACCCCTGGATCTCGCAGATCGCCAGGGGGTAGGTGGCCGGTCGGCCGTCGGCGAAGCAGATCGCGTCGGCGGAGTTGCGCCAGCTCTCGTTCTGCGGTCCGGTGCGGGTCGGGCGTCGGGTGGACCAGACGTAGCCGCTGTCGGCCCGGTCCGCGTCGTGGTCGAGCCAGCCGATGGCGGCCCGGATCTCGAACTCGAACCGGCGTACCAGTTCCGCGTCGCCGGTCCAGCGTTCGTACTCGTCGAGCAGGATGACGAAGGCGGCGGTGGTGTCGGCGGCGCTGAAGCTGGCCGACTCCGGGGTGTCGTTGAACGCGCCGGAGTCGCCGTACCGGCTCTCCTGGACGATCTTGCCGGGTTGTTCGCCGCGGAACGGGTCGTGCCGGACGCCCTGGCTCAGCGCCAGGATGCGCAGCGTGTTGACCGCCCGTTCGGGCATGAAGGGCAGGGCCTGGAAGCTGCTGACCAGGCTCTCCCGGCCGAGCAGCGCCATCGACCAGGGCAGCCCGGTGGCGGGTAGCGCGGTCTGGAAGTTCAGCCCGGGGTAGTGCAGCGCGGCCAGGTCCCGCACGCCGTACTCGTACGCCTGCTGCAGGGGTTTGTGGTCGGCGCGCAGCCGGGGTACCCCGGCGGTGCGGGCGCTGATGTCCCGGCCCCGCTGATGCTGGCTGCGCCCCACCGAACTGGTCAGCCGTTCCCGCAGGTCACGGCGGTGCAGGTCGCGCAGGAGGGCGAGCACCCGCAGCCGGGTGGACCAGGTGCCGTGGGGGTCGACGGTGAACGTCCAGGTCAGGCCGTGCTCGTCGAGCGCGGCCGGCGTGCTGGAAGTGATCACGGTTTCCCGGTGCAGGCCGGCCCGCTTGTAGTGCAGCCGTAGCGCGTCGTCGGCGATGGCGGCGGTCACCGGCCGGGCCCGGCGGAAGCCGTCGCGGACCTCCAGTACCTCGGCGAAGTCCGCACCCGCGTCGAGCCGGACGACGTAGCGCACCGGTTCCGGCGCGTAGTTGAACAGGGTGATCTCCTCCTCGTACTCCGGACCGACCCAGCGGTGCCGCAGCACGGAGGTGGTGGCGTTGACGTAGTGGGTGGGTTCGCCGGGGACCAGTCCGAACTTCGCCTCGTAGGTGGCGACGTCGTCGACGGAGAGCACCGAGAGGGACTCGGTGTTGATGGTCAGCGCCCAGGTGGACAGGAACCGGGTGTCGAAGGAGAAGAGCCCGAGCGGGGAGGTCGGGGTGGCCCGCACGTCTCCGTTCTTCTCGCTGATCATGAACATGTTCCCGGCGAAGACGCTGGTGACCTCGTGCAGCCCGATGACACCGGAGGCGGTGTGGGGGACCAGTTCGGCGGCGGGTTCGGTGCCGACGCTGTCGGCGGCGACCGGGAGCAGCCGCCGGAAGGTGAACAGCAGCGCCAGGTCGCCGGCGACCGAGGCGTCGCCGCGCAGCAGCATCGACACCATGTTGTCCCGGCCGGCCAGCAGCCGGACGAACGCCTCGGGTCGGACCTCGACCGTGCAGTCGGGGTGTTCGCCGGTGCGTGCGACCTGGATCTGTGCGCCGTCGAGCCGGACGAACCAGGTGGCGGTCTCGCCGCCCTCGGCGACGACGTCGAACCGGAGCAGTCCGCTGGGGGCGACGGGCAACCGGCCCCGGCCGTCGGCGACCAGGGCGGCGAAGAACTCGTCGATCCGCCCGTCCACGGCCCGCTCCCGTCCCACCACTGCGCCACCCGAAAAAGGTCCAGGTGTGCCAAAAGGAACAATACGCCGTGCCCGAACCGACCGGGCGCGCTTAAGTGGAAGAACGCCACTACCTGCGAAAACGCCGGGGAGGGTTCGACGATGGACGGGCAGACTGCCGCCGGGATGCGGTACTGGACGTACGGGCACGGCAGGCGCGGCACCTTCCTGCTGGTGCACGGCTGGTGCTGCGACCACGACTTCATGATGCCCCTGGCCCGGCACCTGGCCACCCGCCAGGACCGGGTGATCGCCGTCGACATGCCGGGCCACGGGGCCAGCCCACCCCCGGCCGACGGCTACGCGGTCACCGCGATGGCCGGTCACCTGCGGGCCTTCGCCGCCGCGCTCGACCTGCGCCGGGTCTTCGTGATCGGGCACAGCCTGGGCGGGGTCTGGTCACTGCAGGCCGCCGCCGGGGACCGGGACCGGTTCGCCGGGCTGGGGCTGCTCGACTCCGCGGTGGCCGGGGCACCCGGTTCCGCCGCCGCGATCGCCCAGGTGGCGGCGTCGCTGCGGGAGGACACCTCGGGCGCGGTCCGGGAGTCGATCGTCAGGTCGTACTTCCCGCCGTACTCCGACCCGCGCCTGGTGGAGCGGGTGGTGGCGGCCACCGCCCGCCCGTCGACCGAGGTGGCGTACGCGCCGATCGCCGGGCTGGCCGACTGGATCGCCGCCGAGCAGGACGTGGCCGCCCTGCGCCGCTGGGACCGCCCGCTGCTCTTCGTGGGCAGCAACGCCCCGTTCGCCGACTACGCCCGGCTGGCCGAACTCGCCCCGCAGGCGTTCATCGGGCAGGCCGTGGGTTCCGGGCACTTCGTGCAGCTCCAGGTGCCGGCGCAGGTCGACGCGATGGTCGACCGCTACCTGGAGGTCACCGACTAGCGTCGCCCGCACCGCCTCAGAGGGTGTCCAGCGAGGCGCGGCGACGGGACTCCGCCTCGAAGACCGTCAACAGACCGGCGGCCAGCACGGCGTAGCCGACCCCGACGGCCAGCTCCGCTCCGATCGCCGGCAGGACGTCGCCCAGCGGGGCACCGCCGGCCAGCCGCCGGGCCGCGTCGGCGGCATGGGTGATCGGCAGCACCGCGCCCACCGCACGGATGCCCGCCGGCAGGCTGTCGGCCGGCACGTTCACCCCGGTGAACAGCAGCAGCAGCGCCACCGCCACGTTCGAGATCAGGAAGACGTCCCGGAAGCGCAACCCCAGCGCCCCCAGGGTCAGCCCGAAGAAACCGCAGGCCAGCGCGGCGGTGGCCAGCGCCAGCAGCAGGCCGGGCAGGGCGGTGGCCGGGACCCGCAGGCCGAGCAGGAGCGCGGCCACGGTGAGCGTGCTCGCCGCGATCAGCAGGCCGTTGCCGGCGTACGGCAGCACCCGGCCGAGGAAGATGGCGGTGCGGCTGCGCGGGGAGAGCAGCACGTGCCCCAGGGTGCCGAAACGCCGCTCGTTGGCCACCGCCATGGTGCCGCCGTAGACGCAGGCCAGCGCGGCGGTGAGCACCGCGTTGCCGACGATGTAGAACCGGTCGTCGGCGACCCCGAACTCCCGCCCCAGGTAGGCGAAGAAGAAGAGTTGGAACAGCGGGCCCACCAGCAGGGTGCCCACGAAGATCGACGGGGTGGTCCAGTTGAACAGGGCCCGGTAGGCGATGACCCCGCCCACCCCGACCAGCCGCAGCAGCGCGCCCACCGGTGCCTCCTCAGGCCAGGGCCAGGGTCGCGGTGACCCGGGCCCGGCGCTCGACGTACGTCATCAGGGCCCAGCCGGCGGCCAGGCAGGTCAGGCTGATCGCCAGGCAGACGGCCAGCGCCGGCCAGACCGGCCCGCCGGACGCGGCCTCGTGCACCGCGCGGGCACCCCAGGTGGTCGGCAGCACCGCGGCGACCGGCCCGGTCCAGCCGGGCAGCGCGGTGACCGGCACGAGCATCCCGGAGACCAACCAGATCGGGTACTCCAGCATGTTCGCCAGCGCGTTGGCGTGCCGCAGCAGCACGAAGCCGGACGCCAGCAGCAGCCCGAACATGCCCAGCCCGGCGATGCAGCCGGCGACGGCCACCGGGAAGGCCACCGGGTGGGCGAAGTCGAGCGGGATGCCGTACAGCAGCCGGCCCCAGGCCAGCGTGGCGAGCATCGCGTACGTGCCGGTGATGCCGGTGGCCAGGGTGACCGGCAGCAGCACCAACGCCGGCGACCGGGGCGCCAACATGATCATTTCCAGGGTGCCCTGCCAGCGCTGGTTCTGGATCGCCCCGCCGGAGCCGAACAGCACCGTCGACCAGACCCCCATCAGGCCCGCACCGACCGCCGCCTCCAGTAGCCGGTCCGGCTCACCGCCGGCCCGGAACAGGTAGACCGCCAGGGTCGCCTGCACCACCGGGACGATCAACGCGATGGCGATCTCGAACGGGGAACGGCTGAGCTGCTTGACGTGCAGCAGCGCACCGACCGCGATCATCCGCACGGTGTTCACGCCGGCACCGGCCCGGCCACCGGCGTCGGAACCGCCGCCCGGTTGACGATCGCCACGTACGCGTCCTCCAGGGTGGGCTGTCGGGCGGTCACCCGGCCCAGCCGTACCCCGTCCAGCTCCCGCAGCACGTCGGCCTGCACGTCCACCCCCGCGTCGGACTGCACCCCGAGGACCTGCGCCGCCCCGTGCACCGCCAGGCTCACCTCGCGTACGCCCGGCCGGGCCCGGATCGCGGCCAGCTGCCCGTCGGTCACCCCGTACGCCTCCACCTCCAGCACCCGCCGGCCGTCGGCGTGGTGGCGCAGCTCGGCGGGAGTGCCCAGGGCCTGGATCCGGCCGCCCGCGATCACCGCCATCCGGCCGCACAACTCGTCGGCCTCGGCCATGTAGTGCGTGGTCAGCAGCACGGTGGTGCCGGTGGCGGCCAGGTCGGCGACGGTCTGTCGCAGCTCCCGGGCGGCCACCGGGTCGACCCCGATCGACGGCTCGTCGAGGAACAGCACCCGGGGCCGGTGCAGCAGCCCCCGGGCGATGTGCAGCCGCTGGCGCATCCCCCGGGAGTAGCCCTCGACCCGGTCGTCCTCCCGGCCGGTCAACCGGACCAGCTCGAACAGTTCGGCGATCCGGCGCTTCTGCTCCCGGCCCGGCACGCCGTACAGCTCGGCGAAGTAGCGCAGGTTGTCCCGGGCGGAGAGCCGGTCGTAGAGCCCCCGGTCGCCGCCGAAGACGTACCCGATGCGACGGCGCACCTCGCGGGTGTGCCGGACCACGTCGAAGCCGCAGATCCTCGCCGTGCCCGCCGTCGGGACGAGCAGGGTGTTGAGCAGCTTGATGGTGGTGGTCTTGCCGGCGCCGTTCGGGCCGAGCAGGCCGAACAGCTCACCGTGGCCGACCGCGAGGTCCACCCCGGCGACGGCGTGCACCTCCCGGCGCTGTGGTCGTAACCATCCGGTCCGGCTGCGGTAGCTGCGGTGCAGCCCGACCGCCTCGATCGCGTGCTCACCCATGGCCGCGAATCTATGGGCCGGCCCGGCCGCCCGCACCCCCGTTACTCGGCGGCGGCGACCCGGACAGGTCGAGTATCCTTGCCGGTACAGGCGACGACCCGGCCATCACCGGTGAGCCTCCGGAAGAAAGGGCCCGCAGGGCCCGACTAGAACCGGACGGGGCGGCCCGTCACAGCCGGCCAACGAGCGGGCGGTCGATCCTGACCGTCAAGCGGGGTGGTACCGCGGGCCCGGCCCGGGGCGTCGACCACGACGTACCGGCGCGGGCTCGTCCTCGCAGACCACGAGACCAGTGAGCTGCCAGAGGAGACCGACCCCCGATGGGCTATCCGCTGCACGACCCGACCGCCGCCGGCGTCCCGGCGAGCCCGGACCTGCCCGACGTCGAGCGCCGCGTCCTGGAGCACTGGCGCACCGACCAGACCTTCGAGGCGTCGGTGACGGCCCGGCCGGCCGGCGACGACGGCAAGAACGAGTACGTCTTCTACGACGGCCCGCCGTTCGCCAACGGCCTGCCGCACTACGGACACCTGTTCACCGGGTACGTCAAGGACGTGGTGCCGCGCTACCAGACCATGCGCGGCCGGCACGTCGAGCGGCGCTTCGGCTGGGACTGCCACGGCCTGCCCGCCGAGGTGGTGGCCGAGAAGCAGCTCGGCATCACCAGCAAGGCGGAGATCCTCGACCTCGGGGTGGCCCGGTTCAACGAGGCGTGCCGCTCCTCGGTGCTGGAGTTCACCCAGGACTGGGAGCGGTACGTCACCCGGCAGGCCCGCTGGGTCGACTTCACCAACGACTACAAGACCCTCGACCTGGACTACATGGAAAGCGTCATGTGGGCCTTCAAGACCCTGCACGACAAGGGCCTGGTCTACGAGGGCTTCCGGGTACTGGCGTACTGCTGGCGGTGCGAGACGCCGCTGTCGAACACCGAGACCCGGATGGACGACGTCTACCGCGACCGGCACGACCCGACGCTTACCGTGTGGTTCGGGCTGACCGCCGACGAATCCGCCCCGGAGCTGCTGCGTGGGCCGGTCAGGCTGGGCGTCTGGACCACCACGCCGTGGACCCTGCCGTCCAACCTCGCGCTCGCCGTCGGCCCCGACATCGAGTACGCGGTGCTCGACCGCGACGGGGAACGGTTCGTCGTCGGCGCGGCCCGGCTCGGCGCGTACGCCAAGGAGCTGGAGGGCTACCAGCAGGTCGGCACCGTGTACGGCCGGGACCTGGTCGGACGGCGGTACACCCCGCTCTACGACTTCCTCGTCGAGCAGGCCGGCGAGAACGCCTACCGGGTGCTCGGCGCGGACTTCGTCACCACCGAGGACGGCACCGGGATCGTGCACCTCGCCCCGGCCTTCGGTGAGGACGACCAGAACGTCTGCAACGCCGCCGGCATCCCCACGATCGTCACCGTGGACGACCACACCCGGTTCACCGCGCTGGTCCCGCCGTACTCCGGTGAGCAGGTCTTCGACGTCAACAAGCCGGTTATCCGGGAGCTGAAGGAGCGGGGGGTGGTGCTGCGGCAGGACACCTACACCCACTCGTACCCGCACTGCTGGCGCTGCGACACCCCGCTGGTCTACAAGGCGGTGTCGTCGTGGTTCGTCGCGGTGACCCGGTTCCGGGACCGGATGGTCGAGCTGAACCAGCAGATCAACTGGACGCCCGGCCACATCAAGGACGGCTCGTTCGGCAAGTGGCTGGCCAACGCCCGGGACTGGTCGATCAGCCGCAACCGGTTCTGGGGCTCGCCGATCCCGGCCTGGAAGTCCGACGACCCCACCTATCCCCGGGTGGACGTCTACGGTTCGCTGGCCGAGATCGAACGGGACTTCGGCGTACGCCTGACCGACCTGCACCGGCCGGCCGTCGACGACCTGGTCCGCCCCAACCCGGACGACCCGACCGGTCGGTCGATGATGCGCCGGGTGCCGGAGGTGCTGGACTGCTGGTTCGAGTCCGGGTCGATGCCGTTCGCCCAGGTGCACTACCCGTTCGAGAACGCGGACTGGTTCGAGCACCACTACCCGGGCGACTTCATCGTCGAGTACATCGGGCAGACCCGGGGCTGGTTCTACACCATGCACGTGCTGGCCACCGCGCTGTTCGACCGGCCGGCGTTCCGCAACTGCCTCAGCCACGGCATCCTGCTCGGCTCCGACGGGCGCAAGATGTCCAAGAGCCTGCGCAACTACCCGGACGTCTACCACGTCTTCGACGCGTACGGCTCGGACGCGATGCGCTGGATGCTGATGTCCTCGCCGGTGCTGCGCGGCGGCGACATGCCGGTCACCGAGCCGGCGATCCGCGACGCCGTCCGGCAGGTGCTGCTGCCGCTGTGGAACGTCTGGTACTTCTTCTCGCTCTACGCCAACGCCGACGGGCACACCGCCCGGCGGCGGGTGGACAGCACGCACCTGCTCGACCGGTACGTGCTGGCCAAGACCCGGGAACTGGTGGAGACCGTCGGCGCGCAGATGGACGCGTACGACATCTCCGGGGCGTGCGGCACCGTCCGGTCCTACCTGGACGCGCTGACCAACTGGTACGTGCGTCGCTCCCGGGACCGGTTCTGGTCGGGCGACGCCGACGCGTTCGACACGCTGTGGACCGTGCTGGAGACGCTCTGCCGGGTGGTGGCGCCGCTGGCCCCGCTGACCGCCGAGGAGATCTGGCGTGGGCTGACCGGCGAGCGGTCGGTGCACCTGACCGACTGGCCGTCGGCGCAGGACCTGCCCGCCGACCACGACCTGGTCGCGGCGATGGACGCCACCCGGGACGTCTGCTCGGCGGCGCTGTCGCTGCGCAAGGCCAAGGGGCTGCGGGTCCGGCTGCCGCTGCCGAAGCTGACCGTGGCCTCCCCGGTCGCCGACCAGCTCCGGCCGTTCGCCGACCTGGTCGCCGACGAGGTCAACGTCAAGGAGGTGGCGTTCTCGGCGGAGGTCGCCAGCTACTGCCAGCAGGTGCTGACGGTGGTGCCCCGGGCGCTCGGCCCCCGCGTCGGCAAGCAGGTGCAGCAGGTGATCAGGGCGGTCAAGGCGGGGGAGTGGGAGCTGCGCGACGGCGCTCCGGTCGCCGCCGGGGTCACCCTCGCCGAGGGCGAGTACGAGCTGCGCCTGGTCGCCGCCGACGCCGAGCACTCCGCGCCGCTGCCCGGTGGTGAGGGCGTGGTGGTGCTCGACACCGAGGTCACCCCGGAACTGGCCGCCGAAGGGCTGGCCCGGGACGTGGTCCGGGTCGTGCAGCAGGCCCGCCGGGACGCCGACCTGGACATCTCCGACCGGATCGTGGTGTCGGTGTCGGCCTCCGAGCAGGTCCGGGCGGCGGTGTCGGCGTACACCGGGTTCGTGGCCCGGGAGGTGCTCGCCGACACGGTGGACTTCGCCGACGGCGTCGACGGCTTCGCCGGTGAGGTCGGCGACGGCGAGCGGGTGACGGTGACCGTCCGCCCGGTGTGAGGACGTCGGTGGGTCCCGGCCCGACGGGCCGGGACCCACCGACCACCCGCGCCATCCAGCAGGCGGACGCGCGTGCACCCGTTGGGTCCTACGGGCGTCCGTCCGCTACCGTGACACCGCCTGTTTCACCGTACGACCGCCGGAGGACCCGTGCCGCTGCTCTACACCATCGGCAAGCTCACCGTGGGACCCGCGATGCGGCTCGCGTTCCGCCCGGTCGTGGAGGGGCTGGAGCACATTCCGGCGAGCGGCGGCGCGATCTTCGCGGGCAACCACCTCTCCGTCGCCGACGAGCTGCTGCTCGGCACCGTCGTTCCCCGGCACCTCGCCTTCTGGGCCAAGTCGGAGTACTTCACCGGCACCGGCCCGAAGGGCGCGCTGTCCAAGTTCGTGCTCACCGGCCTGGGGGCCATCCCGGTCGAGCGGGCCGGTGGCCGGGCCGCGCTGTCCGCGTTCGACGCGGCCATCCCCGCGCTGCGCGGCGGTGACCTGGTCGCCGTCTATCCCGAGGGGACCCGGTCGCCCGACGGCCGGCTCTACCGGGGACGGACCGGCACCGCCCGGCTGGCGGTGGCGGCCGGGGTGCCGGTGATCCCGGTCGGGGTGACCGGCACCGACAAGGTCCAGCCGATCGGCACCCGCATTCCCCGCCCCGGCAAGGCGAAGATCGTCATCCGGTTCGGCAAGCCGCTGGACTTCACCGGCCGCTCCGACGACCGCACCTCGCTGCGGGAGATGACCGACGAGCTGATGGCCGAGATCCAGAAGCTCACCGGCCAGGAGTACGTCCCCCGGTACGCCCCCCGCCGCGCCGAGCCCACCTCGGGCGGTACGCCCACCGCCGGCAGCGCCCCGGCCTGACCGCCGCGCCCGCACCCGACCGGCGCGGGCCGGTGTGACCGGCACCGCCGCCTGACCTACCTGCGGGGCTGACCGCAGGACCAGCCCGGCCTCCGTACGGTGGCCGGGCTCAGCCCTGCTTCGGGATGACGATCTGGGCGCGCATGGTGGCGAGCAGTCGGGCGCTGTCGTCCACCGAGAGCCGGGTGAACACACCCGTGGCGCTGCTGCCGTGGTCCACCGAGGTGCAGACCACCACGTCGGTGCCGTCGGACGAGCCGGTGGCGCAGCGTTCGTACCGGCCCCGCACGCCGCTGTCGACAGGTTGGGGGGTATCCAGCTTGAAGGTGTCGGTCAGCCGCACCATCGCGTCGTCCGCGTCGGACTCCGGCCGGAGCCGGAAGCCGGTGTCACCGAAGACGATCACCCGTTTGCCGTCGGAGGTGCTGTAGACCCCGGCGTAGACGTCCTCGGCGAGCAGGTTCGCCTTGCGCACCTCGGTCTTGAGCTTGTCGACCTCGCTGCCGGAGTCCGACCGCAGGGTCAGGTCGGCCACCTGAGCGGGCAGGGCGGCGTCGGCCGGGTACTGCTGCCAGGCCGGCTTGCCGAACCAGGCGGGGCAGCCGCAGCAGCAGACCAGGCTGAGCAGCAGCACCCAGGGCCAGCGTCGCCGCTTGCGGCGGACGTACCCCTTGGGTGGCCGGTTGGGCGGTGGCTGCGGCGGCGGGGCGGGCGGCTGCGGGCGGACCCGCCGCTGCTTCGGCGGGCGGGGCGGCCTGGGCGGTGGCTGCGGTGGCGGTGACGCCGGGCGGGCCGGGGCTGGCGACACCGGGCGCGCCGGCGGCAGGGGCGCCGGCCGCGCGGCGGGCACCGGCGTGACCGGGTACGGCCGGGTCGGCGAGGGCGTGACCGGTCCGGCCGGTGCCGCCGACTGGTACGGCGCCGCCGGGCTGTGCTGGTGGGGCGGGGTGGGGGTGTGCTGGTGGGGCGGGACCGCCGCGGCGGCGGGCGGCGGCTGGTCGACGGCCGCCGGGTAGGGGTGGGTCGGCGGTGGCGCGTACGGCAGCGGCACCGGCTCCGGATGGTGTACGTCCCAGCCACCGGTGTCGACACCCGCCCACGGGTCGACCGGGGTGCGGTGTTCGGGCAGCTCCGGCGGGGGCGGTGGAGGTGGCGGAAGCGGCACGAACTGGACCGACTCACCCCACGCGGGGCGACGCGGCGGCGGTGGGGGCACGGCGGCGGAACCGCTCCACCGGGGTACCGCGGGCTCCTCCAGCGTCTGGTCGGGACGCTGCCCGCCCGGGTGCTCGACCCGGGTGGCGTCCGGCCGCTGCTCCACGCGGGTGGCGTCGGGACGCTGCGCCACCGGCGTGTCGTCGGGATGCCGCTCGATCCGCGTGGGGTCGGGACGCTGCTCCGGCCACCCGGCGTCGGGCTGCTCCACCCGGGTGGCGTCGGGCCGGTGCGGTGCGCCGGGCGGAGTGATCCGGCCCGGAACGGCGGCCGACCCCCGGGCCGGGGTGACCGGGCCGGGTGCGACCCCCCGCGCCAGCCTCGCCGACTCCACCGGATCGGCGGACGCGACCGGGCTGACCTGACCTGCTGGGCTGGTCGGCTCCGCCGGGCTGGTCGGCTCCGGCGGGTCGGATTGAGCGGCAGGGCCGGTAGGTGCCGGCGGGCCGCCCTGCGTCGCCGTGTCGCCCTGCGCGGTCGGGTCGTCCTCCGTGACCGGGTCGCCCTTTGCGGTGGGGTCGTCCTGCGGAACCGTGTCATTCTGCGCGGTCGGGTCGTCCTCCGTGACCGGGTCGCCCTTTGCGGTGGGGTCGTCCTGCGGAACCGTGTCATTCTGCGCGGTCGGGTCGTCCTCCGTGACCGGGTCGTGCTGGTCGGCCGGGGCGTCCTGCGCGGTCGGGTCGGCGGGCCGCGGTGAGGTGTCGGGGGGCGGCGGTGGTTCCGACTCCGTGTCGGGCCCGGGGGAGTTGCCGGCGGGCGGCGACAGGGCGGGCCCCGGTGCGGTGGGGACGGCGACCGGTTCTGCGGGGGCGGTGGCGTCACCGGCCGGACCGGCGGAGTCGGCCGGCGGAACCGGAGCGGGTGCGGCGGCCGGCGTCGCCGGGTCGGTGGGGTCGCTGGGCGGCGGTACGGGGAGGTCGGCCGGACCGGTGGCGACCACCGGATCCTGCTGCCGACCCGGGACGGGGTCGTCCCCGTCGGCCGGCCGGTCTGCTCCCGGCTGCGGCTCCGGCATCGCGGCAATCTCCTCTCGCACCGGTTGCGAGGTTAGTACCGGGCCGCCACCTCGACCAATCGGCCGCCCTCGGCCCCCGCCGACCGGGAAGCCTCGCACAGCCGGCCCGGGGCCCGCCGGTGCGGTCCCCGTCGGTCGGCCGACCGGTGACGGTGGGACGGCTGACGGGAGCGGGCAGGTCGGCGGTGCGACGAGCCGTCCGCCGGTGGACGCGTACCCTTGGGCTCCATGAGTGCTCCGTCCACGACCCCGCGCCCCGCCGCGGCCCCGACCGACGACGCGGCGGTCACGTCGCCGCACCACGACGCCACGTTGTCGGTGTGGCCCCGGCTGGAGGCGCTGCTGCCCCAGGTGACCAAGCCCATCCAGTACGTCGGTGGCGAGCTGGGCGCGGTGGTCAAGGACTGGGACGCCGCGACCGTACGGTGGGCGCTGATGTACCCCGACGCGTACGAGGTGGGGCTGCCCAACCAGGGCGTGCAGATCCTCTACGAGGTGCTCAACGAGCTGCCCGACGTGCTGGCCGAGCGGACGTACGCGGTCTGGCCGGACCTGGAACGGCTGATGCGCGAGCACGACGTGCCGCAGTTCACCGTCGACGCGCACCGCTCGGTGCGCCGGTTCGACGTGTTCGGGGTCTCGTTCTCCACCGAGCTGGGCTACACCAACCTGCTCACCGCGATCGACCTGGCCGGCATTCCGATGCTGGCGGCCGACCGCACCGACGCCGACCCGGTGATCGTGGCCGGCGGGCACGCCGCGTTCAACCCGGAGCCGATCGCCGACTTCATCGACGCCGCCGTGCTCGGCGACGGCGAGGAGGCGGTCCTGGAGATCACCACGATCGTCCGGGAGTGGAAGGCGGAGGGCTCCCCGGGCGGCCGGGACGAGCTGCTGCTGCGGCTGGCCCGCACCGAGAGCGTCTACGTGCCGCGCTTCTACGACGTGGACTACCTGCCCGACGGCCGGATCCAGCGGGTGGTGCCGAACCGCCCGGACGTGCCGTTCCGGGTGCACAAGCGCACGACGATGGACCTGGACGCCTGGCCGTACCCGAAGAAGCCGCTGGTGCCGCTGGCCGAGACGGTGCACGAGCGGTACGCGGTGGAGATCTTCCGGGGCTGCACCCGGGGCTGCCGGTTCTGCCAGGCCGGCATGATCACCCGTCCGGTGCGGGAGCGGTCGATCACCACCGTGGGGCAGATGGTGCAGCAGGGGCTGGAGTTCTCCGGCTTCCACGAGGTGGGGCTGCTGTCGCTGTCGTCGGCCGACCACTCCGAGATCGGCGACATGTGTTCCGGCCTGGCCGAGCAGTACGCCGGCACCAACGTGTCGCTGTCGCTGCCGTCGACCCGGGTGGACGCGTTCAACATCGACCTGGCGCAGGAGTTGTCCCGCAACGGCCGGCGTACCGGGCTGACCTTCGCCCCGGAGGGCGGGTCGGAGCGGATCCGCAAGGTCATCAACAAGATGGTGTCGAAGGACGACCTGATCCGTACGGTGGTCACCGCGTACACCAACGGCTGGCGGCAGGTGAAGCTGTACTTCATGTGCGGCCTGCCCACCGAGACCGACGCCGACGTCCTGGAGATCGCCGACATGGCGCACGAGGTGATCCGGGCCGGGCGGGCGGCCACCGGCTCCAAGGACATCCGCTGCACCGTCTCGATCGGCGGGTTCGTGCCCAAGCCGCACACCCCGTTCCAGTGGGCGTCGATGGAGCGGCCCGAGGTCATCGACGGTCGGCTCAAGCTGCTCAAGCAGGCCATCAACGCGGACCGCTCGCTCGGCCGGGCCATCGGTTTCCGCTACCACGACGGCGAGCCGTCGCTGATCGAGGGCCTGCTCAGCCGGGGTGACCGCCGGGTCGGCGCGGTGATCCACGAGGTGTGGCGCAACGGTGGCCGGTTCGACGGCTGGAGCGAGCACTTCTCGTACCAGCGCTGGGTGGACGCCGCCGCGGCGGTGCTGCCGGGCTTCGGTGTCGACCTGGACTGGTACACCACCCGCGAGCGCGACGAACTGGAGGTGCTCCCCTGGGACCACCTCGACTCGGGCCTGGACAAGGACTGGCTCTGGCAGGACTGGCAGGATTCGCTGGGCGAGTACGAGCAGGACGACTGCCGGTGGACCCCGTGCTTCGACTGCGGCGTCTGCCCGTCGATGGACACCGAGATCCAGATCGGGCCCACCGGCCGCAAGCTCCTACCGCTCACCCCGGTGACCGCGTTGAAGGTGCCCACCGGCGCCCAGCAGTGACAGGCGACGGGACGGGTCGGCGCGCCACGGCGGGCCGCCCGTCCCGTTGCGGCGGGTGTGCGGCTATCGTCACCGGCAGCCCGCGCCACGGCGGCCGGTGACCAGACCGAGGAGTACGACGATCAGCAGGAAACCACAGCCGGAGGGCGGGCAGGCGCCTGTCGTCCAGCGTGTCCGCATCCGGTACGCCAAGCGCGGGCCGTTGCGGTTCACCTCCCACCGGGACTTCGCCCGCGCCTTCGAGCGCGCCCTGCGCCGGGCCGCCGTGCCGGTGGCCTTCTCCCAGGGCTTCACCCCGCACCCGAAGATCTCCTACGCCAGCGCCGCCCCCACCGGCGTGGCCAGCGAGGCGGAGTACCTGGAGGTCGGCCTCCAGGCGGCGGTGGACCCGGAGCAGCTACGGGTGGCCCTCGACGCGGCGCTCTCGCCCGGCCTCGACGTGCTGGACGTGGTGGTCGCGACCGGGGGCAGCCTGGCGGAGCGGATCGAGGCGTCGTACTGGCGCATCGAGCTGCCCGGGGTCGAGCAGGCGGTGGCGCAACGGGCGGTCGCCGCCTTCGTGGCCGCCGAGGAGGTGCAGGTCGAGCGGATGACCAAGCAGGGCCGGCGGACGTTCGACGCGCGGAACGCGGTGACCCGCATCGATGTGTTGCCCCCGGTGCAGACGCCTTCCGGGGCAGCGGAGCCGTCATGTGCGATACTCGAACTGGTCGTACGGCAGGTCACCCCGTCCGTACGACCCGATGACGTCCTTTCCGGCCTCCGCGTGGTGGCCGCCCTGGAGCCGCCGGTCTCCCCGAGGGTGATCCGGCTGGCGCAGGGCGTGTTGACCGCGCAGGGCGCGATCGTGGATCCGTTGGACGCGGATCGCGGCGGGGCAGCCATCGGAGAACGCTGACCGTCGGTCGGCGTTCTGGCAGGCAGACTTCGGCGGTCGCGCACGTCGCGCGCTCGGCGGAAACACTTTTGCGGCGATCCTGCGTGGCAGCGCTCACCCGCGCCCGGGGCCGCCAGAACTGGAGAACGTCCATGCTCGAGAACGAGCCCGAGGGCGGCGAACGGACCGGTTCCCAGCCGGCCGGGGACACCGCCGACAGCACCATCGGCACCGGCGCGGGAGCCGCCGCCACGCCACCGGAGGGCGCTGCGGCGTCCACGGACGGCACGGCGGCACCGACCCGGCGGCGGGCCACCCGGCGACGGGTCGCGCCGCTGAGCCAGCCGGAACTGACCGGGGGAGCGCCCGCCGAGGCGTCCGGCAGCGCCCCGTCGGCCACCGACGAGTCACAGCAGGCCGAGGTGATCGTCCCGGTCGCCGGTGAGCTGGACTCCGCGCCGAAGACCACCCGCCGTCGTCGCAAGGCCACCCCGGCCAAGGCCGCCGAGGAGCCGGTGGTCGTCGACGGGGTCGAGGAGGGCAGCGCGGAACTGGTGCCGCCGGTGAAGGTGACCCGGACCCGGCGGAAGAAGGCCGTCGCCCCGGCGGCGACCGAGCCGCCCGTCGAGGCCCCGGCGTCTCCGCCGGCCGCCGAGGTGGTGACCGGCCAGGCGTCGGTGGGTGAGGTTTCCGCAGCTCAGAGTGATTCTCCCGAGGAGGAGCCCGCCGTGGAGGCGGCTGCCCCGGCCGAGCCGACCGTCGCCGACGAGGCCGAGGAGCCCGCGGCCGACCAGGCCGTGGTCGCGGAGCCCGTGGCGCAGGAGCCCGCGTCCGACCGGCCGGCCGCCGGGTCGCCATCGCCGGCCGCCGGCGCGCAGACCGGGGAGGTGTCGCCGGGCGTCGCCGTGCCGGCCGCCGACGAGCCGGCGGAGCCGGCCGAGCCGCAGCCGCGTACCCGCCGGCGGCGGGCCGCGATCGCCGCGCCGACCGTCCTGTTCATGGCCCCGCTGCCGGAGGAGCCGCCCACCTTCCGGGTGGTCGAGCCCGGCCCGGTCGCCGAGGAGCCCGTCGAGGAACCGGTCGAGACGGGGCGGCGGCGTCGCCGTGGCCGCCGTGAGGCCGAGCCGGTGGAGGCCGTCGAGCCGGTCGAGGTCGTCGCGGAGGAGCCCACCGGCGAGGCCGAGGAGGGCGTCGACGACGAGGACGAGGACGACGACGAGTCGGCCGCCGCGCGTCGCCGTCGCCGCCGGGGCCGCCGGGGACGGGGCCGGGGCAAGGGCGGTGCGGACGACACCGACGAGGACGAGACCGAGGAACCGGCCCAGGCCGAGGCCGAGGGTGAGGGCGACGACGCCGAGGACGAGGGCGACGGGGACGGGCTGACCCGTCGTCGGCGGCGGCGTCGCCGTCGGGGTGCCGGTGACGTCGAGGGTGGCGCCGACGACGGCGTGCCCACGGTGGTCAAGATCCGGGAGCCCCGCAAGGCCGTCGACGAGGTGCAGGGCGTCTCCGGTTCGACCCGGCTGGAGGCCAAGCGCCAGCGCCGCCGGGACGGTCGGGAGCAGCGCCGGACCCGCCCGCCGATCCTGAGCGAGTCGGAGTTCCTGGCCCGCCGGGAGGCGGTCGACCGGGTGATGGCGGTGCGTCAGCGGGGCGACCGTACCCAGATCGCGGTCCTGGAGGACGGCGTCCTGGTCGAGCACTACGTCACCCGTAACTCGTCGGGCACCATGGCCGGCAACGTCTACCTGGGCAAGGTGCAGAACGTCCTGCCCAGCATGGAGGCGGCCTTCGTCGACGTCGGGCGGGGACGTAACGCCGTCCTGTACGCCGGTGAGGTCAACTGGGACAGCACCGGCCTGGAGGGGCGCTCCCGCTCGATCGAGCAGGCACTGCGCTCCGGGGACTCGGTGCTGGTCCAGGTCACCAAGGACCCGATCGGGCACAAGGGCGCCCGGCTGACCAGCCACGTCGCGCTCTCCGGCCGGCACCTGGTCTACGTGCCCAACGGCAACGCCTCCGGGATCAGCCGCAAGCTGCCCGACACCGAGCGCAAGCGGCTGCGGGACGTGCTCAAGAAGCTGGTCCCCGACGGCGCGGGCGTGATCGTGCGGACCGCCGCCGAGGGCGCCAGCGAGGACGAGCTGGCCCGGGACGTCAAGCGGTTGCAGGCCCAGTGGGAGGACATCCAGGCCAAGGCGACCGCCGGTGGCGCCCCGGTGCTGCTCTACGAGGAGCCCGACCTGGTCATCCGGGTGGTCCGGGACCTGTTCAACGAGGACTTCCGCGAGCTGGTCATCGAGGGCGAGCAGTCGTACGGCATGGTCGAGTCGTACCTGTCGCACGTCTCGCCGGACCTGGTCGACCGGGTACGCCGGTACGTCGGCACCGCCGACGTGTTCGCCGAGTACCGCATCGACGAGCAGATCATCAAGGGGTTGGACCGGAAGGTCTTCCTGCCCTCCGGCGGCTCGCTGGTGATCGACCGCACCGAGGCGATGACCGTCATCGACGTCAACACCGGCAAGTACACCGGCTCCGGGGGCAACCTGGAGGAGACGGTCACCCGCAACAACCTGGAGGCGGCCGAGGAGATCGTCCGCCAGCTACGGCTGCGGGACATCGGCGGCATCGTGGTGATCGACTTCATCGACATGGTGCTGGAGTCCAACCGCGAACTGGTGCTGCGCCGGCTCACCGAGTGCCTGGGCCGGGACCGCACCAAGCACCAGGTGACCGAGATCACCTCCCTCGGTCTGGTGCAGATGACCCGTAAGCGGATCGGGGCCGGTCTGCTGGAGGCGTTCAGCGAGCCCTGCGAGTGCTGCAAGGGTCGCGGCCTGGTGATCCACACCGAGCCGGTGCCGGAGAAGCCGCGTACCGGTGGCGGCGCGGGCGAACGGGTCAAGGCCGTCGCCTCGGCGGTGACCACCCCGGCGGCCGAGCCGACGGCCACCGCCACCACCCCCTCCGCACGGCGGCGCGCCCGCAAGGCGGCGACGGTGGAGCGGACCGTGGTGGAGACCACCGAGACCCCCGAGGTCGAGGTCGCCGCCCCGGCGGCCGACAACGGCTACCACGACACCATGGGCTACGACCTGTCCCGGTACGAGTCGCAGGCCCCGGCCGCCCCGGCCGCGGCCGACGCTCAGACCGGCGAGTCGGCCCGGCTCGCCGGGGCGGACGACCCGGACGCGCTGGGCGACTCCGACTCCGAGGGCGACGACGACGGGGAGGCCGGCACGGGCCGGCGGCGCTCCCGCCGGGGCGGTGCCCGTCGCCGTACCCGGCCGTGACCCGTTGAGCCGTACCCGGCCGTGACCGGCTGAGCCGTACCTGACGGCAGTGGGCCCCTTCCCCGGCGTACCGCCGGTGGGAGGGGTCCTGCCGTGCCGTGGGTACGGCGATACCATCGGTCACCCCCGGCTAGGAGAAGACCATGCGCCGCCTGCCCGCCGCCCTCGTGGTGACCGCCGTCCTGCTGGCCGGCGTCGGCTGTTCCGGTGACCGGGCCGACGCGCCGACGGCCTCCGGCCGGCCGTCCGGTGCCGCCACCCCCGCCTCCGTGGTCCCGTCGGCGGCGGTGAGCGGCTCCCCGGCCGGCGGCAACGGGCCGCAGGTCTGCGCCGACGCCGAGGCGGCGTCGACCACGGCGGTGCGCACCTACGTCGAGGAGCTGGGCAAGATGATCGCGGCGGTCGGCGCGAACGACAGCGCGGCGGCGGAGACCGCCCGCAAGCGGGCGGAGACGGCGCTGACCACCTGGCGGACGGCGCTGCGGCAGCAGTCCGGCCGGGCCACCGATCCGCAGCTGAAGACCCTGCTCACCGACCTGGCCACCGAGATCGGCCGGCTCGGCACCGACGTCGACTCGATCGACGAGACCGAGCTGGACCGGCTCCAGCAGCGGCTGGACCAGCTCTGCGCCCGCTGACCGCGGGCCCGGCCGGCGGGGGGTCGGTTTGGGCGGCGGGCGGGTGATGGCGTACTCTTTCCTGCGGCGCACTTTGGTGTGCCGAGTTCCCGCGTGCCCGCGCTGCCGGTGTCACAGCTACCCGGCGAGTTGCCATGGGAACGACCGCCAGCAGCCTCAACGACAGGGAGTCCGCCTCCGATGTACGCGATCGTCAAGACCGGCGGCAAGCAGTACAAGGTCGCCGAGGGCGACGTGATCGAGGTCGAGAAGCTCACCGGTGCCCCCGGTGACGCGGTGAAGCTCACCGCGGTGCTCCTCGTCGACGGTGACGACCTGGTGACCGACGCGGCGAAGCTTGCCAAGGTCGCGGTGTCCGGCGAGATCGCCGCGCACACCAAGGGCCCGAAGATCCGGATCCACAAGTTCAAGAACAAGACCGGCTACCACAAGCGCCAGGGTCACCGCCAGCCGCTGACCCAGGTCAAGGTGACCGGCATCTCCAGCGGGAAGTAGGTCGTCGGACAATGGCTCACAAAAAGGGTGCGTCCAGCTCGCGTAACGGTCGTGACTCCGCGGCCCAGCGACTCGGCGTGAAGCGCTTCGGTGGTCAGGTCGTCAGCGCGGGTGAGATCCTCATCCGTCAGCGTGGCACCAAGTTCCACCCCGGTGACCTGGTCGGCCGCGGTGGCGACGACACGCTCTTCGCGCTGGCCGCCGGTTCGGTCCTGTTCGGCACCAAGCGGGGTCGCAAGACCGTCAGCATCGTGCCGCAGTAACACGCAGGCGAAGCGGGCCGCGGACCTGGGGGTCCCGGCCCGCTTCGCCGTTTCAGGTGGGGGTTGCTCCCACCGCCGGGTGCCCGCCGCCGTCGCGGCGGGGCCCGGGGGGGTGCTTTTCAGGTGCGGGGCCGGACCCCGCTGGAAGGATTGGCGTCGTGACGACGTTCGTTGACCGGGTCGTCCTGCACATGCAGGCCGGCGACGGCGGGCACGGCTGTGTCTCCATCCACCGGGAGAAGTTCAAGCCCTTCGGCGGCCCGGACGGGGGTAACGGCGGGCACGGCGGCAGCGTCTCGCTGGTGGTCGACCCGCAGGTCACCACCCTGCTGGACTTCCACTTCCGCCCGCACCTGAAGGCCGACAACGGCAAGGGGGGCGCGGGCTCGAACCGGGACGGCGCCAACGGCCACGACCTGCTGATCAAGGTGCCGAACGGCACCGTCGTGCAGACCCTCGACGGCACGGTGCTGGCCGACCTGGTCGGCGCGGGCACCACCTTCGAGGCGGCCCGGGGCGGGCGCGGCGGCCGGGGCAACGCCTCGCTGGCCAACGCCCGACGCAAGGCCCCCGGCTTCGCCGAGTTGGGCGAGCCCGGCGACCGGCTCGACGTGGTGCTGGAACTCAAGAGCGTCGCTGACGTCGGCCTGGTGGGTTTCCCGTCGGCGGGCAAGTCGTCGCTGATCTCGGTGATCTCCGCCGCCAAGCCGAAGATCGCCGACTACCCGTTCACCACCCTGGTGCCCAACCTGGGCGTGGTCCGGGTGGACAACCACACGTTCACCGTCGCCGATGTGCCGGGGCTGATCCCCGGGGCGGCCACCGGCAAGGGTCTGGGCCTGGAGTTCCTGCGCCACGTCGAGCGGTGCGCCGTGCTCGTGCACGTGGTCGACACGGCGACCCTGGAACCGGGGCGGGACCCGCTGGCCGACATCGACACCATCGAGGCGGAGCTGGCCGAGTACGGCGGGCTGGCCGACCGGCCCCGACTGGTGGCGCTGAACAAGGTCGACGTACCGGACGGGCAGGACCTCGCCGACATCGTCCGTCCCGACCTGCAGGCGCGCGGATTCCGGGTGTTCGACGTCTCCGCGGCGACCCGGGAAGGGCTCAAGGAACTGACGTACGCGATGGCGGAGCTGGTGGACCAGGCCCGCCGGGCCGCCCCGCCGGCCGAGCCGACCCGGGTCGTGATCCGGCCGAAGGCGGTCGACGACGCCGGGTTCACCATCGAGGCGCAGGCCGACGGTTCGTTCACCGTGCGGGGTGTACGACCCGAACGCTGGGTCCGGCAGACGAACTTCGACAACGACGAGGCGGTCGGTTTCCTCGCCGACCGGCTGGCCCGGCTGGGCGTGGAGGAGAAGCTGGCCAAGGCCGGCGCCAACCCCGGGGACCTGGTCCGCATCGGTGAGCGGGAGTTCGACTGGCAGCCGACCCTGTACGCGGGCGTCGACTTCATCCCCGGCAACCGGGGTACCGACGTCCGGCTGGAGGAGAAGTCGACGCGTCCCGCGGCGGCCGAGCGGTTGGCCGCCCGCAAGGCGCGTCGGCAGCGCCCGGAGGACGAGCTGGACCCGGCCCCGGAACCGGCGGACGACGACGAGGACGGCGACGGGGACGAGGAATAGCCCGGTACCGGTCGGGTCCGGGTCGTTTCCTGGAAACCTTCGTGAAACGGACCCGTCCTACCGTGGGCTGATGCTGATCGAGTCCCGTCCCGCCACCGACCCGGAGGTCGACGCGCTGGTCGCCGCCCAGCAGCGGGAGCTGCGCGAGGCCGACGGCGGGCTGGACGGGCAGGCCACCGTGGTGCACGACGACGTCCGCTACCTGGTGGTGGTCGACGGCGGCCGGGTGGTCGCCTGCGGTGGCCTGCAGTCCCTCGACGACGGGACCGGCGAGCTGAAGCGGATGTACGTGCGGCCGGCGTACCGGGGGCGGGGCATCGCCCGGCAGTTGCTCTGCGCGCTGGAGGAGCTGGCGTTCCAGCAGGGCCACTCGGTGCTCTGCCTGGAGACGGGCAGTTACCTGCCGGCCGCGATCGGCCTCTACACCTCCTGCGGCTACCAGCCGATCCCGGTGTACGGCGAGTACGTCCACAACCCGTACAGCGTGTGTTTCGCCAAGCGGCTGCCGGTGGCGGCCTGACCGGGTGGTGGGTCAGCCCCGGTCGAGGGGGACGTCCAGCCGGCCGCCGGTGCCGGCGTCGTTGGACAGCAGCAGGCCGACGGCGAGCATGCCCAGGCCGAGTCCCAGGTGCAGCCAGCTGTCCGCGCCGTTGACCGGGATGATGTTGGCCGGGGCGTCCCGGGAGACGGCGAAGCCGTACAGCCAGAGCGCCAGGTAGACCGCCCCGCCGACGGTGAGGTAGAGCCGGGCGCCACCGAGCCGGCGGGCCAGCACCAGGCCGACCAGCCCGAAGATCAGGTGCAGCAGATTGTGCAGGACCGACACCTGGAACACCCCGAGCAGCTTCGCCCCGGAGTGGTGCCCGGCGAAGGCCAGCTCGTCGTAGCCGGTGGTGACGCCGGGGACGAAGCCGAGGACGCCGAGCAGCAGGAAGACGGCCGCGACGGCAGCGGCGACCGGCTGGACCCGGGGCTTGGGGGCGGCCGGGGCGGGTCGTCGTACGGCGTGGGCCATCGCTGTCACCTCCACGGGAGCCAACTGCTCGGCACAGTCGGACGATCCTCACATTCTGGGCCGACCGGCGACTTTCGGCGGGGAAAACGCGAATTGTGCAGGGACCCCGGCCGTCAGGTGCCCGACCGCCCGGATCGGTGCCACCCCACAAACCGGTCGCGACGAGCGCCCGCGTCGTGGACCGTCCGGTCAGCGGCCCCGGGCGGCCGGGTCGGCCCGGACCCACCGGGTCAGCTCGCCCGGCTCCACCGGGGCCATCCGGCGTCGTAGCGTCCGCACCGAGTGGGCCGGGCGGCGCACCCGCCGACCGGCGTAGCGCACCCCGCCAGGGCCGACCCGACGGGCCACCGCGAGCCACCCGCAGAGCCCGCGTTCGAGCAGCCAGAACGGCGCGGCCAGGGCGGTGCCCGGGGGGAACACCGCCGTTCCGCCGGCCCGCCGCCGGCCGATCTCCGCCAGCGCCACCGCACCGGCCGCCCCGACGGCCAGCAGCCCCGGTCGGCGGGCCACCGACGCGGCCACCACCGCAGGCAGCACCGCCAGCGCCACCAGCAACCGCGCCGGTCGGGCCAGGTCGTCGTACGCCTGGCGGACCCGCTGGCCGCGGAAGTGCGCCGCGGTCGGCGGCAGACGGCGGACGTAGAGCCAGGCGGGGCTGGCCTCGGTGCCGCCGTACGCGCGCACCGTGCGGACCAGTTCCAGGTTCTCGAAGAGCACGTCCGGGTCGTAGCCGCCCATCGCCCGGAAGGTGCTGCGCCGCACCGCCAGGGTGCCCGGCCAGTCGACGCCGAACGCCCGGTTGAGCAGGGTCCGGCCGGTGTCCCACCAGGCGTGCCAGGGCAGCGGGTCGAAGTAGTTCTGCGGGCGGACCAGGTCGACGGTGTCCAGCAGCCGGTGCACCACCCGCAGCTCCGCCTCGGTGTACCGGACGTCGTCGTCGGCGATCACCACGTGCTCGTGCCGGGCCGCCGCCACCCCGGTCAGCACCCCGCGTACCTTGCCGTTGAGCCCGTGCACCGCCGGATCGGGGGGCAGGTGCCGCAGCAGGCCGTGCCAGTGGGCGGCGTGCCGGGCGAACACCGGCGGCGGCGAGCCGTCGACCACGGTCACCTCGACCAGCCGGCACAGGGCACGCAGGTAGCCGGTCAGCTCGTCCAGGCCGTCGTCGTCGGTCCGGTGCAGGGGCAGGACGTACTCGACGGGGAGCCGGGGCGGGCGTGGCGGGCCGCCCGGCGCGGCGGCCGGGCGGGACCCGACCGGGGCCGGACGCGTCGACCCGGCGGGGGCGCTCACCCGCGAGCCCCGTGCCGCCGGGCGGCCGGCATGCCGCGGACGTCGGCGAGCACCAGGCCGCTGGGCGGCAGGGTCGGCACCTTGGACAGGTCCAGGGCGAGGTCCTGCGGCGGGAGCCGGTAGTCCATCGCCCCGGTGAGCAGGCCGACCGCCTGCTTCATCAGCTCGATGGTGATCCACTCCCCGGCGCAGCGGTGGCCGCCCAGGTGGCTGCCCCCGCCCTGCGGCACGAAACCGTACGGGTCGTCCCGCCAGCCGGCGAACCGCTCCGGGCGGAACCGCTCCGGCTCGGACCAGATCCCGGGGTGGTGGTTGGTGCCGTACAGGTCGAGCAGCACCCGGCGGTCGGTCGGGAAGTGGTGCCCGTGCCACTCGAAGGGGTGCCGCACCCGGGCGAAGGCGACCGGGAAGAACGGGTAGTAGCGGCGGACCTCCTGGACGAACCACTCGGTCGGCTCGTCACCGGCGCGCACCCGGTCCCGCCAGTCCGGGTGGTCGTGCAGGGCCAGGGCGGCGAACAGGACGTACCGGTCGACGGCGACGGTGGGACGCAGCACGTTGATCAGTTCCACGGCGGCGACCCGGCGGGGGAGCAGCCGCCCCTCGGCGTCGCGGTGCTCGGCGATCACCGCGAGCGCGCTGCCCTCGGGCGCGGCAACGGTGCCGACCCGTACCCGTTCCACCAGGTCGGCGATCCAGCGTTCGGCCCGCAGGCGACCGCGCAACCCGCGCCAGTGCCGGGGGCCGAGCGCGGCCGGTCCGTCGATCATGGCCTGCATCTGGGCGTTGCGCCGGCCGACCTCGCTCTCCGGCAGGGGTACGCCCGCCCAGGCGCAGACCGCCCGCAGCAGCATCGGGCCCACCTCGTCGCGGAGCACCACGGGACCGCCGCCACCCCAGGCCGCCAGCCGGATCCGCCACTCGTCGGCGAAGAGCCGGCCGATCCGTTCGACCGCCGAGGGCGTCATGATCGACATGAACATGGCCTTGCGGTCGGTGTGGGCCGGACCGTCCAACCCCTGCACCCCACCCTGCCCGGTCAGCGTCCGCTGGCCCCGCTTGGGTGCCGCACCGGCACGCCGGAAGCGCTCCGGGTCGTAGAACAGTTCCGCCGCGGCCCGCCCCCGCAGGAAGATCGTCGGCTCCAGGAGGAACCGGGCGGTGAAGATGTCCGTGTCGTAGCGCTCACACCTGTTGCTGATGAACCGGTAGCCCTCGCGAAAGAACGCCAGCGTGCTCTCCGGGCTGCGGTCGGCCGGTGTGGTGGCCATCGGGCTCTCCTGACGCGGTGACGGTCGGCGGACCCGGCTGGTCGGCCGCGGGTCGTCTACCCCGGTTCGGGGCCCTGAATCCCGCCGTGCCGCCGGACGGTGACCGGGTGCCCGCTGGCCCCTCCCGGGCCGCCGTGAACCTGGTTGGCTCGACACCGGGCCACCACGGGCGGCCGTGGGGCGTTCGACGACGGGGAGGACCGGATGCGGGAGAACACGCCGCCGTACTGGCGTCAGCGACAGGTGGTCGACGTGCTCGGCCGGGCCGGCGGGGACCACCCGCCGGGGCGGCCGCTGCTCGCCCGGCCGCGCCGGCCGTCCCGGCGGTTCACCGTGCACCTCGGGTTCACCGCCGACGGGCCGGAGCACGCCCGGGAGCTGGCGGTGGCGTACGCGGAGGCGCTGAGCCTGCTACGCCCGGAGCTGGTGCTGGCCTCGGTCGCGCTGTCCCCGGCCGATGCCTGGCGGGACGCGGAGCGGCTGTTCTGTTCCGCCGTCGGCCCGGACGGCGACCGCTGCGCCGACGTCGCCGGCCACCCCGGGTTCCACCATGCCCCGGGGCCGGGCGGGCTGGGCTGGGGCGAGGGGGACGGGTGAGCCGTCGTCCGGGCACCGCCGCGCCGGCCCGCGTCGGCGCGGGGCGGCGGTCGCCCGACGGGCCGGTGCCCCCGGGCGTGGGGCGGGTCGCCGCGTACCGCCCGGGGGTCGCCGCCCGGCGGTCAGTCCAGGTCGAACTCGCCGTCCTGGGCACCGGCGACGAACGCGTCCCACTCGGCCTGGGTGAACACCAGCACCGGGCCGTCCGGCTCGGCCGAGTTGCGCATCCCGATCAGGTCGTCCACGAAGGCCACCTCGACCGCGCTGTCGGAGGTGTCGCCCTCGGCTCGCTGCCAGACCGCCCGGGACAGGTCGAAGTCGCCCTTGGGGTGCTGACCCATTGTTGATCCTCCATTGCCGCGCGTATCGGGGAGCCCGGCCGGCTCCCCGTCGGGCAGGATAAGCGGATGCCGAGCCTGACCCGTGTAGAGGCGACCGCGCGTCGCGCACTGATCGATGTCGAGTCCTATCAGGTGGACCTCGATCTCACCGGTGGCGACGAGCGTTTCCGCTCGACGACCACCATCCGGTTCCGCGCCGCCACCCCCGACGCCGAGACGTTCGTCGAGGTCAAACCCGCAGTCCTGGAGGCGGTCCGGCTCAACGACCGGAAGCTCGACCCGGCGGCCCTCGCCGACGGCCGGTTCCCGCTCACCGGGCTGGCGGCGGAGAACACCCTCACGGTCACCGCCGAGATGGCCTACACCAACACCGGCGAGGGGATGCACCGCTTCGTCGACCCGGCCGACGGCGCGACGTACCTCTACGCGATGTCCTTCCTGGACGAGGCGCCACGCATCTTCGCCGCCTTCGACCAGCCCGACCTCAAGGCCCCGGTGACCCTCGCCGTGACCGCTCCGCCGCAGTGGACGGTCGCCGCCAACGGCCCGCTCGCCGCCAACCCGGCCCCGGGACGCTGGGAGTTCGCCCCCACCGCGCCCCTGGCCAGCTACTTCGTCACGCTGATCGCCGGCCCCTGGCACGTACGGCGGGACAGCCACGGCGACATCCCGCTGGGCGTCTACTGCCGGCAGTCGTTGGCCGCGCACCTCGACGCCGACCTCGACGAGATCCTCACCGTCACCAAGCAGTGCCTGGACCGGTTCCACCAGCTCTTCGCCGAGCCGTACCCGTTCGTCAAGTACGACCAGGCGTTCGTGCCGGAGTTCAACGCCGGGGCGATGGAGAACCCGGGCCTGGTCACCATCCGCGACGACGACGTGTTCCGCTCGGCGGTCACCGACAGCGAGCGGGAGCAGCGGGCCACCACCATCGCCCACGAGATGGCCCACATGTGGTTCGGTGACCTGGTCACGATGCGCTGGTGGGACGACCTGTGGCTGAACGAGTCCTTCGCCGAGTACCTGGGCACCCGGGTCACCGCCGAGGCGACCCGGTTCGACCGGGCCTGGACGACCTTCGCGATCCGCCGCAAGGCGTGGGGGTACGCCGCCGACCAGCGCCCGTCCACCCATCCGGTCGCCCCGGAGGAGGTCGCCGACGCCGCCCAGGCCCTGCTCAACTTCGACGGCATCTCGTACGCCAAGGGCGCCAGCGTGCTCCGCCAGCTCGTCGCCTGGCTCGGCGACGACGCCTTCCTGGCCGGGCTCAACCAGCACTTCGCCGCTCACCGGTTCGGCAACGCCACCCTGGCCGACCTGCTGGCCAGCCTCAGCGCCGCCAGCGGGCGGGACCTCACCGACTGGGCCGACCGCTGGCTGCGTCAACCGCAGGTCAACACGCTGCGGACGGAGACCTCGGTGGACGCCGACGGCCGGTGGTCCTCGGTGGCGGTGGTGCAGACCGCGCCGTCGGAGCACCCGGTGCTGCGCCCACACCGCATCGCGGTCGGCCGGTACGCCTCCGACGGCGCGGTGGAACGGGTCGAGGTCGATCTCGACCCGGCCGCCGACGACGGACGCACCGCGCTTCCCGCGCTGACCGGGCGGGCCGCCGGGCTGCTCCTGCCCAACGACGGTGACCTCACCTTTGCCAAGATCCGGCTCGATCCGGCGTCGGTGGACGCGGTCGGTACGGTGCTGCCCACACTCACCGACCCGCTGGCCCGTGCGCTGCTGTGGGAGGAGACGCTGGACGCCGCAACCGACGGCGAGCGGCCGGTGTCGGCGGTGGTGGCGCTGCTGACGGCGGCCCTGCCCACCGAGACCGAGGTGGCCGTCGCGGAGAGCGTGCTCGCCCGCAGCCGCAACCTGGTCGACCGCTATCTCGACCCGCTCGCCCGGGACGCCGCGCTGCTGCGTACGGCCGACGCCTGCGCCACGCTGCTCGCCACCGCCCCGGCCGGTGGGTCACTGCAACTGGCCGCCGCGCGGGGGCTGCTCTCCGCCACCGCCGACGCCGACCTGCTCGCCGGGTGGCTGGTCGGCCGGGGCGTGCCCGACGGGCTGGCCGTCGACGCCGAGCTGCGCTGGGCGCTGCTGCACCGGCTGGTGGTGCTGGGCGCGGCCGGCGAGACCGAGATCGCGGCCGAGGCGGCGACCGACCGCAGCGCCACCGGCGCGGAACGGGCGGCCCGGTGCCGGGCGGCCCTGCCGGAGGTGGCCGCGAAGGAGGCCGCCTGGGAGATCGTCACCCGGGACACCACCCGCTCCAACCGGCTCGTCGAGGCGGCGGCCGAGGGGTTCTGGCAGCCGGACCAGGCCGAGCTGACCGGCACGTACGTCGACCGGTACTTCACCGAGATGCCGGCGGCGGCGCGGCGGCGTACCCCGTGGGTGGCCGAACGGGTCGCCCGGCTGGCCTTCCCCCGCTACGCCGTGGCGCAGCCCACGCTGGATTCGGCCGCGACCCTGCTCATCCGGGACGACCTGACCCCGGGGTTGCGCCGCAGCGTCGTCGACGCCGCCGACGACCTGCGCCGGGCCCTGGTCGCCCGGACGGCGGTCGCGGCGGCCGCCGCCTGAGGGTCGGTCCGCGCCGGGCCCCGGCGGGCCCGGCGCGGGGCGGCCTACGATCATGGGGTGGAGGACGACATCCGACGGATCGGCATCATGGGCGGCACCTTCGACCCGATCCATCACGGTCACCTGGTGGCGGCCAGCGAGGTGGCCGACCGGTTCGCCCTGGACGAGGTGGTCTTCGTGCCGACGGGGCAGCCGTGGCAGAAGGCGGACACCCCGGTCAGCCCGGCCGAGGACCGCTACCTGATGACGGTGATCGCCACCGCCTCCAACCCCCGGTTCCAGGTCAGCCGGGTCGACATCGACCGCGGCGGCCCCACCTACACCGTCGACACCCTGCGGGACCTGCACCACGAGTACGGCCCGAAGGCGCAACTGCACTTCATCACCGGCGCCGACGCGCTGGAGCGGATCCTGTCC
Source organism: Micromonospora humida (assembly GCF_016901255.1). Lineage (NCBI taxonomy): Bacteria > Bacillati > Actinomycetota > Actinomycetes > Micromonosporales > Micromonosporaceae > Micromonospora > Micromonospora humida. The sequence goes on from NZ_JAFEUC010000009.1 coordinate 37,919, forward strand.
TGGAAGGATCTGGACGAGATCTTCGCGCTGGCCCATTTTATCGGGGTGACCCGGCCCGGGTTCGAGCTGACCGACAAGCACCTGCCCGCCGACACCGTCAGCCTGGTGCAGGTGCCCGCGATGGCGATCTCCTCGACCGACTGCCGGGAGCGGGTCGGCCGGGGGGAACCGGTCTGGTACCTGGTGCCCGACGGTGTGGTGCAGTACATCGCGAAACGACGGCTCTACCAGCGGTGATTACGCCCGGTTACAGCTACTTCGTCCCGGTAAGCGGCCAGAACTGACAAGTCGTCTCCGCGCCGGGTGTGAGACGCTTGACGGGTCGCACTGTTGATCGAAGGAGAACGGTGACAGTTTCCGAACGCGCTCACGAGCTGGCGATGGCCGCCGCCCAGGCCGCGGCCGACAAGAAGGCGCAGGACATCGTCATCATCGACGTGGGTGACCAGCTCGCCATCACCGACGCGTTCCTGGTGGCCTCGGCGCCCAACGAGCGTCAGGTGATGGCCATCGTCGACGCCGTCGAGGAGCGTCTGCTGGAGCTGCCCGAGAAGGCCAAGCCGATTCGCCGCGAGGGTGAGCGGGGTGGCCGCTGGGTGCTGCTCGACTACGTCGACATCGTGGTCCACGTCCAGCACACCGAGGAACGCGAGTTCTACGCCCTCGACCGGCTCTGGAAGGACTGCCCCCAGCTCCCGTTCGTCGACCGCGACCTGGTCGAGGCCGACGCCGCGGGTGCCGCCGCCGAATGACCCGCCTGATCATCTGGCGGCACGGCAACACCGACTGGAACGCCGCCGGTCGGGTGCAGGGGCAGATCGACGTACCCCTCAACGACCTCGGCCGGGAGCAGGCCAGCGCCGCCGCCCCGCTGCTCGCGGCGCTGCGCCCGGCCGTCGTCGTCGCCTCCGACCTGAGCCGCGCCGCCGACACCGCCGCCACGCTCACCCGGCTCACCGGCCAGCCGGTCCGCCCCGACGCCCGGCTGCGGGAACGGCACTTCGGCCAGTGGCAGGGCCTCGCCCTCACCGACGCCGCCGCCCGGTTCCCCACCGAGCACGCCCGGTGGCGGGCCGGCGACCCGGACCCGGGAGCGGGCATCGAACCCCTCGACGACCTCGGCAAGCGGGTCGGCGAGGCGTTGCTCGCCGCCGTCGAGCTGGCCGACGGGGGCACCGTCGTGGTCGCCACCCACGGTGGCGCCGCCCGGCAGGGCGTCGGTCAGCTCCTCGGCTGGGACCACACCGTGCTGCGCAGCATCGGCTCGCTGGCCAACTGCCACTGGACCGAACTACGCCACAACGACCTGCGGGGCTGGCACCTGCGCGCGCACAACGTCGGCCCGCTCACCCCGCCGCCACCGGCCGAGCCGGTCTGAACCGACCGGTCCGCACCGCCCCGGGTCGACCGGTCCGGGAGGTCCGTGCCGGCCGGCCGGGGCGGGCGGTCCCGGCATCGGCTAGCGTGCCGGGCATGTCCGTCGCGGTCGTCACCGACTCCACCGCCTACCTTCCACCCGGGCCGGTGCGGGCGCACCGGTTGACCGTGGTGCCGCTGACCGTCGTACTCAACGGCGCGGAGGGGCTGGAGGGGGTGGAGACCCACCCTGCCGACGCCACCCGGGCCCTCGGCGGCCGGCGGGTCTCGGTGAGCACGTCCCGGCCGTCCCCGGCGCAGTTCGCCGCCACGTACCGGCGGCTGCTGGCCGACGGCGCGGACGGCGTGCTGTCGGTGCACCTGTCGGCCGAGCTGTCCGGCACGGTCGAGGCGGCCCGGCTCGCCGCCGCCGAGGTCGGCGACCGCGTCGAGGTGGTCGACAGCCGGTCCACCGGCATGGGGCTGGGCTTTCCGGCGCTGGCCGCCGCCGGTGCCGCCGAGGCGGGCGTCGACCTGCCCGGGGTACGCGCGGCGGCGCTGGCCGCCGTCGACCGCACCACCATCTTCTTCTACGTCGACACGCTGGAGTTCCTGCGCCGGGGTGGCCGGATCAACGCGGCGGAGGCGTTGCTCGGCACCGCCCTGTCGGTCAAGCCGATCATGCACATGCCGGATGGTGCGATCGTGGTGCGCGACAAGGTGCGTACCGCCAGCCGGGGGATGGCCCGCCTGATCGACCTGGCGGTCGAGGCCGCCGCCGATGCCGAGGTGGACCTCGGGGTGCACCACCTCGCCGCCCCGTACCGTGCCGAGCACCTCGTCGAGGCGCTCACCGCCCGGCTCGGCGACCGCCTGCACGACACGTACGTCTCCGAGGCCGGTGCGGTGGTCGCCGCCCACGCCGGGCCGGGCCTGGCCGGTGTCGTGATCCACCGCCGGCAGGCCTGAACGGGTCGGCCGCCGTGCCCGTCGGTCGGGGTCCGCATAGCAGATCCGGCCATGATCAGGCGGTTGTCCACAGCCGCCGTCGCCGTCCACAGCCGACCTCCGCCGGCCGCAACGGGTGCCGCCCACCGGCCTAACGTCGCGCCGTGTCGGAGGACGAGGAAACCAGGGTGCGGGGACGGCTGTACCGGCTGACCGCAGGGGTGTCGGCGGTGGCACGGACGGCGGACCCGCCGCAGCCGCCACCCCGCCCGTACCGGCCGGCGGCGTCGCGCATACCGGGTGCCGGTGGGGCGTCGCCGCCGGAGGCGGACACGGCCGGGACGTCGGCCCGCCGCCGTCCCCGGCCGGCCACCGACGCCGGTTTCCGCGACGCCGGCTCCCTCGACCTCGGCGACTACCTCGACGGTGTTCCACGCGGTCCAGGGCCGCATGACGACGGCCCTTCCGACGCCGCTCCACGCCGGTATGACGATGACTCTTCCGACGCCGGTCCACGTCGTCACGACGACGGCCCTCGTGACGCCGGTGCACGCCGCCACGACGAGGGCCTTCGTGACGCCGGTGCACGTCGCCACGACGAGGGCCTTCGTGACGCCGGTGCACGGCGTCGTGCGGGGGACGATCCGGCCGTGTTCCGCCCCGGCGACCCGGACCACCGGCATCCCGCCGACGGTGACGACCTGGCACCGGCCGCCCGGTTGCCCGGTCCCGGTGTCTTCGACCCCGGCCGGCGCGGGGTCCGGGCACTGGCGGTCGTGGCGGTGGCCGTGGTGCTCGGCGCGGGATTCTGGGCCTGGCGGTCCCGCCCGCAGCCGGAACCGGTGCGCCCGGCGACGACCCTGGCCGGGCCGGAGTCCTCCGGCGGGCCCGCGTCCGGCGCGGCCGTCGCGCCGACCGGCGAGCTGGTGGTGGCGGTGGCCGGCCGGGTCCGCCGCCCCGGTCTGGTCCGGGTACCGGCCGGGGCGCGGGTCGCCGACGCGGTCGAGGCGGCCGGCGGGGCGCTGCCCGGCACCGACGTGGCACTGCTCAACCCGGCCCGGAAGGTGGCCGACGGGGAGCTGATCCTGGTCGGCGTCACCGCCCCACCCGACGCGGCAGGCTCCGGTGCGGCCCCGGCCGGGCCGGCGGCGGCACCCGGCGGGGCGGTGCCGGGTGGCCGGGTCAACCTGAACACCGCCACGGTGGCCCAGCTCGACGCGTTGCCCGGGGTCGGCCCGGTGCTCGCCCAACGCATCCTCACCCACCGCGACCAGCACGGCGGCTTCCGCAGCGTGGGCGACCTGCGCCAGGTCGACGGCATCGGCGACGCCCGGTACGAACAGCTCAAGGACCTGGTGACGGTGTGACCACCGACCGGGCACCCGACCTGCGGCTGGCCGGGCTGGCGGTGGCGGCCTGGTTGGCGGCGCTGGCCTGCCTGCACCTCACCACCCGCACGGCGGTCCTGCTCGCCGCAGGTGCCGCCGTCCTCGCCGCCCTGCTCACCGCGCACCTGCTCGCGGTGCTGGGCACCCCGGCCGCCCCGGTCCGCCGCTACGGCTGGATCGCCGTCGCCGTGCTGCTCGGCGTGGTCTGCGGCGGCACCGCCACCGCGGCCCGGCTGCACGTGCGCGACGCCGCACCACTGCGCCCACTGGTCGACGACCGGGCCCGGGTCACCGTCGACCTGGTACTCCGCGACGATCCCCGGCCGGTACGCGGGGCGCCCGGCCGTCCGGCGACCCTGCTCGTCACCGCGCAGTCGAGCACCATCACCGATCCGCAGGGCCACCGCCTCCGGCTCCCGGTACGCCTGCTCGTGCTCGCCACCGATCCGGCCTGGCGGGGTCTGCTGCCGGGGCAGCGGCTGACCGTCGAGGGCAGGCTCGCCGCGCCCCGGGGCGGCGACCTCACCGCCGCCGTGCTGACCGTGTCCGGCCCACCGGTCCGGGACGGGCCCCCGCCGTGGCTCCAACGCGCCGCCGGCACCCTGCGGGCCGGTCTGCACCGGGCCTGCGCCCCGCTCCCGCCCGAGCAGGGTGGTCTGCTGCCCGGCCTGGTCGTCGGGGACACCAGCCGGTTGCCGGCCACCGTGGAGGAGGACTTCCGGGCCACCGGGATGACCCACCTCAACGCGGTCTCCGGGTCGAACGTGGCGATCGTGGTCGGTGCGGTGCTGCTGGCGGCCCGGTGGGCCCGTGCGGGCCCCCGGCTGGCGGCGGTCCTCTGCGGGCTCGCCCTGATCGGTTTCGTCGTCCTGGTCCGTCCCTCGCCCAGCGTGGTACGGGCGGCCACCATGGGGGCGATCGGGCTGGCCGCGTTGGCGGTCGGGCGGCCCCGGGCCACACTGCCGGCGTTGGCCGCGGCGGTGACCGTGCTGGTGCTCGTCGACCCGGACCTGGCCGGGGACGCCGGCTTCGCGCTGTCGGTCCTGGCGACCGGCGGGTTGCTGCTGCTCGCCCCGGGCTGGCGCGACGGGCTGCGGCGGCGGGGCGTACCGGCCGGATTGGCGGAGGCCCTCGCCGTCCCGGCGGCGGCCCAGCTCGCCTGCGGGCCGGTGGTGGCCGGCATCTCCGGCACGGTGAGCCTGGTGGCGGTGCCGGCCAACCTGCTCGTGGTGCCGGCGATCGCCCCGGCCACGGTGCTGGGGGTGACGGCGGCGGTGATCTCGCCAGCGTGGCCGGCCGGGGCGGAGTTCGCCGCCTGGCTGGCGAGCTGGCCGGCCTGGTGGCTGGTCACCGTCGCCCGGGTGGGGGCCCGGTTGCCCGCCGGCACCCTGCCCTGGCCGGGCGGGCTGCCGGGCGCGTTGCTGCTGGCCGGGCTGACCCTGGGGCTGCTGCTGGCCGTCCGCCGGCCGCTGGTGCGCCGACTGGTGGCGGTCGGCGCGGCGGCGGTGGTGCTGGGCACCCTGCCGGTCCGGCTGGTGGCGAGCGGATGGCCGCCGGACGGTTGGGTGGTGGTGGCGTGCGCGGTCGGTCAGGGGGACGCCGTCGTGCTGCCGGTGGCGGACGGCCGGGCGGTGGTGGTGGACGCCGGTCCGGAGCCGTCGGCGGTGGACGGTTGCCTGCGGCGGCTCGGGGTGCGCGAGGTCTCCCTGCTGGTGGTGAGCCACTTCCACGCCGACCACGTCGGTGGCGTGGCCGGGGTGACCCGGGGGCGGCGGGTGGCCACGGTGCTCACCCCGACCCTGACCGAGCCGGTGGCGGGGCGGGAGCTGGTGGCGGCCGCCGTCGGGCCGGCGCGTCAGGTGGCGCCGGCGGCCGGCTGGTCGTACCGGTCGCCGGGGGTGGAGGTGGTCGTTCTCGGGCCGCCCTACCCGCTGCGGGGCACCCGGTCCGACCCGAACAACAACTCGCTGGTGCTACGGGCCACGGTGGCCGGCGTACGCGTCGTGCTGCCCGGGGACGCGGAGACCGAGGAGCAACGGGCACTGCTGGACCGGGTGCCGCCGCACGCGTTGCGGGCCGAGGTGCTCAAGGTGGCCCACCACGGCAGTGCCTACCAGGACCCGGCCTTCCTCGACGCGGTCCGGCCGGCGGTGGCGCTGGTGCCGGTGGGCGTCGACAACGACTACGGGCATCCGAGCCCGGTGATCCTCGACCGGCTTGCCCGCTCCGGTGTGCGGGTGTTGCGGACCGACACCGACGGGGACGTGGCGGTGGTGGTGCGTTCCGGCCGGCTCGCGGTGGTCAACCGGGGCCTGCCGCCGGGCCGCCGATGACCTGCCGGGTCGCCGGTGACCCGCCGGGTCGCCGGTGACCCGCCGGACCGGCGTCCCGGCGGAACCAGGGTGGACAGGCGTCCAGGTGACCCGGCGGTGGGGCCTGTCGACCCGGCACCCGAGGGGAACAGAAGCGAGAGAAAATCTGGACTGGAATGGATATTGCGTGCACTAGCTGTCAATCGAGGTAAATGTCTATATTTGCGCTGAGTGCGGGGTGGGCCGTCGCAGCCGTCGATGAGCAGGCGCGATCCTCCGCCCAGCCGTGCCAAGATGAGCGACGTGACCGGCGTCGACCTTGCTCCTATTCTGCTCGTCCTCGGCGACGAGGAGCTGCTCGCCACGCGCGCGGTGACCGAAGCCGTGGCGAAAGCCCGCAGCGTCGACCCGCAGGTCGACGTCCGGGAGTACCAGGCCGGGGTGTTGGCCGTGGGCGAGATCGCCGAGATGCTCAGCCCCTCGTTGTTCGGTGGCCGGCGGGTGCTGGTGCTCCGCTCCGCCCAGGACGCCCGAAAGGACCTGGTCACCGCGCTGCTCGACTACGCCCGCAATCCCGATCCGGACGTCCAACTGGTGGCCCTGCACCTGGGCGGCGGCAAGGGCAAGGCGTTCGCCGACGGGCTGCGGGCCGCCGGTGCCACGGTCGTCCCGGCCGCGAAGCTCAAGGGGCACCGCGAGCGGGTGGCGTTCGTCCGCGACGAGATCCGCCAGGGCGGGGGCAGGTGCACCGACGACGCGGCCGAGGCGCTGATCGCCGCCGTCGGCACCGACCTGAGGGAGTTGGCCGCCGCCTGCTCGCAACTGCTCGCCGACACCGACGGGCGGATCGGCGCGGACATGGTGGCCCGCTACTACCGGGGTCGGGTCGAGGTGAGCGGCTTCACCGTCGCCGACGCCACCATGATCGGCGACGTGCCGGCCGCCTTGGAGGCGTTGCGCTGGGCCCTGCACGTCGGGGTCGATCCGGTCCCGATCGCCGATGCCCTCGCCGACGGGGTCCGCACGGTGGCCCGGGTCGCCGCCGCCGGCCGGGGCGACCCCTACCAGCTGGCGAGCACCCTCGGCATGCCGGCCTGGAAGATCAAGAATGCCCAGCAGCGGGCCCGGGGCTGGACCCCGGAGGGCCTGGTCGAGGCGATGCGGGCGGCGGCCGAGTGCAACGCGGCGGTCAAGGGCGGCGCCGACGACCGGGGATACGCCCTGGAGAAGGCGGTCTTCTCGGTCGCCGCCGCCCGCCGGGGCAGCGCCCGGTGACCGGCCCCTCCCACCCGGTGGCGGGGCACGGTGGGCGGGTGACCGGCCCCTCCCGCCCGGTGGCGGGGCACGGTGGGCGGGTGACCGGCCCCTCCCACCCGGTGGTGGGGCGCGGCGGACCCGGATGGTCGGTCGTACCGGCGGACGACCACCGCTACCGGCCGCTCTACGCCCGGCTGCTCGGCCTGCGCATCATCAACCCCGGCGGGGTGCTCTGTTTCCTCTTCTTCGAGGGGGCGGTGGCGTTCGCGGTGCTCCTCGCCCTGGCCGAGCTGGTGAGCTGGTGGGCGGTGGCGGTGCTGCCGCTGGCGGTGGCGATCATGGTCAAACTCAACGACGAGGTCGCCGGGCGGGTGGTCCACTCGGCGGCACTGGTGCCGGAGCAGGAACGCGACCGGTTCCGGCGGGAACTCGAACCGGTCGTCGGGCGGGCCCCGGTGCCCTACCCGCTGCCCGGCACGGTGGTCACCGACGCGCCCGCACCGGGGAGGCCGACCGGGCCGCCGCTGAGCTCCCGGCGGTACCACGGCTAGCCCGACCACGGTCGTCGTCGTGCCGCGACGCACCCGGGACGGGGCGCGGGCTGCCGTCGCAGCGCGCCACCGCCAGGGAGATGGCAGCACACCCTCGTCAGGGAAACACACAGCCGAGAGCCCCGGGGTGGTGCCCCGGGGCTCTCGGTCAGGTGTGGGTCGCTCGGTCAGGCCGAGAACGAGTCGACGCGCTTCGCGATGGCCGACTTCCGGTTGGCCGCCTGGTTGGCGTGGATGACGCCCTTGCTGGCGGCCTTGTCGAGCTTGCGGGCGGCGTCACGCATCAGGGTGGTGGCCTTCTCGGTGTCACCAGCCTCCGCAGCCTCGTGGAACTTCCGGATGGCGGTCTTCAGCGACGACTTGACCGACTTGTTACGCAGCCGGCGCTTCTCGTTCTGCCGGTTGCGCTTGATCTGGGACTTGATGTTCGCCACGCGACAGCCTCGTCTTGATAGCTCGGTTTGGTCTGCAATCCGCGTGCGACGAGCATGCGCCATCGCCACGCGAAAAGCCAGGCTACCAGGTCGGCCGGGACGAGCCAAAACGCCCTGCCCGCACGAGACCGGGCCGGCCCGCCGCCGGTGGCCGACCGGTCCGGGCCGGTCGGCGTCAGTGCCAGCCCTGCCGGGCGGCGAGCCAGCGGAGCGCCTGCTCCCCGCTGAACCGCCGGTGCGCCCCGAGCAGCGCGGACGTGCCCGCCGGGTTCCCGCCGGCCGGCCCGGCGCCCGGCCCGACCGTCCCCGCGCCCGAGGCGGGATCGGCCGTCGCCGGTGGGCCGGCGGCGGTGAGGTAGTAGCCGGCGAGCGCGGCCAGGGTCACGTCCAGGGCGTCGGGCGGGGCGTCGACCGCTGCCGGATGGGCGGCGAAGACGGCGTCCAGCCCGGCCCCGTCGGCGTACCCGGTGATCAACAGGCCGGCCAGGTCGAACCACGCGGGGCCGTGGCACAGCCAGTTCCAGTCGCAGAACCAGGCCCGGCCGGCGGGGTCCAGCAGCACGTTGTCCACCCGCAGGTCGCCGTGAGCCAGGCCGGGCGCGGCCGCCGCGTACCCGGGCAGGCGGGACTCCAGCGCGACGAGTTCGGGTAACCGGTCGCGGGCCGGCGGGATCAGCGGGGGCACCGGCTCCCGTCCGGCGGCCACCTCCTCCCACCACAGGATGTCGGAGCGGGCCAGGTCGGCCAGCCGGGGCAGGCCGAGTGCGGTCAGCCCGGCGGGTGGGTCGGCCAGCGCGGCGGCGACCCCGGCGTACCCGGCGAGCACGGCGTCCAGTTCGGCCGGGTCCCAGGGCAGGCGGGGTGTCCGCCCGTCGACGGCGTCCAGGCCGACCGCGTACCAGCCGGCCGCGTCGAGCGCCCAGTGCGGGCGGGGCACCGGCAGGTCGGCCGGCAACCGGGCGAGGACGGCCAGTTCCCGGGCGTACCAGTCGGCCAGGTGACGCTGGCGGGCCAGGTCGGCGGCCTTGACGAAGACCCGCGCGCCGGTGGCCGTGGTGAGCACGGCGGCGAAGCCGCCGGTGAAGCCCGCGGTCGCGGTCCGGGCCGCGACCACCGACGCGCCGAGCCGGCCGCCGACCGCCTCCCGCAGGCCGTCGGGCAGGTCCCGCCAGTCGGGTCGCACGGCGGTCTGGTGGTACGGCGGCGGCGTCGCGGACACCCCACCATCGTGCCCGGTCCGGCCGGGCCCGGTGACCGGCCCCCGGCCGGGTGCGGCCGGGGTCGGCGCGGGTCTGGGAGACTCCGAGCCATGAGGACCGACGACTTCTGGCAGTTGATCGACCAGGCCCGTGCCGGGGCCGGGGGAGAGGCCGACGCGGTCGCCGCGCGGGCGGTGGCGCTGCTCGCCGAGCGCACCCCGGAGGACATCGTCGGGTACGCGCACCACCAGCAGCGGGTGCTGGCCGCCTCGTACCGGGTCGACCTGTGGGGCGCGGCGTACCTGATCAACGGAGGTGCCTCCGACGACGGGTTCGAGTATTTCCGGGGCTGGCTGATGACCCAGGGTCGGGCGGTCTTCGCCGCCGCGGTGAGCGACCCGGATTCGCTGGCGGGGCTGCCCCGGGTGCGGTCGGCGGCGCTCAGCGGCGAGGAGTTCGAGTGCGAGGACATGCTGGCGGTGCCGTGGGACGCGTACCGCAAGGCGACCGCGGCTGAGCTGCCGGCGCAGCGGGACCCGGTGCGGATGCCGGACCTGAACGACTTCTGGGACTTCGACGACGAGGCGGAGGCCCGCCGCCGGCTGCCGAAGCTCGCCGCCCTCTTCGTCGAGCCGCCCGAGGAGTGAGCCGCCGGTGGGGCCGCCGCCGGGTACCCGAGGAGTGATCGGACCGGGTTCGGAGCGACGTGGGAGCATAGAGGGGGCCGGCGGCGTGTCGGCCCGCTCACGTCAGCCGACCAGAACGGACCGCTGTGCCACCGACGCTCGATCCCGGCGCGAACGCTCCTGGTGCCACCGACCCGGCGCGCATCCGGAACTTCTGCATCATCGCCCACATCGATCACGGGAAGTCGACCCTGGCCGACCGGATGTTGCAGCTCACCGGCGTGGTCGATCCCCGGCAGATGCGCGCCCAGTACCTCGACCGGATGGACATCGAGCGCGAACGCGGCATCACCATCAAGAGCCAGGCCGTCCGGATGCCGTGGACCATCCGCGAGGGCGAGCGGGCCGGTGAGCAGGCGGTCCTGAACATGATCGACACCCCGGGCCACGTGGACTTCACCTACGAGGTGTCCCGGTCGCTCGCCGCCTGCGAGGGGGCGCTGCTGCTGGTCGACGCGGCCCAGGGAATCGAGGCGCAGACGCTGGCGAACCTCTACCTGGCGCTGGAGAACGATCTCAAGATCATTCCGGTGCTCAACAAGATCGACCTGCCGGCCGCCCAGCCCGAGAAGTACGCCGAGGAGCTGGCCCACCTGATCGGCGGCGACCCGGCCGACTGCATCAGGGTCTCCGGCAAGACCGGTGACGGGGTGCCGTACCTGCTCGACGAGATCGTCAGGCAGTTCGTCCCGCCGGTCGGCGACGCCGACGCCCCCGCCCGCGCGATGATCTTCGACTCGGTGTACGACGTCTACCGGGGCGTGGTCACCTACGTCCGGGTCATCGACGGCCGGATCAGCGCCCGGGACCGGATCAAGATGATGTCCACCGCCGCCGTGCACGAGCTGCTGGAGATCGGCGTCATCTCCCCCGAGATGGTCAAGGCCGACGCGCTCGGCGTCGGCGAGGTGGGCTACCTGATCACCGGGGTGAAGGACGTCCGCCAGTCCCGGGTCGGTGACACCGTCACCATCAACGCCCGGCCGGCCACCGAGGCGCTCGGCGGCTACAAGGACCCGAAGCCGATGGTCTACTCCGGCCTCTATCCGATCGACGGCTCGGACTACCCCAACCTGCGCGAGGCGCTGGACAAGCTCAAGCTCAACGACGCCGCGCTCGACTACGAGCCGGAGACGTCGGGGGCGCTCGGCTTCGGCTTCCGCTGTGGTTTCCTCGGCCTGCTGCACCTGGAGATCATCCGGGAGCGGCTGGAGCGGGAGTACAACCTCGACCTGATCTCCACCGCGCCGAACGTGGTCTACCGGGCCATCACCGACGACGGCGAGGAGATCGTGGTGACCAACCCGAGCGAGTACCCCACCGGCAAGATCGCCGAGGTGTACGAGCCGGTGGTGCGGGCCACCGTGCTCACCCCGAACGACTACGTGGGCGCGGTGATGGAGCTGTGCCAGGGGCGGCGGGGCAGCCTGCTCGGCATGGACTACCTCTCCGCCGACCGGGTGGAACTGCGCTACACCCTCCCGCTCGCCGAGATCATCTTCGATTTCTTCGACCAGCTCAAGAGCCGTACCAAGGGGTATGCCTCGCTGGACTACGAGCCCTCCGGCGAGCAGGCGTCCGACCTGGTCAAGGTGGACATCCTGCTGCACGGCGAGCCGGTGGACGCGTTCAGCGCGATCGTGCACAAGGACAAGGCGTACAACTACGGCACGACGATCGCGGCGAAGCTGCGCAACCTGATCCCGCGCCAGCAGTTCGAGGTGCCGATCCAGGCGGCCATCGGCAGCCGGGTGATCGCCCGGGAGACCATCCGTGCCATCCGTAAGGACGTCCTCGCCAAGTGCTACGGCGGTGACATCAGCCGTAAGCGCAAGCTGCTGGAGAAGCAGAAGGAGGGCAAGAAGCGGATGAAGATGGTGGGCCGGGTCGAGGTCCCCCAGGAGGCCTTCATCGCCGCGCTCTCCTCGGACTCCGCCGACGCCAAGCCGGCCGGCAAGAAGTAGTCGGGCGCGTACGCCCGATCGGGTCGGCCGCGCCCCGCGCGGCCCGGCCGGTCCCGGTACCCACGACGGCCGGCGGCCCCGGTGCTCCGACCGGGCCGCCGGCCGTCTGCGTGCGCGGCCCCGGTGTCGTACGGACGAATTTTTCCGCCCCGGCGTCGCCGCCGGATGGGCTGGCGCGAGTGTCCTGAGCTGCGCGGACATCGACGGCCGGCAAACCGACGCAGTGGCGTCGGATCGACGTGCGGCGACATGTGTGGTGGTGAGTCGGTTTGGTTTTCCGGCGGCTCGGGAATCTAGCTGTCACGACAGGAACCACACATTCCGTGTGACTCAATCTTCAGGAGGAGGGCGACCGTGGAGTTCACCGTCTGGGGCATCATCACCGCGCTCGTTGTTGGTCTCATCGTCGGCGCTCTGGGCCGTCTGGTCGTGCCGGGCCGCCAGAACATGCCGATCTGGCTGCACATGCTGATCGGTGTGGGCGCCGCGCTGCTGGGCACCGTGCTGGCCCGGGCGATGGGTATCGCCACCCAGACCGCCGGCATCGACTGGGCCGAGCTGCTGGTGCAGGTCGTCCTCGCCGCCATCGCCGTGGCCCTGGTGGCCGGTGTGGGTCGCCGCCGCAGCGTCACCCACCGGTAAGTCAAGCGGCACCGCTGAGCGGGCGCCCGACCCCACGGGGTCGGGCGCCCGCTGGCGTGTGGGGGGCCGGGCGGCGCGGGCCGTCGCCGGTGACGGGCGGTCTAGACCAGATCGTTACCGGAGTCGGTTTGGAAATTATCCGCTTCGGGAACCTACCGATCACCACAGCAACAAACACCTCACCAATGACATATCTACTGAAGGAGGACGGCCGTGGAGTTCACCGTCTGGGGCATCATCACCGCGCTCGTTGTTGGTCTCATCGTCGGCGCTCTGGGCCGTCTGGTCGTGCCGGGCCGCCAGAACATGCCGATCTGGCTGCACATGCTGATCGGTGTGGGCGCCGCGCTGCTGGGCACCGTGCTGGCCCGGGCGATGGGTATCGCCACCCAGACCGCCGGCATCGACTGGGCCGAGCTGCTGGTGCAGGTCGTCCTCGCCGCCATCGCCGTGGCCCTGGTGGCCGGTGTGGGTCGCCGTCGGGGCGTCAGCCACCGGTGACCCCGCCCGCCGGTCGGTGACCGGCCGGCACGGACCAACTCAGCGGATGCCCGCCCCCGGTTCGGGGGCGGGCATTCGCTCGTCCGGATGGTGACCGTCGATCCCGACGGGTCGTCGCGGGGCCTGCCAGAGCGGCCCCCGCCTGCGATACGGTCGCCTCGCCGAACGCCCCGCCGCCGGCCGCCGCACCGTCGGCGGTCCGCCCGTGCGGGGCGGCACCCGCCCCCTGTCGTAAAGGAAATTTTCCTACTAGGGTGCGGCAGAGAAGGTTAGTGCCGGACGGTGCGAGGGAGAAGTGGCGTGAACAGGTGGAAACGGCTGGCCCCGGTCACCGCCGTCGTGGCCTCGGCCGCGATGGTGCTCGCCGGTTGCGGCGGTTCCGGCGACGACGACGCCGCCGACGACAGCAAGCTGACGGTCTGGATGATGGGCGAGGGGAGCGACGCCCAGACGGCGTTCCTCGACGGCGTCGAGACCGAGTTCCGGCAGCGGCACCCCGACACCGACGTGGTGGTCCAGTACATACCCTGGCTGGAGGCACCGAAGAAGTTCCAGGCGGCGCTCGCCGGCGGCGAGGGCCCGGACGTCACCGAGCTGGGCAACACCGAGACCCAGGGCTGGGCGGCCCAGGAGGCGCTCGCCGACATCTCCGGCCGCTTCGGCGGCTGGGCCGAGGGCCGGGACGTCCTGCCCGACCTGGTGCGCAACGCGCAACTCGACGGCAAGCAGTACGGCGTCCCCTGGTACGCCGGGGTCCGCGCGATCTACTACCGCACCGACTGGTTCGCCGAGGCCGGCGTGCAGCCGCCGAAGACCTGGGACGAGCTGGTCTCGGTCGCCAAGGCGGTGCAGGCCAAGAAGCCCGGCAGCTACGGCATCGCCCTGCCGGGCAACTCCGAACTGCCCTTCTACTCCTTCCTCTGGGGTGCCGGCGGCGAGATCGCCACCGACCAGGGCGGCACCTGGAAGTCCGGTTACACCAGCCCGCAGGCCCAGCGGGCGGTGAAGTTCTGGACCGACCTGGTGACCGTGCACAAGGTCGCCCCGCCGGCCGCCGCCGGGTGGAACGAGATCGACGCCCGTACCCAGTTCGCCACGGGCAAGGCGGCGATGGCCTTCGCCGGCAGTTGGCAGGCCGGCGCGATCAAGAAGGACAACCCCGACATCGAGAAGGTCTGGGGGACCTTCCCGATCCCCGGCCCGGACGGCGGCCCGGCCCCCGCCTTCGCCGGTGGCTCCGACGTCGCCCTCTGGCAGGACAGCGAGCGGCAGGACCTGGCCTGGGACTACCTGACCGTGCTGCTGAGCAAGAAGAACGCGAAGACCTTCGCCGGCAGCCTCGGCTTCTTCCCGGTCTACTCCGACCTCGTACAGGGCGGCGACTACGCCGACGACAAGCTGATGGCGGCGTTCGCCAGCACCATGCAGCGCACCCGGGTGACCCCACTGACCCCGAAGTGGGTGGAGGTCAGCCGGACGAAGACGGTCACCCAGGCGATGAACAGCTCGGTCATCAAGGGCCAGAAGTCGGTGCAGCAGGCCACCGCCGACGCCGCCGCCGAGATGGAAAGCATCCTCAACGCCAAGTGAGCACCCGGACCGAGCACCCTGCGACGGCCGCCGCCCGGGACACCCCCACGCGGCGGCGGCCCCGGGTGGACCGCCTGCCGTACCTGCTCCTGCTGCCCTGCCTGGTCGTGATCGGGGTGCTGCTGCTGTGGCCGCTGGGCCAGGTGGTGGCGATGTCGTTCTTCCGGCTCAACAGCGTCCGGCAGCTGCGCGGGGACCGGGAGTGGCCGTTCGTCGGGCTGGCCAACTACACCCAGATCCTCGGCGACCCGTTCTTCCGTACGGTGCTGCGCAACACCGTGCTCTTCGCGGCGGCGAACGTGCTGCTGACGATGGTGCTGGGCACCCTGGTCGGGCTGCTGCTGCACCGGCTCGGCCGGAAGATGGCCACCTTCGTGGCCAGTTGCGTGATGCTGGCCTGGGCCACCCCGGCGCTGACCGGCACGATCGTCTGGAAATGGATCTTCGATGACACCTCCGGCCTGGTCACCTGGGCGTTCAACGCCCTGCCGGACGGGCTGTCGCAGGCGCTCTTCGGCCGCACCGACTGGTCGGGTTACGGCTGGTTCAACTCGCCGCTGCTGTTCTTCGCGATCCTGACCCTGGTGGTGGTCTGGCACTCGTTCCCGTTCATCGCGGTCAGCGTGCTCGCCGGGCTCAAGAGCGTGCCGAGCGAGCTGCACGAGGCGGCCCGGGTCGACGGGGCCGGCCCGTGGACGGTGTTCTGGAAGATCACCTTTCCGCTGCTGCGGCCGGTCTTCGGCATCCTGGTGGTGCTCTCCACCATCTGGGACTTCAAGGTCTTCACCCAACAGTTCGTGCTGGCCGGCGGCACCCAGGACCGGCCGACGTTCATGCTGTCGATCTACTCGTACGCCGAGGCGTTCTCCCCGCCGCCCAAGTACGGCGTGGGCTCGGCCATCGCGGTCATCCTCACGCTGATCCTGCTGGTGGTGACCGGCATGTACGTCCGGATGGTGCTCAGGCAGGAGGACGCGTCGTGAAGAAGGTCGCCCTCAACGGCGCGGGCCTGCTGGTGGCGCTCTTCGCCGCCTTCCCGGTCTACTGGATGGTCGCCACCTCGCTGAAACCGAACCGGGAGATCTTCTCGGCCACCCCCCGGCCGGTCCCGGCCCACCCCACCCTGGAGCACTACCGGGAGATCCTCACCGGCAACCTGATCCCGGGCGTGACCTTCGGCGACTTCCTGCTCAACAGCGTGCTGGTGGCCGTCAGCACGGTCGTGCTCAGCGGGCTGGTGGCGCTGCTGGCCGCGACGGCGGTGGCCCGGTTCCGGTTCCGGCTGCGGACCACTTTCCTGATCATGCTGCTGGTGGTGCAGATGATCCCGCTGGAGGCGTTGGTCATCCCGCTGTTCCTGATGATCCAGCGGCTCGGCCTCTACAACACCCTGCCCAGCCTGATCCTCACCTACCTGGGCTTCTCGCTGCCGTTCGCGGTGTGGATGCTGCGCGGCTTCGTCGCGGCCGTGCCGAAGGAACTGGAGGAGGCCGCCGCCATCGACGGGGCCAGCCGCGTCCAGACCTTCCGCAAGGTCCTCTTCCCGCTGGTCGCGCCCGGCCTGGTGGCCACCAGCATCTTCTCCTTCATCACCGCCTGGAACGAGCTGATCTTCGCGTTGACCTTCGTCAACGACCAGAGCCGCTACACCCTGCCGGTGGCGATGACCTTCTTCTTCGGCCGCGACGACACCGCCTGGGGCTCGGTGATGGCCGCCTCCACCCTGTTCACCCTCCCCGTGATCGTCTTCTTCCTGCTGGTGCAGCGCCGGATGGTCTCCGGTCTGGTGGCGGGCGCCGTCAAGGGCTGAGCCGGGACGCCGACCACCCGCGCCCGGCCGTACCCTGGGGCCATGACGGGCAGGGTGGCGGCGGTGAACCTCGGCGTGGTGACGCAGGCGCGGTGGGCGGGTGACGCGAGCGGGCGCAGCGGCATCGACAAGCGGCCGGTCGACGGCCCGGTGCTGCTGCGCGCCGACGGGGTGGCCGGCGACTTCATCGGCGAGCGGCCCCAGCACGGCGGCCCCGAGCAGGCGGTCTACGCCTACGCGCAGGAGGACGCCGGCTGGTGGTCGGCCGAACTGGGCCGCGACATCAGCCCCGGCGGCTTCGGTGAGAACCTGACCACCTGGGCGGTGGACGTGACCGGCGCGGTGATCGGCGAACGCTGGGCGGTCGGCTCGGCGCTGCTCCAGGTCACCAAGCCGCGTACCCCGTGCACGACCTTCGCCGGTTTCTGGGGGGTGCCCGACCTGATCAAGCGGTTCACCGTCCGGGCCGCCCCCGGGGCCTACCTGCGGGTGCTGCGCGACGGCGAGGTGAGCGCGGGCGACCCGGTGGCGGTGGTGGACCGGCCGGCGCACGGCGTCACGATCGGTGAGGTGTTCCGGGCCACCAGTCTGGAGCCGGAGCTGCTGCCCCGGCTGCTCGACGTCCCCGAACTGCCCGCCTCGACCAGGGAGAAGGTGCGCCGCCGGTTGAACGTCGCCGACTGACCACACCGGCCCGCCGGCCGGTCAGGCGGGGTCGGCGAAGACCTCGGCCAGCACCCGTGGCCCGGTCGCCCGGCCGTCGGCGACCTTCGCCCACCGGCCGTTGTCGGCGTTCCACTCCAGCCCGTCGAAGCGCACCCGCTTCACCCCGTGGTCGGGGGCGTGCGAGACCAGCCAGTGCGCGTACCGCCAGCCGTCCCGGGCATCCGAGGCGGGCACCGTCACGTCGGTCAGCTCGGCCACCGCACCGGCGTCGGGCAACCCCCAGTCGAGGGTCAGGCCACGGGTCAGTTCGGCCACCGCGGCCTGCCCGCGCATCACCGGGGTACGCCCCACCGTGCAGGCCACCGCGCCGGTCGCCTCGCCGAGCAGGGCCCGCGCCAGCACCTGGGACTCGTCGGCCCACTTCTGGTACGCCTTCGGGTACGCCGAACGCTGCACCGCCTGGGCCGCGTCGGTGACCTCCATCCGCTCCCAGCCGCGCACTTTCTTCAGCGCCTTGTAGAACCGGTTCGCCGCGTACCGCTGGTCGCGGATCTGCTCCGGGGTGCCCCAACCCTGGCTGGGGCGCTGCTGGAACAGGCCGAGCGAGTCGCGGTCACCGTGGGCGAGGTTGCGCAGCCCCGACTCCTGGTACGCGGTGGCCAGGGCGACCACCACGGCCTGCTCGGGCATCTGCCGCTGCATGCCGATCGCGGCGATGGTGGCGGCGTTGGCCATCTGGTCGGCGTCGAGCTTGACGGTGCCGTCGGCCTGCACGGTGCAACTGCGGCCGGCGACGGGAAGCCGGAACTCCCCGTCGAGTTGACGGACTCCCCAGCCCCCGACGATGGCGAACAACGCCACCACGACACCGGCTGCCACGAATGTCCGTGTCCGCACCCGCACCTCCCGTTTCAACGTTCGCCAAGCGTACGTCGCCAACCGTCGGCCCCGGGTCGGTCGACCGGTTCACGTTCCCGTGCAGAATCAGAAGAAACCAGGTCAATCCCGGGGCACCCAGGCCGCGTCCCGCTTCTGTCGGAACGCCTCCACGCCCTCGCGGCCCTCGGCGGACAGGAAGTAGCCGGTGGACCGGGCGGACAGGTCGGCGATCTCCGCCCGCAGGTCGGTGGCGGCCGGGCGGCGCAGCAGCTCCTTCGTCCCGGCCAGCGCCCCCGGCGCGCCCCGCACCAGCGACGCGCAGTACCGGGCCACCGCCGCGTCCAGCTCGCCGGCCGGCACGGCGGCGGTCACCAGTCCCACCTCGGCGGCCCGCCGGCCGTCGAAGGTGTCGCCGGTCAGGTACAGCTCGGCGGCGGCCCGGGGGTGCAGCCGGGGCAGCACGGTCGCCGAGATCACCGCCGGGATCACCCCGATCCGCACCTCGGTGAAGGCGAACGTCGCCTCGGACGCGCAGACCGCCAGGTCGGCCGCCGCGATCAGGCCCAACCCGCCGGCCCGCGCCGGCCCGGCCACCCGCGCCAGCACCGGCTTCGGGCACTGGCGCACCGCCACCAGCACGTCACCGAGCATCCCGGCCGGCACCGACCCGCTGGCGTACGCCGCCGCCGTCTCCTTGAGGTCCGCGCCGGAGCAGAAGACCGGGCCGGTGTGGTCCAGCACGACCACCCGGACCGCGTCGTCGGCGACCGCCCCGGCGATCCCGGCCAGCAGCTCGGTCATCAACGGGGTGGACAGCGCGTTGCGGTTGTGCGGGCTGTCCAGGGTGAGGGTGGTCACCCCACGGGCCGTGGCGACCCGCACGAGTCGGTCGGGAGAGGTCATGCCGGGCACACTAGTGGCCATGCCCGGCGTCCTTCCAGATGGTGAGACCGTTCCCGTCGACGGCGCGCTGCCCGGCACCGCCCTGCGCGGGGTCGGCGCGCGCGGGTTCGGTGTCTACCTGCACGTGCCGTTCTGCGCCAGCCGGTGCGGATACTGCGACTTCAACACCTACACCGCCGCCGAGCTGGGCGGGGGCGTCGGCCGGGAGTCGTACGCCGACACCGTGCTGACCGAGCTGGCGCTCGCCGCCCGGGTGCTCGCCGACACCCCGCCGCCCCGGGTCGACACGGTCTTCGTCGGCGGCGGCACCCCCACCCTGCTGCCCGCCGACGACCTGGCCCGGCTGCTCGACGGCATCGACCGCACCTGGGGGCTGGCCGCCGACGCCGAGGTCACCACCGAGGCCAACCCCGAGTCGGTGACCCCCGGGTCGCTGAAGACCCTGCGCGCCGCCGGCTACACCCGGATCTCGCTGGGCATGCAGTCCGCCGCCGCCGGGGTGCTGGCCGTCCTCGACCGCACCCACCGCCCGGGACGCGCCGTCGAGGCCGCCCGGGAGGCCCGCGACGCCGGGTTCGACCACGTCAACCTCGACCTGATCTACGGCACGCCGGGGGAGCGCCCGGAGGACTTCGCCGCCTCGCTGGAGCAGGTGGTCGCCGCCGGGGTCGACCACGTCAGCGCGTACGCCCTGATCGTGGAGGACGGCACGCGGCTGGCGGCCCGGATGCGGCGCGGCGAGCTGCCGTACCCCTCCGACGACGTCGCGGCGGACCGCTACCTGGCCGCCGAGGCCGCCCTCGACGCGGCCGGTTTCTCCTGGTACGAGGTCTCCAACTGGGCGCGCGGCGGGGCGGCCCGGTGCCGGCACAACCTGCTCTACTGGACCGGCGGCGACTGGTGGGGCCTCGGCCCGGGGGCGCACAGCCACGTCGGCGGGGTGCGCTGGTGGAACGTCAAACACCCCACGACGTACGCGCAGCGGCTCGCCGCCGGGCACTCACCCGGCCTGGCCCGGGAGATCCTCACCCCGGCCGAGACGCACACGGAGGACGTGATGCTGCGGCTGCGGCTCGCCTCCGGGCTGCCGCTGGACGTGCTGGACGACGCGGGTCGGGCCGCCGCCGCCCGCGCGCTCGCCGACGGGCTGCTGGACCCGGTGGCCTATCCGCAGGGACGGGCGGTGCTCACCCTGCGGGGCCGGCTGCTGGCCGACGCGGTGGTCCGCGACCTGCTGCCCTGAGCGTGGCCGCGCCGGCCCGCCGCGCACTCTGCCGGGGCGCGCCGGGGCCGGCGGTGGTGCCCGACCGGCCGGGGGAGCGGCCGGTCGGGACTCACTTGATGAAGCTGGTGGACATCGGGTAGCGGTAGGCCTGACCCTCGTTGGCCTTCATGCCGGCGATGATCCCGAACAGGATCTGGATCACCACGACCGCGATGCTGGGCAGGAAGAGCAGGCACCAGCTCACGAAGAGCAGCACGAACGCGATGATCGACCAGAGGATCTGGAAGTTCAGCGCGGCCAGGGCCTGCGCCCGGACGGCCGGCGACTGCTGCCCGCGTACCAGGTAGGCGATCAGCGGGGCGACGAAGCCGAGCGGGCCGAAGCTGATCAGCGCGCCGGCGGCACCGCCGAAGTGCGCGACCAGCGCCCAGGTCTTGTCCTCGCTGTTGGCGTAGCCGCCGCTCGGCGCACCGTAGGCGCCGCCGGTCGGATATCCGCCACCGGGCGGGGGGTAGCCACCCTGCGGGGGGTAACCGCCCGCGGGCGGCTGGTCACCGGTGGGCGGCGGATACCCACCGGGCGGGGGGTACCCGCCCGCGCCCGGCGCGCCGGACAGTGGTGCGGTGGGCGGCTCGTATGGCGAGCCCTGGGGCGCGGTCGGGTCCGGCGGGAACCCGTCGCCCGCGCCGGGAGGGCGAGGTGGTTCAGTCATGCCCGCCACGGTAGGGGCTGTCGGCAAGGGTGCACCAGAGCGACACTGGTGAGGTTGGCCTCGACCGTGCGTCAGCGCCCCCCGCCGGCTTGGTCCTTCTTGATCATATCGGCGGCGGTACTGCCGACGTAGACTGGCACTCGCTACAGTCGAGTGCCAGAGTGTTCGCCCGGGTGCGGCAGCGCCCGGGGCGACGTGCGTCAGGAGGTGGGAGATGGGTCTCGACGACCGCAAACTCGCCGTGCTGCGGGCGATCGTCGAGGACTACGTCGCCACGCAGGAGCCCGTCGGCAGCAAGACGCTCGTCGAGCGCCACCAGCTCGGGGTCTCCCCGGCGACCGTCCGCAACGACATGGCGGTGCTGGAGGAGGAGGGCTACATCCGGCAGCCGCACACCAGCGCCGGCCGGGTCCCCACCGACCGGGGCTACCGTCTCTTCGTCGACCGGCTCTCCCGGGTCAAGCCGCTCAGCCCGGCCGAACGCCGGGCCATCGAGCGCTTCCTGGTCGGCGCGGTCGACCTCGACGACGTGGTGCACCGCACCGTACGCCTGCTGGCGCAGCTCACCCGACAGGTCGCCGTGGTGCAGTACCCGTCGCTGGCCCGCTCGTCGGTGCGCCACCTGGAACTGGTGCCGATCTCCACCACCCGGCTGATGCTGGTCATGATCGCCGACACCGGGCGGGTCGAGCAGCGGCTGGTCGAGCTGGCCGCGCCGGTCCCCGCCGACGACGTCCTCGACCTGCGCCGGCTGGTCAACGAGAAACTGGTCGGGAGTCGGTTGTCCGACACTCCGCCGCTGGTGCAGGCGCTTGTCGACGAGAGCGCGCCGCATCTGCGCGGCGCGATGACCACCCTGTCCACCGTGCTGCTGGAGACCCTGGTGGAGCGCACCGAGGAACGGCTCGCGCTGGCCGGCACCGCCAACCTCACCCGGGGTGGCCTGCTCGACTTCCAGGGCTCGCTGCGACCCATCCTGGAGGCGCTCGAAGAGGAGGTCGTGCTGCTCAAGCTGATCGGCGAGGCGGAGCCGAGCACCACCCGGGTGCTGATCGGCGACGAGAACGAGGTCGACAATCTCCGTGCCGCCTCGGTGGTCAGCACCGGGTACGGCCCGGGCAGCACCATCGTCGGCGGGCTGGGCGTGCTCGGCCCGACCCGGATGGACTACCCCGGCACCATCGCCACGGTGCGGGCCGTGGCACGCTACGTGGGCGAGCTGCTGGCCCAGAACTGACCAGTCAGGGCCGGCGGCCGGCTCCGGCCGCCGACCGGCGCAAACGCGAGACGAACATGAGGACACGGAACGCAGTGGCCAGGGACTACTACGGCATTCTCGGCGTGAGCCGGGAAGCCTCCGACGACGAGATCAAGCGCGCCTACCGCAAGCTGGCGCGGCAGTTCCACCCGGACGTCAATCCGGACCCGGAGGCACAGGAGAAGTTCAAGGACATCAACGCCGCGTACGAGGTCCTCTCGGACGACCGGAAGCGGCAGATCGTCGACCTGGGTGGCGACCCGCTCGCCCCGGGCGGCGGGGGTGCCGGCGGCCCGGGTGGCCCCGGCGGGGCCGGTCCGTTCGTCGGCTTCCAGGACATCATGGACGCCTTCTTCGGTGGCGCGGCCGGTGGCGCCCGTGGCCCACGGCCACGGACCCGGCCCGGGGCCGACGCGATCCTGCGGCTGGAACTGGACCTGCACGAGACCGCCTTCGGCGTCGAGGCCCCGATCACGGTCGACACCGCCGTGCTCTGCACCACCTGCTCCGGGGCGGGCACCGCAGCCGGCACCCACCTGGCGACCTGCGAGGCGTGCGGCGGCCGGGGCGAGGTGCAGTCGGTGCAGCGCACCTTCCTCGGCCAGGTCGTCTCGGCCCGGCCGTGCACCGTCTGCCAGGGCTACGGCACCACCATCCCGCACCCCTGCCCGACCTGCGCCGGCGACGGCCGGGTGCGGACCCGCCGCTCGCTGACCGTCAAGATCCCGGCCGGTGTCGAGGACGGCATGCGCATCCGGCTCGCCCAGCAGGGCGAGGTCGGCCCGGGTGGCGGCACCGCCGGTGACCTCTACGTCGAGATCCACGAGCGGCCGCACGACGTGTACTCCCGCAAGGGCGACGACCTGCACTGCCGGGTCACCGTGCCGATGACCGCCGCCGCGCTGGGCACCCGGCTCACCATCAAGACGCTGGACAGCGACGAGACCGTCGACGTCAAGGCCGGCACCCAGCCGGGCAGCACGCTGCGGCTGCGCGCCCGGGGCGTACCGCACCTGCGCGGCACCGGGCGGGGCGACCTCTACGTCCACCTCGACGTGCGTACCCCCACCAAGCTCGACGCCGACCAGGAGAAGATGCTGCGGGACTTCGCCAAGACCCGGGGCGAGGAGGTCGCCGAGCTGAGCAAGCAGGGCGGCTTCTTCTCCCGGATGCGCGACGCCTTCAACGGCCACGCCTGACCGGTCGGTCTTGTTTCGGTCGGCTTGTCCCGTTCGGTCTAGATCCGGTCGGTCTCGTGCCGGTCGGTCTCGTGCCGGTCGGCTCGTCCCGGTCGGCTCGTCCCGGTCGGGGCGTGCCGGTCGGGCCGGCGTCCCGGGTGGCTTCCCGGCCTGCCCGGCCGGTTAGCCTGATCGGCGTGTCCGCGCCACTGTTCCTGGTCGAGTCGCTGCCCCCTGCCGACCAGTTCACCCTGGACGGCCCCGAGGGGCACCACGCCGCGACCGTGCAACGGCTGCGCGTCGGCGAGGAACTGCTGCTCGCCGACGGGCGGGGCGGCACCGCCACCGCCGTGGTCACCGCCGTCGGTCGGGGTGCCCTCGACCTCACCGTCACCTCCCGGGGGTACGTCGACGCGGACGTCCCCCGGCTGGTCGTGGTGCAGGGCATCGCCAAGGGCGACCGGGGTGAGCTGGCCGTACAGGCGATGACCGAGGTCGGGGTGGACGAGATCGTGCCCTGGGCGGCATCCCGCTCGGTGGCGCAGTGGCGCGGCGACCGGGGCGTACGGGCCCGGGACAAGTGGGTGGCGACGGCCCGGGAGGCAGCCAAACAGGCCCGCCGGGCGTGGCTGCCGGTGGTGGCCGGTACCCCGGACGAGTCCACCGCCGCGGTGGCCCGCCGGATCGCCGGGGCGGGCACGGCGTTCGTCCTGCACGAGGAGGCCGACGACCGGCTCACCACTGTCGACCTGCCGAGCACCGGCGAGATCGTCCTGGTCGTCGGGCCCGAGGGCGGCGTCGCCCCGACCGAGCTGACCACCTTCACCGACGCGGGCGCCCGCGCGGTACGCCTGGGCCCCTCGGTCCTACGCACCTCCACCGCCGGCCCCGCCGCCCTGGCCGTCCTCGCCACCCGCCTCTCCCGCTGGTAACCACCCCACCCTTCCCTGCCCCACCTGCCCTCGCCCTGCCCGGGTGATCAAGAGGTTTGCGTCATCCCCCGGCTCGATCCCCGCCCCAAACTTCTTGATCACCACCCCTCAACGCCGCCTCGCACCACCGTCTCCCGGCGGTGTCCCCTCGTGATCAAGAGGTTTGCGTCATCGGCGGGGCGGCCTGGGATCGACGCAAACCTCTTGATCACCGGTGCAGGTGGGGCGGGACAGGACGGGGCGGTGTGGGAGGGGCGGGGGAGTGGGGGAGGGGTGGTCTTTAGAGTGGGGGGATGGGAGCCGACTGTCTGTTCTGCCGCATCGTCGCCGGGGAGATTCCGGCCACCATCGTCAAGGAGACCGCCACCACCCTGGCCTTCCGTGACATCGGGCCGAAGGCGCCGGTGCACGTGCTGATCATCCCCAAGGAGCACTACGCCGATGTGGCGACGCTCGGTCAGGGTGACCCGGGGCTGGCCGGCGAGGTCCTGGCCACGGCGGCGGCGGTGGCCGAGGACGAGGGGCTGACCGGTGACGGCTTCCGGCTGATGTTCAACACCGGCCCGTACGGCGGCCAGGAGGTCTTCCACGTGCACGCCCACCTGCTCGGCGGCGCGCCCCTGGGCCCGATGCTGGCCCGGGACCTGGTGTGACGTCGACGGTCGACCCGGAACCCGACCCGGACGGCCAGGGGGCACCCACCCGGCGTCGGCTGGAACGGATGGTCCGTGGCACCCAGGCGCAGGCACGGGTGCCGGCCCTGGCGGTGGCGCTGCACCGGGCCGACGGTCCGCTCTGGAGCTTCCAGGTCGGCACCACCGGTAACGACACCGTCCTCGGCCCGGCGAGCCGGTTCCGGATCGGCTCGGTCACCAAGACCTTCACCGCCGTGCTGGCGTTGCAGTGCCGCGACGACGGGCTGCTCGACCTGGACGACCCGCTGGGCCGGCACCTGGACCTGCCCGCGCACGGCGAGCTGACCGTACGCCGGTTGCTCTCGCACACCGCCGGGCTGCAACGCGAACCGTACGGCGACGTCTGGGACACGCTGCGCGCGCCGCAGGTGGACGAGTTGGTCGCCGACCTGGTCCGGGCCGAGCGGGTGCTGCCCACCGGCCGCCGTTACCACTACTCCAACCTGGGCATGGCGCTGCTCGGCCGGCTGGTCGGCGCGCTGCGCGGCGGCACCTGGGCCGAGGTGCTCGCCGACCGGGTGCTCACCCCGTTGGCGCTGGCCGGCACCTCGGTCGACCCGGGGCCGCAGGCGGTGACCGGGTTCCTGGTCGACGCGTACTCCGACGAGGCGCATCCGGAGCCGCCGACCGACTTCGGGGCGGTCGGGCCGGCCGGCCAGCTGTGGAGCACCGCGACGGACATGGCCCGGTGGGCGGCGTTCCTCGCCGATCCGGCCGCGCTGGACCCGACCGGGGCGGTGCTCTCCCCGACGACGCTGGACGAGATGCGCTGGCCGGTGACCACCACCGACGAGACGGCCTGGAGGGCCGGCTTCGGGCTCGGGCTGATCCTGGTCCCGTACCCGGACCGGGTGGTGCACGTGGGGCACGACGGCGCGATGCCCGGCTTCCTGGCCGGCGTCTACGGCCGGCGCGGCGGGGACGGCACCCCCGGCGCGATGGGCTGCGCGGTGCTCGCCTCCTGCGGCACCGCCGCCGAGGTGCTGGAACTGCCGCACCGGCTGCTCGCCGCCTCGGCCGAGCACGACCCGGCGGAGATCGTGCCGTGGCGGCCGGGCCCGGGTGCGCCCGGCCCGCTGCGGGGGGTGCTGGGCCGCTGGTGGGGCGAGGGGTTCGAGTACGTCTTCTCCTGGCACGACGGGGCGCTGCGGGCCCGGGGCGCGGACGATCCGGCGGGGCGGCCCCCGGCGGTGTTCGCGCCGACGCCGCAGTCACCTGACGTGTTCCGGACGGTCTCCGGGCGGGAGGTCGGGGAGCTGCTGCGGCTCACCCGCGACGCCGACGGGACGGTGGTCGCGATGCACTGGGCCACCTACCGTTTCACCCGCCACCAGGAGACCTTCGACCGGTACGACTTCCGGGCCTGACCGGCCGGCCCTCGACCTCGGCCGCCAGCCGACGGCCCGATCCGGCTCCCGGGCCTGACCCGCCGGTTCCCGGGCCCTGACATGCCAGCTCCCGGCCCGGTGCCGGCCGCCGGACGGGCCGGGAGGCGGGTACGACCGCCCGGCCCCGCCGGGCGGGAAAAGTGACGCGGTGCCGCCGGGCCCGAGCGGATACGATGGGAGTATCGTCCGCACGCCGCGCCAGCAGGGCACGGCGCGAGATGGAAGCAGGTGGCGCAGGGCCCCACGGCCCGACCTATGACCGGCACCCCACCTCCCGGCCCGCCCCGGGTGCAGACCAGGATCACGGTTCCCGACGCCAAGATCATGGTCAACCTGCTCGGCGCGGGCGACGAGATCCTGCGACTCGTCGAACGTTCGGTCACCAGCGACGTGCACGTTCGCGGCAACGAGATCACCATCACCGGCGCGCCCGCGGACAATGCTCTCGCCGAGCGCCTCTTCAGCGAGCTGCTCGAACTGATCGAGAAAGGCGAGACCCTGACCACTGACGCTGTCCGGCGTACCGTCGGCATGCTCGAACAGGGCGGCACCGAGCGACCCGCCGAGGTGCTCACCCTCAACATCCTCTCCCGGCGCGGGCGCACCATCCGCCCCAAGACGCTCGGGCAGAAGACGTACGTCGACTCGATCGACGCCAACACGATCGTGTTCGGCATCGGCCCGGCCGGCACCGGCAAGACGTACCTGGCGATGGCGAAGGCCGTCCAGGCGCTCCAGGCCAAGCAGGTCAGCCGGATCATCCTGACCCGTCCGGCGGTCGAGGCGGGCGAGCGACTGGGCTTCCTGCCGGGCACCCTGAACGAGAAGATCGACCCGTACCTGCGCCCGCTCTACGACGCGCTGCACGACATGCTCGACCCGGAGTCCATCCCGAAGCTGATGGCCGCCGGCACCATCGAGGTGGCCCCGCTGGCGTACATGCGGGGTAGGACGTTGAATGACGCGTTCATCATCCTGGACGAGGCGCAGAACACCACGCCCGAGCAGATGAAGATGTTCCTCACCCGACTGGGCTTCGGTTCCAAGATCGTGGTGACCGGTGACGTCACCCAGGTGGACCTTCCCGGCGGGACGGCCAGCGGGCTGCGGGTGGTCCGGGAGATCCTGGGCCATGTCGAGGACGTGCACTTCGCGCAGCTCTCCAGCGCGGATGTGGTCCGGCACCGGCTGGTCGGTGAGATCGTCGACGCGTACGCCCGCTGGGACGAGCGGGAGAACCAGCAGGCGCAGGGCGTGCACGCCGTGCCGGGGCGGACCGCCCAGGGCGGCCGGGCCGGCCGACGCCGCTAACCAATCAGAGGAAGACAGTTGTCCATCGAGATCGCCAACGAGTCCGGTGCCGAGGTCGACACCGACGCGGTGCTCGCCGTGGCCCGGCACGCCCTCGACGAGATGGGGGTCAACCCGCTCGCCGAGCTGTCCGTGCTGCTTGTCGACATCGGCTACATGACCGAGCTGAACCATCGCTGGATGGGCGGCGACGGCCCCACCGACGTGCTCGCCTTCCCCATGGACGAGGGCAGCGTCGACCACGGCCCGGGGGAGAGCGCCCCGGCCGGCGGTGAACCGGCACTGCTCGGCGACATCGTGCTCTGCCCGGAGGTGGCGGCCAAGCAGGCGGCCACCGCCGGGCACAGCGCCGCCGACGAGCTGCACCTGCTCACCGTGCACGGGGTGCTGCACCTGCTCGGCTACGACCACGCCGAGCCGGAGGAGGAGCGGGAGATGTTCGCCCTCCAGGCCCGGCTGCTGGCCAGCTGGCGGTCGACCCGGTCCCGGTGATGGACATAGTCGCGGCCGGTCCGACCGCCGGCCTTCCCGATCTTCAGCTGATCTTCTTCGCGGCCGGGCTGGTGGTGCTCGCCGGCCTGATCGCGATGACCGAGGCCGCGCTGGCCGCGGTCTCCCCGGCCCGCGCCGCGGAGCTGGCTCGCGACGGGGCGCGCGGCGCGCGTACCCTCCAGGCCGTCGCCGGTGACGTGGTCCGCCACCTCAACCTGTTGCTGCTGCTGCGGCTGCTCGCCGAGCTGACCGCCACCACCCTGGTCGCCCTGGTCGCGGTGGACAGCTTCGGCGCGGGCTGGCGGGCGGCGCTGGTGACCGCCGGGGCGATGACCGTGGTCAGTTTCGTGGTGGTGGGGGTGGCCCCGCGCACGCTGGGCCGGCAGCACGCGTACGCGGTGGGCCGGGCGGTGGCGCCGCTGGTGCGCTGGCTGGGTCGGGCGCTGAACCCGCTGGCCTCGTTGCTGATCCTGATCGGCAACGCGGTCACCCCGGGGCGCGGCTTCCGGGAGGGGCCGTTCGCCACCCAGGTCGAGCTGCGGGAGCTGGTCGACCTGGCCGAGCAGCGGGGGGTGGTGGAGCACGGCGAACGCCAGATGATCCACTCGGTCTTCGCGCTCGGCGACACCATCGCCCGGGAGGTGATGGTGCCGCGCACCGAGATGGTGTGGATCGAGGAGGGCAAGACCCTCTCCCAGGCGCTGGCGCTGTTCCTGCGCTCCGGGTTCTCCCGCATCCCGGTGATCGGGGAGAGCGTCGACGACGTGCTCGGCGTGCTCTACCTCAAGGACCTCATCCGGCGTACCCGGGGCGGTGACCTGCGGGCCCACCAGACGCCGGTGGCCGAGCTGATGCGGCCGGCGACGTTCGTGCCGGAGTCCAAGCCGGTCGACGACCTGTTGTCGGAGATGCAGGCCGCCCGCAACCACCTGGTCATCGTCGTCGACGAGTACGGCGGCACCGGCGGGCTGGTCACCATCGAGGACATTCTGGAGGAGATCGTCGGCGAGATCACCGACGAGTACGATGTCGAGCGCCCGCCGGTGGAGCACCTGGCCGACGGCGCGGTGCGGGTCACCGCCCGGCTGCCGGTGGAGAACCTGGGCGAGTTGTTCGACACCGAGCTGCCCACCGACGAGGTGGAGACGGTCGGTGGCCTGTTGGCGCAGGCCCTGGGACGGGTGCCGATCCCGGGTGCCGACGCCGAGGTGGCCGGCCTCAAACTGGTCGCCGAGGGCACCACCGGCCGACGTAACCGGATAGACAGCGTGCTGGTCAGCCGGGTGCCGTCGGACGGACCCGATTCCCCTGACAGTCAGCACAGCACCGAGGAGAGGCAACCCGCCGATGCCTGAGACACCCGTCGAGCCGGCCGCCCGGCCCACCCCGTCCGATCCGGCCGAGTTGAGTGCCGAGGACGGCAAGCTGGTCGTGCTGGCCCGTGGTGCCCGTGCCCGGGTGGCCGCGGTGGAGGGCGCGGCGGTCCGCGACCAGGACGGCCGGACGTACGCGGCGGCGAGCGTCGCGCTGCCCTCGTTGACGGTCACGGCGTTGCAGCTCGCGGTGGCGTCGGCGGTGGCGGCCGGGGCGAGCCGGCTGGAGGCGGCGGTGGTGGTGACCGAGGCGTCGACGCTGGACGGGGCGGGTCACGCCGCGGTACGGGACCTGTCCGCCGACGCGCCGATCCACGTGGCCGCGCCGGACGGCACGGTGCTCGGCACGGTGATCGAGTGACCGGCGTGGAGCAGCGGCCGTACCGGGCGGGTTTCGGGTGTTTCGTCGGGCGGCCGAACGCCGGCAAGTCGACCCTGACCAACGCCATCGTCGGCACCAAGATCGCGATCACCTCCAACAAGCCGCAGACCACCCGGCACGTCATCCGGGCCGTGCTGCACCGGCCGGATTCGCAGCTGGTCCTGGTGGACACCCCGGGCCTGCACCGGCCGCGCACCCTGCTCGGCGAGCGCCTCAACGACCTGGTGCGCACCACCTGGACGGAGGTCGACGTGATCGGCCTCTGCATTCCGGCCGACGAGCCGGTGGGCCGGGGTGACCGGTTCATCAGCGGCGAGCTGAGCGAGTTGAAGGCCACCGTCCTCGCCGTGGTCACCAAGACCGACCTGGTCGACAAGCGGCGGCTGGCCGAGCAGTTGCTCGCGGTCAGCGAGCTGGCTGACTTCGCCGCCGTGGTGCCGGTCAGCGCGGTCTCCGGGCACCAGGTGGACACCCTGGTCGACGTGATGACCGGTTACCTGCCGCCGTCGCCGCAGCTCTACCCGGACGACATGCTCACCGACGAGCCGGAGCAGGTGCTGGTCGCCGAGCTGATCCGGGAGGCGGCGCTGGAGGGGGTCCGCGACGAGCTGCCGCACTCGATCGCCGTGGTGGTGGAGGAGATGATCCCCGAGGGTCAGCTCATGAAGATCTACGCCGACGTCTACGTCGAGCGGCCCAGCCAGAAGGCGATCGTGCTCGGTCACCGGGCCAGCCGGCTCAAGGAGGTCGGCACCACCGCCCGCAAGCAGATCGAGGAGCTGCTCGGCACCCGGGTCTACCTGGACCTGCACGTCCGGGTCGCCAAGGAGTGGCAGCGCGATCCGAAGCAGTTGCGCAAGCTGGGTTTCTGATCCCGTACGCCGGGTGGAATTCGGACACTGATATGGGAAGTTTCACGTCAGGCACCGATTAGCAGCGGTTTCACAGGTCGGGTGCGCAGGGTAGGGGACGTCCATCCCGCCCCCGACATAGATGCAGCCTGATGCGTAACCGATATCTGGATCTGCTCCGGTTCCTGGCCATCATCCGGGTCGTGGTCTACCACGTCACCGGGCTGGCCTCGCTGACGCTTGTCTTCCCGGCCATGTCGGTCATGTTCGCCCTGGCCGGGTCGCTGATGGCCGCGTCGCTGGACCGCTGCGGCGTGCCCGCGGTCGGGCGTCGGCTGCGCCGGCTGCTGCCCTCGCTGTGGGTGGTGGCGGCGGTCTTCGTCCCGGCGATGCTGCTGACCGGGCTGGTGTTCACCCCCCGGGTGGTGCTGTGGCTGTTTCCCATCACCGACCCGCCCGCGAACTACTGGGGTGGGCTCGCGCTCAGCCCGATCTGGTACCTGCGGGACTACCTGTGGTTCGTGCTCGCCTCCCCGGTGGCGCTGTGGCTGTTCCGCCGGGCCCCGCTGCCCACCCTGGCCGTCCCCTACCTGCTGTTGATCGCGATCGAGGCGGGTCTGCTGACCACCACCTCGGCGGTGCTGCAGCACTTCGGCCTGTACTTCGGCGCCTGGCTGCTCGGCTTCGCCCACCACGACGGGTTGCTGCGCCGGCTGGCCGGCCGGGTGCTGGTGCCGGCGGCGCTGCTGCTGGCCGGGGCCGGCGCCGGCTGGATCCTCACCCACCCCGGGCCGCGCGGCTACGACCTCAACGACATCCCGCTGGGCAACGCCCTGTGGTCGGCGGCGTTCATCCTGGTCGTCATCGGCCGGGCCCCGGCCACCGCCGCCTGGGTGGACCGCAACCGGATCGTCAGCCGGCTGGTGACGATCGCGAACCGGCGCGCGTTGACCATCTACCTGTGGCACATGCCCTTCGTGGTGGCGCTCACCCCGCTGGTCGGGCTGGTCGGCTGGTCCCCCCGCGACCCCTGGGGGCTGGCGATCCGGGTGGTGCTGGTCTTCCTCCTGGTCGGCGTGGTGACCCTGCTGGTCGGCTGGGTCGAGGACGTGGCGGCCCGCCGCCGCCCCGAGCTGGTCCCCGGCCGGCGGCCGGCCCGACCGGTGCCGGCGACGCCCGTCGTCCCGGCCCCCCGGACGGCCGGGGCCGACGCCGCCGGGACCAGGGCCCGCTGAGGTACGCCGGGACGCCTCACCGCTGCACGACCGTCACGTTCCCGCTGCCGGTCTCAAGGTCGAGCACCAGCGACGCCGTAGGATCGTTGGTCACCCCGATCTCGGCCTCCCCCGAGTCGACGTTCGACTTCACCCGGTAGCGGCCCGCCGGTACCGTCAGCTCGACGTCCCCGCTGCCGGCGTGGGCCCGCGCCGAGGCCGCGGTGCTCAGCAGGAGCGTGATGTTGCCGGAGTCGGTCTCGACGAAGACGTCGCCACCGAGCCGGGTGCCGGTGACGTCACCGGAGGACGCCCGCAGGTCGACCGGGCCGGTGACGTTGAGCACCTCGATGTTGCCCGAGCCGGTCTCGGCCCGCACCGGGCCGCTGGCGTCGGCGATCCGCAGGTTGCCCGAGCCCAGGGAGAAGTCGACCGATCCGATCTTGGCCAGCTCGACGTCGCCGGAGCCGGTCTCGCCCTGCACCCGCACCCCGGGCGGGGCGGTCACCTCGTACGACACCGAGCAGCGGGGGCCGCAGCCGGTGTCCAGCACCAGCTCGTCGCCGGTGATCTGGTACGTGGTGTCGGGCTGGTCACCCTGGTAGCGGAGCACCCGCTTGACGCGTACCCCGGTGGCCGGGCCGGTGGCCCGCACCACGACGTCCCCGGAACCGGGCCGGACGGTGATCCGGGCGATCGTCGCCGTCTCGGTGGTGTCGAAGTCCAGCCGCCGGAACGCCAGTGTGTCGCACCCGGTGGCGAGGATGAGGGCGGCGGTCGCGCCCAGGGCGACCACGCTGCGGGGAAGTGCCATGACCAGCAACCTACGACCGCCGCACCCCGGCGCACATCCGGGGCGCGGCGCCCACCCACCCCGATCCGACCCTGATTTCCCACCCCGAGAGAGAATGACCCGATGGCCGGGTACCGCCGACAGCTCTACCGCGACGACGCGGTGGTGCTGCGTGTGCAGAAGCTGGGCGAGTCCGACCGGATCATCACGCTGCTGACCCGCCGGCACGGCCGGCTGCGCGCGGTGGCCCGGGGGGTACGCCGTACCACCAGCAAGTTCGGTGCCCGGCTGGAACCGTTCGGGCACATCGACCTCCAACTCGCCGGGGACCCGAAGGGCAACACCGGCAGCTCGCTGCACAGCGTCAGCCAGGTCGAGGGCATCGACCTGTACGGCCGGCGCTTCCTCGGGGACTACCCCCGGTACACGGCGGCGAGCGCGATCGCGGAGACGGCCGAACGCCTCACCCCCGTCGAGCGGGAACCGTCGCTGCGGCTGTTCCAGCTCACCCTCGGCGCGCTCAAGGCGCTGTCGCTGGGGGAGCACGCCACCACGCTGGTGCTCGACGCCTACCTGCTGCGCGGGATGAGCCTCGCCGGGTGGGCGCCGGCACTGACCGCCTGTGCGGTCTGCGGCACCCCGGGGCGGCACCGGGCGTTCTCCGTACCGGCAGGTGGCGCGGTCTGCCCGGACTGCCGGCCGCCCGGCGCGGCCCACCCCGCGCCGGCCACCATCGACCTGATGTCCGCCCTCACCAGCGGCGACTGGCAGGTCGCCGACGCCACCGCCACCGGGGTACGCCGGGAGTGCAGCGGCCTGGTCGCGGCGCACCTGCAGTGGCACCTGGAACGCGCGCTACGCTCGCTGCCGCTGGTCGACCGGGGCGGTGCGCCGGACACCGGCCCGGTGGGCGGTGTACCGGTGGGTGGTGGCGGGCCGGCCGGGGACGACGGCGGTGCGCCGGGTGGCCGGGTGGTGCCGCCCCGGGTCGGTGTGGAGGGTGTGGACAGGGAGATGACCGAGTGATCCGATCGTTGAGGTCCGGCCGGCGGGAGCCGGTGCCACCGACCCCGCACCCGTCGGGGGCACGTCCACCGGCGTTGCCCGCCGAGGCGCTGCCGAAGCACGTCGCGGTGGTGATGGACGGCAACGGCCGCTGGGCCAAGGAGCGCGGTCTGCCCCGCACCAAGGGCCACGAGCAGGGCGAGTTCAGCCTCTTCGACACCGTGGAGGGGGCGATCGAGCTGGGCGTGCCCTACCTGTCGGCGTACGCCTTCTCCACCGAGAACTGGCGGCGCTCGCCGGACGAGGTCCGCTTCCTGATGGGCTTCAACCGGGACGTCATCCGCCGCCGCCGCGACCAACTGGTCGACCTGGGGGTGCGGGTGGTCTGGTCGGGGCGGGCGGGCCGGCTGTGGAAGAGCGTCATCTCCGAGTTGCAGACCGCCGAGGAGATGTCCCGGGGCAACTCGACGCTGACCCTCCAGTTCTGCGTCAACTACGGCGGCCAAGCCGAGATCGCCGACGCCGCCGCCGCGATCGCCCGGGAGGTGGCTGCCGGTCGGCTCGACCCGGACAAGGTCACCGAGAAGACCGTGGCGAAGTACCTCTACCACCCGGAGGTCCCCGAGGTCGACCTCTTCCTGCGCCCCTCCGGCGAGGAACGGATCTCCAACTTCATGCTCTGGCAGTCGGCGTACGCGGAGCTGGTGTTCCTGGACACCCTCTGGCCGGACTTCGACCGCCGCCACCTGTGGTACGCCTGCGAGCTGTACGCCCAGCGGGACCGCCGGTTCGGTGGCGCGCTGCCCAACCCGGTCGCCCCGCCGCGCTGACCGGACCACGGTTGGTGATCTCACCGTCGGGGTATCCCCTGGTGAGCGGCCAATCGCGGAGGTGAGCACTCATGATTCAGAAGCGGATCGCACAGTGGGCGGTCATGGCGGTCGCCGTGCCGCTGGCCGCGGCGGGCGCCCGCCGGTTGAGCCACATCCTGGAGGCCCGTCGCGGCCCCAGCGGGGTGAGCCGGATGCTGAGCCGGGGTGCCGACGTGCTGCGCCCGCAGAAGGCCCGCCGTCGGCGGTTCTGGTGACCGCCGGCTGGCCGCACGCACCCCGCTGACCATCCCGCCGCCCGGCGGCCGGTGCGGTGTCGACACCGCACCGGCCACCGACGGGTCGGTCAGCCGGCCACTTCGGAGCGGTCGGCGGTCGCCCACAGGGTGTGGAACGCGCCCTCCCGGTCGATCCGGTGGTAGGTGTGCGCGCCGAAGTTGTCCCGCAGGCCCTGGATCAGGGCCGCCGGCAACCGCTCCGCGCGCAGCGCGTCGAAGTAGGCGAGCGACGAGGAGAAGGCGGGGGTGGGCACACCGGCCCGCGCCGAGTCCGCCACCACCCGACGCCAGCTCGGCACGCCGTCGCTCACCGCGTCGGCGAAGTACGGCGCGACCAGCAGCGTCGGCAGCTCCGGCTGCGAGTCGTACGCCTCCCGGATGCGGTCGAGGAAGCGCGCCCGGATGATGCAGCCGCCCCGCCAGATGGTGGCGGTGCCACCCAGGTCGATGTCCCAGTGGTACTCGCGGCTGCCGGCCCGGATCTGGTCGAAGCCCTGCGCGTACGCGACGATCTTGCTGGCCAGCAGTGCCCGGCGGACGTCCTCGACGAACGCGTCCCGGTCCTCGACCTGCCACTTCTCGCCCGCGTCGCCGAACGTGCGGCGGGCCGCCTCGCGCTGACCGGCGTGCCCGGACAGCGACCGGGCGAAGGTCGCCTCGGCGATGCCGGTGATCGGGATGCCCAGGTCGAGGGCGATCTGCACCGTCCAGCGGCCGGTGCCCTTCTGCTCGGCCTGGTCGAGCACCACGTCGACGAACGCCTTGCCGGTGGCGGCGTCGGTGTGCGCCAGCACGTCGGCGGTGATCTCGATGAGGAACGACTCCAGCTCGCCGGTGTTCCACTCCCGGAAGATCTCCGCGATCTCCGCCGGGGTCGCCCCCAGCCCGGCCCGCAGCAGGTCGTACGCCTCGGCGATGAGCTGCATGTCGGCGTACTCGATGCCGTTGTGGACCATCTTGACGAAGTGGCCCGCGCCGTCGGGGCCGACGTGCTGGCAGCAGGGGACGCCGTCCACCTGCGCGGCGATCTTCTCGAACATCGGCCCGAGCTTCTGGTAGGACTCCGCCGAGCCGCCCGGCATGATGCTCGGCCCGAGCAACGCGCCCTCCTCGCCACCGGAGACGCCGGTGCCGACGAAGTGCAGCCCGTGCTCGCGCAGCGTCTCCTCCCGGCGGCGGGTGTCGGCGAAGTGGGCGTTGCCGGCGTCGACGACGATGTCGCCCTCCTCCAGCAGCGGCACCAGCTCGTCGATGACGGCGTCGGTGGGGGCGCCCGCCTTGACCATGACGATCACCGCGCGGGGCCGCTCCAGCGAGCCGACGAAGTCGGCCAGGGACTCCGACGGCACGAAGGTGCCCTCGTCGCCGTGCTCGGCGACCAGGCTGCGGGTGCGCTCCGGGGAGCGGTTGTGCACCGCCACGGTGAACCCGTTCCGGGCCAGGTTGCGGGCCAGGTTGCGACCCATCACCGCCAGCCCGGTCACGCCGATCTGCGCCGTCGCCTGTTGCGTCATGTCGTACCCGCCACCTCTCACGTCACCTGTGTGCTGTGAACCTATCGCGCGCCCGCGAGGGCCGGCAGCCGCCGTCCACCCAGTGTCACAGGGTGGTCGCGTACGCCCGGCGGGGGTCGCCGCCGTCGACGCGACGGGGTCGGAAAAGCGGGTGCGCCGGGTGCGGGGGTGGGTTAGCGTGACGGCATGCGCATCTGACGCCCTTCTCTCCAGAGCCGACCCACCGCCGTGGCCGTGGGTCCGCGTGCTCGGGCGTCCGCGTTTCCCACTCCTCCCCGCAGGGGGATGACCCGTGGCCGGTCGTCCGGAGCCGATCCCGTCCGTCGACCGCCCGCCCGCCGTCCGCGTGGCAGGGTGGCCCTCCGCACCTCGTCAGGAGGCAGCGTATGCCCGCCAAGCGCAGTCCGAAGAAGTCCCGTCGTCCCGTACCGTCCCCGGTGGAGGTGGACCCGACGGCGCTCGCGGCACTCACCGTGACGCCCGCGCACCCGGTTCCCCTCGCCGTCGCGTCGTCCCACCCGGACGCCGCCGCCCGGCCGACGCCGCCCCCACCGCCGTCGCGGTCGGGTCGGTCGGTCCGGGCCGGCTCCACCACCGCCCAGGGCCAGAACCGGCGGTACGCCTTCCGCCGCAGCTGACCCGCCCGGCGGGGGCCCGCCTCGGCCGAGGGCCCGCCTCGGCCGGGGGCCTGTTACGCCAGATCGCCG
Organism: Micromonospora humida; assembly: GCF_016901255.1. Classification (NCBI taxonomy): domain Bacteria; kingdom Bacillati; phylum Actinomycetota; class Actinomycetes; order Micromonosporales; family Micromonosporaceae; genus Micromonospora; species Micromonospora humida. The sequence goes on from NZ_JAFEUC010000009.1 coordinate 75,143, forward strand.
AAACAGCGGTATCCGAGCCCTCGGATACCGCTGTTTCGGCTCAATGGTGCCGGCGGCCTGCCGCTCGGCGGGCCGGGTGGGTCAGCCGATCAGGGGGCGGAAGGTGCCGAGGGCGACGCTGACCGCGAGGGCGCTGCCGGCCAGGGCGGCCGCTCCGGCGACGAGCAGCCAGTCGGCCGGGCGGAACACCTGGCGGCGGGCCACCGTACGCGGGGTGCCGGCGTCGAAGCCCCGGGCGTCCATCGCCACCGCCAGCCGGGTGCCGCGCCGGATCGCCCCCACCAGCAGGGCGAACGCCGTGGCGGCGAAGAGCCGCAGCCGGGCCAGCGGGTTGCGGCCGGCGTCCACCCCCCGGGCCCGGCGCGCCATGGTCAGCATCTGCCACTCCTGACCGAGCAGCGGCACCAGCCGGAACGCGGCCAGTGCGCCGATGGCGAAGCGGGCCGGGGCCTTCGCGTTCTGCACCAGCGCGTCGGCCAGGTCGGTCGGGTCGGTGGTGGCGAAGACGATCACCCCGGGCAGGGCGACCGCGAGCATCCGCAACACCAGTCCCAACGCGGTGACCAGCACTCCCGAGGTGACCAGCAGCGGTCCGGCCTCCCAGAGCACCCGGCCGGAACGGTCGGCGGCGAACAGCATCAGGGTGACCAGGATGCCGACGGCACCGGCCAGCAGGGGCAGGGCCCGCCGGGCCAGCACCCGGTAGCGGATGCCGAACAGCGGCAGCAGCGCCAGTTCCATGGCGATCGCCACCGCGGGCGCGACCGGGTCGAGGCTGGCCACCAGCAGGAACGAGAAGACCAGACCGGCCGCGAGCTTCGCCACCGGGTTGCGTCGGGCCAGCGGCGCACCGGGCGTCGCGACGGGTTCCAGGCCGATCACGACCGCCCCCACGCCGGTGGACGGGCGGTGCGGGGGAGCGGGGCGGTCACGGCTGCTTCCGGGCGGGGCGCAGGGTGACCGCCCGGTCGGCGAGCGCGGCGACGAAGTCCCCGTCGTGGGTGACGGTGACCACGCCGTGTCCGGCGTCGCGCAGGTCGGCGAGGAGGTCGACCAGTTCCCCCCAGGTGCGGCGGTCCTGGCCGAAGGTGGGTTCGTCGCAGATCAGCAGCCGGGGTGCGGTGGCCAGGGCGGTCGCCACGCTGAGCCGCCGGGCCTCCCCACCCGAGAGGGTGTACGGGTTGGCCCCGGCGAGCCGGGTCAGCCGCAGCCGCTCCAGCAACTCGTCCACGGTGGCCCGGACGGACGGTTCGGGGCGACCCGTCCGGCGCGGGCCGAGGGCCAGTTCGTCGCGGACGGTACGGGTGACGAACTGGTGCTCCGGGTCCTGGAAGACCGAACCGATCCGACCGGCCAGGGCGGGGGCCCGCCACCGGTGCGGGGGCGTACGGGTGTCCCCGCCGGCCAGTGCGGCGGTGGCGGTCAGCCGGCCGGCCCCGGGGCGGAGCAGGCCGCCGAGCAGCAGCGCGAGGGTGGACTTGCCGGCCCCGTTGGGGCCGAGGACGGCGAGCGCCTCGCCGGCGCGTACGGCAAGGTCGGTGGGGGCCAGCCGGGGCGGCAGGCCGAGCCGGTCGGCGGTGAGCAACTCCGCGCCTGGCGGCCCGGCGGCCCGCCGCGTCACCGTGGGGTGACCGGGCACCCATACCCCCTCGGCGGCGAGCGCGGCCCCGTGCGCGGCGAAGACCGCCTCCGGGGTCCCGTCGGCCCGGACCCCGCCACCGGGAGCCAGCACCACCACCCGGTCGACCAGGGGCAGGGCGTCGGCGACCCGGTGTTCGACCAGGACCAGGGTGGTGTCGGGGTCCAACGCGCCGGCCACCGCCGTGCGGACCAGGTCCGCGCCGGCCGGGTCGAGGTTGGCGGTCGGCTCGTCGAGCAGCAGCAGCCCCGGCCGCAGCGCCAGCACCCCGGCCAGGGCGAGCCGCTGCTGCTCGCCGCCGGACAACGCCGCGGTGGGCCGGTCCCGGTGGTACGGGAAACCGACCCGGCGCAGCGCCTCGTCCACCCGGGGCCAGATCTCGTCGCCGGGCACCCCCCGGTTCTCCAGGCCGAACGCGACGTCGTCGCCGCAACGGGCCATCACGAGCTGGGACTGCGGGTCCTGGAAGACGGTGCCGACCCGTTCGCGGGCCTTGGCCGGGTCGAGGCCGTCGATCTCGACGGTGCCCTCCTGCTCGCCGGAGTCCGCCGGCAGCAGCCCGGCCAGCGCGGCGAGCAGGGTGCTCTTGCCGGCCCCGGACGGCCCCAGCAGCAGCACCCGTTCCCCGTGGTCGATGCGCAGGTCGACCCCGCGTACCGCCCAGGCCCGCCGCCCCGCGTGCCGCCAGCCGAAGCCGGCCAGCCTCACCCCGGCCACACCGCCGACCCTTCCCCGCTCGCCACGGCAGCCTCAGACGAGGGTGCGGTCGCGGGCGGCGGGGAACCGGTCGAGCACCCCGGTCTCGGCAAGCGCCCGGGTCAGGTACCAGCCGCCGACACCGGCGACGACGGCGGCGCTGAGCACGGTCAGCGCCGCGTACGGCAGGCGGTAGCTGACCAGGGCGTACTTGGCGTTCCAGACGAAGAAGTCGAACAGGGCGGCGCTCAGCCCGGTCATCGCCCCGGCGAGCACCGCCACCGGCAGCCGGTACGCCCGGTAGCGGAACGCGGCGAAGGCCAGTTCCGCGCCGAGACCCTGGATCAGGCCCTGGACGATGGTGATGCCACCCCACTCCGCGCCGAGCAGCGCGGAGACGGTGGCGGCGACGGCCTCGCAGAACAGGGCCGCCCCCGGCTTGCGGATGACCAGGCCGCCGAGCACGGCCGGGACGAGCCAGACGCCGTACATCACGGCCTGGCTGGCCGGTGCGGCGGCGAAGACCGGGTCGGCGGCCTTCCAGACCAGGCCCCAGGCCCAGAAGATGACCCCGAAGGCCACGGCGATCACGGCGGCGACCACGATGTCGATGGTGCGCCACCGGTTGGTGGTGGTGTGCTGCATGTCGGTGCTCCCAGTCCAGCGATCGAACCAGGAGAAGACGCACGCCGCGCCCGGCGGCAGCCGGACGGCGGCGCGGCTGGAGGTCGACCGAACTCCCTGCGCTGGCATTACCCAGATCAGGTTCGAGGGTCTGCGGGCGGTGCCCGCACTCTCAGCGCTGTGCGCTCCCCTGTCGGATGTGAAGTTGTCTCGGCAGACGCTAGCACCGACCTGCGGCAACGGCCCAGCAGGTCATGGTTCCCGGCATTCGACGCCCGGTCGGGGGCCCGGCTCGCTGGGTAGTCTGACGATCATGCGGGTAGCGGCGCGGGGACTGACGTTCGACGTACGGGCCGGTGGCCCGGAGGGCGGCGACGTGGTGCTGCTGCTGCACGGCTTCCCCCAGCACGGTGGGGAGTGGGACGCGGTGGTGCCGGCCCTGCACGCCGCCGGGCTGCGCACGTACGCACCCGACCAGCGGGGTTACTCGCCCGGTGCCCGTCCCACGGAGGTGGCCGGCTATCGGCTGCCGGAGCTGGTCGCCGACGCGGTGGCGGTGCTGGACGCGCTGGGCGTCGACACCGCGCACGTGGTGGGGCACGACTGGGGCGCGGTCGTCGCCTGGGCGTTGGCCGCAGGGCACCCGGAGCGGGTGCGTACCCTCACCGCGGTCTCGGTGCCGCATCCGGCCGCCTTCGGGTACGCGCTGGCCACCGACCGCCGGCAGCGGGCGCGCTCGTCGTACATGGCGTTGTTCCGCCGGGCCGGCCTGGCGGAGAAGGTGCTGCTGGCCGGGCGGGGGGTGGTGCTGCGCCGGCTGCTGTCCGGCGTCGGCGACCCGGCCCGGGTGGCCGGGTACGCCGGGCCGCTGCGGACGCCCGGCGCGTTGACCGGGGCGTTGAACTGGTACCGGGCGATGTCGGGTCGGGACATGAAGGCGGTCGGTCCGGTGGGCGTGCCGACCAGCTACGTGTGGAGTGACCGGGACGTGGCGATCGGACGGGCCGCCGCGCAGGCGTGCGTCCGGCACGTGTCGGGGGACTACCGGTTCGTGGTGCTCTCCGGGGTGACCCACTGGATTCCCGACGAGGCGCCGGGCCCGCTGGCCGAGGCGATCCTGGCCCGGGTGCGCGGGTCGGCCCGATGATGTCGGCGCAGCGGCCCGATCGGGGTTCGTGAATCGGTTTCGGGCGGTTGTGGATCGGGCACAGGCGTTGCTGCCGACGGGGGGTGCCCCCGTCGGTCGTACCGTCTGAACCGGAGGTAACGCGTGTCGAAGGAATCCGAGAAGCAGCGATGGCAACGCAACTTCGCCGATCTGCTCCAGGAACTGCGGGTCGCCCAGACCGGCGTGCAGATCCTCTTCGCCTTCCTGCTGACCCTGCCGTTCAGTAACGGGTTCACCCGGACCAGCGAGTTCCAGCGGGACGTCTACATCCTGGCCCTGCTGTCCGCCGCCGCGGCCACCGCGATGATCATTTCGCCGGTCGCCTTCCACCGGGCGCTGTTCCGCCAGGGCCGCAAGCCGGAACTGGTCCGCTTCGCGCACCGGATGGCCTCCGCTGGCCTGGCCTTCATGCTGGTCGCGATGGTGAGCGCGGTCCTGCTGATCGCCGACTTCGTGCTCGACACCGGCATCGCCGTGGTGCTCACCGTGATCACCGGCCTGTGGTTCCTGACCTTCTGGGTGATCCTGCCGTTCGCCCGACGCAACTGGGGCGACGACGACATCGACGACGACGATGACGACCCGGTGGTGCTGAACGGCGACTGATCCCGCCCGCGGGTGGTGCGACGAGTGCGGTGGGCCGGGGGCCCATCCGGGCGACGGCGGCCCGGGTGGGCCCCCGGCACCGCTGCCGGCCGGTGGGTCAGCGGGCGATGGCCCAGGCCAGCACGGCCGCCAGGATGAGCCCGTTGAGCAGCGCCAGCACCAGGTACGCCTGCGGCGGGATCTTGCGTCCGCGCCGGACGAAGCTGACCAGCACGGCGGCGTACGCCAGCAGCAGCACGGCGATCACGATCAGGAAGTAGAGCACCGCACCACCCTAGACGAGCCGGTCGTGGTGCCCGACGACCGAGCGCGACCGCCCGCGGCCCGGTGCGGCGTCGCCTGGCGTGCCGGCCCGGCCGGGCGGAGGTGGGAGAGCAGATTAATATCGAGTAACATCGATTTTTGCCTCCTCTCGTCCCGGGCTGCGGCCATCGTCGCGGGGCTCGGGCGGCCGTCCAGATGGGGGCGGGCGACGCCGGCCCGGCACCGGCGACTAGGAGCAGATCATGAGAGCAGCGCGGCGACGTATCGCCGGACTCGGCGCGATCACACTGGCGGTCCTCGCGGGCGGTGTGGCGGTCGCGGCGGGCAACGCCACCGCGGCGGCCACCGGCTGCCGGGTCGACTACAGGGTCACCAGCGAGTGGCAGGGCGGCTTCGGCGCGGACGTCACCATCACCAACCTCGGCGACCCGGTCACCGGCTGGACGCTCACCTGGGCGTTCGCCAGCGGGCAGCGGGTCAGCCAGGCGTGGAACGCCACCGTCACCCAGAGCGGGACGGCGGTCAGCGCCACGGACGTCGGCTACAACGGCACCATCGGGACCGGGGCCGCCGTCAGCTTCGGGTTCAACGGCGCGTGGACCACCGCCAACCCGGTGCCCACCGCGTTCGCGCTCAACGGGGTCTCCTGCACCGGCGCGACCCCGACCGTCACCCCCTGCCCGCCACCGTCCACCCCGCCCACCCCCACCCCCACCCCCACCCCCACCCTCACTCCCACGCCGCCCCCGACCCGGACGCCGACCCCCACCCCGACGCCCACGACACAGCCGCGGGTCACCGTGTGGCTGGCGGGGGACTCCACGGTCGCCAACCCGTCGTCGAGCGGGGCCTGCCCGGTGGGCTGGGGCAACCAGTTCGGCCAGTACCTCAACGGCAACGCCACCGTGGTCAACAGCGCGGTCGGCGGGCGCAGCATCCAGACCTGGCTGTATGACCCCAACGTCACCACCACGATGAACGCGGCCGGCGAGTGCGTGGTCAACCCGCAGACCTACTCGACCCGCTGGCAGGCCATGCTCAACGCCAACGGCGGGATGAAGGCCGGCGACTACCTGTTCATCCAGTTCGGCATCAACGACGGCAGCACCACCTGCAACCGGCACGTCGGCTCGGCCCGCTACAAGGAACTGCTCGGCGTGATGGCCCGCGCGGCCCAGCAGCGCGGCGCGTACCCGGTCTTCCTCACCCCGGCCGCCGCGATCACCTGCTCGGGTGGCACCGCCGTGGGCAACCGGGGCTTCCTCACCGAGACCTTCGACGCGGGTCGGGCCAACAACGTCCCCGTCATCGACCTGCACAAGCTGAGCTACACGCTCTACAACACGCTGAAGCTGTGCCCGAACAACGGTGACTACAACTCGGGCGCGGTGGGCGCGTTCTTCTGCGCCGACCACACCCACTTCGAGACGGCCGGGGCCCGGCAGATCGCCGGCGTGGTCGCCACCGCCCTGCGCAACCAGCAGCTCGGCCTCGCGGCCTACCTGCGCTGACGGCGTGTGGTCGGGCGGCCCCGGAACCGGGGCCGCCCGACCGGGGTCAGGACAGCGTGCAGGCGGTGCCGTTGAGGGTGAAGCCGGCGGGCCGGTTGTTCGCACCGGTGGCGTCGGCGAGGAAACCGAAGCTCGCCGTCGCGCCGGCCGCGATCGTGCCGTTCCAGCCGGCGTTGGTCGCGCGGACGGTGCCGCCGCTCTGCGTGTAGCCCGCGTTCCAGGCCTGGCTGATCCGCTGGCCGTCGGCGAAGCTCCACTGCAGCGTCCAGCCGTCGACCGGGGCCGTGCCGGTGTTGCGGATCGTCACCTCACCCTGGAACCCGCCCTGCCACTGCCCGGTGACCGCGTATCCGACGGCGCATCCGGTCCCGCCGGGCGGCGGCGTGGTCACCGGCGGTGCGGTGGTCGGGGGTGCGGTGGTCGGCGGTGCCGTGGTCGGGGGTGCCGTGGTCGGCGGTGCGGTGGTGGGGGTGGGCGTCGGCGTGGTGGTCAGCTTCGCCGCGATGACCGGGGCGAGTCGGGCCGTGATCGCCCGGTGCCCGGCGTCGTTCGGGTGCACCGAGTCGCTCAGCCCGTCGGCCGGCAGCCAGCCGGTGGTGTCCACGTAGAACACGTTGCGGTCGCCGCCGCCGGTGACCGTGCTGACGGCGGCGGCGGTCTCCGCGGCGTACCGGCCGCTGAAGGTGCGCAGCGCGAAGATCGCCGCGCGCGGGTACTTGCCCCGCACGGTACGGATGAACGTGACGTACTGGTTCTGGAAGTCCGTGCCGCTCACCCCGTGACTGCGGTCGTTGGTGCCCAGGTTGATCACCACGGCGTCGGCCTGGTAGCGGCTGAAGTCCCAGGCCGGACTGTTCGCCGCGTACCCGGTGCGGAGGAACTGGCTGGCGACGCTGACGCAGCCATCGGCGGTGGCGACCAGGCAGCCCCCGCCGTAGCCGAGTTGGGTGTGCTCGGTGCCGAGCTGCTCGCCGGTCAGCCAGCCGTACGCGGTCAGCGCCGTGCGGGACGAGGTGGTGCCGAGGGTGATGGAGTCGCCGACGAACTCGATCAGCTGGGGCCGGACCGCCGCCGGCAGGGTACGCGCGCCCGAGTCGAGGGTGAGCCCCTGGAACACCGCGTCCCCGGTGTACGAGCCGGCGACCACCCGGTACGACACCACAAGCGTGTGGTTGCCGGCGCGCAGCGGGGTCGGGGTCAGGTTGACCGTGCCGCTGACGTTGGTCAGGTAGCGGAAGTCGGCCCCGTCGATGCTGTAGTAGAGGTCGATGGTGCGGCGCTGCCGCAGCTTGACAGTGGTGCCGGTGAACCCGGTCTTCAGGTAGGCACCCGCCCAGTTCGGCACGTACGCGCTGCTGTTGCTGCGGTCCCAACGGCCGACGAAGGCGATGTTCGCGTCGGTGGGGGAGCCGTCACCGGTGGCGGCGCTGGCCGGGGGCAGGCCGATGAGGGTGGCGGCCAGCACCGCCACCACCCCGGCGGCTCCCGCCGCGAGGATCGACCGACTGCGGGACACGGGCATGGGGACGCTCCCTCTCCGGGCCGTCCGTGCCGACGCACGACGACGGCTTGCAGACCTAAGACATTCACCATCATCTAAGCCTGCGGGCCGGGGGGACACAACAGGTGACGGTGCCTACCGGCCACCGCGCAGGCCGAGTCGGCGCAGCTCCAGGGCGGCGAGCGCGTCGACGGTGGCGTCGTCGCCCCGCCGCCACGCCTGCGCCACGTCGGGGTCGATCCGGGTCAGCCGGCGCAGCGGCTGACTGGTCAGCGCGCGCAGCGCCAGCAGGTCCCGGCCGGCCGGCCCGGCGGCGAGGGCCTTCGCCGATGCGGCCCGGCGCATCCAGCGCAGCCGCAGCGGCAGCCAGCCGAACAGCACCAGCCCGAGCGGGAAGACCAGCACCGCGATGCTCAACGCCCACGCGAGCTGACCGACCAGGTCCTGCTGGTCGCGGCCGGCCTCGGCCACCGCGCGGGCGGCGTCGGCGGCCTTGGTGAACGGGCCGGTCAGCTCGTCGCCGACCAGCGGCACCCGGCCCACCTTGCCACCGGCCTCGGCCAGGTTGTCGGCGAGGCCGCCGCCGGCCCCCTCCAGCTTCCGCCCCGGTACGGCGAGCTTCTCCACCAGGTCGTACAGCCACATCGCGAAGCGGATCGCCGCATAGACCCAGGCGACGACGAGGAGATCGGTGAGGAACTGACGGAGGGCGACCGGAAAACGGTCAGCGTAGATCTTCACGGCCGACAGCGTGCCACGACGCGGGCCGCCCGGCACCCCCCGCGCGCCCGGCGGCCGGCTCACCGGGGGCGGACGGCCCCTCCCCGGCATGGCTGACCGCGTCGGCGACGATGTGCGCGACGTGCTCGTCGACCAGGGCGTAGGCGATCTCCCGGCCGCGCCGGGAACCCCGTACCACCCCCGCGCCGCGCAGCACCCGCAGGTGCTGGGAGACCAGCGGCTGCGGTGCGCCGAGCTGCTCGACCAGCTCGTGCACGCACCGCTCGCCCTGGGCCAGCTCGCTCACGATCGCCAGCCGGATCGGCGCGGACAGCGCCCGGAGCAGCTCGCCCGCGCCCTCGAAGGCGTCGTAGCCGTGGGTGCCGGTCACCCCGTAACGGTAACCAATACCAGTGACGGTTCGTCGGTCGGCGTCACCGCAGCACCACCTCGTGCGGCTCCGGCGCGCTGACCACGGCCGGGGTGGCCCGGCGGCGCAGCACCCGCCGGGCGGCCGCGGCCAGCGCCACCACGAGGAACGACGCGATCGCCAGCAGCACCACCGAGGCGCCGGGGGCGGTGTCGGCGGTGGCCGCCACCCACACCCCCGCCCCGGCGGCGAACAGGCCGAGCGCCATGGCCGCCGTCATGGTGCTGCGGAAGCCCCGGGTGACCTGCTGCGCGGTGGCCACCGGCACCACCATCAGCGCGCTGATCAGCAGGACGCCGACGGCCCGCATGGCGATGGTGACGGTGACCGCGGTGGCGACCGCCAGCAGCATGTTCAACGCCCGCACGGGCAACCCGGCGACCCGGGCGTACTCCTCGTCGTGGCAGACCGCGAACAGCGCCGGGCGCAGCGCCAGCATGAGCACCGCGATGCTCGCGCCGAGCACCGCGATGGTGGTCAGGTCGGCGGGGGAGGTGGTGGTGAGCGAGCCGAACAGGTAGGCGTTGAGGTTGGCGCTGCTGGCGTCGGAGAGACCGACCAGCATCACCCCACCGGCGATGCCGCCGTAGAACAGCAGCGCCAGCGCCAGGTCGCCGGAGGTGCGGCCCCGGGCCCGGACCAGCTCGATGGTGACCGCACCGAGGATCGCGGCGACCACCGCCACCAGCACCGGGGACCGGTTGAGCAGCAGGCCCGCCCCGACGCCGGTGAGCGCGACGTGGCCGATGCCGTCACCGATCAGGGCCAGCCGCCGCTGCACCAGATAGATGCCGAGAGCCGGGGCGGCCAGCCCGATCACCAGGGCACCGACCAGCGCCCGCTGCATGAAGTCGTACTGGAAGAGGTCCATCGTTCAGCTGCTCCACAGCCCGGCGGGCTCCTCGGGACCGTGCGGGTGCACGTGGTCGTGGTCGGGCTCGGCGTGGTGCCCGGCCGGTTCGGGCACCGGGCCGTCGTGGCAGACGCCACCCTGGTGCACCACCACCGCCCGGCTGATCAGCGGGCGCAGCGGCCCCAGCTCGTGGGCGACCAGCAGCACGGTGCCCCCGGTGCCGACGAAGTCGTGCAGCGCCCCGGCGAACGCCTCCTGGCTGGCCGCGTCGACCCCGGCGGTCGGCTCGTCGAGCACCAGCAGCTCCGGCTCACCGGCCAGGGCGCGGGCGATCAGGGTGCGCTGCTGCTGGCCGCCGGAGAGGGTGGCCACCGGGTCGCGGGCCCGGTCGGCGAGCCCCACCGCGCGCAGCGCCGCGTCCACCGCGGCCCGGTCGGCCCGGCCCGGTGGGCGCAGCACGCCCCGGCGGGCCAGCCGCCCCGAGGCCACCACCTCACGGACAGTCGCCGGCACGCCGCTGCCGGCCCCGAGGCGCTGCGGGACGTACCCGATGCGGTGCCACTGCCGGAACCGGCGCTGCGGGACGCCGAACAGCTCGACGGTGCCGGCACCCAGCGGGACCAGCCCGAGCACCGCCCGGATCAGGGTGGACTTGCCGGAGCCGTTGGCGCCGAGCACCGCCACCACCTCGCCGGCGGTGACGGTCAGCGAGACGTCCCGCAGCACCGGGCGGCCGTCGTAGCCGGCGGTGGCGTGCGCGACCTGGATGACGGGAGCGGTCACGAGCACCCCAGGGCGGTACGGAGCGTGGTCAGGTTGGTGCGCATCACCGAAAGGTAGTCCCCACCCCCGTCAGCGGAGAGCCCTTCGATCGGGTCGAGCACCGCGGTCTTCGCGCCGACCTCGGCGGCGATGGTCTCGGCGACCTTCGGGCTTACCAGCGTCTCGAAGAAGATCGTGGTGGCGCGGTGCTCGCGGGCCTCGCGGGCGACCTCGGCCAGCCGCTGCGGGGCGGGCTCGGTGTCGGGGGTGAGCCCGGTGAGGCCGATCTGCTCCAGCTGGTAACGCTCGGCGAGGTAGCCGAACGCGGCGTGGCTGACCACGATCTCCCGGCGCTGGCAGGTCTTCAGGCCGGCGGCGTACTCGGTGTCGAGCTTCTCCAGCTCGCCGCGCAGCGTCCGGGCCCGCGTCGTGTAGTCGGCGGCCCGGTCCGGGTCGACGACGGCGAGCCGTTCGGCGAGCCTGTCGGCGACGGTGGCCAGCCGGGTCGGGTCGAGCCAGAGGTGCGGGTCCTTGCCGCCGCTCTCCTCGGCGTGACCGTCCTCACCCTCGTGGTCGTGCCCGTCGGCTGTCGCGTCGCGCAGCGGTGCGACGGTTGTCACGTCGAAGGCCCGGTCGGCGGCGTTCTGCGCGACGGCCTCGTCCACCGCCGGCTGGAAGCCCTTGAGATAGAAGACCAGCTCGGCCTCGCTGACCTGGCCGACCTGGCGTGGGTTGAGTTCCAGGTCGTGCGGCTCGGCACCCGGCTTGGCCAGGTTGGTGACGGTGACCGCGTCCCCGCCGACCCGCTCGGCGACGAACTGGAGGGGGTAGAAGGCGGCGACCACGTCCACCCGGTCCGGGTCGGCCCCGGCGCCCTCGGTCGAGCAGGCGGTGCCGCCGGTCAGGACGAGCAGGGCGGTGGCGGCGGCGGTCAGGGCACGGAGCGGGGTGCGGGAGGTCATGTCGGCAACTGTCCGTGAAAACGAGAATGATTGTCAAAAACGCATGGGTGCATGTCAGAAGAGCTTGACCAGGGCCACCGCCACCAGCAGCGTCAGCATCACCAGCCGGATCAGCCGGGTCTGCGGCGCCTGCACCGGCCAGGTGACCGTCAGCAGGTAGGCCAGCCCCGCGGCCAGCGCCAGCAGGAGCAGCCCACCGACCGGGCCGGGCGCGAAGAGCGCCACCAGCACCAGCGCCAGGGTGGCGAGGAACACCGACGTCGGGTTCGCCCGGGCCAACCGGGCCAGCAGAGGGCGCTGCGTAGGCTGCATCCCACAGACTCTACGAGGAGGAACCCGGTGCTGGTCACCAACCGGTTCGTGGTCGCCGTCGAGGCGTCGGACGACTTCACCGCCCGGGCGCACGCCGCGCTGGCCGCGCTCGCCGCCCGCCCCGGCTACCTACGCGGTGAACTCCTGCGCGCCCTCGACGACCCCCGGCACTGGTGCCTGCTCACCGAGTGGGAGTCGGTCGGGACGTACCGGCGGGCGCTGGGCGGGTTCGACGTCAAGATCACCGCCGTGCCGCTGCTCGCCGAGTCGGTCGACGAACCCTCGGCGTACGAGACGCTGGCCGGCGCGGCCCCTGACGGCGAGGTGGTGGTCGTCGACAGCGACCGGGCCGCGCGTCCGCACCGCTGAACCACATCCGGCTGCGTCTCCGGTAGCAGCGAGTCCGATCGGGCCGCGCGTCCGCAGCGTCGGGCCCGGGGGCACTACCCTGCTCCTATGACCGCTCCCGGCCCGGCAGCCCCACCGCCGTACCCCGCGACACCCGGCCCGGACGGCGCACTGCCGCCCGCCGCCCCGGGAGGCCCGGGAACCCCCACCCCGTCGGGTGTCCCGGGCGTGCCCACCCCGCCGTCGGACCCGGGGGTCCCCCCGCCGCCCCCGGGGCCCGGAGTGGCCCCGCCGTTCGCCGCCCCGCCCACCGAGGGCAGCCGCAAGCGGCTCTGGCTGGGCCTCGGCGTCGGCGCGCTGGCCCTGCTGATCTGCTGCGGCGGCGGTGGCGCGGCAGCCGTCGGGCTGGTGGTCAGCAACGTGCAGGCCATCGAGGAGCAGGGGCAGGCGGTCACCGACGACTACTACCGCGCCCTGGTCGCCAAGGAGTACGGCAAGGCCTACGACACACTCTGCGAGGACGCACGGCGGCGGGAGTCGCGGGGCGAGTTCACCCGCCGGGTCGCCGAGGAGCCGGCGGTCGCCAGCTACCGGGTGGGCGACGTCGACCCGCAGACCCTGACCGTGCCGGTCGACGTCACCTTCAGCGGCGGCGGCCAAGACACCCAGCAGGTCACCCTCGCCGCCGACCAGCAGAGCGGCGGCATGGAGGTCTGCGGGGTCAGCTGAGCCGTCCCCGGTATTCTGCTGGGCCCGGGGCGCTGCTGGTCGTACCGTTGTCCCGGGCCGTCCGGTCCCACCCGTCTTCATGGCCACGCCGACCGCCAGCCGGCGTAGGAGGAAACATGCCAGCCGACCGTATCGACGCCGTCGTCAGCCTCGCCAAGCGTCGAGGCTTCGTCTTCCCCTCCAGCGAGATCTACGGAGGCACCCGGTCGGCGTGGGACTACGGTCCGCTCGGCGTGGAGCTGAAGGAGAACGTCCGCCGGCAGTGGTGGAAGGCGATGGTCCAGCAGCGCGACGACGTCGTCGGCCTCGACTCGGCGGTCATCCTCGCCCGCAAGGTCTGGGAGGCAAGCGGCCACCTCGCCGAGTTCGTCGACCCGCTGACCGAGTGCCAGTCCTGCCACAAGCGGTTCCGCGCCGACCACCTGGAGGAGGCGTACGCCGAGAAGCACGGCAAGCCGCTGACCTCGTTGCAGGAGCTGAACTGCCCCAACTGCGGCAACAAGGGCACCTTCACCGAGCCGAAGATGTTCAACGGCCTGATGAAGACCTACCTCGGCCCGGTGGAGAGCGACGAGGGCCTGCACTACCTGCGCCCGGAGACCGCCCAGGGCATCTTCGTCAACTACAACAACGTGGCGACCGCCGCCCGCAAGAAGCCGCCGTTCGGCATCGCGCAGACCGGCAAGTCGTTCCGCAACGAGATCACCCCGGGTAACTTCATCTTCCGCACCCGCGAGTTCGAGCAGATGGAGATGGAGTTCTTCGTCGAGCCCGGCTCCGACGAGCAGTGGCACGAGTACTGGTTGCAGGAGCGCTGGAACTGGTACCTCGACCTGGGTCTGTCCGAGGAGAACCTGCGCTTCTACGAGCACCCCAAGGAGAAGCTCTCCCACTACTCCAAGCGCACCGTCGACATCGAGTACCGGTTCCGGTTCGGCGGCACCGAGTTCGCCGAGCTGGAGGGCGTCGCCAACCGCACCGACTTCGACCTGGCCACGCACAGCAAGCACTCCGGCGTGGACCTTTCGTACTTCGACCAGACCCGCAATGAGCGCTGGGTGCCGTACGTCATCGAGCCGGCCGCCGGCCTCACCCGCGCGGTGCTGGCGTTCCTGCTGGAGGCGTACGACGAGGACGAGGCCCCGAACACCAAGGGCGGCGTCGACAAGCGCACCGTGATGCGCTTCGACCCCCGGCTGGCCCCGGTCAAGGTGGCGGTGCTGCCGCTGTCGCGCAACGAGGCGCTGTCGCCGAAGGCCAAGGGGCTCGCCGCCCAGCTCCGCAAGCGCTGGGTGGTCGAGTTCGACGACTCGCAGGCGATCGGCCGCCGCTACCGCCGGCAGGACGAGATCGGCACCCCGTTCTGCGTCACCGTCGACTTCGACACCCTCGACGACGACGCGGTGACCGTGCGGAACCGGGACACCATGGCCCAGGAGCGGGTCGCCCTCGACCAGGTCGAGCGCTACCTGATCGAGCGCCTGCCCGGCTGCTGACCACACCCGTCGTACCGGCCCCGCCCCGCTGACCGGGGGCGGGGCCGGCGCGCGTTCCGGCATCGGTCGGGATCTTCGTCCGCCCGGTCCTTGAGTCGGTCGCCGTGCCGTGCCAGCATTCCCGGTGCTGAATCTCTACACGGGGGTGGGAATGACGCACGAGCCGCAACCTGACCATGATCATGTTCCGGAGCGCCGCCGCCTCCTGCGCCGGGCCGCCGCGGTCGCCGTCACCACGGCCGGCGCGGGTGTCGCCGCCGCCGTCGGCCTGCCCGGCACCGCCCGCGCCGCCCCGGGCGACCACCTCACCATGGGTACGACCAACGACGCCGGGCCGGCGACCACCACGCTCAGCCTCGGCTACGCGGGGCTCACCCTGAGGAACACCGCGGGTGCGCCGTTGCGACTGGTGCCCGGCGAGCAGGTCTACCCGCAGGTGCTGGACTCGCCGACCGGCACCGTCGCGGTGGACCCGCTCGGCGACGTGTTCGTACAGGCCGGCCGGCCCGGCGACGAGGTCAACAGTTGGCTGTGGACGAGCGAGTGGGCGACCACCTCGGTCCCGGTGCGGCCGACCCGGGTGCTGGACAGCCGGGACCCGGACCTGCGCCGCACCATCGTCGCGGGCGCCTCGACGCTCGACCCGACGGGACGGCTCACCCCCGGTAACCCCATCGTGCTGAGCCTGGACCACCTGGTTCGCGACGGCTACGCCCTCAAGGGCAACGTGACAGTGGTCGGCATGACCGGTCCGGGCTTCCTGACGGCCTGGGGCAGCGGCACCAGGCCGACCGTGTCGACGGTGAACTGGTCGGCCGCCGGTCAGATCCTGTCGAACTTCCTCTTCGCCGAGCTGGGCACCCTCGGCGGGTACCGCAGTGTGCTGACGGTGCAGGTCTCCGCGCCGACCCACGTGATCGTCGACCTGACCAGCCTGCTGGTCGGCCACCCGAGCCAGGTCGTCGCGGTCGGCGGCGGTGCCGCCCCGGCGAGCGCCGCCGAGGCCGCGCCCCCGGTGGAGCCCGCCCCGGCGGCGGCCGCCCCCGGTGAGCCGGTCGTCCTCGGCCAGCGGAACAGCCCCGGCGTCACCACCGTGACCAGCGCCGCCCCGGACGGTGCCGCCACCCTGGCGCTGCGGAACCCGAACGGGGCGACGCTGGAGCTGACCCACAGCGACCTGCACGTGGCAAGCGATCTCGCCGTGGGTACCCTCGGAGTCGGCGTGTACGGGCTGGAGGTCGGCAACGGCACTTCCGTGGGACGGATCTCGGACGCGGCGTTCAGCACGTCGAACGCGACCATGCTGGTGCCGGTCCCGCCGACCCGGCTCCTCGACACCCGCAGCGCCGCCGGCCGGGCCCGGCTGCTGGAGGGCGGCGGCCGGATCGACGGCCGGGGGCGGGTGCTGGCCGAGACACTGCTGATCGTGCACCTGCGCGACATCGTCGAGTACGGCGACGGGATGTTGGGCAACATCACCGTGGCCGACACCACCCAGGGCGGCTTCGCCACGGTGTGGGGCACCGGCAGCCTGCCCACCGCCTCCACCATCAACTGGTGGACCGCCGGCCAACTGCTCTCCAACGGGGTGATCACGCAGCTCGGCGGTTACGAGACGGTCGGCGGCGACTACTACCCGGACGTGGTCGCCATCTACCTGCAAAAGAGCGCGGCGGCGGTGATCCTCGACGCGACCGGCCTGCTGGTGCGCCATCCGGATTCCGCGGTCGTCAATGCCCCGACGTCGACCCGTACCGCCGCCGGCTCCGCCGGCCGTCGGGCCCGGGCCCGGGCGATCAGGCAGGCCGCCGAGCGCGGCCACCGGGCGGTGCGGGCCGATGGGTGACCACGGAACCGGGAAGAGGGACATGAGCGCCGACGAGACCCCGTCCACCACCCGCCGCACGGTCATCCGGGCCGGGGTGGCCCTCGGCGTCGGTGTCGGCGCGACCGCGCTGGCCGGCACGCCGGCCGACGCCGCGCCCGGTGCGCCGGTGATCGGCGGGCAGCTCAACGACGCGGGCGAGGCCGGGACGGTGCTGGTCGGTGGCTCGTCGGCGAACCCGACGCTGGCGCTGGCCGGCACCGACCCGATGCTGCGGCTGTTCCCGACGCCGGACGACGCCATCCCGGCGGAGCTGCCGACCGGCTCGCTCGCCGTCACCCCCACCGCCGAGCTGGTGGTCGGCGGTCGGGACGGTCGTCGGGCGTACGTCAACACGTCGCGCTGGGCCAACCGCATCGTCGCCGTCCCGCCGGTGCGGCTGCTGGACACCCGGGCGCTGGCCAGCTATTCCGCCAACGTCCTCGCCGGTGCCGACGGGGTGGTGTCGGGCCGGTTGCAGGCGGGCCGGACGCTGTACCTGACCGTAAGTCGGGTCCCGGCAGGGTCCTACTACGCGCCGGTCGGTGCCTACCTCAACATCACGGTGGCGAACACGGTCTCCGGCGGAGTGCTCACCGCCTTTGCGGCCGGGGCCGCCAGGCCGGACACCTCCTCGGTGAACTGGTGGGGGCCGAACCAGATCCTCTCCAACCTGGTGGAGGTGCCGTTGGGTGCCCACGAGCGTGGTGCGGCCGCGTTCGCCCTGCACGTCCGCGCCGCCGCCACGGTGGTGGTGGACGTCTCGGCCCTGATCCTGAGCCTGCCGGGTTAGGACTGCCGCCCACCGCGGTGGGCGGGCCGCCGCCGGCATGGGATTCTGGGGTACGTGACCTCTCCCGCTGCGGTCCTGCGCCCGCTCACCATCGGCCCCCACCAGGTGTGGCCGCCGGTGGTGCTCGCCCCGATGGCCGGCATCACCAACGTCGGTTTCCGGCAACTCTGCCGGGAGCAGGGCGGTGGCATCTACGTCTGCGAGATGATCACCACGGTCGCGCTGGTGCAGCGGAACCCGAAGACCCTGCGCATGATCGCCTTCGGCGCCGACGAGCGGCCGCGCAGCCTCCAGCTCTACGGCACCGACCCGGAGATCACCGCCCAGGCGGTGCGGATCGTGGTGGAACGGGACCTGGCCGACCACATCGACCTGAACTTCGGCTGCCCGGTGCCCAAGGTGACCCGTCGGGGCGGCGGGTCGGCCCTGCCGTGGCGGCGGCGGCTGTTCGCCCGGCTGGTGCGGGCCGCGGTGGACGCCGCGTCACCCGCCGGGGTGCCGGTCACCGTCAAGATGCGCAAGGGCATCGACGACGACCACCTGACGTACGTCGAGGCGGGGCTGGCCGCCCAGGACGCCGGGGTGGCGGCGGTGGCCCTGCACGGGCGCACGGCCGCGCAGCGGTACTCCGGCACCGCCGACTGGGACGCCATCGCCACCCTCAAGCAGGCGCTCGACGTGCCGGTGCTCGGCAACGGCGACATCTGGGAGGCCGACGACGCGCTGCGGATGGTGGCCCACACCGGGGTGGACGGGGTGGTGGTCGGCCGGGGTTGCCTGGGGCGGCCGTGGCTCTTCGCCGACCTGCAGGCCGCGTTCGAGGGCCGGCCGGAGCGTCGGCTGCCGACCCTCGGCGAGGTGGCGGTGACCATGCGGCGGCACGCCGAACTGCTGGTCGACCAGTTCACCGCCGGCTCGCGTACCCCGGCCCGGGGCGAGCGGGACGGCTGCACCGACTTCCGTAAGCACGTCGCCTGGTATCTGAAGGGCTTCCCGGTCGGCAGCGAGCTGCGCCGGGAACTCGCCATGATCGAGAGCCTGGCCCAGCTCGACGACCTGCTCGGCAAGCTCGACGTGGCCGAACCGTTCCCGGTGGCCGCCCTCGGTCAGCCGCGCGGCCGGACGAACTCTCCCGGCAAGGTCTTCCTGCCCGAGGGCTGGCTGGACAGCCGGGACGACGACACCGTCCCCGAGGGCGCCGAGCTGGACGACTCGGGCGGCTGAGCCCGGCCCGCCGTCGGAGCGCGGTCCGGGGGTGACGACGAAGGGCCGACCCCCTCGGGGGTCGGCCCTTGCGGTTCGGTACGGGTCAGGAGGCGTAGCCGCGGCTGGCGATCCAGTGGGCCAGCTCACCGACGTCGATCCGGTAGGAGGCGGTGTCCGGGTTGGCGGAGTCCGCGATCGTCACGACCCGCCCGCCGTCGCGGTAGCCGACGACGCTGATGTAGTGCCCGCCCTCGAAGGAGTGGGTGTTGCCGTCGGTGTCGGTGGCGGTGCCGGCGATGTTGGCGACCACGGCGCGGCCGTCGTCCACCGCACGGACGATGTCCGCGCGCAGCTTGTCGATCCGCTTGCCGTCGACCTTGCCGGCCGGGATCTCCGTGCTGCGGTACGCGTCCTTGCGGCCGATCTCCTTGTTCAGGATCGGGGTGATGTCGTTGATGCTGTCGGTGCCGTCCTCGGTGGTGCCCATCTCCCTGGCCATCGCGTCCACGTCGATGTTCTTGCCCTGCACGCTCAGCGCGTTACGGGCGGCGGCCGGGCCGCAGTAGTAGAAGTTGGGCTGCGCGGCGTAGTCGACCTTCAGTTCACGCTCGCCGGCGGGCTTGCGGTCGGTCTGCACGACGGCGGCGGGCCGGGTGGTCTCGGCGGCCTGTGCGGCCAGCGCGGGGCCGGCGATGCCACCGGCGGTGACGGCCAGGCCGGCGGCGGTCAGCACGGTCTTACGCAGGATGTCGGTACGCATGATGGGTGCTCCTCTGCATCTCGGGGGTGCCACGGCGCGTCCCGCAGGGGGTGCGGTGACGCGGTGGTGCCGCATCGGCAGGTGAAGAGGAAGTCGTGACCCCGGCCGGGTGACGTGCGTTCCGGCAAGGCCGCCCTGCTGGGCGGGGCCGGGCCGGGACTGGCCGGGGCGATCGCGGATACCAGGTGTAACGACCCCGGCGGGCCGACGATTCCGCCCGGCGGGTGGCCCCCGTCACCCGCCGCCGGGCCGATCCGTCAGCGCATCGTCACCACCGACGACACCCGTCGGCAAACCCACCATCCGGTCACTGAAAGTCATAATCCGCCCACCGGCCTAGCGGCCCCTTCGCACCCTTTGCTCTGCTGCCCTCCCCGCGACAGTCACCCTTTGTGCCTGGCGCGTATGGAGCAGCAGAGCAAAGCGTGCGAGAGAGGTATGTGGTGGTTGCTGGCGGGGGATGGGAATGCGCAGCTCAGGGTGGGTTGATGATGGAGGGGGTGCCGGGGCCCGCTGATCATCGCCGGAGGTGGTCACTGTGTGTGATACGCGTGGCGCTTCGTGGCAGATGTGACTGGCTGTGATCGGAGAGGTGGCTCCCGTGCAGGAGGGTCCGCCGGGCCGGGAGGTCCGCTGGGTCGGGGCGTCCGCAGTGCGGGGAGGTCGGAAGGCCGAACGGCGGGTCCGGGGCGACGGTGGTTGGTCACCGCGCGTCGGGTGTGGTGGCGGTGTCTCGGGCCGGTGAGGGCTGCCCGGGGGCGGGATTCCGGTGCGTTTCCGCGGCGTCGGGGAGGTGCCGCCCGGCCGGTGCGGCGGGCCAGGGGATCTCCGGGGACGGGTGGAAGGCGATGCCGGCGGCGTGCCAGCGCGGGCCGTGGCCGGCCAGCCGCTCCCGGAAGCCGGGCCAGCTCCGGGTGGACGGCGTGGACCAGGCCACCTCGGCGAGGGCGGGCAGGCGCGGGAAGACCATGAACTCGATCTCGGCCAGCGAGGTCACCGACTCGGTCCAGAGCGGGGCCTCCACGCCCAGCACCGCCTCGGCGGGGACGCCGGTCAGATGAGTCGCCGGGTCCCAGTGGTAGGCCCGGTGCACGTCGATCAGACCGGCCCAGTCGTGCCCGATGGGGGTGTCCGGGGCGTACTTCATGTCCAGGTACGCGTGGTTGCCGGGGGAGAGGATCACCCGGGCTCCCCGGCGTACCGCCTCGGCCACCGTGGGGTCGTCCCCGTCGGTACCCCACCACTGCAGCACCCGGCCGTCGACCTGCCCGGCGGGGGCGATCTGGTGCCAACCGACCACGGTCCGGCCGAGCCCGGCGACGATCCGCTGCGCCCGCTCCACGAAACCGGTGTACGCCGCCCCCTTGACCTTGTACGCCTCGTCCCCGCCGATGTGCAGCCACGGCCCGGGGGTCAGCGCGGCCACCTCGCCGAGCACGTCGGCGACGAAGTCGTACGTGCGCTCGTCGGTGGGGTCGACGTAGCTGAAGCCGACCTCGGTGCCGGTGTACGGCGGCGGCGCGATCTTGTCCGGGGCCAGCTCGGGGTACGCGACCAGGGCCGCGTTGGTGTGTCCGGGCAGGTCCACCTCGGGGACGACGGTGACGTGCCGCCGCGCGGCGTAGGCGACGATGCGCCGGTAGTCGGCGGCGGTGTACCAGCCACCGGGGTCGCCGCCCACCGCGGTGCGCCCGCCGACCGTCGCCAGCCGGGGCCAGGAGTCGACGGCGATCCGCCAGCCCTGGTCGTCGGTGAGGTGCAGATGCAGATGGTTGAGCTTGTACCGGGCCAGGTGGTCGATCACCCGGCAGACCTCCTCGACGCCGAAGAAGTGCCGTGCCACGTCGAGCATCGCCCCCCGGTAGGGGAAGCGGGGCCGGTCGACGATCATGCCGCCCGGCACCACCCAGTGCTGCGCCACCGGGGTCCGGCTCTCCACGGCCGCCGGCAGCAGTTGCCGCAGCGTCTGCACGCCGTGGAACAGGCCGGTGGCGGTGCCGGCGGTGATCCGTACCGCGTCGGGGTCGACGTCGAGCCGGTAGCCCTCCGCGTCAGCGGACACCGTCGCTGCCGGGCCCTGCGGCGTGGCGGCGGCGAGGGTGAGCTGGAGCGGGCCCGGGGCGGGCGGCAGGTCGGCGACCGGGAGCGGGTAGCCGGTGGCGGGGCGGAGCAGTTCGGCGAGGTGTCCGGCGACCCCCCGGGCGCCCGCGTCGGCGCTGACCCGTACCGCCGCGTCGGCGGGGAGGACGAAGTCGGCGGCCGGCCGCGGCCGGACCGACGCGGGCGCCGGCACCACGTCACCCAGGCCGACGGTCGGCCGGGTGAGCAGCCGCCCGGCGGCCTGCGCGGCGCTGCGCGCCAGCGTGCCCGCGGTCGGCGTGCCCGTAGCCGGGGTGACCGTGGGCGGGGCGGCCCGGGTCGGAGCGGCGTCGGGGCGCGACGGCTGCTCGGGGACGGGTGCGACGCCGGTACGTGGGGTGCGCGACACGGGGCGGCTCCGGAGGGTGTATTCGCGAGGGATATGGCAAAGGTCAGGTTTGGTGCAACGGGTGACGTCAAGAGTACGAGGAGGAACCGGAATTGCGTGATCGTGCGCGTGGAAGCGTTCCCAGAAACCGGCGTGAACGCGGATAGTCGTGATGGCTGTGCCTATTGTCACCGAACGGTCCCAGGCCGCCCGATGTTCGCTTAACCTTCGCCCACCGAACGCTGACCAGGCCGGATTCCCGGTGGTCGGCCCCGGGGTAAGTCAGAACTGAACCTTCGTTAAGTGTCAATTCCGGCGCGCGTGGGAGGCTTCTGGTGACAACGCACGAGACGGACAAGTACGTCTACGACTTCGCCGAGGGCAACAAGGATCTCAAGGACCTGCTCGGTGGAAAGGGTGCCAATCTCGCCGAGATGACCAATCTCGGCCTGCCGGTGCCACCGGGCTTCACCATCACCACCGGTGCGTGCCAGGCGTACCTGGCGACCGGGCGGGAGCCGGACGGGCTGGCCGGGCAGATCGAGGCCCACCTGGAGGCGCTGGAACGCGCGATGGGCCGCCGCCTCGGTGATCCGCAGGACCCGCTGCTGGTCTCGGTACGCTCCGGCGCCCGGTTCTCGATGCCCGGCATGATGGAGACCGTCCTCAACGTCGGGCTCAACGACCGCAGCGTCGTAGGACTGAGCGACCAGGCAGGGCAGAACGACCGGTTCGCCTGGGACTCCTACCGCCGGCTGATCCAGATGTTCGGCAAGACCGTCTGCGAGGTGCCGGGCGAGGAGTTCGAACACGCCCTCGACGAGGCCAAGCGGGCCAAGGGCACCCACGACGACCTCGACCTTGACGCCGACGACCTGCGTGGGCTGGTGGAGACGTACAAGAAGATCTTCGCCAAGCACACCGGGCGGGAGTTCCCGCAGGAGCCGCGCGAACAGCTCGACCTGGCCATCCGGGCGGTCTTCGAGTCGTGGAACGCCGAGCGGGCGATCCTCTACCGCCGCCAGGAACGCATCCCCGCCGACCTGGGCACCGCCGTCAACGTGGTGACGATGGTCTTCGGCAACCTCGGCCCCGACTCCGGCACCGGCGTCGCCTTCACCCGCGACCCGGGCAGCGGCGCACAGGGCATCTACGGCGACTACCTGGCCAACGCCCAGGGCGAGGACGTCGTCGCGGGCATCCGCAACACCGTGCCGTTGCAGGAACTGGAACGGCTCGACAAGACCTCCTACGACCAGCTGCTCGACATCATGGCCCGGCTGGAAGGGCACTACCAGGACCTCTGCGACATCGAGTTCACCATCGAGCGCGGCAAGCTCTGGATGCTCCAGACCCGGGTGGGCAAGCGCACCGCCGCCGCCGCGTTCGTCATCGCCGGTCAGCTCGTCGACGAGGGCCTGATCGACCTGGACGAGGCGCTGCACCGGGTCAACGGCGCGCAGCTCGCCCAGCTCATGTTCCCCCGCTTCCAGCTCGACCACGAGTTCGAGGCGGTCGCCCGGGGCATCGGGGCCTCCCCGGGAGCCGCCTCCGGGGCGGTGGTCTTCACCTCCGCCCGCGCGGTCGAACTGGCCGCCGAGGGGAAGTCGGTGATCCTGGTCCGCCGGGAGACCAACCCCGACGACCTCAACGGCATGATCGCCGCCCAGGGCATCCTCACCTCGCGTGGCGGCAAGACCAGCCACGCCGCCGTGGTGGCCCGGGGAATGGGCAAGACCTGCGTCTCCGGGGCCGACGAGATCGAGGTCAACGTGCCGGCCAAGCGGTTCAACGTCGGCGGGCGCACCGTCTCCGAGGGCGACGTCGTCTCCATCGACGGCACCACCGGCAAGGTCTACCTGGGCGAGGTGCCGGTCACGCCGTCGGAGGTGGTGCAGTACTTCGAGGGCAGCCTCGACCCGGAACGGACCGACGACGCGCTCGTCCGGGCCGTACACCGGATCATGACGCACGCCGACGCGCGGCGGCGGCTGGCCGTGCGGACGAACGCCGACACCGGGGCGGACGCGGCCCGCGCCCGGCGTTTCGGCGCCGAGGGCATCGGCCTGTGCCGCACCGAGCACATGTTCCTCGGCGACCGGCGGGAACTGGTCGAACGCCTGATCCTCGCCGCCACCGAAACCGAGCGCACCGACGCGCTCGCCGCTCTGCTGCCCCTGCAACGCCAGGACTTCGTGGAGATCTTCCGCGAGATGGCCGGGCTGCCGGTCACCGTCCGGTTGATCGACCCGCCGCTGCACGAGTTCCTGCCCCCGCTGGAGCAGCTCGCGGTCAACGTCGCCGTCGCCCAGGAACGCGGCGAGGACGTCGCCAAGGAGGAGGCGCTGCTCGCCGCCGTCCGGCGGATGCACGAGGAGAACCCGATGCTCGGCCTGCGCGGCGTCCGCCTCGGCCTGGTCATCCCCGGCCTGTTCGCGATGCAGGTCCGCGCCATCGCCGAGGCCGCCGTCGCGGTCACCCGCGACGGCGGCACGGCCTGCCCGGAGATCATGGTCCCGCTGGTCGGCGCGGTCCAGGAGCTGGAGACGGTACGCGCCGAGGCCGAGAAGATCATCGCTGAGGTGGTCGGGGACAGCGGGGTCGAGGTGCTGATCGGCACCATGATCGAGGTACCCCGGGCGGCGCTGACCGCCGGGCAGATCGCCGAGGCGGCGCAGTTCTTCTCCTTCGGCACCAACGACCTCACCCAGATGGGCTGGGGCTTCTCCCGCGACGACGTCGAGGGCGCGTTCTTCTGGCGCTACCTGGAACTGGGCATCTTCGGCATCTCCCCGTTCGAGTCGATCGACCGCGACGGGGTCGGCCGGCTGATCCGGATCGCCGCCGAGGAGGGTCGGGCCGCCCGCCCCGGGCTGAAACTCGGCGTCTGCGGCGAACACGGCGGCGACCCCGACTCGGTGCACTTCTTCCACGAGGTGGGGCTGGACTACGTCTCCTGCTCGCCGTTCCGGGTGCCGGTCGCCCGGCTGGAGGCCGGCCGGTCCGCCATCGAGACCACCGGCTCCGACAGCCGCTGACCGCCCGCGACGCCCACCGGCCCGCCGCCGGTGGGCGTCGCGCGGCGTCGGTGCCCGGCCGGGTCGCGGGATTCCCGGTGCGCGCGCCCTCCGGCGCGGTGCGGCGTAACCTGGGCTCCCCGACCCTGGGGGACGACCGTGAAGGGGAGGCCGGATGGTGGCACCGCCCGCCCGACCACCCGGCGTCGACGGGAACCCGGCCGACGCGCAACGATGGGTCGAGGAGACGCCCAAGGACACCGGCCACGGCCGGTCCCCGTACGAGCGGGACCGCGCCCGGGTGCTGCACTCGGCGGCGTTCCGCCGGCTCGCCGCGAAGACCCAGGTGCACGTCGCCGGCACCGACGACTTCCTGCGTACCCGGCTCACCCACTCGCTGGAGGTGGCCCAGATCGCCCGGGAGATGGGTGCGAGGCTGGGCTGCGACCCCGACCTGGTGGACACCGCCGGGCTGGCCCACGACCTCGGCCACCCGCCGTTCGGGCACAACGGCGAGGACACCCTCGACGGGCTCGCCGCGTCCTGCGGCGGCTTCGAGGGCAACGCGCAGACGCTGCGGGTGCTCACCCGGCTGGAGGCGAAGGTGCTCGCCCCGGACGGCAGCCCGGCCGGGCTCAACCTCACCCGGGCCGCGCTCGACGCGGTCAGCAAGTACCCGTGGCCCCGCCGCCCCGGGCTGCGCAAGTTCGGCGTGTACGGCGACGACCGCCCGGTCTTCGACTGGTTGCGCGCCGGCAGCCCGGCCGCCCTCGCCCAACCTGCGGCCGACCGGCCCGCCGCCGACCCGTCCGGTGGTGCCCGCCGCTGCCTGGAGGCGCAGGTGATGGACTGGGCCGACGACGTGGCGTACTCGGTGCACGACGTCGAGGACGGCATCCACGGCGGGTACGTCTCGTTGCGCCCCCTCCTGAACGACCCGGACGAACGCGCTGCGCTCTGCGTCGACGTGGCCGCCGTCTACTCCGGGGAGTCCCCGGACGACCTCGGCGGGGTGCTCGTCGAGTTGCTCGCCGACCCGGTGCTCACCCCGCTGGCCGGGTACGACGGCAGCCACCGGGCGCAGGTCGCCCTCAAGGCCACCACCAGCGTGCTCACCGGCCGGTTCGTGGCGACCGTGGTCGGGGCGACCAGGGACCGCTTCGGCCCCGGCCCGCACCGCCGCTACGCCGCCGACCTGGTCGTGCCGCGCCGGATCAGGGCGCAGTGTGCCCTGCTCAAGGGCATCGCCTGGCGGTACGTGATGTGTCGCCCGGACGCCCGCACCCGTTACGACCGTCAGCGGGAGGTACTCACCGAACTGGTCACCGTGCTCGCCGACCGCGCCCCGGACGCCCTCGACCCGGTCTTCGCCCCGCTGTGGCGGCAGGCCGGAGACGACCCTGCCCGGCTGCGCGTCATCATCGACCAGGTCGCCTCCCTCACCGACCCCGCCGCCCTGACCTGGCACACCCACCTCGCCTGAAAACTGGCCCTACCCCTCTCCGCTACCGCCCGGCCGTCCTTGTCGGGCCGCCCCGTCCCGCCGGGCTGCTCGCCCCCGCCACGCCGCTCGCCCCCGCTCCCGCCCCCGACCCCGCCCCACTCCGGTGATCAAGAGGTTTGCGTCAGTTGATCAAGAGGTTCGCGTCAAAGTTGATCGCTGAATTGACGCAAAGCTCTTGATCACCGGGGAGGTTGACGCGAACCTCTTGATCACCCGGAGCGGAGGGGGTGGAGATGGGGGCGAGGGGGAGGGGTTGGGGAGTTAGGGTAGCCTTAGTTCTATGGCGGAGCGCTCCAAGATGGTTACTGCGGCGCGGGTGGTGCGGACCGAACGGCCCACCCCGCACCTGGTCCGACTCGTTCTCGGTGGGGAGGAGTTGACCGGGCTGCCGGTGGGGGAGTTCACCGACCACTACGTCAAGCTGGTCTTTCCGCCCGAGGGGGTGGAGCTGCCGAGGCCGTTGGACCTGACGGCGGTCAAGCGGGAGCTGCCCCGGGAGCAGTGGCCCCGACTGCGCGCGTACACCGTGCGGGCCTGGGATGCGGCGGCCGGTGAGATGACCATCGACGTGGTGCACCACGGGGACGAGGGGTTGGCCGGGCCCTGGGCGGCGCGGCTGCGTCCCGGCGACGAGGTGCTGTTCGTCGGCCCCGGCGGGGCGTACGCGCCGGATCCGACGGCCGACTGGCACCTGCTGGTGGGCGACGAGAGCGCCCTGCCGGCGATCGGTGCCGCGTTGGAGCGGCTGCCCGAGGGCGCCCCGGCGGTCGTCCTCGTCGAGATCGCCGACCCGGCCGACGAGCAGTCGTTGCCCAGCCCCGGCGCGGTGGCGTTGACCTGGCTGCACCGGGGCGGCCGACCGGTCGGCGAGGCGCTGGTCGCGGCCGTACGGGAGCTGGAGTTCCCACCCGGCCGGGTGCACGCCTTCGTGCACGGCGAGGCCACCTTCGTCAAGGAGCTGCGCCGGCTGCTGCGGGTCGAGCGGTCGGTGCCCCGGGAGGCGCTGTCGATCTCCGGATACTGGCGGCTGGGCATGGACGACGAGGGCTGGCGCTCCACCAAGCCCGACTGGAACCGCCAGGTGGAGGCCGAGGAGGCCGAAGTCCTGACCTGATCACCACCGTCCACGGCCGTGGCAATGGGCGCAATCGTCCGCTGCCGGGGTCACCGGGCGGGACGATGTGACCATGGCTGAGCAGGCACGGGACGTAGATGCGCGGGCGGGTGGCAGGCCCGACCCGGTGGTGCTCACCCTGGGCGTCGGCGGGGTGCTGGCGGTCGTGCTCTGGGGGGTGTCCGCGCGCGGTTCGCTGGCCGACTTCGGCGAGTCCGGGCTGGCCTGGGTGATCGGCACCTTCGGCTGGTTCTTCGTCGTCGCGGCAGACGCCTTCCTGGTGCTCGCGGTGGTCGTCGCGGCCTCCCGCTACGGCCGGATCCGGCTGGGCGCCGACGACGACCAGCCGGAGTTCAACACGCTGGCCTGGGTCGCCATGATGTTCAGCGCGGGGATGGGCATCGGTCTGGTCTTCTTCGCGGTGGCCGAGCCGATCCAGCACTACGCCGCCCCGCCGCCGGCCACCGGCGTCGCGGCACAGACCCCGGCCGCAGGTGCGGCGGCCATGCAGTACACGCTCTTCCACTGGACGCTGCACCCGTGGGCGATCTACGCCGTCACCGCGTTGGCGCTGGCGTACTCGACCTTCCGTCGGGGGCGGGACAACCGGATCTCGGCCGCGTTCCGCCCGCTGCTCGGCGCGCGGGCCGACGGGGTGGCCGGTCGGGCCATCGACCTGCTCGCCGTCTTCGCCACGGTCTTCGGTTCGGCTACCAGCCTCGGCCTCGGCGCGCTCCAGGTGGCCGCCGGTCTGGACCTGGTGGCCGGCGTACCGGACACCCGGTCGGTGGAACTGACCGTGATCGGCGCGCTCACCCTGGCCTTCGTCGTCTCGGCCTTCTCCGGCCTGCACCGGGGGGTCAAGTGGCTGTCCACCACCAACGTCCTGCTGGCCGTGGCGCTGATGATCTTCGTGTTCGTGGTGGGGCCGACGATCTACACGCTGGAGGTGCTGCCCGCCTCGGTCGGTGACTACCTCAGCCGCCTGATGTTCATGTCCACCCGTACCGGCGCGTTCTCCGACCCGGCGTGGCTCGGGTCCTGGACGATCTTCTACTGGGCCTGGTGGATCTCCTGGGCACCGTTCGTCGGCACCTTCATCGCGCGGATCTCGCGTGGGCGGACCGTGCGTCAGTTCCTGGTCGGGGTACTGCTGGTGCCCAGCGGGGCCAGTGCGATCTGGTTCGCGATCATGGGCGGCAGCGCCCTGCGTACCCAGGCCAGCGGCACCCGCGATCTGGTGGCGGACGTCGGGGCGGGCAGTGAGCAGGCGCTGTTCGGGCTGCTGGACGCGCTGCCGCTGGGGACCGTCACCAGCGTACTGGCCATGGTGCTCATCGCGCTCTACTTCGTGACCAGCGCCGACTCGGCGTCGCTGGTGCTGGGGGCGCTCACCTCGGGCGGCGCACTGCGCCCGCACCGCGTACTCGTGGTGCTCTGGGGGGTGCTGATCGGGGCGGTCGCCGCCGCGCTGCTGCTCGCCGGGGGCCTGGCCGCCCTGCAACAGGCGACCATCATGGTGGCGCTGCCGTTCGTGGTGGTGATGCTCGGGCTCGCCGTGGCGCTGCTGCGTGACATGGCCCGGGACCCGGCGGTCAACCCGCACCCGGACCGGGGACGCCGGTCCGGCCTGTCCGCCGCCGTGCGGGCCGCCCGGTCGTACGACGAGGAGAACCCGCCCCCGGTCACCCGCTGGCTGCACCGTCCTCCCCGCTGAGCCGGGCGTTCGCCACCCGCCATCCCCCGCCCGACGGATCGTCGGTCCGGCAGGGCAGGATGGAGGGCCGAGGGGGTGGCACCGCATGGCTGGGCGGATCAGGGACGAGGACATCGCGTTGGTCCGCGAGCGCACCTCCATCGCCGAGGTGATCTCGGACACGGTGACCCTGAAGTCGGCAGGTGGCGGCAACCTCAAGGGCCTGTGCCCGTTCCACGACGAGAAGAGCCCGTCGTTCAACGTCTCACCGGCCCGTAACGTCTTCTACTGCTTCGGTTGCGGCGTCGGTGGCGACGCGATCAAGTTCCTGATGGACGCCGAGCATCTCACCTTCGTCGAGTCCGTCGAGCGGCTCGCCGACCGGGCCGGCATCCAGCTGCGCTACGTCGAGGGTGACCAGGCCGCGCCCCGGGCCCGTCCGCAGCAGGGGCAGAAGCAGCGGCTGGTGGCCGCGCACGCCGCCGCCGTGGAGTTCTATCAGGCGCAGCTCACCACGGCCGGCGCCCGCCCGGCCCGGGAGTTCCTGGCCCGGCGCG
Source organism: Micromonospora humida (assembly GCF_016901255.1). Lineage (NCBI taxonomy): Bacteria > Bacillati > Actinomycetota > Actinomycetes > Micromonosporales > Micromonosporaceae > Micromonospora > Micromonospora humida. The sequence continues at coordinate 104,742 of NZ_JAFEUC010000009.1, forward strand.
GTTTCGACCGGGCCGCCGCGCAGCGGTACGGCTGCGGCTTCGCCCCGGACGCCTGGGACCTGCTCACCAAGCACCTGCGCCAGCAGGGGTTCAGCCACGACGAGCTGGTCACCGGCGGGCTGTCCCGGCCGTCGCGCTCGGGCACCCTGATCGACCGGTTCCGTCGCCGGCTGATGTGGCCGATCCGGGACATCGCCGGTGACGTGATCGGCTTCGGGGCGCGGAAGCTCTTCGACGACGACGACGGCCCGAAATACCTCAACACCCCCGAGACGCCGATCTACAAGAAGTCGCACGTGCTCTACGGCATCGACCAGGCCAAACGGGAGATCGCCAAGCAGGGCCGGGTGGTCGTCGTCGAGGGTTACACCGACGTGATGGCCTGCCACCTGGCCGGGGTGCCGACCGCCGTGGCGACCTGCGGCACCGCCTTCGGCGCGGACCACATCGGCGTGCTGCGCCGGCTGCTGCTCGACACCGACGCGGTGGCCGGTGAGGTGATCTTCACGTTCGACGGGGACGCCGCCGGGCAGAAGGCCGCGCTGCGTGCCTTCGAGGACGACCAGCGCTTCGTCGGGCGTACCTTCATCGCGGTCAGCCCGGACAACATGGACCCGTGCGACCTGCGGTTGGCAAAGGGCGACCTGGCGATCCGTGACCTGGTGGCCCGCCGCGAGCCGCTCGTCGACTTCGCCCTCCGGCACGTGATCAACCGCTACGACCTGGACACGGTGGACGGCCGGGTGGAGGCGATGCGCCGGGCCGCGCCCCTGGTTGCCAAGATCAAGGACCTGGAGAAGCGTCCCGAGTACGTCCGCAAGCTCGCCGGTGACCTCGGCATGGAGATCGAGCCGGTGCAGCGGGCGGTGCTGGCCGCCGCCAACTCCCCCGGGGAACGGGAGGCCACCGCCCCGCCCCGGGGTCGGACCCGTCCGGCCGTGCCCGCCGTGGACAGCCCGGAGTCGATGGTCGAGCGGGAGGCGTTGAAACTCGCCCTCCAGGTGCCGGTCCTCGCCGGCCCGATGTTCGACGCCGTCGAGGCCGCCGAGTACCGGCACCCGGTGCACGTCGCGGTCCGTACGGCGATCGCGGCGGCCGGCGGGGTGGCGGTGGCGGCCGGCGGCGCGGTGTGGATCGGTGCCGTGCGGGACGCCTGCGAGGACCTGGCCGCCCAGGCGCTCGTCGGTGAGCTGGCGGTGGAGCCGCTGCGGATCGACGGCGAACCCGATCCGAGGTACGTCTCCAGCACCCTCGCCCAGTTGCAGTGGGGCTCGGTGACCGCCCGGATCAGGGACCTCAAGTCCAAGATCCAGCGGATCAACCCGGTCAACCAGAAGGACGAGTATTTCGCCCTCTTCGGGGAACTGCTCTCGCTGGAACAGCATGCGCGGGCCCTGCGCGAGCAGGCCGCGGGAGGACTCTGATGGGACTGTTCGGCCGCAAGCGCAAGGTGCCGTCCGCCGTCCGCCCGCCCCTGGCCGCCGGTGAACGCGTCCTGGCCTGGGCCGCCACGGGCAACGGCAGCAGTAACGACGCGCCACCCGCTGACCCGATGTCCGCCGTCGACGGGGCGTCGGCCGTTGGCGGTGCGTCGGTCGGTGCCGGTGGTGGTGCTGCCGGTGGCGGGGTGCTGGTGGCCACGAACCTCGGGCTCTGGCTGCCGGGCCGCGGGGAGCGGTTGGGCTGGCACGACATCCTCAAGGCCGTCTGGTCCGGGCGGGAACTGACGGTCACCCCGGCGGCGACGGCCGCCGAGCGGGACGGCTACCTGGTGGTCGCCGACGGTCTCGCCGAGACGTACCTGCTGCTCGATCCGGGGGACCTGCCGCACCAGGTGCGGGCCCGGGTGACCCGCTCGGTGGCGTACACCCAGCAGCACCCGGTGCCCGGTGGCTCGGGGCGGATCGCGGCCCGGCGGGTGGCCGGGGCGGATGGTCTGACCTGGACGGTCCGCTACGACCCCGGTACCCCGGTCGACGCCGACGAGGTACGCGCCGAAACCGACCAGCTCGTCGCCGCCGCCCGCGCCGCCACCGCCCCCGCCGACCTCTGAGCCTCCACCGGGCGGGGGGATCGACCGCAACATCGGCGATATGGCGGCATCGCCGCGACCTGATGCCGCTGCATCGGCCCAACTGAGTCGATCATGACCTGACGCGGCGGGATCGTGGAAGCTCCCCGTGAACCGTGCGTCGCCGGTCGGCGGGCGAGGTGTGCCGGGGTGGTCGGGTCACCGGGACCGTGCCCAGGTGACGATGCGGTCGGTGAGGCCGGGTGGCGCGACACCGTCGTGCAGGCTGGCGAGGTCGTCCATGGCTTCGCCCAACAGCAGGCCCAGGTAGACCAGCAGGGCGGTGCGATCCTCGCGGTACTCCCCGAGCAGCGCCAGCCGGGCCGGCGAGCACGGCCAGGCCGCCCCGCACACCCGGCAACGCCAGGAGGGGCGGGCGGCCACGTGGGGGCGGTACCGGGGCATCAGCGCCGACCCGGCCGACCGGGACGGTGGCCGGGGCGGCCCGGAAATCCGCAGCGCGATCCGAGAACCTGTCGCATGGTCGAGCCTCCGTCGATGCTGGAGGGGAGCGCCCGCCGACGACACCGACGGACGCTCCCGGCCTGGTTCCGCCCACCGTCCGATCCCGGGAGCGGTCCCGCTGGGTGACAGTCTGTTGATGATCCGACTACGGTGGGAGGTCCGCCGTGCCGACGACGCAGGCGTGGACCGGTCGACCCCGAGCGGTCCGACAATGTACGGAGGCTGTCTGGTGGAACGCTCGTCCATGCTGGACCACTTCGCGGAGGAACTGCGGCTCACCCGGGCCGGTCACGGCATGTCCCAGGCGGCGCTGGCCGAGGCGTTGAGCTATTCGGGTGCCCTGGTCGCCAAGGTGGAGACCTGCGAACGCCGGCCGAGCCTGGACTTCGCCCGCCGCTGCGACACGGTGTTCACCACCGACGGCCGCTTCGAACGAATCCAACGCCGGATCAGCCGGGAAACCGTGGTGCCCTGGGCTCGGGACTGGACGGCAGTGGAAGCGGAGGCGCGGGCGTTCCGTTGGTTCGAGCCGCTCTACGTTCCCGGCCTGCTTCAGACCGAAGAATATGCCCGTGCCATCCTGGTCGGTGCCGGGCTGTTCGGCGTCGACGAAATCGAACAACAGGTGGCCACGCGAATCGAGCGCCAGGTAGTGCTCACCCGGGACCGGCCGCCGTTGCTCACTGCTGTCATCGACGAGTACGTGTTGCGCCGCAATGTCGGTCAGCCGGAGGTCATGTGTCAGCAGTTGCAGCACTTGGTGAAGCTCGGCACGACGTTGCCGCGAGTCCGTATCCAGGTGGTGCCACTGTCCGCCGGTGCCTATCCCGGCCTTGACGGCCCTTTCGTCATTGCTACCTCGCCCACTGGTGAGGACGTCGTCTACCTGGAGGGACAGCGCCACGGGCAGGTGGTCGACCGCACCGACTACCTGCGTGAAGTGGTTGAGGTATGGGAGTCGATCCGTGGTGAGACACTTTCGCAGCAGCAGTCCATCGAGTTGATATCGGAGGTGGCGGAAACATGGATCTGACCGGTGCCCGGTGGCGCAAGAGCACCCGTAGCAATGGCGGCGGCGGGGCCTGCGTCGAGGTGGCGGACGAGCTTTCCGGCGTGGTGATGGTGCGGGATTCCAAGGACCCGGGTGGGCCGGTGCTGGCCTTCGACCCGTACGCCTGGCGGGCATTCGTCGCCGGGACGGCACGGAAGGCTTAGCGGGACTGCGGGAAACGGCGGCCCGGAGATCGGGGCGATGCAGGTACGCCCGGCGGCGGGGGAGTGCCCCTCGTCACCTCTGCCGCTGGTCGGGGGTTAGGCGGCGGCTGTGGCGGGGCATGTCGGAGGGTGACATCCGCAGATCCCCGAGGAGGGGCGATGGCCTCCGACGAGACCCACGCCGACCGCGACGACGCGGCCACCGTGACCGCAGCCCGGCGCGACCGGGGCCGGTCGGGTGACCGGCGGTCCGGTGACCGCCCGTCGGGTGAGCCCGGGTCCGGTGACCGGCGGCGCGGCGGCCGGCGGGAGGCCGACGTGGGCACCCGGCCGGTCGGCCCCGACGCCGGCCCGGACAGCCCCGCCGACCTGCACCGGGCGGACTGGAAGGCGGCGCTCAAGCGCACCGGGCGGGAGTTCCAGGAGGACAGCCTGACCGACTGGGCCGCCGCGCTGACCTACTACGGGGTGCTGTCGATCTTCCCCGGGATGCTGGTGCTGATCTCGATCCTCGGCCTGCTCGGCGAGCGGGCCACCAGCGGGGTCCGGGACACGGTCGGGCAGGTGGTGCCGGAGGAGAACATCCGCACCATCATCGAGACCGCGATTGACCAGGCCGGCCAGTCGGGTGGGTTGGCCAGCGTCGCCGCGATCATCGGTCTGGTCGCCGCGTTCTGGTCGGCCTCCGGCTACGTGGGCGCGTTCATGCGGGCCTCGAACAGCATCTACGACGTGCCGGAGGGGCGGCCGGTGTGGAAGACCCTGCCCATCCGGCTCGGGGTGACCGCCCTGGTGGGGGTGCTGCTGCTCGCCGCCGCGGTGATCGTGGTCTTCACCGGCGGTCTCGCCGAGCAGGCCGGCAACGCGATCGGGCTCGGTTCCACGGCGCTGACGGTGTGGAACATCGCCAAGTGGCCGGTGCTGCTGGTGCTGGTCAGCCTGATGTTCGCGATCCTCTACTGGGCGTCGCCGAACGCCAGGCACGGCGGGTTCCGCTGGGTCAGCCCGGGTGGCGTGCTGGCGGTGCTGCTGTGGCTGCTGGTCTCGGGCCTGTTCGCCCTGTACGTCAGCAACTTCGGGTCCTACAACAAGACCTACGGGGCGCTGGCCGGCGTGATCATCTTCCTGGTCTGGCTCTGGCTGAGCAACATCGCGATCCTGCTCGGTGCCGAGTTCGACGCCGAGCTGGAGCGGGGCCGGGCCATCTCCGCCGGCCACGACCCGGACGAGGAGCCGTACGTCGAGCTGCGTGACGACCGCAAGCTGCGCAAGAAGCGCAACGCCACCCCCGGCCGCTGACCCCGCCTCCCGGGGCCTCCGGGAGGCCCGCCGGACCCACCGACCCCGCCCCGCCGCGTCGATCGTGGCGGGGCGGGGTCTTGTCATGTCCGGGGGCGATCGGGTAATGCTTCCTCCGCCCGTTCCGGGCCCGCCGGGCGGCAGCCACCCGGCCTCGGTAGCAGGTCGTTGCGGAGATTTCTCGGTCTGTCAACCTTTTCTTGATCCACTAGTAGCTTTTGTTCGTTCGGACAAAAGTTGTCGGAGGAGCGACCGAAGCTATGGACACGTGCCACGGAAGTCTCCTACTGTGTCGACCACAACACAACGGCGTGACGTCAATGTGAACCCTGAGGCGGAGGTGAGTCCCGTGCGGACGGCAGATCCCCTGCACGTGCAGCTGTTACGGCTGCTCCGTGACGAGGGGCCAGCGTCCCGGGCCGAGCTGGGCGACCGGTTGCAGATGCCCCGGCCCCGGCTCCTCGCCGAGTTGGAACGGCTGGTCGGCCTGGGCCTGGTGGCCGAGGCCGGACTGGCCGCCTCCCGGGGCGGCCGCCGGTCCACCCTGGTCGAGCTGAACCCCCACCTGCGGTTCGCCGGCATCGACATGGGCGCCAGTTCGATCGACGTCGAGGTGGTCAACGGGCGGCTCGAACCGGTCGCCGCGTACGCCGAGCCGGCCGACATCCGCTCCGGCCCGAAGGCCATCCTGCACCGGGTCAACGACCTGCTGCACAAGGCCCGGGTGGACGGGGCGTACGAGCGGCTCAACGGCGTCGGCATCGGCCTGCCCGGCCCGGTCAGCTTCCGCGACGGTGTGCCGGTCTCGCCGCCGATCATGCCGGGCTGGGACCGCTACCCGGTACGCGAGTTGATCAGCCGCGAGCACGGATGCCCGGCGGTGGTCGACAACGACGTGAACATCATGGCGATCGGCGAGCGGCACGGCGGGGTGGCCCACTCGGTCGACGACTTCCTCTTCGTCAAGATCGGCACCGGGATAGGGTGCGGGATCTACCTCAGCGGCGAGGTCTACCGGGGCACCGACGGCTGCGCCGGCGACATCGGGCACATCCAGGCCGAGGCCGGTGGACCGGCCTGTACCTGCGGAAACGCCGGTTGCCTGGAGGCCGTGTTCAGCGGGGCGGCGCTGGCCCGGGAAGCCTCCATCGCGGCGCGTACCGGCACCTCGCCGGCGCTGGCCGAGCGGCTCGCCGCCCGGGGTGCGGTCTCCGCCCGCGACGTCGCCGAGGCCGCGGTCGAGGGCGACGTCACGTGTATCCAGCTCATCCGCGACGGGGGCCGCCGGGTCGGGCAGGTGCTCGCCGGCCTGGTCAGCTTCACCAACCCGTCGATGATCGTCATCGGTGGCGGGCTGGCCCACCTCGGGCACATCCTGCTCGCCGAGATCCGCAGCGTGGTCTACCGCCGTTCGCTGCCGCTGGCCACCGGCAACCTGCCGGTCGTCCTGTCCGAGCTGGGACCGCGCGCCGGAGTGGCCGGCGCGGCCGTCCTCGCCAGCGACGTCGCCTTCGGGGAGGCATCATGAGCAAGCAACCGACCTCCGCCGCCGGGGACAAGGCCCCGCTGGTCGAGGCGCCCGCCGACACCGTCGCCGGCGAGGTGGTGCTCCGGCTGACCGACGTGGTCAAGACCTTCCCCGGCGTACGCGCCCTCGACGGCGTGCAGCTGGAGGTGCGGGCCGGTGAGGTGCACTGCCTGCTCGGCCAGAACGGCGCCGGCAAGTCCACCCTGATCAAGGTGCTCGCCGGGGTGCACCGCCCCGACTCCGGCCAGGTGCAGTGGCGCGGCGAGCCGGCGCACTTCGCCAACCCGCAGGCCGCCATGCGCGCCGGCATCGCCACCATCTACCAGGAACTCGACCTGGTCGAGGACCTGTCGGTCGCCGAGAACGCCTTCCTCGGCCACGAGCCGAAGGTTGCCGGGTTCGTCAGGCGTGGGCTGATGGCCCGGCGTACCCGGGAGATCCTGAGCCGGCTCGGCCACGGCGAGATTCCGCCCGGCCGGATGGTGCGGGCGCTGCCGGCGGCCGGCAAGCAGGTGGTCAGCATGGCCCGCGCACTGTCCCATGAGGCCCGACTGATCATCATGGACGAGCCGAGCGCGGTGCTGGCGCACGACGAGGTGGACAACCTCTTCCGGATCATCCGGGAACTCACCGCCCAGGGCATCGCGGTCATCTACATCTCGCACCGGATGGAGGAGATCCGCGAGATCGGCGACCGGGTCACCGTACTCAAGGACGGTCGGACCACGGCGGCGAACCTGCCGGCCCGCGACACCCCGACCCGCGACCTGGTCGCCCGGATGACCGGCCGGACCATCGAGTACGTCTTCCCGGACCGCCCGACCGCGCCGGCCACCGGCGACGAGCTGCTGCGGGTCGAGCGGCTGAGCCGGACCGGCGAGTTCGCCGACGTCTCGCTCAGCGTTCGTCCCGGCGAGATCGTCGGCATCGCCGGGCTGGTCGGCTCCGGCCGCTCGGAACTGCTGGAGACGATCTACGGTGCCCGACGCGCCGAGTCCGGCACCATCCGGATGGGCGGTCGGACCCTGCGGCCGGGCAGCGTCGGCGCGGCCGTCCGGGCCGGCATGGGCATGGCCCCCGAGGAACGCAAGAGTCAGGCGTTGCTGCTCGGCGAGCCGATCCACCGCAACGTCACCCTGGCGACCTTCACCCGGTACGCCCGCCTCGGCTTCACCAATGCCGGGCGGGAGCGGGCCGAGGCGGAGCGGATCGCCGACGACCTCCAGCTCCGGCCCAACGACGTGCGCCGGGCGGTACGCACCCTCTCCGGCGGCAACCAGCAGAAGGTGGTGGTCGGGCGCTGGCTGCTCGGCGACACCCGGTTGCTGCTGCTCGACGAGCCGACCCGGGGGGTGGACGTGGGGGCCCGTGCCGAGCTGTACCGGGTGATCCGCGGCCTGGCCGCCCAGGGGGTCGGCGTGCTGCTGGTCTCCAGCGAGGTCCCCGAGGTGCTCGGCCTGGCCGATCGGGTGCTGGTGATGCGGGAGGGCCGGATGGTGCGCGAGGCGCCCGCCGGCGAACTGGACGAGAACACCGTGCTCGACCTCGTCATGGCGGGGTCTCTGATGGAAGGCGCGCCGGCATGAGCGAGCGCAGTGGACATAACGAGGTGACGGCATGAGTGAGTCGACCGGGACCGCGACACCGGACCGGCCGGCGGACCTGCCGGCGCAGTCCCCGCCGGTAGACCCGGCGGTGACGGCGTCGCTCAAGGAGAAGCCCCGGACGGGCGGGTTGTCCTTCTGGCAGGGCGACGGGGGTGAGGGCGCGAAGCGTAACCTCGGCCTGATCGGCGTGCTGGTGGTGCTGGTCGTGATCGGCGCCGCGACCCGCTGGGATCTCTACTCCAACCCGGACTGGGTGTGGGGCAACACGCTGACCATCCTCAAGCTCGCCTCGGTGGTCGGGGTGGTCACCGTCGGGATGACCTTCGTGATCATCGGCGGTGGCATCGACCTGTCGGTCGGCGCGATCGTCGCCCTCGCCGGGGTGTGGTCGACCACGGTCGCCACCCAGAGCTACGGCGCGGGCGGCATGATCTTCACGGCGATCGTGGTCGGTGCGGCGGTCGGCCTGGTCAACGGGATCCTCATCTCCTACGGTCGGCTGGTGGCGTTCATCGCCACGCTGGCCATGATGGTCGCCGCCCGGGGTCTGGCCGCCCAGATCTCCGGCAAGCAGACCCAGGTGTCGAACAACTCCTTCATCAACGGCATCGCCAGCACCGACCTGCTGGGCATCCCGCTGCTGGTCTACATCCTCGCCGCCGTGGTCGCCGCCGGGTGGGTGCTGCTCAACCGCACCACCTTCGGCCGGCGTACGGTCGCCGTCGGTGGCAACCCGGAGGCGGCCCGGCTCGCCGGGATCAACGTCCGGCGGCACACCCTGCTGCTCTACGCGCTGTCCGGCCTGTGCTGCGGCATCGCCGCGATCATGCTGACCGCGCAGGCCAACTCCGCCCAGGCGGCCATGGCCAACCTGTACGAGCTGGACGCGATCGCCGCAGCCATCATCGGCGGCACGCTGCTCAGCGGTGGCCGGGGCACCATCATCGGCTCCCTGCTCGGCGTGCTGATCTTCTCCACCATCACGAACCTCTTCGCCATCAACGGCCTGTCCACCGAGGCCCAGAACATGGTCAAGGGCGGCATCATCGTCGGCGCCGTCCTGATCCAGCAGGTGCAGTTCCGCAGCGTCACCCAGTTCCTCAGCCGCAACAAGCTGACCACCCCCGCCTGACCCGGACGCGTCGCCCCACCGGGCGCGTCCCGACCCTCCGCATCACCGCATTCCGGCGGCCACCGACGGTGGCCGGGATCAGCACAACCTTTTTCACCCCCACCATCCGTCATTTCCTGGAGGTCGTCATGACCCAGCCCCGTGACCTGTCCCGTCGCCGGTTGCTCTTCGGCGGCGCGGCGGTCGGCGCCGGTGTGCTCCTCGCCGGTTGCACCAGCAACGAGTCCACACCGACCGCGGCGCAGACCAAGGCGGCCGACAACGCCGAGGGCGGCAACAGCGCCCCCGGCAAGAAGGTCACCATCGGCTTCTCCGCCCCCGCCGCCGACCACGGCTGGATCGCCGCCATCACCAACAACGCCAAGGCGCAGGCCGGGGCGTACTCGGACGTGGACTTCAAGACCGTCGAGGCCGGCGCGGACGCGGCGGCCCAGCGGGCGGCGCTGTCCACCCTGGTCGCCCAGAAGCCGGACGTCATCGTGGTGCTGCCGCACGACGGCAAGGAGCTCAACGCGTTCGGCCTGGAGTCGATGAAGGCCGGCATCCCGGTGGTCAACCTGGACCGGGCGTTCCCCGACGCGCTGGCCTACCGGCTGCAGATCATGGGCGACAACTACGGCATGGGCGTGGCCGCCGCGAACTTCATCGTGGAGCAGCTCAAGGCCAAGGGCGTCAGCAACCCGATCATCGGTGAGATCCCCGGCATCGACTCGCTGGAGCTGACCCAGCAGCGGTCCAAGGGCTTCGCCGACACCCTGGCCACGGCCGGGTTCAAGGTGGCCAACCGGCGGCCGGCGGAGTTCACCGCCGACTCCGGCCAGCAGGCGGCCACCGGGCTGTTCCAGGCCCTGCCGAAGATCGACGCGGTCTGGAACCACGACGACGACCAGGGCATCGGTGTGCTGGCCGCGGTCAACCAGGCCAACCGCAAGGAGTTCTTCATGGTCGGCGGCGCCGGCTCGAAGAAGGCCATGGAGGACATCCAGGCCGACAACACGGTGCTCAAGGCGACCGTGACCTACAGCCCGTCGATGGCCTCCTCGGCCATCTCCCTGGCGCGTCTCATCGCCCAGGGCAAGGGCATGTCCGACCTGGTGGAACTCCAGGTGCCCAAGGAGATCGTGCTCGCCTCGGAGACGATCACCAAGGAGAACGCGAGCAACTACCTCAAGCTCGGGTTCTGATACACGGGGGGAGACCCACCTTGTCCACTCACGACAGCGAACTCCGGATCGGGATGATCGGGTATTCGTTCATGGGCGCCGCGCACTCACAGGCGTGGCGCACCGTGAACCGGGTGTACGACCTGCCCGCCCGGGTCCGGATGGCGAAGATCTGCGGCCGGGACGCCGCGAAGGTCGCCGAGGCAGCCGACCGGCTGGGCTGGGACGCGCACACCACCGACTGGCGTGCCCTGGTCACCTCGGACGACATCGACGTGGTCGACATCTGCACACCAGGTGACAGCCACGCCGAGATCGCCCTCGCCGCGCTCGCCGCCGGCAAGCACGTGATCTGCGAGAAACCGCTGGCCAACACGGTGGACGAGGCGCGGGCGATGACCGCCGCCGCGACCACCGCGGCAGCCGCCGGGGTCCGGTCCATGTGCGGGTTCAACTACCGCCGGGTGCCCGCCGTCGCCCTGATGCGACAGCTCGTCGCCGAAGGACGGCTGGGGACGATCCGGCACGTCCGGGCGACGTACCTGCAGGACTGGATCGTCGATCCGCAGTTCCCCCTGGTCTGGAGGCTGGAGAAGGACAAGGCGGGCTCCGGTGCCCTCGGTGACATCGGGGCGCACATCATCGACCTGACCCAGTTCGTGACCGGGCAGCGGATCACCGGGGTCAGCGCGGTGACCGAGACGTTCGTCAAGGAGCGTCCGCTGCCGGGCGCGTCGAGCGGTTTGGCCGCCGAGGTCGACGGCACCGCCACGGCGACCGGCACGGTCACCGTCGACGACGCTGCGATCTTCGTGGCCCGGCTGGACGACGGGGCACTGGCCACGTACGAGGCGACCCGGTTCGCCACCGGCCGCAAGAACGCCCTCCGGGTGGAGATCAACGGTTCGCTCGGTTCGGTGGTGTTCGACCTGGAACGCCTCAACGAACTGGAGTTCTACGACGCCACCCGGCCGACGGCCGAGCAGGGGTTCGCCCGCATCCTGGTCACCGAGGCCGAGCACCCGTACATGGCGGCCTGGTGGCCGCCGGGTCACATCATCGGCTACGAGCACTCCTTCACGCACGAGATGCGCGACTTCGTCGAGGCGGTCGCCACCGGCGTCGACCCGACCCCGTCGTTCGCCGACGCGTTGCAGGTCCAGCTCGTGCTGGATGCGGTGACCCGCTCGGCGGAACTCGGTTCCCAGTGGACCGACGTCGAGCCGGCCCTGGCCGCGCTCGCCGTCTGACCAGCCACCTCCGCCGCCGACCGGCGAGGGACCGGCCGCGGTTGCGCCCCGCGGCCGGGCCGGGGTCGGTGTCGGAGGGCGTGCGCCGGGCAGTCGGCCCGGGGCACGCGCACGTCGGCCGTCCGGTGCGGCCGGACCGGGATTCCCCGGTCGCACCGGAGGGCCGCCTGTTAGAACATTGATGAACGTGATTCGATAAACCGGATCACCAACCACAGTCGTCCGGCCGGAGGCGCGCCGCCGCCGTCGGCCGGATGCGGGGAGGCAGGGCCGAGACGCCGAACCGGCCCTGCCTGCCAGCCCCGTCCGCACGCCGTACGGGAACCGGATGCGGTGACGATGCCGCCGACATCGTCGCCGCGCCCGGTGCCATCCCGCACGACGGGCGGGCGGGGCCACCCCGCGCCCCACCCGTACGACTCGACCGACGCGATGTTTCCACCCGACGGAAGGAGCACCATGAGAACGGGTGTCTGGCTGGTGGGAGCGCGCGGTTCCGTCGCGACCACCGCCATCGTCGGGGGCCTCGCCCTGCGTGCCGGTCTCACCGGCCCCACCGGCTGCGTCACCGAACTGCCCGACCTGCGCGGGCCCGCCCTGCCCACCTTCGCCGACCTGGTCTTCGGCGGTCACGACGTGGCCACCACCCCGCTGACCAAGCGGGCCGAGGCGCTCGCCGCCGCCGGGGTGCTGCCCGGCCGGCTGGCCACCGCGCTCACCGCCGACCTGGCCGCCGTCGAGGAGGACCTGCGGCCCGCGCCCACCGCCGGCAGCCAGGCCGACCGGGCCGCCGCCGTGGCCGCCGAGCTGACCGCGTTCCGCGACCGGCACCGGCTGGACCGGGTGGTGGTGGTCAACGTCTCCGCCACCGAACCCGCCCCCGCCACGCACCCCGGCCACGCCGACCCGGACGCCCTGCGGGCCGCCCTCGCCGGCACCGACGAGGTGCTGCCGCCCAGCTCGCTCTACGCGTACGCGGCCGTCGAGGCGGGCTGCCCGTACGTCGACTTCACCCCCTCCACCGGGCTGCGCCTGCCGGCGCTCGCGGCGCTGGCCGCCCAGCGCGGCCTGCCGTACGCCGGGCACGACGGCAAGACCGGCGAGACCCTGGTCAAGTCGGTGCTCGCCCCGATGTTCGCGATGCGGAACCTCGCGGTGCGCTCCTGGTCCGGGGTCAACCTGCTCGGCGGCGGCGACGGGGCGACCCTGGCCGAGCCGGGCGCCAACGCCGCCAAGGTGGACAGCAAGCAGCGGGTCCTCGGCGAGACCCTCGGCTACGTGCCGCAGGGCGGCACCCGGATCGACTACGTCGAGGACCTCGGCGACTTCAAGACCGCCTGGGATCTGATCACCTTCGCCGGGTTCCTCGGCACCGGGATGCGGATGGAGTTCACCTGGCACGGCTGCGACTCCGCGCTGGCCGCCCCGCTGGTGCTCGACCTGGCCCGGCTCACCGCCGCCGCGCACGCCGCCGGCCGGGTCGGACCCCTGCCCGAGCTGGCGTTCTTCTTCAAGGACCCGATCGACTCGCCCACCCACTCGCTGAGCACCCAGTGGCAGCGGCTCGTCGACTTCGCCCGGGAGCTGCACGCCGGCGGTGCCGGGTGACCAGCCTGGCCGACCTGGCCGAGCTGGTCCGGGCACCGGCCGCGCTGTCCGTACCGGGGGACCTGGTGGCCGGGGCGGCGGCGGCCGGGGTGCTCGGCCCGCGTACCGCCGGGCTGGCCGGCGCGTCGGTGCTGCTCTACTGGGCCGGGATGGCCGCCAACGACTGGGCCGACCGGGGGCTGGACGCCGAGGAACGCCCGGAACGGCCCATCCCGAGCGGCCGGATCACCCCGGCCGCCGCCGCCGGGGTCGCCGCCGGGCTCACCGCCGCCGGCCTGGGCCTGGCCGCCGCCGTGGGCGGTCGCCGCGCCGCCGCCGTCGCGCTCCCACTCGCCGCCACCATCTGGGGGTACGACCTCGCGGCGAAGAACACCGCCGCCGGTCCCGCCGTGATGGCCGCCTGCCGGGGGCTGGACGTGCTGCTCGGCGCGTCCCCCGGCCGGCCGGTGCGGGCGCTGCCGGCGGCGCTCACCGTCGCCGCGCACACCTGGACGGTCACCGCCCTGTCCCGACGCGAGGTCAGCGGCGCCGACGCGGCGCTGCCCCGGCGTACCCTCGCCGGCACCGCCCTGGTCGCGCTGGCCGCCACCACCCTGCCCCGCCGCACCGCCGCCGCGCCGTCCCCGCGTCCCCTGGCCGCCGTGCGGTCCCCGGGCCCCCGGGCCGGGATGGTCGCCGCCGCGTTGCCGGTCGGCCTGGCCGGCTGGTACGTCGCCCGGTACGGCGGCGCGCAGGCCCGGGTCGCCGCCGACCCCACCGCCGGCCGGGTCCGGGCCGCCGTCGGGGCCGGCATCACCGGGCTGCCCTCGTTGCAGGGCGCGCTCACCGCGCGGGCCGGTGCCGGGCTGGTCGGCGCGCTGGTCGCGCTCGCCGCGCCGCTGGGCGGCCGGTTGGCCCGGAAGCTCTCCCCGACATGACCACCCCACCGCCCACCACCCCCGCCGACCCCCCGGCCGTCGAGCGGCTGCGGTTCGGTTACGGCACCAACGGGTTCGCCAACCACCGGCTCGACGACGCCCTGACGGTGCTGGCCGACCTCGGCTACGAGGGGGTCGCGCTCACCCTCGACCACGACCACCTCGACCCGTACGCGCCGGGGCTGGCCCGTCGGGTCGACGCGGTGGCGCACCGGCTGGCCGCGCTGGGCCTCGGCGTGGTGGTCGAGACCGGCGCCCGCTACCTGCTCGACCCGTGGCGCAAGCACGCCCCGACGCTGCTGCACGACGAGGCGGCCGGCCGGATCGACTTCCTGGAACGGGCGGTGCGGGTCGGCGCGGACCTCGGCGCGGAGGCGGTCTCGTTCTGGGCCGGGGTCCGGCCCGGCCACGTCCCGGTGGAGGTGGCCCGGGACCGGCTGGTCGCCGGCTGCGCCACGGTGGTGGCCGCCGCCGACCGGGCCGGGGTGACCCTGGGCTTCGAGCCGGAGCCGGGGATGCTGGTCGAGGACATCGCCGGCTGGCGGTGGCTGCACCGGGCCCTCGGCGAGCCGGCGTGCTTCGGCATCACCCTCGACATCGGACACTGCCGCTGCCTGGAGTCGGCGACCGTGCCGGACTGCGTCCGCCAGGTGGCCGGCCACCTGGTCAACGTGCAGATCGACGACATGCGCCGGGGCGTGCACGAACACCTGGAGTTCGGCACCGGCGAGATCGACTTCCCGCCGGTGCTGCGTGCCCTGGCCGACGGCGGCTACCGGGGACTCGTCGCCGTGGAGCTACCCCGGCACTCGCACGCCGCGCCCACCGTGGCCGCCCGGTCGCTGGACTTCCTGCGTACCGCCGCCCGGCAGGCCGGTCTCGCGGTGGGCGCACCACCCGTGCCCGCCGGCACCACCGGGGCGGCCTGACCACCGCCGACCGTACGCACCTGGGGAGGGAAGACGGATGACACCGGATCGACTGCGGGCCGCGCTCGGGGGCGCACCCGGTCCCGACTGGCTGGACACCGCGCTGCGGCACGTCGCGGCCGAGCCCGACACGGTCGCGCGGTACTTCCCGGCGGCCGCCCGCCGGTGCGGCCGGCACGAGCTGCCCGACGCACCCGGCTGGAGCGCCGACGAGGCGGCCCGCGCGCTGCTGCTGGCCGCCCTGCCCGCCGGCCGGGCCGCCGGGCAGGTCGAGCAGGTCTACCGGTACGGCGACGCCGCCGAGAAGCGGGCCGTGCTCAAGGCCCTGCCGCTGCTGCCGATCGGCGACGCCGGGGTGCCGCTGCTGCACGACGCGATCCGCACCAACGACACCCGGCTGGTCGCCGCGGCCCTCGGCCCGTACGCCCGGCACCTGACCGCCGACGCCTGGCGGCAGGCGGTGCTCAAGTGCGTCTTCATCGGGGTGCCGCTGGCCGTCGTCGCCGACCTGGACGACCGGGCCGACGGGGAACTGGCCACCATGCTCGCCGCGCTCGCCGCGGAACGGCACGCCGCCGGTCGGCAGCTCCCCGCCGACGCCACCGCACTGCTCGACCGGCTCACCATCAGGGAGGCGTGAATGCGCATCTTCGACCCCCACATCCACATGACGTCGCGGACCACCGACGACTACGAGCGGATGGCCGCCGCCGGGGTCCGCGCCGTGGTCGAGCCGGCCTTCTGGCTGGGGCAGCCGCGCACCAGCGCCGCCTCCTTCGCCGACTACTTCGACTCGCTGATCGGCTGGGAACCGTTCCGGGCCGGCCAGTTCGGGGTCCGGCACCACGCCACCGTGGCGCTGAACCCGAAGGAGGCCAACGACCCCCGCTGCCGTCCGGTGCTCGACCTGCTGCCCCGCTACCTGGAGAAGGACGCCGTGGTGGCGGTCGGCGAGATCGGCTACGACGACATGACCCCGGCCGAGGACGAGGCGTTCGCCACCCAGCTCGCGCTGGCCGTCGACCACGACCTGCCGGCCCTGGTGCACACCCCGCACCGGGACAAGGCGCGCGGCGTCGAACGCAGCCTGGCGGTGGTCGCCGAGAGCGGCATCGCGCCGGGCCGGGTGGCGCTGGACCACCTCAACGAGGTGACCGTGAAACTGGCCCGGGACAGCGGCTGCTGGCTGGGCTTCTCCATCTACCCCGACACCAAGATGTCGCCACCGCGGATGGTGGAGCTGCTGCGCACGTACGGCACCGAGCGGATGCTGGTCAACTCGGCCGCCGACTGGGGCCGGTCCGACCCGCTGCTCACCCGGGCCACCGGCGAGGCGATGCTGGCCGCCGGGTTCACCGACGACGACGTCGACCTGGTGCTCTGGCGCAACCCGGTGGAGTTCTACGGGCAGTCCGGCCGGCTCGACCTGACCGACCTGGACACCCCGACCAGCGGCACCTTCGAGGGCAACTCCATCCTGCGCGGCGGCGACTGATGCGGCTGCGGCACGCCGACGGCAGCACCGTCCACCTCGGCTACTGCACCAACGTGCACCCCGCCGAGGACGCCGCCGGCATCCTCGCCCAGCTCGACACGTACGCCCTGCCGGTGCGGGAGGCGCTCGGCTCCGACCTGCTCGGCCTGGGGCTGTGGCTGGCCGCCCCGGTCGCCGCCGAGCTGGCCGCCGACCCGGCCGCCCGCCGCCGGCTGCGCGCCGAACTGACCCACCGGGGGCTGGAGGTGGTCACCCTCAACGGCTTCCCGTACGCGGCCTTCCAGGCCCCGGTGGTCAAGGGCGCGGTGTACCACCCGGACTGGACCACCGGGCAGCGGCTGCGCTACACCCTCGACCTGGCCCGGATCCTGGCCGACCTGCTCCCCGACGACGCGGCCCGGGGCTCCATCTCCACCCTGCCGCTGGCCTGGCGGGAGCCCTGGGACGCGGCCCACGCCGACACCGCCCGTCGCCGGCTCGACGCGCTTACCGCCGGCCTGGCCGAGGTGGAGCGGGACACCGGCCGGGTGGTGCGGGTGGCCTTCGAACCGGAACCGGGCTGCGTGGTGGAGAGCAGCGGGCAGGCCGCCGCCCTGCTGGGCGGCCTGGACCCGGACCGGCTCGGGATCTGTCTCGACCTGGCCCACCTCGCCTGCGCCTGGGAGGAACCCGTCGCGGCGCTGGCCCGGCTGCGCGCCGCCGGGCTGCCGGTGGTCAAGGTGCAGGTGTCCGCCGCGCTGGAGTCGGCCGACCCGGTCGCCGACGCCGAGGCGCTGGGCCGCTGGGTGGAGCCGAGGTTCCTGCACCAGACCCGCACCGCCGGCTGCGCCCATGCCGCCGATCCGGCCGATCCGGCGTACGCGGCCGACGACCTGGACGCGGCGCTGACCGCGCGGCTGCCCGGGGCGTGGCGGGTGCACTACCACGTGCCGCTGCACGCCCCGCCCGAGCCGCCGCTGACCTCCACCGTGCCGGTGCTGCGCGCCGCGTTGGCCGCGCTGCTCGCCGGCCCCACCGCCGGCTGCGACCACCTGGACGTCGAGACGTACACGTGGGGGGTGCTGCCGGCGGCGCGGCGGCCACGCACCGACGCGGAGCTGGCCGTGGGCATCGCCGCAGAGCTGGCCTTCGCCCGCGACGAACTGGTCACCCTCGGCCTCACCCCGGCCGAGCGAGCCGTCCCGACGACCCTGGGAGTACGACGATGAGCGAGCGTCACCGACCCGGTACGACGAGGTGCCACCGCCGCGCCGGACGCAGCGGGGTGTCGGCATGAGCCGCCGGCTGGTGGTGCTGGACGTGGTCGGGCTGACCCCCCGGCTGCTGGCCCACATGCCCCGGCTGCGCGCCGTCGCCGAACAGGGTTTCTCCGCCGAGCTGGGTACCGTGCTGCCGGCGGTGACCTGCTCGGCGCAGGCCACCCTGCTGACCGGTGAGCAGCCGTCCGGGCACGGCATCGTCGGCAACGGCTGGTACTTCCGCGACCTCGGTGAGGTGCTGCTGTGGCGGCAGCACCACGCGCTGGTCGGCGGGGAGAAGGTGTGGCAGGCGGCCCGCCGGGTCGAGCCCGGCTACACGGTGGCCAACGTCTGCTGGTGGTACGCGATGGGCGCGGACGTCAACTGGACCGTCACGCCCCGCCCGATCTACTACGCCGACGGGCGCAAGGAACCGGACTGCTGGACCGACCCGCCGGAGCTGCACGACACGCTCACCGACGCGCTGGGCACCTTCCCGCTGTTCACCTACTGGGGGCCGGGGGCCGGGCTGCCGTCGTCCCGGTGGATCTGCCGGGCGGCCGAGCGCATCCTCGCCGACCAGGCCCCCGACCTGACCCTGGTCTACGTCCCGCACCTCGACTACGACCTGCAACGCTTCGGGCCGTCCTCGCCCCGGGCCGCCGCCGCCGCGGCGGAGCTGGACGCGGTGCTCGCCCCGCTGCTGGACGCCGCGCGGGCCGCCGACGCGACGGTGGTGGCGCTGTCCGAGTACGGCATCACCGACGTCTCCCGCCCGGTGGACGTCAACCGGCTGCTGCGCGCCGAGGGGCTGCTGCGGGTCTACACCCAGGACGGCATGGAGTACCTGGACCCGTGGACGTCGCGGGCGTTCGCCGTCGCCGACCACCAGATCGCCCACGTCTACGTGAAGGACCCGGCGGACGTGGCGGCGGTGGCGAAGCTCTGCGCCGGGTTGCCCGGGGTGGCCGAGGTGCTCGACGCCGAGGGCAAGACGGCGGCCGGGCTGGACCACGAGCGGGCCGGCGAACTGGTGCTGGTGGCCGAGCCGGACTCCTGGTTCACCTACTACTACTGGCTCGACGACGCCCGCGCCCCGGACTTCGCCCGGAACGTGGAGATCCACCGCAAGCCCGGGTACGACCCGGCGGAGCTGTTCTTCGACCCGGCCGCGCCGGGTGCGGCGAAGCGGCGGGCGGGGGTGGCGCTGGCCCGTAAGAAGCTCGGCATGCGCTACCTGATGAGCGTGGTGGGTCTGGACGCGGGGGCGCGGGCGGTGCGCGGTTCGCACGGCCGGTTGCCGGCCGACCCGGCGGACGGTCCGGTGCTGCTCTGCTCCGACCCGTCGCCGGCCCGGGACACCTTCGCCGCGACCGAGGTCAAGGCCCTGCTGCTGGAGCTGGCCGGGCTGGGAGCGGGTGCCGGTGCCGACGGGGCGTCGGCGGCCCCGACCGGCCCGCCGGGCGCGGGGGAGCGGCGGTGACGCTCACCGCCGCCCCGACCGACGCCAGTGAGCTGCGCACCCGTTTCGACGCCGAGCTGGTGGCGTTCCTCGACCGGCAGGGCCCGGACTGGCCGGACGGTGCCCCGCGCGGCATCTTCTCCGCCCTGCACCGGTTCGTGCTGGCCGGCGGGAAGCGGCTGCGGCCGTTGTTCTGCTACTGGGGTTGGCGGGGGGCCGGCGGCGTGGACGACCGCCCGATCGTGGTGGCGGCGGCGGCGTTGGAGCTGTTCCACGCGTTCGCGCTGATCCACGACGACATCCTCGACGGCAGCGACCACCGTCGGGGCGCGCCGTCGGTGCACCGGGTCTTCGCCGAGCTGCACACCCGTTCGGCGTGGCGGGGCGACCCGGAGACGTACGGCCGCAACACCGCGCTGCTCTGCGGGGACCTCTGCGCGGCCTGGTCGGACCAGATGTTCCACGAGTGCGGGATGACCTCCGCGCAGATCTGGCAGGGGTACCGGGTCTTCGCCCGGATGCGTACCGAGGTGATCGCGGGGGAGTACCTGGACCTGGTCTCCGGGGTCGGGGACGGCTCGGTGGCCAGCGCGCTCACCGTGATCCGGATGAAGGCGGCCCGGTACACGGTGACCCGGCCGTTGCAGATCGGTGCGGCGCTGGCCGGGGCCCCGGCGGAGCTGATCGCCGCGCTCGTCGACTTCGGTGACCCGCTGGGTGACGCGTTCCAGCTCCGCGACGACGTGCTGGGGGTCTTCGGTGATCCGGCGGTGACCGGCAAGTCGATCCTGGACGACCTGCGGGAGGGCAAGCCGACGGTGATGATGGCGATGGCCCGCGACGCCGCCGACCGGGCCCAGGCCGCCCGGCTGCGGGACCTGTTCGGCAATCCCGAGCTGGACGCGGCGGGCGCCGCCGAGCTGCGGACGATCATCGAGGCGACCGGGGCGCGGGAGAAGATCGAGCGGTTGATCCGGGTCCGGGCCGACGCCGCCCGGGTGGCGCTCGCCCAGGTGCCGCTGGCGGAGCCGGCCCGCACCGCGCTGGCCGCCCTGGCCGACCAGGCCGTGCACCGGCAGCACTGAGCCGTCGCCGCCCCGGCCCGCTGCGGCGGCCCCGGCGCGTGGACCGGGTGCGGTGGGTGGTGTTCCGACCGGAAGCGGTCCGGACTTTCATCAGATGAATGTGGATTCGCCTCCGGGCGGCCCGTTCCGGTGCCACGGGCCGGCGTCGCCGGGGTCGGGCAGGTCCCGGCCGCCCGGGGGGTGGAACGTGGGGTCACCGCCCGGTGACCCGCAGGTCGTCTCCCGTGCCGCACGGCCCGCCTTTGTCGGGCGTGGGGCCGGGGAGGGTGGCCGGGGTGCGGGCTTCATCTGATGAAAACCCACAACGGTGGGCAGAGGGTATGGACATTGATATAGGTCACCATTAATGTTTGTGGCATCACGGGCATGTTTCGTCAAGGTGAACCGGCGGCGCGGTAACCCCTCGACGAGAGACCTTCCGCCGGGCGCTTCGCGCCCCGGCCGAGGGTGCTGACCGGCCGACCGGGACACCCCCCGGCCGCCCGGCCTGCCCTGCCACACCCCACCACTCCACCCCACCACCCCGGCATCCGGCGCGGCGGCACGCGTCCCGCCCTGGCCGTGATCCGTCAGGAAGGGACAGCCCTCCAATGTCCATAAAGGACCCCACCGGTCACCGTTCCCGACGGTGGCTACCCTCCGCCGCCGCGCTGCTGCTGGCCGTCACCGCCGGCACGGTCGCCGCCACCACCGGCCCGACCGCCCCGGCCGCCGCCCACACCATCAACGCCAGCGACTTCCAGCAGGTCGAGCTGGCCCGGGGCGTCAACGAGATGGGCGAGCCCATGTCGCTGGCCGTGCTGCCGGACCGGTCCGTGCTGCACACCGCCCGCAACGGCACGGTGCGACGCACCGACTCCGCCGGCACCACCCGGACCATCGGCACGATCCCCGTCTACACCCACGACGAGGACGGGATGCAGAGCCTCGGGGTCGACCCGAACTTCGCCACCAACCGGTTCATCTACCTCTACTACGCGCCGCCGCTGTCCACCCCCGGTGGCGACGCGCCCGCCACCGGCAGCAACTGGTCGGCCTGGCAGGGCGTGAACCGGCTGTCCCGGTTCACCCTGAACGCCGACTTCACCATCAACATGTCCAGCAAGGTCGACATCCTCGACATCGGCACCGACCGGGGCATCTGCTGCCACGTCGGCAGCGACATGGACTTCGACGCCGCCGGCAACCTCTACCTGTCCACCGGCGACGACAGCAACCCGTTCGACTCCGCCGGCTACTCGCCGCTGGACGAGCGCACCAACCGCAACCCGGCGTACGACTCCCAGCGCAGCGCCGGCAACACCAACGACCTGCGGGGCAAGCTCCTGCGGATCAAGGTGAACGCCGACGGGACGTACTCGATCCCGAGTGGGAACCTGTTCCCCCCGGGCACCGCGAAGACCCGCCCCGAGATCTACGCGATGGGCTTCCGCAACCCGTTCCGGATCAGCGTCGACAAGGCCACCGGCGTCGTCTACGTCGGCGACTACGGGCCGGACGCCGGCAGCACCAACGCCAACCGGGGCCCCTCCGGCCAGGTCGAGTTCAACCGGGTCACCGGCCCCGGCAACTACGGCTGGCCGTACTGCACCGGCACCAACACCACGTCCGAGACGTACAACGAGTGGAACTTCGCCACCAACTCGACCGGCCCGAAGTTCAACTGCACCGGCGGGCCGACCAACAACTCGTTCCGCAATACCGGTCTGACCACCCTCCCGCCGGCCAAGCCCTCCTGGATCAAGTACGGCGGCGACTCCGGCAGCCCGCCCGCGTTCGGCGGCGGCTCCGAGTCGCCGGCCGCCGGCCCGGTCTACCGGTACGACCCGAACAACCCCTCGGCGACGAAGTTCCCGCAGAGCTTCGACGGGCTGTTCTTCGCCACCGAGTTCGGCCGGGGCTGGGTCAAGCCGATCCACGTCAACGCCGACGGGTCGCCCGGCACCATCGACAGCTTCCCCTGGGTGGGCAAGCAGGTGATGGACTCCGCGTTCGGCCCCGACGGGGCGTACTACCTGCTCGACTACGGCACCGGCTACTACAACGGCGACGCCAACTCGGCCCTGTACCGCTTCGACTACGTCGGCGTCGGCAACCGGGCACCGGCGGCCCGGGCGAGCGCCGACCGGACCTCCGGTCCCGCGCCACTGACCGTGAACTTCTCCTCGGCCGGCTCCGCCGACCCCGAGGGCGGCGCGTTGACCTACTCGTGGGCGTTCGGCGACGGCACCACCTCCACGGCGGCCAACCCGACGAAGACGTACACCACGGACGGTTCGTACACCGCGACGCTCACCGTGCGGGACCCGCAGGGGGCGACCGGCACGAACAGCGTGACGGTCAACGTCGGCAACACCGCCCCGACGGTCACCATCACCGGCCCGGTCGACGGCTCGCTGTTCTCCTTCGGGGACACGGTGCCGTTCAGCATCACCGTCACCGACCCCGAGGACGGCACGGTCGACTGCACCAAGGTCAAGATGACCTACGTGCTCGGCCACGACCAGCACGGTCACCAGATCTCCTCGGTCGACGGCTGCTCCGGCACGATCACCATCCCGGTCGACGGCGAGCACGACGACGCGGCGAACATCTTCGCCATCTTCGACGCCGAGTACACCGACGCCGGTGGCCTCACCACGCACACCCAGCACACCCTCCAGCCCCGGCACCGGCAGGCCGAGCACTTCAAGACCTCGTCCGGCGTGACCCTCTACGACAAGACCCCGGCCGAGGGCGGCAAGACCGTCGGCAACATCGAGAACGGGGAGTGGATCGGGTTCTCCCCGTACCAGATCGGCAACGTCACCTCGTTCACCGCGCGGGTCTCCTCGGCCGGTGCCGGCGGCACCCTCCAGATCCGCGCCGGCTCGCCCACCGGCACCGTGCTCGGGCAGGCCAGCGTGCCGGTCACCGGCGGCTGGGAAACCTTCACCACGGTCACCGGCACGGTGTCCGGTGCGCCCACCGGCACCACCACGCTCTACCTGACCTTCGCCGGTGGCAGCGGGCTGCTCTACGACCTGGACGCGTTCACCCTGAACACCGGCACCGTCCCGCCGCCGACCAACGGCACCGGGCCGATCAAGGGGCTGGGCGGCAAGTGCCTGGATGTGCGTAACGCGGCCACCGCCGACGGCACCCAGGTACAGATCCTCACCTGCAACGGTGGGGCCGGGCAGACCTGGACGGTCACCCCGAACGGCCCGATCAAGGCGCTGGGCAAGTGCCTGGACGTCAACGGCGGCGGCACCGCCAACGGCACCAAGATCCAGCTCTGGAGCTGCACCGGTGGCAGCCCGCAGGTCTGGTCGGCGCAGTCCGACGGCACGCTGCGCAACCCCGCCTCCGGCAAGTGCCTGGACGTCTCCGGCAACAACTCGGCCGACGGAACCGTGGTCCTCCTGTGGACCTGCAGTTCCTCCGCGGCCAACCAGAAGTGGACCCTGCCCTGACCTGACGGGCGCGGGACCGGCGGTGTCCGGTCCCGCGCCCCCGGCGTACTGGAGCACGACATGAGACTCTTCCGACCGATCCTCGGCGCGGCCACCGCCGTCCTCGCCGCCCTCGCCTGCACCGCCCCGGCCACCTCGGCATCCGCCGCCGACGCCGCCTACGACGTGCTCGTCTTCTCCAAGACCGCCGGTTTCCGGCACGACTCCATCGCGGTCGGCACCCAGGCCATCCGCGACCTGGGCGCGGCCAACAACTTCACCGTCACCGCCACCGAGGACGGCGGCCAGTTCACCACCGCCAACCTCGCCCGGTTCGAGGCGGTGATCTTCCTCAACACCACAGGTGACGTGCTCAACGCCAGCCAGCAGAGCGCCTTCGAGTCGTACATCGGCGCGGGTGGCGGGTACGTGGGCGTGCACTCCGCCGCCGACACCGAGTACGACTGGCCGTTCTACGGCAACCTGGTCGGGGCGTGGTTCGCCTCCCACCCGGCCATCCAGCAGGCCACCGTACGGGTGGAGGACCGCGCGCACGCGGCCACCGCCCACCTCGGCCAGACCTGGCAGCGCACCGACGAGTGGTACAACTTCCGCACCAACGCCCGCTCCACCGCGAAGGTGCTGGCCAACCTCGACGAGTCGTCGTACTCGGGGGGCGGGATGGGGGCCGACCACCCGCACGTGTGGTGCAAGACGTACAACGGCGGCCGGTCGTTCTACACCGGCGCCGGGCACAACCAGTCGGCGTACTCCGAGCCGGCGTTCCGGGCCCACCTGCTCGGCGGCATCCGGTACGCGGCCGGCCGGACGAAGGCCGACTGCCGGCCCGAGACCGGTTACACCGCGCTCTACAACGGTTCCACCAACGGCTGGTCGCAGGCCGGGCCGGGCAGCTTCACCAACTCCAACGCCACCCTCAGCTCCGTCGGCGGGCTGGGCATGCTCTGGTACAGCGCGAAGCAGTTCACCAACTACTCGCTCAAGCTGGACTGGAAGGTCGACGGGGACGACAACTCCGGCGTCCTGATCGGTTTCCCGCCGTCGAGCGACCCGAACTCGGCGATGGACAACGGCTACGAGGTGCAGATCGACGCCACCGACACCGTCGACCGGACCACCGGCTCGGTCTACTCGTTCCAGGCCGCCGACCAGGCAGCCCGGGACGCGGCGCTGAACCCGCCGGGGGAGTGGAACACCTACGAGCTGCTGGTCGAGGGGGAACGGCTCCAGGTCTTCCTCAACGGCACGAGGATCAACGACTTCACCAACACCAACCCGGTGCGCTCGCTCGCCGGCCACATCGGCATCCAGAACCACGGCACCGGTGACGACGCCTCGTTCCGCAACATCCGGATCAAGGAGCTGGGTGGCACTCCGCCGCCGACCAACGGCACCGGCCCGATCAAGGGTCTGGCCGGCAAGTGCCTGGACGTCCGCAACGGCGCCACCGCCGACGGCACGCAGATCCAGATCTTCACCTGCAACGGCAGCGCCCGCCAGACCTGGACGGTCACCCCGAACGGCCCGATCAAGGCGCTGGGCAAGTGCCTGGACGTCTCGGGTGGCGGCACCGCCAACGGCACGAAGATCCAGCTCTGGACCTGCACCGGTGGCAGCCCGCAGGTCTGGTCGTCGCAGTCCGACGGCACCCTGCGCAACCCGGCGTCGGGCAAGTGCCTCGACGTCTCCGGCAACAACTCCGCCGACAACACCGTGGTCCTGCTCTGGACGTGCAGTTCCTCCGCCCCCAACCAGAAGTGGACCCTCCCCCAGTAACCCCACCCAGCCCCGTCCCACCCACCCGGCCGTGCCTGCCGCTCGGCCCTCGGCCGGCCCCGGCTGGCCCTCCGGCCGGGCCCCCGGCCGGGCTGAGCATCGGTGATCAAGAGGTTTGCGTCACGCGGGTCACCCCGTCGTGACGCAAACCTCTTGATCGTCGTGGGCGTGTGGGCGTGTGGGCGTGTGGGCGAGCGGGCGGGCGGGGGAGAGGGGTTTCGTGGGGGGTGGGGTGGGCTTAGAGTGGTGGGCGGCGACCTGCGGGTGGCCGGTGACCCGACGGGAGGCGCAACCCGTTGGGCCCAGGTGCGTGTGCACCCACCGGTGACCCGGCACGGCCGTCGACGTACCGGCCCGGCCCGGTCACCCTCGCCCCGGTCAGCTCAGGAATCCCCACCACAACAGGGGAGACAGACGATGGCGCGACCGATCACGCTCTTCACCGGCCAGTGGGCCGACCTGCCGTTCGACGAGGTCTGTCGACTCGCCTCCGAATGGGGCTACGACGGGCTGGAGATCGCCTGCTGGGGCGACCACTTCGAGGTCGACAAGGCGCTCGCCGACGACTCGTACGTCGAGCGCAAGCGGGAGACGCTGGCCAAGCACAACCTGAAGGTCTTCACGATCTCCAACCACCTGGTGGGCCAGGCCGTCTGCGACCACCCGATCGACGAGCGGCACCAGGACATCCTGCCCGCCCGGATCTGGGGCGACGGCGAACCCGAGGGGGTACGCCAGCGGGCCGCCGAGGAGATCAAGGACACCGCCCGTGCGGCGGCGAAGCTCGGCGTGGACACGGTGGTCGGCTTCACCGGGTCGTCGATCTGGCACACGCTGGCGATGTTCCCGCCGGTGCCGCCGGCAATGATCGAGCGCGGCTACCAGGACTTCGCCGACCGGTGGAACCCGATCCTCGACGTCTTCGACGAGGTGGGGGTGCGGTTCG
The DNA here is from genome assembly GCF_016901255.1 of Micromonospora humida. NCBI lineage: Bacteria > Bacillati > Actinomycetota > Actinomycetes > Micromonosporales > Micromonosporaceae > Micromonospora > Micromonospora humida. Next base: position 131,383 of record NZ_JAFEUC010000009.1, read on the forward strand.
CCCACGAGGTGCACCCCAGCGAGATCGCGTACGACTACTACACCACCAAGCGGACGCTGGAGGCGATCGACCACCGGCCCGCGTTCGGGCTCAACTGGGACCCGTCGCACTTCGTGTGGCAGGAGCTGGACCCGGTGAACTTCATCTTCGACTTCGCCGACCGGATCTACCACGTCGACTGCAAGGACGCGAAGGTGCGCACCGGGGACGGTCGGCGTGGCCGGCTCGCCTCCCACCTGCCCTGGGCCGACCTGCGGCGCGGCTGGGACTTCGTCTCCACCGGCCACGGTGACGTGCCCTGGGAGGACTGCTTCCGGGCGTTGAACGCCATCGGGTACACCGGGCCGATCTCGGTGGAGTGGGAGGACGCCGGGATGGACCGGCTGGTCGGCGCGCCGGAGGCGCTGGAGTTCGTCCGCCGGCTGGCGTTCGACGCCCCGACGGCGGCGTTCGACGCGGCGTTCAGCAGCGGCAAGGACTGACACGTACTTCGGGCCGGTCGCCACCTGGCGACCGGCCCGACGACGTACGGACGATCAGAGGGTGCTGCCGTTGGTGCCGGTGCCCGGCGCCTTGGGCTTCGGGGTGGTGGTGGTCGAGCTGGTCGGGCTGACACCCGACTTGGCGCCGACGGTGGCCGGCGTGCCGGCGAAGGCGTCGTCGGCCGGGGTCAACTCCGGCTTGCCGCCGTTGCCGGTGTGCAGCTTCTCGCCGAGCTTGGACTGGCCGAGCTTGTCCTTGCCCTCGCTGTACAGGCGGGTGGCCTGAGCCTGGGCGACTCCGGCGGCCTCCTGAACGGTCGGGTGGTCGAGCACCTTGCGGCCCCGCACGACCAGCTCCTCGTACTTCTCCCGGCCGGCACGGGCGCCCAGGACGAAGCCCGCAGCCAGCCCGCCAAGAAACATGATCTTTCCGCGCATGGCGGCTCCTTCCGTACCTGACGCTCCCGTCGCTCCCGCCGGTGGTGCCCGGTCGGGACCGACCATCGTCGCGCCCCACGTTTTTCCTCGGTCGACAGCTAACTACCCATCCTGCTCCGCAGTCATACCTGGTTGTGCCGGGATGACGAATTGTCCGCATTGTGAGCGTAGATCGTTCCGGGCGGTAGCGCGGTGGTCGAATGCGGTAACCCCCTGGACCTAACCCCCCCGAAGTCCTGTACTCTTGTGCCGTCGCCGAGCGCCGGAGAGATCCGGAACGACGCGGTGCAGCAGTCCCCCGTAGCTCAATTGGCAGAGCAGCCGGCTGTTAACCGGCAGGTTTTTGGTTCGAGTCCAAACGGGGGAGCCTAGTCTTCCACTCCCGCCCGTCGGCCCCGCCGACGGGCTTTTTCGCGTATCCCCTTCCCCGCCGCCGACGATCCGCGCTGACCGCGAAGAGGGTGCGCCGGATGGGCGGTTTCGGCCCCGCACGACGTACCTGGGCGGCAGGATGACGGATGTCGACCTGGACTCGCGCCGCGTCGACCGGTGCGTCGACTGAGGGGTGGACCGGGATGGCCGGTGGACGGGGCCGCGGCGCGGCCACGCTGACCGCCGTGGCGGTCGTCCTGGCCTGGCTGGTCGTCGGCGGCATCGCCGGACCGTACGCCGGCAGGCTGAGCGACGTCGCCACCAACGACAACGCCGCCTTCCTGCCCGCCGACGCCGAGGCGACCCGGGCCCAGGACCTGGCCGCCGACTTCGTCGCCCGACCCACCACCCCCGCCCTGGTGGTGTACGCGCGCAGCACCGGCATCACCGGGGCCGACAAGGAACGGGCGGTCGCCGACAGCACCCGGTTCGCCCAGGTCAAAGGGGTGGCAGGGCCGCTGCCCCCACCGATCCCCAGCCAGGACGGGCAGGCCCTGCAGGTGGTGGTGCCGATCGACGACGCCGAGGGCGAACAGATCGGCCGGGTGGTCGACGAGTTGCGGAGCATCGCCGGGGGCGACCGGGACGGGCTCACCGTGGACGTCGCCGGCCCGGCCGGCCTGCTCGCCGACCTGATCGAGGTCTTCTCCGCCATCGACGGGCCACTGCTGCTGGTCACCCTGGTCGTGGTCCTGATCATCCTGCTGGTCGTCTACCGCAGCCCGGTGCTGTGGGTCTTCCCGCTGCTGGCGGCGGGGATGTCGTACGCGCTGGCGTCGGTCTTCGTCTACCACCTGGCCAAGCACGACGTGATCAAGCTGAACGGGCAGGCACAGGGCATCCTCACGGTGCTCGTCTTCGGCGCCGGCACCGACTACGCGCTGCTGCTGATCGCCCGCTACCGGGAGGAACTGCACCGGCACGAGCGCCCCTGGGACGCGATGCGTACCGCCTGGCGGGGTGCCGCCCCGGCCATCGCCGCCTCCGGGGCCACCGTCATCGTGAGCCTGCTCTGCCTGCTGCTGTCCAGCCTCAACTCCAACCGGGCGCTCGGTCCGGTGGCCGCCATCGGCATCGCCGCCACCCTGCTGGTGATGCTGACGTTCCTGCCCGCGCTGCTGGTGCTCGGCGGCAGGTGGGCGTTCTGGCCGCGTACCCCCAGGGTCGACCTTGCCGACCCGCAGGCCGAACACGGGCTGTGGGCCCGGATCGCCCGCTTCGTCGCCCGGCGGGCCCGGGTGGTCTGGCTGGCCACCGCCGTGGTGCTGGCGCTGCTCACCCTCGGCCTCACCCAGCTCGGTGCGACCTCGCTCGGCCAGTCCGAGCTGTTCACCAACCGTACCGACTCGGTCGCCGGGCAGGAGGTGATCGCCCGGCACTACCCGGCGGGCACCGGCAGCCCGGCGACCATCTTCACCCTCCAGCAGACCGCCGGGGAGGTCGCCCGGGTGGCGCAGGGCGTCGCCGGGGTGTCGACCGTCCGCCCGGTCACCCAGCGGGACCAGACCGGCCCGCCCAACCCGGACGCCCCGCCCCTGGTGGTTGACGGGCGGGTGCAGCTGGAGGCGACACTCACCGACCCGCCGGACAGCGACGCGGCCGAACAGACCATCCGTGACCTGCGCGAGGCGGTGCACCGGGTGCCGGCCGCCGACGCCGTGGTCGGCGGGTTCACCGCGATCGACGTGGACACCTCCGACGCGTCCACCCGGGACCGCAACGTGATCATCCCGGTGGTCCTGGTGGTCATCGCGGTGATCCTGGCCCTGCTGCTGCGGGCGCTGGTCGCACCGGTGCTGCTGATCGCGACGGTCGTGCTGTCCTTCCTGGCCACCCTCGGGCTCTGCGCGTTGATCTTCACGTACCTGTTGGACTTCCCCGGGGTCGACGCGTCCTTCCCGCTGTTCGCGTTCGTCTTCCTGGTCGCGCTGGGCATCGACTACAACATCTTCCTGATGAGCCGGGTCCGTGAGGAGTCCGCCCGGCGGGGCACCCGGGCCGGGGTGCTGGCCGGACTCACCGTCACCGGCGGGGTGATCACCTCGGCCGGTATCGTGCTCGCCGCCACCTTCTCGGCGCTCGCCGTGCTCCCGCTGGTGGTGCTCGTCGAGTTGGGTGTGGCGGTCGCCGTCGGGGTACTGCTGGACACCATCGTGGTCCGCTCGCTGCTGGTGCCCGCCCTGTCGTACGACATCGGGCCCGCGGTGTGGTGGCCGAGCCGACTGTCCCGGTCGGCGCGCGACGACGCGGAGGTGGCACATGGTCGCTGAGACGGACGTGGTGATCGTCGGCGGTGGTCTCGCCGGGCTGGCGGTCGCCCGCCGGCTGCACCGGGCGGGGGTGCCCTGGCGGCTGCTGGAGGCCGGCGACCGGATCGGCGGCCGGGTCGCCACCGACGCGGTCGACGGCTACCTGCTCGACCGGGGCTTCCAGGTGCTCAACACCGCCTACCCGAGGCTCGGCACCCTGCTCGACCTGGACACCCTCGACCTGGGCTGGTTCACCTCCGGGGTGCTGGTCCGCCGCGGCGACCGGCTCGACCGGCTGGTCCACCCGGTACGCGAACCCGGCGGCACACCCGCCACCGTGCTCGCCGGCGTCGGCTCACTGGCCGACCGGCTGCGCTTCGCCGCCCTCGCCACCGGCTGCGCCACCCTGCCGGCACACCGGCTGCTCGGCGCGCCGGAGACCACCAGCGAGAGCGCCCTGCGCCGGGCCGGGCTGTCCGACACCATCATCGAGGAGCTGATCCGGCCGTTCCTGTCCGGCGTGCTCATCGACCGGGAACTGGAAACCTCCAGCCACGTGCTGGCGATGATCCTGCGCTCCTTCGTCCGGGGCCGGATCGGCCTGCCCGCCCGGGGGATGGCCGCGCTGCCGCAGGCCGTGGCCGCTCCGCTGCCCGCCGACCTGATCACCTGCGACACCCCGGTCACCTCGGTCGCCCCCGGCCGGGTCCGCACCCCGGCCGGTGAGATCACCTGCCGCGCCGTCGTGGTCGCCGCCGACCCGACGGCGGCGACCACGCTGCTGCCCACCCTGCCCCGGGTACGCACGCACAGCTACACCACCTACTACCACAGCGCCCCCGAGCCGCCGCTCGACGAACCGATCCTGCTCGTCGACGGCGACCGGCGGGAACTCGTCGCCAACACGGTGGTGGTCAGCCGGGCCGTCCCGTCGTACGCTCCGCCCGGCCGGCACCTCGTGGCGACCTCCGTGGTCGGCCCCGCCGCCCCGCCCGAGCCGACGATCCGGGCCGAACTGGACCGCCTCTACGGACGCTCCACAGCGGACTGGGAACACCTGACGACGGTGTCGGTCCCCGAGGCGCTGCCAGCCGCGCCACCCCCGCAGGGGCGGCTGCGCAAGCCGGTGGCGCTCGGCGGAGGGATCTTCGTGGCCGGTGATCACCGGGACAGTCCGTCCATCCAGGGGGCTCTGGCCAGCGGCTGGCGTACGGCCGGTTCGGTGCTCGCGGAACTGCGCGCGGCGGGCTGATTCGGGTGCCATCGCAGCCGCTGCTGACTGTTATCCTCGCGTAGCCCATCGTGCCGAGACGGTGCCGACGGGTGGCACCGTTTCGGCGGTGGCCGGTGGTTCGTCGGGCGGGTTACGATCCGGCGCGGTACGGGGGCGGTAGCTCAGCCGGTTAGAGCAGGGGACTCATAATCCCTCGGTCGCGGGTTCGAACCCCGCCCGCCCCACCAGCGAAGGGATGTCCGGACCGGCGGGGCGTAAGAGGTGCGGAAGCACAGGCCGCGACCGGTATCCCCGTGCCCGGTGCTGGTCAGTCCTGGCCGCCGCGGTACTCGTACAGGCCGTCGATCATCCTGCGTTTGAGCGCCGGCACCCGGTCGACCACGCGCAGGTAGCCGCGCATGCCGGCCAGCGCGACGCGACCCAGCACCGGCTTGTGGACCAGGGCGTCGGCGGTCATCTGCTCCCGGGAGTCGCGGACGGCCTGGAAGCCGTACTCGATCATGCGGGTCTCGTAGTCGTGGACGGCCTCGACCAGCCCCTTGCGCCCGTCGCGGACGAGCGTCAGCTCGTCGGTCAGGCGCTGCGCGTCGCGCAGCGCGGTGTTGGCGCCGACCCCCCGGCCCGGCGTCATGGTGTGGATGGCGTCGCCGAGCAGGGTGACGTTCGTGCTGGGCCAGGCCGGGATCGGCACCGAGGTGCGGATGGTGATGGCGAACGCGGTGCTCGGGTCGCCGAGGGCGAACAGTTGGCGCAGCCGGGGGCTCCACGTCGGGGTCATCCGCAGGGCGGCACGGACGAGGTCGTCGCCGCCGTGGGTCGTGATGTCGGCCGGGAACGTGTCGGCCGCTGCCGCGATGCCCCAGTTGAGGTAGTCGCGGGTGTTGTCGAACAGCAGGCCGGGCCAGCGCGCCAGCAGTTCGTCGTCGTTCCTCGGCCGGCCCTGCTGGTCCCAGGGGAACTCCATCCAGTGCAGGATGCAGGATTTGCCGCCGGGCGCGAGGACCATGCCGATGCCGGGGAAGAACCGCGTCGGCAGCAGCGCCGTGGTCCGGGGTGTCATCGGGACCTTGGCGGCGATCGCGATGATGCCCGTGTCCTCGGTGCGGGCGTGGGGGAGGTACTGGCGGCGTATCGCCGAGTTGGCGCCGTCCGCCGCCACCAGCAGGTCGCCGGTCGCGGTGGTCCCGTCGGCGAAGTGTGCGGTGACGCGACCGTCGGCCTGGTGCTGGTAGCGGACGAAGGTCTTGTCGAAGTGGATGACGTCCTGCATGCCGGTGAAGAGCACCTGGCGCAGGGTCATCCGGCTCACCGACTTCTCGCTGTCGACGTCGTCGGTGGCCGGGCGCAGGGGCAGCGCGAGCGTCGGCCGGAGCTGCTCGTCGAAGAACACGAAGTGTTCCGGCGCGCGGGCGCAGGTTGCCACGAACGTGCGGTAGAGCTGGTCGGGCAGGCACGCCTTGAGCGCCCGGCTGCCGTGCGGGTCGATGCCGACCCGGTAGCCGTGCAGGCCGTCGCTGCGGGTGCGGTCCCGCTCGTAGACGGCGACGTTGATGCCGGCTTGCCGCAGGCCGTGTGCCAGGCACATCCCGCCGGTCCCGGCACCGATCACGAGTACGTCCACGTCCCCGCTCCTCTAGAAACTCTGATTACTAGATTCTCTAGATACCTTACGACGGTTCGCTAGAATTTCCCACCATGGGTCTGGCAGAGCAGCTCGGCGAGGCGATGCAGGCGTACCAGCGCGCGGTCGACGTGCTCGACCAGCGCGCCGCCGACCTGCTCGGCCTGAACCGCACGGACATGCGCTGCCTCGAGCTGCTGTTCGCGCCGGAGCCCCCGAGCCCCGGCGAGCTGGCCGTCGCGGCCGGGATGACGACCGGGGGCGTCACCACCGCGATCGACCGGTTGGAACGCGCCGGATACGCGACCCGGGAACGCGACACCGCCGACCGTCGCCGGGTGACCGTCCGTCCCACCGAGGCGGCCAACCGGAAGATCGGCGCGATCTACGGGCCGATCGTGACCGACGGACAGGCGTTCCTGCGGCGGTACGACGACGAGACGCTGGCGCACATCCTCGAATTCGTCAGGCACGCCACGCAGAGCTGTCACGAGCACGCCGAGCGGCTGGGCCGGTAGCGGGTTGCCGCCGTGATGCGCGGCGTCACGCACGCGGGGGAACGGGGCTGCCCGGTGGCCGGGGCGGACCTGGCGGCCCCGGCAGGGGCAACAGCAAAGGCAGGGAGTCAGACCCTCCCTGCCACTTCTAACATATATCGCACCCCGGGTCTTGTGGCAAGACCCCGGTGCCGGTGCAGAATCTCCAGTCGACGCCAGAACCTGGCGAAATCCGAGATTCGCGAAGCATGCGTTGGTTTCGACGCATCAGGCAACGCGAGCAGTCGAACGGGGAATCCATGATCGATGTGACCATCGTGGGCGGTGGGCCGACCGGCCTGATGCTGGCCACCGAGCTGCGGCTGCACGACGTACGGGTGGTGGTGCTGGAGCGCGACGCCGAGCCGACCAGCGTGGTGCGCTCGCTCGGCATGCACGTGCGCAGCATCGAACTGCTGGACCAGCGGGGCCTGCTGGAGCGGTTCCTCGCGCACGGCAAACAGTTCCGGATCGGCGGCTACTTCGCCGGGATCGTCAAGGACTGGCCGTCGGGGATGGAGACCGCGCACGGCTACATCCTCGGCATCCCGCAGCCGGTCACCGAGCGGCTGCTGGCCGAGCACGCCACCGCGGTCGGCGTCGAGATCCGGCGGGGCACGGAACTGGTCGGGCTGAGCCAGGACGGGGACGCGGTGACCGCCGAGCTGGCCGACGGCACCCGCCTGCGTACCCGCTATCTCGTCGGCTGCGACGGCGGCCGCAGCACGGTGCGCAAGCTGCTGGGTGTCGGCTTTCCCGGTGAGCCCACCAGGAACGAGACGCTGCTGGGCGTGATGGAGCTGACCGCGCCGACCGACGAGGTCGTCGCGGTGATGACCCGGGTGCGCAAGACGCAGCTACGGTTCGGGGTCGGCCCGGTCGGGGACGGCGAGGGGTTGTACCGCGTCGTCGTACCGGCTGCCGGGGTGAGTGAGGACCGGGCGGTCCCACCGACCATCGAGGACTTCCGGCAGCAGTTACGGGCGACCGCCGGCACGGACTTCGGGGTGCACTCGCCCCGCTGGCTGTCCCGCTTCGGCGACGCCACCCGGCTGGCCGAGCAGTACCGGGTCGGCCGGGTGCTGCTGGCCGGCGACGCGGCACACGTGCACCCGCCGTTGGGCGGGCAGGGGCTCAACCTCGGTCTCCAGGACGCGTTCAACCTGGGCTGGAAGCTGGCCGCGCAGGTCGCCGGCTGGGCACCGGCGGACCTGCTGGACACCTACCAGGCGGAGCGCCGGCCGGTGGCGGCGGACGTGCTGGACAACACCCGCGCGCAGACGGAGCTGATGTCGCTCGCCCCCGGTCCGCAGGCGGTGCGTCGGCTGCTGACCGAGCTGATGGACTTCGAACAGGTGAACCGGTACCTGATCGAGAAGATCACCGCGATCTCGGTCCGCTACGACCTCGGTGCCGATCACGACCTGGTCGGCCGGCGGATGCGGGACGTGGAACTGAAGCGGGGACGCCTCTACGGACTGATGCACCGGGGCCGGGGGTTGCTGCTGGACCAGACCGGGGAACTCTCGGTGCAGGGCTGGACCGACCGGGTCGACCGCGTCGTCGACGTCGGTGGGGAACTGGAGGTGCCCGCGCTGCTGCTGCGGCCCGACGGGCACGTGGCGTGGGTCGGTGACGACCAGGGAGAGCTGCGTGACCGGCTGTCCCGGTGGTTCGGCGTCGCCACCGTGACCCAGGGACTGTCCGGGTTCAGCCGTTCCGGCCGGTAGGGCCGGCGTCAGGGTGCGTCGGGCCGGGTCGTGCCGTCGCCGCCGTTGCGCTGGGCGGCCCGCAGTGCGGCGTGCATCTCCCAGGGTGCCTGGGGCAGCGTGCGGCCGGTTTCGAGCAGGGACTTCAGGTTGGCCATGACCGCGGGCCACCCGGCGGAGACCGCGTCGAAGTCCTCGTCGGACGGCAGGTTCACGTGCGTGACGGTCAGCCGGACGATGTCCCGGTGCGGTTCGATGAGGAAGGTGACCGTGGAGGCGTCCGGCCCGGCCTCGGCGTCGACGTCGCCGAAGGTCATCACCAGCCGGGTCGGCGGGGTCGCGTCGAGGACCGTGCCGCCGCCGTCGGCGATGCCCGAGCCGTCGGTGCGTCGGTGTTCCCACCGGGAGCCGGGTCGCCAGTCGGAGACGTTGTGGTGACCCCAGTAGGCGCCGGTCAGGTCGGCGTCGGTCAACGCCTCCCAGACCCGTTCCGGGGTGGCGTGGATGTAGGTCACGTACACGAAGGTGGGTTTGGTGACGGTCATCTGCGGCTCCTCTGCCTGTCGGCGGATCGCGTCGAGCACCCGTAGCCGGGGTTCCTCGAACGCGGCGATCCAACGCTGTGGCAACTCGTGGATGGGGACCGGGTTGAGGTAGTGCCACCTCTCCCGGCCGCGTCGGACGGCGTTGACCAGGTTGGCCTCCTGCAACACGCCGAGGTGTTGCGTCACCGACTGCCGGGTGATGGCCAGTTGGGCACAGAGTTGGCCCAGGGTCTGACCGTCCTGGCGGCGGAGGCTGTCGAGCAACCGGCGACGGGTCGGGTCGGCGAGCGCCTTGAACACCTTGTCCATGTCACCGGCCATGACCAGCATTATGCAGGCATCTGACTGCCTAATGTCAAGCGAGGTTCCGCCGGCGGCGAGGAGGGTGGGCGGCCCGCGCACCGGATCCAGGAGTCGGGCGCGGAAAGCTCCCCCGCCCGTCACCGGGCGGGGGAGCGGATCATCAGGTACGGGCCGCGCGGCCCGCACCTGATGACAGGTCGCACCTGGAGAGGTGGACCGGGTCGGTCAGGCGACCGTGCAGGCCGCGCCGTTGAGGGTGAACGAGGAGGGTTTGGCGGTGTTGCCGGTGTGGTTGGCCTGGAAGCCGATGTCGATCGAGCCGCCGGCCGGGATGGTGCCGTTGTAGCTGGCGTTACGGGCCGTCACCTGCCCCGACGAGGGGGAGTAGGTGGCGTTCCAGCCGGAGGTGATGCTCTGCCCGCCGGGCAGCGTGAACACCAGGGACCAGCCGTTCACGGCGCTGGAACCGGTGTTGGTGACGGTCAGGTTCTCGGTCAGACCGCTGTTCCAGGCGTTGACGCTGGCGGTGACCCGGCAGGCCCCGGAGCTGGGCGGCGGGGTGGTGGTCGGCGGGGGCGTGGTCGGCGGCGGGGTGGTGGGCGGGGGCGTCGTGGGCGGCGGGGTGGTGGGCGGAGGCGTGGTCGGCGGCGGGGTGGTGGGCGGGGTGGTCGGGGTCGGGTTGGTCAGGCCGAAGAACTGGAGGGCGACGGCGGCCATCCCACCGGAGGGCAGGCTGTGCCCCGCCCCCTGGACGCTGTACGCCTCGACGAGCACGTTGCCGCTGGCGTCGGCGTAGCGGCGGCGGTTCCAGTTGGCCTGGGGGGTGTCGGTGGAGGTGGGCGTCTGGCTGAGCCCGAACACGTTCGTCCACTGCTCGATGGTCTCCTGGAGCAGCGAGTACGGCACCAGGGTGTCGGCGGTGCCGTGCCACAGCTGCACCTTCGGCCGGGGGCCGGTGTAGCCGGGGTACGCCTGCTGGCGCACCGCGTCGCCCCACTGCTGCGGGGTGCGGTTCATGTTCCCGCCGGTGCACTGGCTGGCGCCGGGCGGGTAGTCGGCCGCGTTGGCGAAGCAGTTGTAGGGCACCCCCATGAACGCGGCCCCGGCGGCGAACACGTCGGGGTAGACCGCCAGCATGTGGTTGGTCATCATGCCGCCGGACGAGCTGCCGGTGGCGAACACCCGGCGGGGGTCGCCGCCGTACTGCCGCTGGGTGTAGTTGATCATCGAAACGATCGACACGGGGTCGCTGCCGCCGCCCCGGCGCTTCGCGGCGTCCGACCAGGTGTCGAAGCAGTTGCCGAAACCGGCCTGCTGGGTCGCCGACGGGTAGATCACGATGTAGCCGTACCGGTCGGCGAGCGAGGCGAACTCGCTGCTGGAGTAGAAGCCGGGGCCGGTGCCGCCGCAGCCGTGCATGGCCACCACGATCGCCGGGTTGGTCGGGCGGGTGTTCGGCACGTAGATGTGCATCCGCATCCGACCGGGGTTGTCGCCGAAGTTGGTCACCTCGACCAGCGACGCGGCGTACGCCGGCTGGAGCGTCGGTACCACCAGGGCGGCTGCCGCCACGGTGGCGACCAGCGGCGCCGCCAGGGCGAGCAACAGTCTCCGTCTGATTCTCATGGGCGTGACTCCCTCACAGGTTGAGATCGGCCGCGCGACCGTGCGGCACGGGTACGCCCGGATGCCCGTGTCGTCCGCGCCGGCCCACTACGTCCGGCATGCCCTGCCCCGGCCCTAGGGCATTGCATGGCACTTAGTGTTCTCCTCGGTCCCACAAGTGTCAATCGAATGGCCTCGATACACTTGACGGTCACCGGTTCCGCACCCGGGTCCACCCCGGACCGCGTTCGGTAGGCGGGCACCGGTGCGCCGTCTACAGTCGGTGCCACCGTCGCCCAGCCGAGCCCGGAGCGTCCCAGTGCCACACCCGTTCGACATCGAGGAGATCTTCCCCGACGACGGGGACCACCCGGTGCGGCTGCCCCGACGGCAGGCCGGCAACTCGCCCCAGGGCGTCGCGGTGACCCTGCTGGCCGACTACACGCTGCGTACCCGGGCGTGGCTGCCGTCCGCCGCCATCGTCGCGCTGCTTGCCGAGTCCGACGTCAGCCTCGCCGGCGCGCGGACCGTGATCAGCCGGCTGGCCCGCCGGGGCGTACTGGAGGGCAGCAGGCAGGGGCGGCGCAGCTCGTACCGGCTCAGCCGGTCCGCCGCCGTCAGCCTCTCCGTCGGCGGCAGCTGGGTGATGGCCGCGACCACCACCACCCAACCGTGGGACGAGTGCTGGACCCTCGTCGCGTTCTCCCTGCCCCAGGAGCGCAGCGCGCAACGACGTGCCCTGCGCGGCCAGCTCCGGTGGCTGGGCTACGCGCCGCTGTACGACGGACTGTGGATCTCGCCGCACGAGCTGACCCCGAAGGTACGGGCCCAGCTCACCCAGCTCCATCTCGGCGCGGTCACCGTGTTCCGGGGCCGTCGGATCGACCTCGACGCGGTCGCCGGCCGCGACCCGCTCGACGCCTGGGACGTCGCGGCGGTCGCCGCCCAGTACGAGAGCTTCCTGCGGCGCTGGCGGCCCCTGCTGCCACGGATCGCCGCCGGCCGGGTCGACGGCGCCGAGGCGGTCCGGGCCCGCACCGAGGTGATGGACACCTTCCGGCGGTTCCCCACCCTCGACCCGCAGCTACCGCTGCGGCTGCTGCCCGCCGGCTGGCTGCGCGGCCCCGCCCGGGAGACCTTCGCCGCCGTCTACGACGGGCTCGCCGACACCGCCGAGCGGCACGTCCGGGCCGTCGTCGCCCGGTTCGCCGACGGTACGCAGGCCGACGTGCGGGCGCACACCACCGCCGACCTGCTGGCCGGCGTGTGCGCCGAAGCCCACAGCCCCGTCCCACCCGCAGCCGCCACCGACCTGGCGGAGTCGTCCCCGGCGCACTGACCCGGCCGTCCGGCCCCGGCGCTAGAGTTTCAACCCCTCGACGGTGCCCAGGTCGTACCAGGTGAGGGAGAAGAGGTCGTCGCCGGACGGCACGACCGGGAACACGCCCCAGCTCTCCAGGACCGCACCGGGCCGCAGGGTGAAATCCGTGCCGGGCCGCTGCGACGCGCAGTACGTGTCGACCGGGAAGACCTGCCGCCCGTCGCCCATCGTCAGATGCGACGACTGGAGATCCGCCGTCCGGGCCGGGCAGCTGAGCACCCAGCCGCCGGGGGACCGGGTCGCATAGCGCAGCTGCACCCGCAACGTCCCCGCCGTCACCTCCAGACCCGTGACGGTCGCCGTGTTCTGCCCGTCGTCGTACAGCAGGCGACTCATCTGCCGTGGGCCGGCCTCCGGCGACGCCGAAGCGGCCGTGCCGGTCGACGGGGTGGCACTGCCGGACGGCGATTGCGGTGCCCCGGAGGTGGTTGCCCCGGCCGGTGCCGCCGCGTCCGGACCCGGCCCGGTCGGCTCCGGCCCGTTGAGCGTGAGCCAGACCACGGCGGCGGCCCCCAGCGCCACGATGACGACGACGCCGACGATCAACCCGACCAGATGCTTGCGCAACATCGATGATCCTTACTGCCGGTGAACAGGCTCCTTCCACGCTAGATCCCGGTGGCAAGATCCGCAGGTCGGCGGCCGTCGGCTCACCGGCGGCGGGCCCGGTCCAGCACCTCCTCGACGGTCAGCGGACTACGCGGGTGATGGGTCAGACACAGCGGCGCCTGGACCTTGGTGAACTCGCTCCCCTCGAGCGTCGCGTAGAACTGCCCTGTCCGTAGCCGTGCGACATCGCTGATTTCGCTGCCCTTGGCCCTGGCGAGTTCCTTCGCTGCGTCGATCTGGGCCGGGCTGTTCAATAGCCCGAAGAACTGGGTCGCCGCGTTTCCGGGGATCTGGTTGTGTAGACCCTTCGGTGCCTGGGTCGCGAAGACCAAGCCGAGCCCGTACTTGCGGGCCTGCGATGCCAGCGCGAGCGTGCTCTGGGTGCAGGCGGTCAACGCCCCGGACGGGGCCAGGGTCTGCGCCTCGTCCATCACGAACAGCCCGCCGAGCGGCCGGTCCCCCGCCGGATTCCGCTTGATCCAGGCGAAGAGCGACAGTTGGAGTTGATTGACGAAACTCTGCCGTTGTTGGTCATCAGGTAGGCCGACGAAGCTGATGACCGACACCCGAGCCCGTCGGCCTGGCGGAGGAGTCAGGAGCACACCCGGGTCCACCGGTGCGCCGTTGCCGCCGAAGAGTGGGTCATTGACCATAGCCGCAGTCAGTAACTGAGCCATGTTCGCGCCCAGCCGAGGCGCATCGGCCAACAGGCTGACACCATCCGGGAGCGCGTTGAGCAAGCCGATGAAAGCCCGCAACTCGCTGCCTCCGGTCCGCGCGTAGCTCATGAGCGCTTCGCGGAGCACGGCACGGCCCAGTCTGGCCTTGTCCGTTCCGCCGTCCACTCTCGCATGCGGAGCGAGGGAGACCACGGCGGCGTCCACGCCGGCGGCGAACGCGTCCGGGTCGTCAAGAATGTCGGCGAAGTTCGGCAGCGGCTGGAAGGTCAGTGGCCGGCCACCTGTCAGGCGGGGAGTCCACACGGTCACCTCGGTCTGCGCGAGGTAGGCCGCTGCCCGATCGGTGTCCGTGTCCTCCCACGCGCCAGGTGGAGTGGGCCATCGGTCGCCGAGTCGGGCGAGGTCATTGTTCGGGTCGAGCACGATCGAGGAGACCCCTCGCAGGGCGCACTCCTCGACCAACCGCCGGATCAGAACTGTCTTGCCCGAGCCTGACCCGGCGAATATGGCGACGTGTCGTCGCAACGCCTCCAGATCAATGCCCACGGGCGAGCCGTCTCTGACCATCCGCCCGATCGGCAGGGCCGCATCTGGAGTCGGGGCGACAGCCGGTGCTGGAACGCCATCGCCCTCGGAACGCAGCGCCTCGGGCGGCATCGTCGTCTCGGACCGCCCGGCCGCCTCGGACGGTCCCACCACCGCTGGGGGACCGACCGGTTCGACGTGGGCGGCTGCCTCTGACGAGGTGGTGTCGGATGGGAGGGTGACATCGGCGAACGCTTGGCGGAAGATGACCACCTCATCGGCCGGGCAGCGGGTGATGAACCACTCCCGGAGACTCTCCAGCCCGAACTCGCCGATCAGATCACGCAGCGCCATGAGCCGGACCACATCCGGTTCATCGAAGGGCAGCGTTCTTCCCCCGGCGTCCTGGAACGCCTTGATGACCTCCTGGGTGCGGGTTCCCGGCGACCAGGCAGGCGTGCGGAGCAGGAAGAGCCGGCGTTCCGCCACCCCGGCGGTGAGCCCTGCGGTGGTGACGGCGTTCCGAATCCGGTTCAGGGCGGCGATGTGGTGCGGTGCGCGGACAGCCCGGAACGACCAGTGCTCCTGGCGTTCGGTCTCCTCGTCGACGTTGCGTCGCATCCGTGCATGGAGTGCGGGTTTGCCGCCGGCGCGAGGGTCGATGCTGAACGGTCGTGTAGTCGTGCCCTGCGCGGCGATCCAAGCAGTGAGACCGGCCGTGAGCAGTTCGGGTACCACCGCGTCCTCGGTCTCCGGCCGCAGCGCCGAGGAAGGATCCACCTGCGCGAGCAACTCGGCGAACCGGCTGTCGATCAGGCCTGGGTTTCCTTGACCCGCTGCCGGCCCGGAGGTCTCGTCAACCGTCCTGACCAGCACCCGTGCTGCGCGCGCGGGCTGCGTCAGGTGTGCCATCTCGTGGACCTCGCCGACGGACAGGCAGGTCCGGATGTGTGCATCGACCGTGCGGAGCAACTCACGCGGGGTGAAGTCTACCGCCTCGTCGAAGGCAGCCGGCAACACCGGCCAGGTGTCGTACGGCGGAGTGAAGTCCACCTCCGCGAAACAGCGGGCGAATCGCCGAGCGACCAGATCCCGGGCGACCTCGGCATTGGGCAGGCCGTTGAGCTGGATGGCCTCCCGGAAGCGGTCCTGGACCGTGTCCGTCGCCTCATTCTTGATCTTTGCCCACACCTGAGGAAGGCAGGAGACCACCGACAGCGACCGACGGGTGTGCTCCCGCAGGGCCATCAGCCCACCGGCGATCTGCTCCAGCAACAACGTGGCCTGCCAGCGGGCCTGCTCGTCGTGGGCCTGCATCTTCTCGGACTGGTTGACCAAGATGTCGATCTGGTCGACTGCGACAACTGTCGGTCCGGTCAGGGCCAGGAGGCGAGACACATCGCGAACGACCTCCTGGGCGGACCGCTTCCCTCGTCGCATACCCCAGGCGGCCCGCTGACCGGCCTCCTCCTCGTCGTTCGAGCAGAGGAACTCGTAACCGATGTCCTGAAGCCGCGGATCCTCCGCGGCCTGGAGGACGAGGGCACGTATGGTGTCCTGGCACTCCATTCCAACCTGGCGGTTGAGCTTACGAGTCAGGTCAACGAAGGCGTCGAGATTCGGGCGGGTTAACTCGGTGTCCCCGATCACCGCCCGACGGACCGCCCGAGGTGCGCTGACCTGCTCTGCGAGTCGGCGCAAGAAGGTCCTGAGTTGGGTCTCCCCGCTGGGTAGCTCGCGGAAGAAGCCATCGAGGATGGACAGAGCCGTGCTGCGCCAGAACGCGCTTGCCTCTAGCAGGCTCACCAGGAAGAAGTAGCCTCCCTCGGCATGGACCTGCTCCCTGACCGCGCCCAACAGGTGGGTCTTGCCGGTGCCGCGGATACCGAGGATGGCGAAACCGATCGGGCTGGAGTCGCCGGACTTCCTCGCCTCGGCGACCCCGTCGAGCACCTGGCGCAGAATGCTGTCATGCAGCGCCGGAACATGCACGTCGGTCAGTGGTTGCCAGACATCGTCCGGGGTGGGAGCCCAATCGAAGCGGAGCGCTGTCAACGCGCGCTGGTGTGCCTCGTCCATCACGAGGTGATGGAGATTAGGTGCCGGTCCTGGTTTCCGATGCGGACTGCTGCGGCGCGGTCCTCGGCCGTGAGATCTCCCTGCTGGGAGTTGGGGATGATCTGTACGTCCGGTTCACGGTTCATCCGAATGAGGGCGGCATCGATCTGGGCCTTGAGCGCGGTGCGCAGTTGGGTGAGAGGGAGCAGATCCCCGCTCTGTGCCACCGTCCCGTACGCCTCGCGGATGGCGGATGCCACGTCGAGTTGCGAGGTAGGGGGCTCAGCCTGGGCCGGAGTGAGGGTAGCTTCGTGGATGGCGAACCGTAGCGTGAACAACTCGGATGGCGCGACCTTCAAGTGATCAAGGAGACCTCGGAGGAAGCCCAGGGCGATGTAGAGCGCACCGCCGGCCGCGCCGGCCCGTGGCGGAACGCTTCCGCTCAACTCTTCAATCGCCTGACCCCACCCTTTCTCGGTGAGTTCCAGAACGAGCGGCTTCTCGGCGACGGTGATGAATCCACGATCGCGCAGATCATCGCGGTGTGGTCGACTCAGACTGATGCCGGCGGTGTTTCGCAAATAGGTGTTCGGCACAGCGCTGCCTTTGATCATCAGGGTGATCAGAACGAACCGCTGGACGGATGACAGCTCTGCGCCGGCCATGCGGACGCTCCTTCGGGCAGGGAACACGGATTTTGTCGAAGCCGACAAGCCGAGGGTTACTCGGCACCTCGCCGATTCTGCACACGGTGTGCGGACCGCGCAAGCTCCACGAATAGCTGCCGATATCCGACAGCTGATCGCTACCCGGTCAGGAAAACCGCTGCTCACCAGGGGTTTGGTAAGTCGAGAGGGGTGTGTGGTCGGGGCTCGTGGTCGGGTCCTGTGCGCTATGGTCGGCGACCTGTCCTGGTTGCTGCGGCCAGAGCCCGGCGCGCTGCCGACTGCCTGCCGATCCACCCACTTCGAGGCTGCGTGCGGATGAGCGACGAGAGGTGACGTAGGTGTCCTCAGAGGTTGTCAGTTACGAGTTGACCGACACGTCGACGGTACGGTTCGAGATCGAGCCGGTCGCTGGTTTCCAGCCCGCTGGAGTAGGGGACATCGCCGGCTGTGTGAAGGACGCCGCAGGCCCGGCGATCGAGGCTGCCCGCGAAGTGCTCGAGCAGGTCAGATCCCTCGCCCCCGATGGAGTCGACGTCAAGTTCGGTATCAAGGTGACCGGCACCACGAACTGGTTGGTGGCCAAAGCCGCCACCGAGGGAAACTTCGAGATCACCCTCTCCTGGCGGCCGGGAAACCCGTTGGCCGGTGTCGATCGGGCGGAGGGCTGAGAGCGGTGCCGCGATGACCGCGCCGGTGGACCCCTGGGCCGTCGCCCTCCACATCGGCGGGCGGAGCGTGAAGCCGCCGATCGGCTCCGGAGTGGTGATTGACACCAATCTTGTGCTGGCCTGCGAACACGTGGTGTTCCACAACGGCGCGCTGCGAGACGATCTGTGGGTGTCGTTCCCCAGGGCCGCAGGAGTCGGCTACTGGGACCGGCGACAGGTGGGGCAGTGTCTGCACAACGGCCGAGTGGATAAAAACGTCGATCTGGTCTTGCTGGAACTCGTCGAACCGGTGCCCGCATCGGTCATCCCCGCCAGGCTGCGCTGCCTCACGTCAAAGGAACTGGTGGAGAAGCCGTGGTGGGCGTACGGCTTCCCGGCGCACACCGAGGGTGGTCGTTCCGCCCAGGGGACGATCCGCTCCGAAGGGGGATGGGGCCGGGTCCACCTGGTGCCCGACTCCGGCACCGAGGTGGTCGGCGGTTTCAGCGGGGCGGGACTCTGGTCCCCCGACTACCAGGCGGTCGTCGGCATCGTCATCGAGGCCGCCGGCCAGACGGGTGACGGGCACGCGCTCACCCTTGCCCACGCCGAGGAACAACTACCAGAGTTCAAGCTCTCCGCGTTGGCCGCATGGCGTGCCGAGGACGCGGGTGACTCCGCCCTTGCTGCCTGGGGCTGGTCTCTCAGCAGTGACGAGGAGGCAGGGCGACACTGGTCGCCCCGGGCGCGTGGAGTGGCGTCCAACACCGAGGGAGGATCGCGCTTCCGCGGTCGTACTGCGGCGCTGCGCCGGGTGATCGACTGGCTCGACCAGCCGCTTGCCGCCGGCCGTCCCCTGGTCGTCACGGGGTCACCCGGGGTCGGGAAGTCAGCGGTGCTGGGTCGGATCGTGACCACGGCGGACTCCAATTTTCGCGCCATGTCCCCCGCCGACGACACAGCGGAGCAGGCGACCGTCGGCTCGGTCTCCTGCGCCGTACACGTCAAGGGCAAGACGGCCTTGGAGGTGGCGACGGAGATCGCCCGGGCCGCCGCCGTGGCGCTCCCGGCAGCCCCGGTGGACCTCGTACCCGCTCTGCGGGACCGGTTGGCATCCCATCGGGACCGCTTCACCCTGGTGATCGACGCGCTCGACGAGGCGGTCGCGCCGCAACACGCGCGGACCCTGATCAACGACGTGCTCGCTCCGCTCGCCCGGGCGGTCGGCGTGCAGGTCGTCGTCGGGATGCGGCGGGCCGACGGCCGCGGGGACCTGCTTACCGAGTTCGGGAGCGACGTGGAGATCGTCGACCTAGACGCGTCCGAGTTCTTCGCCGAGACGGACCTTGCCGACTACGCCCAAGCCACGCTTCAACTACTCGGGGCGGAACGTCCTGACAACCCATACCGGGATGCCGAGGTCGCAGCGCCAGTCGCCCGCCGGATCGCCAGCCTGGCCAACGGGAACTTCCTTGTTGCCGGACTGATCGCCCGTGCCCGTGCTCTGCGGGACACCGAGGCCGTCGCGCCGCACCGGGTCGACTTCACCGCCACGGTTGCGGATGCCCTTGACACCTACGTGGCGGGGCTGCCACCGATCGGTGTGTTGCCGGCCCGGTTGGCGCTCACCGTGCTCGCCTACGCCGAGACGCCGGGTCTGCCGATCGCTCTCTGGCAGGCGGGGACCGAGGCGCTCGGTGGGATAGTGAGTGGACCTCAGCTAACCGAGTTCGCCCGGACGTCGGCGGCGAACTTTCTGGTTGAGTCGGGCGGTGCCGGCAACCCGACCTACCGCCTGTTCCACCAAGCCCTCAACGAGGCCCTACTGGCCAACCGGGAGGAGGTGGGCGTTCGGTCGTCCGACGAACGACAGCTCGTGCGGACCTGGATGACACTGGGTTGTTCTGTTGGTTGGGAGGCTGCCCCTGAATACCTGCTCCGCTCGTTGCCCCAGCACGCCGCGCATACCGGCCTGGTGGACGAACTGCTGACCGACGACGGCTACCTGCGGCACACCCACCTCGACCGACTGATGCCGGTCGCCGAGTCAGCAACCGGGCCGGTGGCGCGAGCCCGCGCCCAACTGCTGCTGCGTACCCCGGCCGCACTGGCCGCCCGTCCCACAGAGCGGGTCGCCCTCTGGTCGGTGGTCGATCGGCTCGACCAGCTCGGTGGGGAGGTACCCGCCGACGATGCCCCGTACTTCGCCCGCTGGGCGAACACCCCCGCCCGCACCGAGCGTACCGTGCTCGAAGGGCACTCCCAAGCGGTACACGACGTGTGCGCGGTGCCGGTAGGCGGCCGTCACCTGTTGGCCTCGGCGGGGGAGGACGGCACCGTTCGGCTCTGGGATCCACTGACAAACCAGAGTGAGTACGCCTTCGACTGCCATGACGACTGCGTCCGAGCCGTTCATGCGGTGCACCTCGGCAACGAAGCACTTGTAGCCACGGGAAGCCACGATGGCACCGTCGCCCTCTGGGACCCGCTCACCGGGCTGCGGATGCACGAACTGCGCGGACACCAGGACTGGGTCCGCAACCTGTGCACCGTGCGGACAGCGGACGGCCCACTGCTGGCCTCGGCAAGTGATGACCGCACCGTCCGTCTGTGGGACCCCGTCACTGGAACGTTGCGTCACCTCCTGACCGGCCACCGGGGGTGGGTGACCGCCGTGACGGAGGTGCCAGTGGCGACAGGGTCGCTCCTCGCCTCCACCGGATTCGACGGAACGATCCGGCTCTGGAACCCGTTGAATGGCCGGCAGATGCGGGTACTGGGCGGCCATGGAGGCTGGGTGACCACCCTGTGTTCGGTGCGCTCCTCCGGGCGGGTGCTGCTGGCCTCCGCCGGCTACGACGGGGTGGTACGGCTGTGGAATCCGCTCGACGGTGAGCTGGTCAACGAGTTCTCGGTCGGCGGCAGACCTCTCACCGACCTCTGTGCTGTCGACGGTGACGACACGTGCCTGCTCGTTGCTACGGGTGAGGACGGCGTGATCCGGCTCTGGGACGCCAGCACCGGCCAGCACCAGAACAGCCTGCGCGGACAATCCGACTGGATCCGGGCGGTCTGCGAGATTCCGATGGCGGATCGGAAGCTGATCGCGACGGCCGGTGATGACGGGATGGTGCGACTGTGGGATCCCCGCAGCCTGACCGCCGCCCCGGTGGTCAGCGGCGGGTGGTCCGGACCGGTCACCGCCGTCTGCGCGGTACCGACGGAAGGTGCGGCGCTCGTCGCGTCGGCCGGTCTGGACGGCTCGGTGCGGCTCTGGTCACCGATCGACGGTAGCTCTCGGGGGGAACTGCCGCCTGTGGGTATCGACGGCGCGATTCATGACCTGAGCATCATCGACGACGAACCGCGCCAACTGGCTGCCGCCCATGAGAACTACTCCGTGCAGCTCTGGGAGGTCGACTCGGGTCAGGCTGGCTGCCGAATGGCGGAGCACTACGGTGCGGTCAACGCGGTTCGGGCCATCCGGACGGCGGCCGGGGTGACCATGGCCTCGGCCGGGGAAGACGTGACCATCCGTCTGTGGCATCCGTTGCGGGGCAGCATCCGCAATCGACTCACCGGGCACAGCGACTGGGTGACAGCGCTGGCGGTCGTTGAGTCGGCGGAGGGCGAGGTGCTCGTCTCCGGCGACAAGAGCGGCGTCATACGGCTCTGGAACGACGACGGGAGCCAGCGGTGGCAGCAACTCGCCCACCACGACGCGATCACCGCACTGGGCGCGGTGCCACTCGAAGGTCAGGTGTGCCTTGCGTCGGCCAGCGCTGACCGGACCGTCGGGCTCTGGGACTGCGCAGATGGCCGTCGGCTGCATGTTCTGGCCGGACACACCGGCCAGGTAACCGGTGTGTGCGTGGTTCGGATCGGCCAGCGGACCCTGCTGGCGTCCACCAGCCGCGACCGGACGGTCCGGCTCTGGGATCCGCTTACCGGGCGGGCTCTGCTGACAATTCCGGTTCATCACCCTGCGCTGACCTGCTGTCACGTTGACGGCACCCTGGTGGTGGGGCTCGATCGAGGGCTGCTGGCCCTGACCATCCGGCTTTGAAGCACTCCAAGCCCGACCCGGGTCGGTGCGACGGGCTACCCGGACCTGCCGGGTTTTCCGTCGGCGAGCGACTGCGCCCGGCGGCTCAGCGACTCGACGTGGGTGGTCAGCTCCCGTACCGCCGGCTCGTCGGCGTCGTCCAGGGTCGACAGCCGGTCGAGCAGGGCGGTGTGGTCGGCGGTCAACTGCCGGTAGCGTCGGACGAAGCTGCTGTCGTCGCCGTCGGGGCGGCTGCTCAGCAGGGCGTACGTCGGGTCGAGGTCGATGATCTGCTGGGCCAGGCCGGCGGTGGCGGCGCTGAGCGCGCTGCGGCTGTCGGTGCGTTCGTCGCGGCGGACCCGCCGGGCCGCCGCCAGCCGCCCGGCCCGCCGGCCGCCGAGGTAGAGCACCGACGCTCCGGCGACGACCCCGGTCACCGCCGCGGCGGCGAGCAGGAACCGGGGCAGCGACGGGCTGATCGTCCGCGCGCCGTCGGGCACGGTGCCGGCCTTGACCAGCCGGTCGTAGTTCACGGCGATGACCTTCACGGCCTCCAGTGGGCGGTCGACGAACGTGTCGATGCCCCGACCGATGATCATTTCTGCGGCGGCGGCCTTGCCCAGGTTCTTCTTCTCGTAGCCGGGCACCAGGGCGCAGCCGTAGGTGTCGTAGTCGTCGCCGTCGCGGCTGAGCACCAGCACGACGGTCCCGTCGGCGGCCCGGTGCACCTGCTTGCAGGTGTCCCGCAGGTCGGCCCCGGGCGAGCGTAGGATCACCACCAGCCGGCGGTTGCCGATGACCCGTTCCGCCTCGGCCCGGTCCACGTCGAGCCCGGGGTCGGCGTAGAACGACGTGGTGCGCACGTGCCTGGCGATCGGGCCGTCCAGCGCCCCACCGCTCCACACCGCCCAGCCGGCCAGCACCAGGCAGGCCAGCACGGCCAGGCCGAACGGGGTGCCGAGCAGACCGGCGACGCGTCCCCGCCCCGGGCGGGCGGTGGCGGTCTGCGGGGACGGTGAACGTGTCATGACAGCCTGCCCCGCAGGTAGTTGTCCGGTCGGTAACTGGAGATGCCTACCTGGCGCGCGGTGTCGTCCAGCTCGGCCGCCGCCTCGTCGAGCAGGGTGCGGACGTGCCGGGCGGGCAGCTTCTCCTCCCACGCCGACCGGGCGGCCTGGAGTTTGACGATGCCCCGGGTCAGCGCCGGGTTGCTGCGGGCGTCGGTCAGCAGGGACACCTCGACGGCCAGCGCGGTCAACCCGGCAAGCCGGGTCGGCGCGGTGTCCCGCCGGCTGCCCGGCCGGCGGTCGGGCCGGCGCAGCGACCGGGCCGACAGCACCATGAACGCCGCCACGCAGCCCGCGAAGAGCCACGGCAACGCCGGCAGCGCCACCCGCAGCGGATCGGCCGGCCGGTACGGCAGGGGCCGCTCGAACAGGCCCGCGTAGCGGATGTCGGTCACCCGGTTGAGGTAGACGCCCAGCACGTTGCGCTGCGGATAGTCGGAGCGGCTGAGCACACCGGCGAACTGACCGTAGAAGCTGGCCCCGGCCAGCTCCGCGAAGTCCGCCGCGCCGGGCCCGTGGTATTCGATCCAGAGCCCGTACATCACCACGATCGGCTGGTCGGGGAACCGGGCGCTCAGGGCGGGGCCGTACCGGGGCAGGGGTTCGCCGTAGCGTTGCACGGGCAGCGCGACGTACCAGGCGCCGTCGGGGAAGGCGTTGCGGGCGGCGGTCTCGGGCACGTCGGTGAGGGTCGCGCCGGGCGCGATGTGCCGGCCGGTCGCCCGCAGGTCGGTCAGGACGGTGGTCAGCTCCGGCCCGCTCGGCTCGCGCCAGCGCAGCTCGTCCCGGTCGGCCGGGGTGGACTCCTTGCGCAGCGCGGTGATCAGGGCGATCAGCAGGTCGGTCACGTCCCCGGTGGCGAACTGCGCCCGCCAGGCGGGCAGCCGGTCGGAGCTGGCCTGGTAGAAGCCGCCGCTGACCTCGGTGCCGATCACCCGGATCGTGGCGTTCTCCACGTCCCGGACCCGCTCCCGTTCATCTTTGTCCAGGCCGGGCGGGGCGACCAGGATCCGGGTGTCGCCGGCCACCTCCCGCACCCGCTGCTCGTTCCAGTACGCCACCGAGCCCGGCAGGCGGACCACCGGCGCGGCGGCCACCAGCGCGGTCATCTCGTCCACCGACGGCACGGTGGCCCGGTCGGAGGTGCCGGCGCCGCCCGTCTCGACGCCGGCCGTCGACGCCGGTGACCGGCCGTAGCTGACGTCGATGCCCTGCTGCCGCTGGGCGAGCAGGAAGACCACCAGGACGAGCACGGCGAGCCCGAGCAGCGTCCAGCGCAACGGCTCGGCCAGGCGGCGGTACCTGCCGGCGTTCACCGGTGCTCCCGCCACAGCCGGTCGGCCTGCCGGGCGTGCTCGGCCGCCGCCCGCGCCGCGTCCACCCCGCCGCGTGCACCCGCGAGCGACTCGGCGCGGGTCAGCAACCGTTCCGCCTCGGGCACCCGGTCGGGGGCCGCGTCCCGGCTGACAGCCGCGCTGTCGATCGCCGCCCGCGCGGCCGACCAGGCGGTCCGTCGCTGCTCGGCGTGGGCCCGCCGGTGGGGCAGCAGGCTGGTCGCCACGCCCGCGGTCACCAGCAGCACCGCGCCGGCCAGCCAGAGCAGGGAGGGGTCTGCCATGGGCTCCAACCGTTCGCCGGGGTCCGGGGGACGGCCCCCGGGGGTGGTCCGACCGAGTCTCGCCGATCGGGGCAACCCGCGCCACACGGCCCCCGAGCAGGGCGGTTACGGCTGCGAAGGGTGGTGCGACGGTGATCGTGAGTACGGGTGCTCATCCGGTGACCGGCCCCGCCGACGATGATCGGGGCGTGCAGATGACGCGTACCCGTACCCTCCTCGCCGGTGTGCTGCTCGCGGCCGCGACGATCGGCACCTGGGCAGCCTGGCTGGGGTGGGAGAGCGGCTACTCGACCGACCCCCGCACCGGCGCGACCACCGGCCCGTACGCGGTCTGGCAGGTGGTCGGCGCGGTGCTCACCCTGGTCGTGGTCGCCGCCGTTGCCGGCTGGCTGCTCAGCCCGGTGCTGGTGGCGCCGGTGATGACGGTGGCGTTCACGGCCGCCTGGTCGGGGCACGCGGCGGCCACCGACGACTCCGGGCTGTGGGTGGTGGGGGCGGTGCTGGTGCTGTTCGGCACCGGCGTCGGCAGCACCCTGGTCAGCCTCGGCACCCATCTGCTCCGCCGCCGCACCCGGTGACCGCACCGCCGGCCCTGCTGGCGGATTGCCGACAGGACGCCCGGGGCCGGTAGGGGGCACTGTTGACGCAGGTGGATGGGGGTGTGGCCGGGGAGGCGCGGCGCACCCGCCCGGCCGGCCGGTGGTGACCGCGCCCGGCCGCCACCGCCCGGTCCGGACAACGACGTCACCATCTCCGGCCGGCGGGCGTCGCGTCCGTCGACCGGGCCAGCAAGGAAGGAGGGGCCGGGATGGCCGCTCCCACCGTGACCGCCAGCCTCGACGCCTCGACCTACGCCCCGGGTGAGCCGATGACGCTCACCGTCGGCTACGCCGACCCGGACACCCGCCCCGTGACCGTCACCATCGTGCTGACCGACGCGGACGGCAACAGCAGCGCCCCGGTGCGGGTCACCGCGGTGATCGACCCGCTCGGCGTCGAGGTAGCCGACGACTCCGGCCGGGCCTGGACGAGGGTCTCGGACACCGGGACGACCGCCGTGTACCGGGCGGTGGCCTGATGCCCCGGGTCACCGTGACGGTACGTGACCAGGGTGGACGTACCGCCAGCGCGGCGGTCGACTACGCCCTGGCGCCCCCGGTGTGGGGTGGCTACTACCTGGCCGGCAACGCCGACCCGACGGGGGACATGGTGGGCGGGAACTTCCGTTCGCTGACCCAGTACCGCAGCCTCGCCGACGCCTACGTCTTCCCCGGCTACGGCATGTCCTGGCTGCGTGATCTCGGTCGGGCCGGGGTCGCGCCGAACATGGTGCTGGAGTTGAAGCACTACGGCGCGGGTAGCCCCGGCGCGCAGACGTTCACCGTCGACGGGGTGAACTGGACCGTTCCCGCGCCGGCGATGACCATCCAGCAGCGTCCGGGCACCACCTGGCCCCGGGCGTACGGGTACGGGCAGGTGCTCGCCGGTCAGTGCGACGGGCTGCTCGCCCGCGCCCTGTCGCAGTACCGGACGCTGGGGTTCCCGGTGAACCTGCAACTCGCCTCGGAGTTGGACACCGACCACGAGTTCGGTACCACCGAGTCGGGGGTGTCGTTCACCTGGGCCGAGTCGGACGCCCGCGCGGTGCAGGCACTGACCTACGTGGTGAACTGGCTGCGGGCCCGGGGCCTGCCCGCCGGCACCACCTTCTCGGTCGGCTCGGGCGGCTTCGACCGGGCCGCCTTCCGGCGTACCCATCCGGAGGCGTTGATGTCCCGGGTGGATTTCCTCCAGTGGAACGTCTACGCGACCGACCCGACCCACACCGCGCTGGGCCGGTTCCGCCGGACGCGGGACTGGGCGGTGGCGGACCTCGGGCCGGTGGCGCTCTCCCGACCGGTGATCATCGCCGAGTGGGGGGTGCAGGCGTCCGCCCTTCCCGACCAGGCGGCCTGGATCGCCACCGTGCCACCGGCCCTGGCCCGGCTCAACGCGGAGCGGGGGCCCCGGATCGTGCGGGCGAACTACTTCAACTCCGGCTGGGGCACCCTGACGCCGAAGCAGCCGGGCCTGGCCGCCCTGCGCGCCGCGTACGCGACCAGGCCGTTCGGCTGAGGCGCGGGTCGCGGGTCAGCCGTCGCCGAGCCGGCGGGCCGGGGCGGAACGCGCGGCATATGCCTGTCACGGTATATGAGCTGCCGGTGGAGCCCGAGCGGGTGCCCGCCCGGCTCCCTATGCTCGGGGCATGGAACTGCGGATCTTCACCGAGCCCCAGCAGGGCGCCACCTACGACCAACTGCTCACGGTGGCCCGCGCCGCCGAGGACGCCGGCTACGGCGCGTTCTTCCGCTCCGACCACTACGTGGCGATGGGGTCGTCCACCGGCGAACCCGGCCCCACCGACGCCTGGACCACCCTGGCCGGGCTGGCCCGGGACACCACCCGGATCCGGCTCGGCACGCTGGTCACGGCGGCCACCTTCCGGCTGCCCGGCCCGCTGGCGATCACCGTCGCCCAGGTCGACCAGATGAGCGGCGGCCGGGTCGAGCTGGGCATCGGCGCCGGCTGGTTCGCCGAGGAGCACACCGCCTACGGCATCCCGTTCCCGCCGGTGGGGGAGCGCTTCGACCGGCTGGAGGAGCAGCTCGCCGTCATCACCGGGCTGTGGGCGACCCCGGCCGGCGAGCGGTTCGACCACGCCGGGAAGCACTACCCGGTCAGCAACTCCCCGGCACTGCCCAAGCCGGTGCAGCAGCCCCGCCCGCCGATCCTGCTCGGCGGCAAGGGACCCAAGCGCACCCCGCGCCTGGCTGCCCGCTACGCCGACGAGTTCAACCTGCCCTTCGTCTCGGTCGAGGAGACGGTGGCCCAGTTCGGCCGGGTCCGCGCCGCCTGCGCCGAGGCCGGCCGCGACCCGGGCACCCTGCGCTGGTCCAACGCGCTGGTGCTCTGCTGCGGCCGGGACGACGCCGAGGTGGCCCGCCGGGCCGCCGTGATCGGTCGGGAACCGGCCGAGCTGCGGCAGAACGGCGTCGCCGGCACCCCCGCCGAGGTGGTCGACACGATCGGCCGGTACGCCGAGGCGGGCAGCGAGCGGATCTACCTCCAGGTGCTCGACCTGGCCGACCTGGACCAGCTGGAACTGGTCGCCGCCGAGGTGATGCCCCAGCTGTGACCCCGGCGGCCACCCACCGGTGGCGGTCGGCCGGAACGGTCAGGGGCGGCGGGCGCCCGGCTCGCGCAGCACCGTGTCCAACCGGCCGTCCCGGTCGCTGTCCAGGTAGGTGATGTCCGGTACGCCGTCGCCGTCCAGGTCGAACTGGACCACGTCGGCGATCCCGTCCCCGTCGAGGTCGGTCACCACCTGCGTCGAGCCGTCCAGGTGGTGGGTGACGATCGAGTGCGCCCCGCCCGGTGCCACCCGGGGCGTCGGCGTCGTCGTCGGTCCCGCCCGGTCCGGGTACGCCGACGGCGGGTCGCTCGCCGGCTCCAGGCCGACCCCGGTCGGGTCGATCTCCTCCTCGGACGGATAGACGTCGCCGTGCAGGATCGGGTCGCGGTAGCTGCTCATCGCGCCATGGTTCCCCGTGGACGCCGCCGACAACCGTGCCGGATGATGCACCGGACCGCGCTCATCGACGGGGAGACGACGTGGAGCTGCACCGGGAACGGGGCCGGCAGGTGTTGTCGGCGGTGTGCGTACTGGCCGGGACGGTGCTGCTGGCCACCGGCGGCGGGCTGCTACGGACGGCCACCGCCCTCGGGGGCGTCGCGCTGGGCGGGGTGGGGCTGGCCAACGGCCTGCGACCGTTCCGGTTCGTCATCGACGCCGACGGGCTGACCGTACGCCGACGGGGGCTGCGGCGTCGGCTGCCCTGGGCCGAGCTGGCCCTCGTCGTGCTCGACCGCCGGGCACCCGGCACCGGCGGGGTGCGGCTGCTCGGCGTACCCGTCGAGGGCGTCGGGTTGCCGCCCGACGCCCGGGTCGACGGCCGGCCGGCGACCGAACTGCTCGACCTGGGCCAGGTGCGGGAGAACCCCGACGAGATCGCGGCGGCCCTGGCCCGGTACGCCGGCGACCGGTTCCGCGACGACCGCGACGTCGCGGTCCGTTCCGGCACCGAGTTCGGCGTCGGACTGCGCGGGTACAGTTCCGACGTGGTCGACACACTGGTGGGACACGCCCGCGCGGCACTGGACTCGGACGACCCGGCGCGCCGTCGGGCGGTCCGCGACGAGCTGGCCGCCGCCCGGGCGCAGGGCCTGCCGGTCGCCCTGCGCGGCTACGACGTGCGGCAGGTCGACGCGGCGCTGGACGACCTGCATGCGGCGCTGGCCGAGGGCGGCGACGCGTGAGCGGGGTGCCCCGGCACAACTGGGCCGGCAACGTGCACTACGCCGCCCGTGCCTTCCACCGGCCGACCACCCTCGACGAGCTGCGCCGGCTGGTCGCCGGCAGTGACCGGGTCCGGGCGGTCGGCAGCGGCCACTCGTTCAACCGGATCGGCGACACCACCGGCGACCTGGTCTCGCTGGCCGGGTTGCCGCCCACCGTCGAGGTCGACCGGGAACGTGGCACCGTCACCGTCGCCGCCGGGCTGCGCTACGGGGACGTGGCGACCCGGCTGCACGAGCAGGGGCTGGCCCTGGCCAACCTCGCCTCGCTGCCGCACATCTCGGTGGCCGGGGCGGTCGCCACCGGCACCCACGGCTCCGGCGACGGCAACCGCAACCTGGCCGCCGCCGTGGCCGGTCTCGAACTGGTCACCGCCGACGGGGACGTGCTCACCGTGGACCGGTCCGCCGGTGACCGGTTCGCCGGCATGGTCGTGTCGCTCGGCGCGCTGGGCGTGGTCACCCGGGTCACCCTGGACGTGCTGCCCACCTTCACCGTCCGCCAGTACGTCCGCGAGGGCCTGCCCGTCGGCGCGCTGGACGCGGCGCTCGCCTCGGCGTACAGCGTCAGCGGGTTCACCACCTGGCGCTCGACGGACATCGACCAGCTCTGGCGCAAGCAGCTCGCCGACGCCCCGCCGCCGGAGCCGGACTGGCTCGGCACCACCCCGGCCGACCGGCCGGCGCACCCGGTGCCCGGGATGGACCCGGTGAGCTGCACCCCGCAGTTCGGCGAGCCCGGCCCGTGGCACGAGCGGCTGCCGCACTTCCGGCTCGGCTTCCTGCCGAGCAGCGGCGACGAACTCCAGTCCGAGTACCACCTGCCCCGCTCGGCCGGGGCCGGGGCGCTCGCCGCGCTGGCCGGGATGCGGGAGCGGATCGCGCCGGTGTTGCAGATCTGCGAGCTGCGCACCGTCGCCGCCGACGAGCTGTGGCTCAGCCCCAACCAGGGGCGCGACACGCTTGCCGTGCACTTCACCTGGGTCGACGACGCGGCGGCGGTGCAGCCGGTGCTGGCCGAGGTCGAGTCCCGGCTCGCCCCGTTCGACCCCCGGCCGCACTGGGGGAAGGTCTTCACCCTCGACCCGGCCGTCGTCGCCACCACCTTCCCCCGGTACGCCGACTTCGCCGCCCTGCTCACCGAGCTGGACCCGGCCGGGGTGTTCCGCACCGACCTGCTCGACCACTACTTCCCCCGCGCCTGACCGGTCGGTCGTCGGGGTCGACCCGGGTGGCGACCGGTCAGGGGTTGGGGATGTCCCGCACCCCGTCGCGGCACGGGCCGGCCCGGCGTCACGGACTCGCGGCCGGTCGACGTGCCGCTCACACGACAGCCAGGTAGCACCCCGCCGCGAGGAGCACGCCGGTGACCGCTCCGGCGACCACCTGGGCGACGGTGTGCGCACCGAGATGCACCCGGGACCAACCGATCAGCACCACGACCAGCATCCCGACGGCCGCCACCCCGACGGCCAGCGCCGGCCAGACCAGCAGGACCAGCACGGTGCAGGCACCGGCGGAGACGGCCGTGTGGGCGCTCATCTTCCACATCTGATTGACGGCGGTGGTGCCGGCCAGCACGACCAGCATCACCGCGATCACGGCGACCAGTGGCCGGGGAGCGTCCAGGGCCACGAACAGCACCAGCCCTGCGGCGACCGAGGCGACACCGGCCAGCAGGACGCCCCGGCGCTGCTCGCGGCGGCTGAGGTGATGGTCGGTGACCCGGCCGGTGTGCTTGGCGTAGAGGATCGCCCCGAACGGCACCACGGCGGTGAACAGCGCCGCGAGCGCTCCCCACCCGAGGCCGGCGGGGACGGTCCGGGCGGCGACCACCGCGACGACGACGGGCATGGCAGCCGCCCACACGGCGGGCTGGAGCACCTCGGTGACGACCCGGGCGATCCGCGTCGCGGTGCGGGTGACGCCGGTGGTGGCGTGTCCGGTCACAGGCTCCCCTCCCTCGTTCAGCAGTCGTCATTCTGTCGTCGTCGACGGTGCCGGAGATTCGTCGGGGTCATTCGGAGACCATGTCATCGGTCCCGGGACCCGTGAGCGGAAGGAGATCAGGTGCTGGAGCGGCTGAACGAGGCCCTGGCGTACGTGGAACGGCACCTCGACGCACCGGTCGAGGTGGCCGATCTGGCGCGGATCACCCTCACCTCGGAGTACCACTTCCGGCGGATGTTCTCGGCGTTGGCCGGGATGCCCCTGTCGGAGTACGTCCGCAGGCGGCGGCTCACCGTCGCGGCGGCCGAGGTGCTGGCGGGTGAGCGGACGTTGCTCGACGTCGCGGTCCGCCACGGGTACGGCTCGACCGAGGCGTTCACCCGCGCGTTCCGGGCGATGCACGGCATCGGGCCGGGTGAGGCGCGGCGTACGGGGGCCGTGCTGCACTCCCAGCAGCGGTTGTCCTTCCGGCTCGTCGTCGAGGGGAGTGGCAGCATGCGGTACCGGGTGGTGGAGAAGCCGGCGTTGCGGCTGGTGGGTCGGCGGGCCCGGGTGCCCCTGGTGCACGAGGGGATGAACCCGGCGATCGTGGCGTTCGTCAAGGGCATCCCGGCGGAGACGACGGCCCGGATCGAGGCCCTGTCCGACCAGGAGCCGGCGGGCATCGTCAACGTCAGTGAACTGCTCGGTGAGGACCGGTCCGAGGGTGTCGAGCTGGACTACTGGTACGGCGCGGTGACCGGTGCGGACGTGCCGGACGACCTGGAGGCGCTCGACGTGCCGGCGGGGACCTGGGCGGTCTTCGCGGCCTCCGGCGAGTTCCCGGCGGCCGTGCAGCACCTGTGGCGGGACGTGTTCACCCAGTGGTTCCCGTCGAACCCGTACCGGAGCCGGCCGGGCCCGGAGATCGCCAGTGTCCGCATCGCGGCCGGTGGCACCCACGCCGACGCCGAGCTGTGGATCCCGGTGGAGCGGGCCGGCACTCCCTGATCGACACCATTGTCGGCGATGTTGCGGGGTCCGCATGCTGCGGATGCCGCAACATCGGCCCAGTTGCGGCCCGCCGGCCGGCGGCCGGCGGGCGCGGCCGGGCGGTCACCTGGTGGGGTGGGGGTGCAGGGTGCTGCGTTGGACGGCGCGGCTGATGTCGCTGGGGGAGACGATGCCGACGAGTTGGTCGCCGGTCACTACCAGGGCGCGGCCGTCGGAGCACTCGCCGAGGCGGGGGAGCAGGTCGTTGAGCTGCTCCTCCGGCCGGGCCAACACCAGGTCGTCGGCCCGGCAGGCGACCTCGGCCAGCGTGGTGGCGGCCCGTCGGTCGGCCGGGACGCCGCGTACCCGGTCCAGGGTGACCAGGCCGACCGGTCGGCCGTCCTCGGTCAACGGCAGCGCCGTGTGCCGGTAGGCGAACAGGTAGTGGTCGACGAAGTCGGCGACGGTCATCTCCGCCGAGGCGGTCTGCGGCTGCGGGGTCATCACCTCACCGACCCGCACGCCGGTCAGCGCGCTGCCCAGCCGGGCCTGGCGCTCCTCCATCCCGGCCGCGCCGATCAGGAACCAGCCGATCAGCGCCAGCCACAGCCCGCCCACCCCGTAGCCGGCCAGGAACTGCCAGATGCCCAGGCCGATCAGCAGCACGCCGAGCACCCAGCCGGCGCGGGCGGCCACCACCGACGCCCTGGCCCGGTCGCCGGTGGCCTTCCACACGGCGGCGCGCAGCAACCGACCCCCGTCCAGCGGGGCCGCCGGCAGGATGTTGAACACCGCCAGCAGCACGTTGATCCCGGCCAACCAGGACACCGAGCCGAGCAGCAGCCCCTCCTGCCCGGCCAGCGCCAGCAGCACCGCGATCGCCCCGAAGAACACCCCGAGGAGCAGGCTGACCAGCGGGCCGACCCCGGAGATGCGCAGCTCCGCGCCCGGGTCGGCGGGCTCGCCGCGCAGCTCCGCGACGCCGCCGAACAACCACAGCGTGATCCCCTCCACCTGGAGGCCGTTGCGTTTCGCCACCACCGCGTGTGACACCTCGTGGGCCAGCAGGCCGACGAAGAAGACCACCGCCGCCGCGAGCCCGGCCAGCAGGTACGCCCAGCCGGGCCGGTCGGGGTACGAGCGGGGGAACTGGTTGGCCGACAGCAACCACGCGATCAGCACGAAGATGACCAGGACGCTCCAGTTGACCCCGACGGGTACCCCCGCGATCCGGCCAAGCCGGAAGCTCGCCCTCATGCCCCGCTCATACCCGGCGCTGCCGCGCCCATGCCAGGCCGGCGCGACGGGTCCCGGGGTCCGGGCCCGGTCAGGGGCAGGGTCGAGGGCGGGTTGACCGGTCGGGAATACTAAACGGGGTGACGCTGATCGATGAGGGCGACGACCCGTACCGCTGGTTGGAGGAGCTGGACGCGGAGCCGGCCGCCGGCTGGGTCCGCGAGCGCAACGCGGCGACCGTCGCGGCGCTGACCGGCGACGACGCGTTCGCCGCGATGCAGGCCGAGATCCGGCAGGTGCTCGACGCCGACGACCGCATCCCGTACCCGGGCTGGCGTGGCGACGGGTACTACTACGACTACTGGCGGGACGCGGCGCACCCCCGGGGGCTGTGGCGGCGTACCACGCTGGCGGAGTACCGGCGGCCCGAGCCGGCCTGGGACGTGCTGCTCGACCTGGACGCGCTGGCCGCCGCCGAGGACGAGAACTGGGTCTGGGACGGGGTGACGGTGCTGCGCCCCGGCCACCGCCGCTGCCTGGTCAGCCTGTCGCGGGGCGGCAAGGACGCGGTGGTGGTCCGCGAGTACGACCTCGACACCCGCGCCTTCGTGCCCGACGGGTTCACCCTCGCCGAGGCCAAGAGCGACGTCACCTGGATCGACGTCGACCGGATCTACGTCGGCACCGACCTCGGCCCCGGCTCGCTGACCGTCTCCGGCTACCCGAGGGTGATCCGCCGGTGGCGGCGGGGCACCCCGGTGAGCGAGGCCGAGATCGTCTACGAGGGGCAGGCCGACGACGTCTCCGCGTACGCCTCGCACGACCCGACACCCGGGTACGAACGGGACTTCGTCGGCCGCAGCCTGGACTTCTACCGGACCCGCAATTTCCTGCTGACCCCCGACGGCGGGCAGGTCCCGGTCCCGGTGCCCGAGGACGCCCAGTGGGACGTGCACCGGGAGTGGCTGCTGGTCCGGCTGCGTACCCCGTGGGAGGTCGCCGGGGTCACCCACCCGGCCGGGGCGCTGCTGGTGACCCGGTTCGACGACTTCGTCGCCGGGGAAGGCGACCTCACCGTGCTGTTCGAGCCCGACGAGCGGACCGCGCTGAGCTACCACGTCTGGACCCGGCACCACCTGATCCTGGCCACCCTGGTCGACGTACACCGGCGGTTGGAGGTGCTGACCCCCGACGGTGTGTCGGGCTGGCGGCGGACGCCGCTGGCCGGGGTGCCGGAGGGCGACGAGCCCTGGATCGTGGACACCGACCCGGACCTCGGCGACGACTACCTGATCGCCTCCACCGGCTACCTGCGGCCGGCGTCCCTGCGGCTGGGCCGCGTCGGCGGCCCGGTCGAGACCCTCAAGCGGGAGCCGGCGTTCTTCGACGCCACCGGCCTGACCGTGCGCCAGTTCTTCGCCACCTCCGCCGACGGCACCCGGGTGCCGTACTCCGTGGTCGGCGACCCGACGGCCGCCGCCGGACCGACCCTGCTCACCGGGTACGGCGGGTTCGAGGTCTCGCTGACGCCGCACTACGACGGGGTGCTCGGCCGGGGCTGGCTGGCCCGGGGCGGCACCTACGTGGTGGCGAACATCCGGGGCGGCGGGGAGTACGGCCCGCGCTGGCACCGGGCGGCGCTGCGCGAGAACCGCCCCCGGGCGTACGAGGACTTCGCCGCCGTCGCCGCCGACCTGGCGGCCCGGGGGATCACCACCGCGCCGCAGCTCGGTATCGAGGGCGGCAGCAACGGCGGGCTGCTGATGGGGGCGGTGCTGACCCGCTACCCGACCCTGGTCGGCGCAGTGGTGGCGAACGTGCCGCTGCTGGACATGCGGCGCTACCACCTGCTGCTCGCCGGGGCCTCCTGGACGGCCGAGTACGGCGACCCGGACGACCCGGCCGACTGGGCGTTCCTGCGCGGGTACTCGCCGTACCACAACGTGCGGCCCGGGGTGACGTACCCGCCGGTCCTGTTCGTCACCTCGACCCGCGACGACCGGGTGCACCCGGGGCACGCCCGGAAGATGGCCGCCCTGCTGAGCGCGCACGGCCAGGACGTGTCGTACTACGAGAACGTCGAGGGCGGGCACGGTGCGGCGAGCAACAACGAGCAGCGGGCGTTCCTGTCGGCGTTGACGCTGCGCTTCCTGTGGCAGCGGTTGGGCGGCGGTGACGCCGGGTCGTGAGGGCGACGGGGCCGGTCGTCAGTAGGCGCCGGTCATGATTCGTCGTCGCCACCGCCGAGGTCGATGCCCGGTGGACGCCTGCTTTTCCTCAGGTAGTCCCGTCGGGCGTCAGGATCGTCCGGCCAGCGGGTCTTTGCGTAGTTGATCTGACGGGTGATGATCGAGTTCGCTATCGCGAACGTGACCACCAGCCAGACCAGCATCAGGGTCGCGCACAGCAGGACACGGAAGCCGGTCGCCCATTCGGTGGTGGCCTTCCACACCTGCACAGGAATCCCGACGCACCCGAAGACCATCAGGGCGGCAGCACCGTAGCGGAGGTGTCCCAGGCTGCTGCCGCCCCTGCCCAGGTCATCATCTGCCATGTCTTGAAAGTAGCGACACGGATCAATCGAAGAACCTGGCTGTACGGCATTTCGGACGACCCGGGTTCCGGACGACCATAGCCGGGGTTCGTCTGGGGTCAGCGGCGGGACGGGCCGCCCGCCGTCGCCGGGGCCTGCGTCATGCGTACCGCCCAGTCCAGGGCGTAGTCGGCGACCGCCTCCCAGCCCGGCTCGCCCACCGTGAAGTGCGAGCGGCCGGGGAACTCGTGGTACGCGGTCACCGCCCGCGACTTCTGGTAGAGCCCGGCGTTCGCCTTCACCAGCGACGGCGGGGCGACATGGTCCTCGCCACCGGCGATCAGCAGCAGCGGCGGCCGGTCGTCGCGGCCGGTGTCGACGGTCGCGGCGGAGTGCGGGTCGAGGTTGGCGAACGCCCCCTCGAACAGCACGTGCCCGGCGGCCGGGACGGCGTAGCGCCGCCAGGCCCGGTCGGAGTCGTCCGGCTGGAGGGTGTTGCCGAAGGCGTACCGGAACTCGTCCGGACTGATCTGCACCCCCCGGTGCCGGTTGACCGGGCTGCGCAGCACCGGGTACGACGCCCGCAGCGTGCTGATCGGCAGCCGGAGCACCCCCTTGACCGGGGCGGACGCGACCGCCACGACGGCCGCGCCGAGCCCCCGGTCGGCCAGCACCTGGGCGACCAGCCCGCCGAACGAGTGGCCGATCACGATCGGGGGGTTGGGCAGCTCGCGGATCACCGCCGCGTAGTGGTCGATGATCTGCCGCAGGGTGGTGCCGGCGATCGTGCCGGGGTCGGCGCGCAGCGCGGTCACCTCCCGGTCGAAGCCCGGCCAGGCGGGGGCGAGCACCCGGAACCCGCGTGCCGCGTACCGCTCGGCCCAGCCTTCCCAACTGCGCGACGTCATCCACAGCCCGTGCACGAGCACCACCGTGTCGACCTGCCCGTTCGACGCGTTCCCCATGCGGTCCTCCCCGACCTCGCCCCGACCGCGGCGGCATACCCACCTTCCACCGCCCGATGCCCCAAGCCGGGACCCACCTGTCCGCCCGGGATGAGGTGCGAACGGTGCCGGGCGCGGAACGCCGGATGGTGGGCGACCGACATTCCTGTCAGGCATAAAAAATGCCCAGCAGGCATACGACTCCCGTGCGGAACGGACACCGGGTGCGACACCGCTGACATTTGTCACGGGTGGAAGGTGACGGGCGGGCCGGGAAGGAGCCGACCGGCAGGCGCACGCTCGTTGGCATGACCAGTGAGTGTCCGGCCGTCGCACTGCGCGGCCTGCGGAAGAGCTTCGGGCCGGTGACCGCCGTCGACGGGCTCGACCTGACCATCCACCCGGGCGAGGTGGTGGCCTTTCTCGGCCCCAACGGCGCCGGCAAGACCACCACGATCGACATGCTGCTCGGCCTGGCCCGCCCCGATGCCGGGGAGGTCCGGCTGCTGGGCGGCACCCCCGCCGAGGCCGTCCTCTACGGCCGGGTCGCCGCCGTCATGCAGAGCGGCGGCCTGCTCAAGGATCTCACCGTCGCCGAGACGGTACGGATGACCGCGTCCTTCTTCGGCCGGACCCGGCCGGTCACCGAGGTGCTGACCCGGGCCGGGATCGCCGACCTGGCCGACCGGCTCGTCGGGAAGTGCTCCGGGGGCCAGCAGCAGCGGCTGCGGTTCGCGCTGGCCCTGCTCTGCGACCCGGACGTGATGGTCCTCGACGAGCCGACCACCGGCATGGACGTCGAGGGGCGACGCGACTTCTGGCAGGCGATCCGCGCCGACGCCCGGTCCGGCCGGACGATCATCTTCGCCACCCACTACCTCGACGAGGCCGACGCGTACGCCGACCGGATCGTGCTGGTCCGGCAGGGCCGGGTGGTCGCCGACGGCACCACCGCCGAGATCAAGAACCTGGCCGCCGGCCGGATCGTCCGGGCCACCCTGCCCGACGCCGACCAGTCCGGCCTGGCCGCGCTGCCCGGCGTGGAGGCCGTCGAGGTACGCGGCGACGCCGTGCTGATCCGTACCGGCGACTCGGACGCCGTCGCCCGGCACCTGCTCACCCGTACCGCCGCCCGGGACCTGGAGATCACCTCCCGCAACCTGGAGGACGCCTTCCTGGCCCTGACCGCCACCGACGCCACCCCGCCCGAAGCCAACCCCGCCGAAGCCGCCCCCACCGCGACCGTTGGAGCCTGAGATGACCACCTCCGCCCTGACCACCCCCACCGCGGACCGCCGCCCGCCGGCCCTCGGCGGCTTCTCCCCGGCGGTGCTGCTGATCGAGATGCGCCGGATGCTGCGCAACCGGCGGACCCTGCTGTTCACCATGGTCATGCCGGCGGTTTTCTTCCTGCTGTTCGGGCTGCCGCAGCGGGACGAGACACTCCCCAACGGTCGGCAGGTGCTCGCCTGGATCATGGTCAGCCTCGCCGTCTACGGGGCGATGGTGGCCACCACCAGCGCGGGCGCGGCGGTCGCCACGGAACGGGCCCTGGGCTGGAGCCGTCAGCTCCGGCTCACCCCGCTGCACCCGGCCGCGTACGTCGCCACGAAGGTCGCCACGGCGATGGTGCTCGGGCTGGTCGCGGTCGTGATCGAGTTCGCGGTCGGGGCCGCCGCCGGGGTCCGGCTGCCGGTGTCCGTCTGGCTGCTGGCCGGGTCGGCGGCCTGGCTCGGCTCGCTGGTCTTCGCCGCGCTGGGGCTGCTCATCGGCTACCTCGGCCCGGCCGAGAACGTCATGCAGTTCATGGGGCCGGTGCTCGCCCTGCTCGCCATGTTCGGCGGCCTGTTCCTGCCGGTGGAGATGCTGCCCGACGTGATGCAGCGGATCGCCCAGTTCACCCCCGTGTGGGGGGTGGGTCAACTGGCCCGCGCCCCGCTGACCGGTGACCCGGTGAGCGTCGGGGTGCTCGTCAACGTGCTCGGCTGGACGGCGGGCTTCGCCCTCGGCGCGGCCCGGCTGTTCCGCCGCGACACCCAGCGGGTCTGAGCGGTGGCCCGGCACCGGCGGGCCCGGACACCGGCCGGCGGGGACTAGCGTGGACCCGATGGACCTCCCGTTCGACAGGCCGTCGCCGGTGACCCGCCGCTGGCGGATCACCGGCTGGCTGCTCGCCGGGGTCTGGCTGTTCTTCCTCAACATCCCGCTGTTCACCGCCGTACACCAGGCACAACCCTGGCGGCGGGCGGTGGGGGTGGGCACCCTGGTCGTGTTCGGCGTGCTCTACGTGCTGATCTTCCAGTGGGCGCGCGGCCTGCGTCAGGCGCACCGGCCGATCCCGGTCGGCCGGGCGCGGGCGTCCGTGGGGCTGCTGCTCGCGTTCGGTCTGGCCGGCATCCCCGGCACCGCGGGGGACTGGCTGACCACCCTGGTCTTCGTCGCGGCGGCGGCGGTGTTCCTGCTGCCCCCGGTGGACGCCCTGGTGGTGGTCGTGCTGAGCGCGCTGACCCCACCTGTCGCCGCCGCGCTGGTGCCCGGCTGGCAGGCGGAGAGCACCGTCGTCTTCGCGGTGCTGCTCGCCTCGTTCGCGATGTTCGGGGTGAGCCGGCTGGCGCAGCGCAACGGCGAGCTGCGGGCCGCCCAGGCAGAGATCCGCCGGCTCGCGGTCGCCGAGGAACGCGCCCGCACCGCCCGCGACCTGCACGACATCCTCGGGCACTCGCTGACCGTGGTGGCGGTCAAGGCGGAGCTGGCCGGGCGGCTGCTGGAGCTGGACCCGGTCCGCGCCGGCACCGAGATCGCCGACGTCGAGCGGCTGGCCCGGCAGGCGCTGGCCGACGTACGGCGTACCGTCGGGGCGTACCGGGAGATCAGCCTGACCGGCGAGCTGGCCGGCGCGCGGACGGCGCTGGCGGCGGCGGGCATCGTCGGTGACCTGCCGGACGACCTGCCGGCGCTGCCGGCGGCGCGGGAGGAACTGTTCGGCTGGGCGGTCCGGGAGGGAGTGACCAACGTGGTGCGGCACAGCGGCGCGCGGCGGTGCGTGATCCGGGTCCACCCGGAACGGGTGGAGATCGCCGACGACGGGCGCGGCCCGGCCGGCGACGGCGTGCCCGGCCCGCAGCCGGCCGGCGACGGCGGGCACGGGCTGCTCGGCCTGCGGGAACGCGTCCGGCGGCTCGACGGCACCGTGACGGTCGGCCGGCGGCCGGACGGTACCGGGTTCCTGCTGCGGGTCACCGTGCCGGTGGAGCAGCGGTGAGCGACCCGATCCGGCTGCTGCTCGCCGACGACCAGGCGCTGGTGCGGGGCGCGCTCGCCGCGCTGCTGTCGCTGGAACCGGACCTCGACGTGGTGGCCGAGGTGGGTCGGGGCGACGAGGTGGTGGACGCGGCCCGCCGCACCGGCCCGGACGTGGCGCTGCTCGACGTGGAGATGCCGGGGCTGGACGGGATCGCCGCGACCGCCGCGCTGCGGGCCGCGCTGCCCGGCTGCCGGGTGCTGGTGGTCACCACCTTCGGCCGGCCCGGCTACCTGCGACGGGCGATGGAGGCCGGGGCGGGCGGCTTCGTGGTCAAGGACACCCCGGCCCGGCAGCTCGCCGACGCGGTCCGCCGGGTGCACGCCGGGCTGCGGGTGGTCGACCCGGCGCTGGCGGCGGAGACCCTCGCGGCGGGGACGAGCCCGTTGACCGAGCGGGAGACGGCGGTGCTGCGGGCGGCCCGGAGCGGTGGCACGGTGGCCGACCTGGCGGCGGCGCTGCACCTGTCCGAGGGGACGGTCCGCAACCACCTGTCGGCGGCGATCGGCAAGACCGGCGCCCGCAACCGGGCCACCGCGGTCCGGCTCGCCGAACAGAATGGCTGGCTGCTCGGCGAGTGAACCGGGCTCAGGACGTGGTCAGGGCGTCGACGACGACGAGTTCGGTGCCGGGGCGTACCTCGTCGAGGAGGGTCCGCTGGGCGCTGCGGGTCAGCCGGATGCAGCCGTTGGTGACGTCCTCGCCGAGGGTGTCGTCGTCCTGCCAGGTGTGCAGGCCGATGTGTGCGCCCCGCAGCCCGGTGGGCATCGCCTCCGGGTCGTCGGGGACGGCGCCGAGGGCGAAGACGTCCACCCCGCCGTAGACCGGTTCGGGGGGCGGTGTGGTGCCGAGGATGAAGGTGCGGCCGAGGGGGGTCTCCTGGCCGGGCTGACCGAGGCTGACCGGCCAGGTGTGCACCGGTCGGCCGTGCCGGTACCAGGTGAGCTGGTGGGTGCGGCGCTGCACCACGATCTGGTCGCGCAGGACGACCGGACTCCAGCCTCCGTCGGGCAGCCAGGCCAGTCGACGGCTCGCCGATGGCAGCAGGACCGCCGTCCAGCCGGTACGCCGCTGCACCACCGGCATGGTCAGCTCCACCCCGCTGATGGTGGGGGCGAGCAGGGCGCGGGGGCGTCCGCCAGGTGCGTCGTACGCGGCGATGTTCCGGGTCGGGGTGACGCCCTCGGTCAACGGGGTGACGTCGAGCGGGTGCGGGTCGGCCGGGAAACCGGCGGGGGCCGGGTCGTAGTCGATCACGGGTAGGCCGGGCGGGGCCGGCGCGGCGGGCGGCACGGTCTCGTCCTCGTGCGGGACGGCCACGGTCGGTGGCGGGGCCGCCGCCCGCCGGGTCGGGGCGGGTGCGTCCGCGCGCAGCGCCACGCCGACGAGCAGGGCCAGCACCAGCAGGGCCGGTACGCCGACGACGGCGACGAGCGGCCCCCGGCCCCACCGTTCGATCATCCGGTCAAAAGCCACGAAACCACTCTAAGGGGCAGGTAGCTCCACCCGGCGCGAATCGTCCCGACGGGCCCCCGATCCCCGGCCGTCCACGCGACGGGACGCCGTACGCCGGGCCTTACACGCGTCCCGGACCGGGGTGGTTCGACGATCCGCCGAGAATTTTCGGCGGCGGCGGTGATCCGTACGCGCCGGAGGTCCGTACTGGAGGTGGGAGCAGGGTCGGCCGGTGGTGGCGCCGCCG
The DNA here is from genome assembly GCF_016901255.1 of Micromonospora humida. Lineage (NCBI taxonomy): Bacteria > Bacillati > Actinomycetota > Actinomycetes > Micromonosporales > Micromonosporaceae > Micromonospora > Micromonospora humida. The sequence goes on from NZ_JAFEUC010000009.1 coordinate 172,868, forward strand.
TTAGACGATCGAGGAGCAGATGGCCCGGGCACAGCAGAACGAGAAGGCGGCGACCGTCCGGACCTCCACCAGCAGCCGTGGTGTCCGGACAGTGTCGAAGGGCACGATGGCGCTGATGGTGGCGTCGGCGCTGGGGTTGCTGTGGGCCGGGGTCGAGATGACCGGCAACGGCGCGGCGATGTACGCGTACGGCTTCTTCTTCACCGAGTTCTTCGCCGGGGTGGTCGCCCTGGTGTCGCTCAGCCTCACCGTGATGATGGGCCTGCTCGCCACCGACCGGCTGGTCCTCATGATCCGGCACCGGGTGCTGCTGCAGTCCGCGCACCGGGCCACCGGCATCCTCGGCGTCGTCGGCCTGGTCTTCCACGTCATCACCAAGATCGCTATCGGGCGGGCCGGACCCACCGACGCCGTGGTGCCGTTCATCGGCGGCAGCGGGCTCTACGTCGGGCTCGGCACCGTGGCCGCCTTCCTCATGGTGAGCGTCCTGTGGACCGGCATCGTCCGGGTCCGCTTCGCCGGGGTCGGACCCAAGTGGTTCTGGCGCAGCCTGCACTCCCTGGCGTACCTGTCCTGGCCGTTCGCCCTGTTCCACGGCCTCAACGCCGGCCGCGCCGCCAAGTCCTGGGTGGTGCTGAGCTACCTGGCCTGCGTCCTGCTGGTGGTGGTGGCGCTGATGGTGCGGCTGTCGGTCTACCTCGGCAAGCGCAGCCGCGAACAGCAGCAGGCCGCCGCGCTGAACAAGGCCATGACGGGCAAGGGCGTCGACGAGGGCAAGGGCCGGACGCTGCTCACCGGGCTCGGCCGCAAGAAGGAGGAGGAGAAGGAGACCCGGAGCAGTTGGGCCGAGGCCGCCCTCGCCCCGTCCTGGAACGCGCCGACCGGCAGCGCCCGGCGTCGGGACCCCGAGCGGTTCACCGTCCCGGTCGTTCCCGAACCGGGCACCCTGCGTGAGCCCGTCCGGGGTGGCCGGGGTCGTACCAGCCAGGAGACCGCACCGGCCCCCCGCCGCGAGCGCGACCTGGAACCGGCCGCGCGCCGCCGGACCGCCGAACGGGACGACCGCGACGAGCGGCCCCGCCGCCGCGACGAGGACGTCGCCCCGGTGTCCGGCGGTCGCCGTTCCCGTTACGAGGAGGACGTGGCGCCGGTGTCGGGTGGTCGGCGTGCGCGCTACGAGGAGGACGTGGCCCCCGTCTCCGGTGGTCGCCGTTCCCGCTACGACGAGGACGTCGCGCCGGTCTCCGGCAGTCGCCGCCGCGACCGCGACGAGGACGTGGCCCCCGTCTCCGGTGGTCGCCGTTCCCGTTACGAGGAGGACGTGGCGCCGGTGTCGGGTGGTCGGCGTGCGCGCTACGAGGAGGACGTGGCCCCCGTCTCCGGTGGTCGCCGTTCCCGCTACGAGGAGGACAACGCCCCCGTCTCCACCGGTCGCCGGGCCCGGCGCGACGACGACGTGGCCGCCCGCTACTCGGCCCCGCCCCGGCGGCGCACCGAGGAGCCGGAGGAGCCGTGGGACAGCCCGCGCCGCTGGGAGGAGGCCAGCCGGCCCGTCTCGGCCGAGCCGATCTCCGCCGCCCCGCGCAGCGGTTCCGGGCGGCACAGCGTCGAGGCCGACGTCCCGGAGGAGCCGGACTACTGGCGTCCGCCGGCCCGCTACGTCGCCGACGACATCCCCGTCGACGACACCCCGACCCTGGTCGACCTGGCCTCCCGGCGGGCCCGCAAGGCCACCGGCGACAGCCGCAGCCGGCGCAAGGGCAAGGCCAACGCGGACGCCGTCGACGGGGCGTACTGGGCCGGGCTGCGCGGTGAGGCCAAGTGATGCGCACGAAGGTCCCACCGGTCGCCTGCATCGGCGAGCCCCGGCTCACCGCCGGCTTCGCCGAGTTCGGCCGGCTCGACCTGATGGCCCACGAGATGGAGCACGGGCCGATCGGCCCGATGGAACCGGCCAACCTGCTCCGGCTGGCCGAGGCCATCCAGCTCAAGGGCAAGGGCGGGGCGGGTTTCCCGTTCTACCGCAAGTTCAAGGCGGTGCTGGAGTCCTGCGAACGGCAGGACCTGCCCGCCGTGGTGGTGGTCAACGCCACCGAGGGGGAACCGGCGAGCTGGAAGGACAAGGTGCTGCTCACCCGGGCCCCGCACCTCATCCTCGACGGCGCCGCCCTGGCCGCGTACGCGCTGGACGCCGAGGAGATCGTGCTCTGCGTCGCCGACGACCTGATCGGCCGGGACTCGCTCACCGACGCCCTCGCCGAACGCCGGATGCCGGTGCCCACCAGCATCGTCACCGTGCCGCACCGGTTCATCTCCGGTGAGGGCGGTGCACTGGTCAACGGGATCAACGGACTGCCGCACATCCCGCCGGGCACCAAGAAGCGGTCCAGCGACTCGGGCGTACGCAACCTGCCCACCCTGCTGTCCAACGCCGAGACGTACGCCCAGGTGGCGATCGCCGCCCGGCTCGGCCCGTACGAGTACGCCGCGCTCGGCACCGACGACGAGCCCGGCACCGTGCTGCTCACCGTCACCGGCCAGGCCAAGCGCGCCGCCGTGGTGGAGTGCGCCGCCGGCACCCCGCTGCGGGACATCCTCGACCTGTGCGAGGTGCCGGAGGGGCCGGGCATCCTCATGGGCGGCTACCACGGCCGCTGGATCACCTGGGAGGCGGCGCAGCGGGCCGAGATCACCCGCAAGAGCCTCACCAGCGTCGGCGGCACCCTCGGCGCCGGCATCATCATCCCGCTCGGCCGGGACACCTGCCCGCTGGGCGAGGCCGCCCAGGTGGTCCGCTACCTGGCCGGGGAGTCCGCCGGCCAGTGCGGGCCGTGCAAGCGCGGCCTGCCCGACCTGGCCCGCGCCGTCGACCTGGCGGTGTCCGGCAGTGCGCCGGTGGAGGTGGTCCGGGCCGCCGCCGGTGACGTGAAGGGCCGGGGCGCGTGCAGCCACCCCGACGGCACCTCCCGCTTCGCCCTCTCCGCGATGGAGGTGTTCGCCGACGACCTGCGGCAGCACACCACCGGTGAGGGGTGCGGCAAGCGGGTCAAGGGCGTGATGGGGCTGCCCGGCGCGCCCGACGCCAACCCCCGCAAGCTCACCCTGGACTGGTCCCGCTGTGACGGGCACGGGCTGTGCGCCCACGTCGTACCGGACTTCATCCGGCTCGACGGCAACGGTTACCCCGCCTTCCCGTCCACCCCTGTGCCGACCTGGCTGAAGGAAGGTGCGATGAAGGCGGTCAAGGTCTGTCCCGAACTCGCGCTGCGGCTGGTCGAGGCCGAGTAGCACCACCGAGAGGAGCACCGGATGCGGTCGTCGTCGTCACCCAGCAACGGGCCGGAGGGTCGACCGGCCGCCCGGCTCGCCCTCGCCGCCACCCTCGCCGGCACCCTGCTGGCCGCCTCGGCCTGCGCCGTCGGGCCGACGTCGGCGCAGCCGGCCGCCGAGGTCGCCGTCCCGGTCGCCGCGCCGTCGTCCGCAGCGCCGTCGTCCGCCGCACCCACCCCGACCGGCGCACCCGCCGTGGTGCCCGACGCGCTGCGCTTCACCGCCAGGACCCTCGACGGTACGGCGTTCTCCGCCGCCGCGCTGGCCGGCCGCCCGGTGGTGCTGTGGTTCTGGGCACCGTGGTGCGCCACCTGCGCCAGCCAGGCGTGGACGGTCGCCGAGATCGCCCCGAAGTACCGGGACACCGTGCCGATCGTCGGGGTCGCCGGCCTCGGCGAGCAGAAGGCGATGCGCAGCTTCGTCACCGAGTTCGAACTCGGCGGCACCACCCAGATCGACGACCGGGCCGGCGCGCTGTGGCGGCGCTTCGAGATCGTCGAACAGAGCACCTTCCTGATCATCGACCGGCAGGGGAAGGTCGTCCACCAGGGCTTCCTCGACGGCGAGGACCTCACCCGCCGGGTCGCCGCCCTGGCCGGCTGATGACCGGCCCGCTGCTGCTCGCACTGACCGCCGGGATGCTCGGCGCGGTCAACCCGTGCGGCTTCGCGATGCTGCCGGCGTACCTGTCGCTGCTGGTCGCCGGTCCGGCGGACGGTCGGGGCGCGGTCGGCCGGGCACTCACCGCTGCGGCCGGACTGACCTGCGGGTACGTCGTGGTGTTCGGGGCCTTCGGGCTGGCCGTCGCACCGCTTGCCGACTGGCTGCGCCCCCGGCTGCCCTGGCTGACCGTGACCCTGGGGCTGGGCCTGCTGGCGCTCGGGTTGTGGCTGCTCGCCGGTCGCCGGCTGCCCACCCCGCGTCCGTCGGCCCGCGCCCCCCGGCTGACCCGTTCGCTGCCGTCCATGGCGCTGTTCGGCATGGCGTACGCGCTGGCGTCGCTGAGCTGCTCCATCGCCCCTTTCCTGGCGATCGTGGTGACCAGCCTCCAGGCCGGCTCGACCCTGCGCGGGCTGGCACTGTTCGTCGCGTACGCGATCGGGATGGGCCTGGTGGTGGCGGTGGCGGCGCTCGGCGTGGCGCTGCTGCGCGGCCGGGTGGTGCGTGGGCTGCGTGGCGTCGGCGCGTGGATGCTCCGGCTCAGCGGCCTGGTGCTGCTCGTCGCCGGCGGCTACGTCGCCTGGTACGGCTGGTACGAGGTCCGCCTCGCCCAGGGCCGGCACGACGCCTTCGGTGACCCGGTGGTGGTCGGCGCGGCCCGGATCCAACGGGTGCTGGTGACGGCGCTGGACACGGCCGGGCCGGCGGTGCTCGCCGGGCTGCTGGTCGTGCTGCTCGCGGTGGCGGCGCTGCTGCACCGCAGCCGCATCCGGACCGGTGACACCGAACGGGCGTGAACGCGGCGGGCCGGTCGTCGCCGGGTGGTGGGTGCGGTGAGGGGCGGGAGCCCGCAGGCCCCGCCCCTCACCGGACGCCTCAGCGCAGCGGGGTGAGCCGGTCGGTGCCGAGCCGGTCGCGGAGCACCTCGGGCACCAGCACCGAGCCGTCGGGCTGCTGGAACTGCTCCAGGATGGCCGGGAAGAGCCGGCTGGTGGCCAGCGCCGAACCGTTGAGCGTGTGCACGAAGCGGGTCTGCTTGCCGCCCGGCTCGCGGTACCGGATGGCGGCCCGGCGGGCCTGGTAGTCACCGGCCCAGGAGACCGACGACACCTCCTTGTACTTGCCGGTGCTCGGCATCCACACCTCGATGTCGAGGGTCTTCTTCATCGAGGCGCTGGCGTCACCGGCGGACAGCAGGCTGCGCTGGTAGTGCAGGCCCAGCTTCTCGACCAGGCTCTCCGCGTGGGCGAGCATCTCCTCCAGCGCCGCGTCGGCCTGCTCGGGCAGGGTGAACTGGAAGATCTCCACCTTGTTGAACTGGTGCCCGCGTACGGTGCCGCGCTCGTCGGAGTGCGAACCGGCCGCCTCCCGCCGGTAGCAGGGGGTGTACGCGAACGCCTTCAGCGGCAGCTTCGACGTCTCCAGGATCTCGTCCTGGTAGGCGCCGAGGATCGCCGTCTCCGAGGTGGGCAACAGGAACTGCCCGCGCGGGGCGGACTCCCGGTCCAGGTGGTAGACGTCGTCGTAGAACTTGGGGAACTGGCCGGCGGCGAAACCGGCGGTGTCGAGCAGCAGGTGCGGCGGGAGCAGGAACTCGTAGCCGGCCCGCACGTGCTCGTCGATGAACCAGTTGATCAGGGCCCACTCCAGCCGGGCGCCCAGGCCGGTGTACATCCAGAAGCCCGAACCGCCGAGCTTGACGCCCCGCTCGTGGTCGACCAGGCCGAGTGCCCGGCTCAGCTCCACGTGGTCGCGGATCTTCTCGATGACCGGTGGCTCACCGAAGGTCTTCACCACCCGGTTGGCCTCCTTGCCGCCGGGCACCACGTCGTCGGCGGGCAGGTTGGGCAGCTCGCTCATCGTGCCGCGCAGCCGGGACTGCACCTCGTCGAGCTGGGACTCCAGCTCGGCGAGCTGCTTACGCTCGACCTCCGGCGCGACGGACTCCGGCGTGGTGCCGGCCCGCTTCGCCTGCGCGTACGCCCGGGCCTCGGCCTTGCGGCGCTGCCGCTCGGCGTCGATCTCCGTGATCAGGGCGCGGCGTTCCTGGTCGAGTCGCTGGATGTCGTCCAGGACCCGGTTGACCTCGGCGGGATCCAGTCGCTTCGCGAGCGCGGTCGCCACCGCCTCGCGATCCTTCCGGATCAACTCCATGTCGAGCATGCTGCTCCGTAGCTCCGTCCAGGCGGTCAGGGTGGGACCCTCCGATGCTACCGTCGCGCCCGCTGGCCCCCGGGCCCCGGTCTGAGCCTGCGACGCGCCGCCGCACCCCGGGCCCGGCCCGGCCGAGTGCTGCCACCCCCGCCGTTACCCAAGGTGATGGGGCTGGTTCAACTCCTGTTCTCACTCTCGGTGACCGGTATCGGGGCCGTTTTTCCTGCCCTGAGTGGGGTCGCCCTCGTGCTGGCGCTTGTGAGCAGGGAAAACTCCTCAGGGGGCGGTGACCCCTGGATAACCTCCTTCGCACGCTTTGCTCTGCTGCTCTCGACGCGACGGTCACCTGCCGTGGTTGTCGCGGTCATGGCAGCAGAGCAAAGCGTGCGAAACACTAATGGCGGGGAGCAGGAATAGTCACCATGTGTGACCGCACGGCGGGCAGCATTGCCCGGCGTGTCCGCACGGGAGGCAGCGCACCGGAGCGCTCAGAACAGGCGGCCACCGTCCCCAAAGACCGGAGGTCAGAGCCGGATCGGCATCAGGATCGAGAAGGTGTCCTCGTCGTCGGGACGACGCACGGCCAGCGGGGCGATCGGGCCGTCGAGTTCCAGCACCAGTTGCGGGCCACCGGCGGCGTCCAGCGCGTCGAGCAGGAAGTCCCCGTTCACCCCGACCAGCAGGTCGGCCGGGTTCGGCCCGGCCAGTTCGGCGGCGTCGACCAGGCGCAGCCCGTCGCGGTCGTCCACCCCCAGCACCGTCACCGGCAGCGCCACCCCCTCGTGCTCCCGGGTCACCGTGGGGGTGGCCGACCGCAGTGCGCTGCGCAGGGTCGCCACGTCGACCGGAACCCGCCGGGCCGTGGCGTCCGCCGGGCGGTGCAGCAGCCGCCGGTAGTCGGTGAACTCGTACGGCAGCACCGCCGAGCGGGCCTCGACCCCGGCGACGGCGACCGTGACCTCCCCGTCGGCGACGGTCAGCCGCACCTGTCCGGTGGTGTCCAGCAGTGCCCGGAACTCGTCGACGGCCGCCGCCGGCAGCAGCGCCCGCACCGGCGGGCCGTCCACCCGGCCGTCGGCCCGGGCCAGCGCCATCCGGTACCGGTCGGTCGCCACCAGCCGTACGCCGTCGGACTCCACGTCCAGCAGCACCCCACCGAGCACCGGCAGGTCGGGGTCGGTGCCGACGGCGAACCGGACGGCGTCGACGGCGGCGGCCAGGGCGGCGGGGGACAGGGTGATTCGGGTGGTCATCCAAGACTCCTCGGGATCGATCAGGGCACGGACCCGGGAGAGTTCGCGGCGGGCGTCGGCGAGACCGTCCTCCAACCGGCGCAGGTGCGCGTCGAGCAGCCGCCCGACCCGCGCCGGATCGTCGCGCAGCCGCAGTGCGGCGGTGATCCCGGCCAGCGGCATGCCGACCCGGCGCAGGCCGGCCACCAGCCGGGCCGGCGTCACCTGCGCGGCGGTGTACCAGCGGTACCCGTTCACCGGGTCGACGAGCGTCGGGGGCAGCACCCCGCACCGGTCGTAGAACCGCAGCGCGCTGACCGTCAGGCCACTGGCCCGGGCCAGCTCGCCGATGCTCAGCAGCTCGCTCTCCACGCCCATGATGCTGTCGCCTCAACCAGGTCGAGGGTCAAGCCCGCACCGGCCACCGCCGGCTACGGGAGCACCCGGAACGTGATCCCCGCCCGGACCAACCGGTCCAGCAGCGCGTCCCCCATCGCCGCCACCGGGGTGAGCTGCCCGGACGTGGCGGGCAGCTCGTCGTACGCCAGACAGAGGGCCGACTCGGCGAGCATCTTGGCGGTCTCGTCGTAGCCGGGATCGCCGCCGGCCACCTCGGTGCGGACGGTCCGGCCGCCGCCCTCGCCGACGAACCGCACCCGGAACCACGACCGGGCCCGCTGCTGCGCGCTCGGCCCCTGCCCGGAGGCGACCCGCCCGAGCAGCCAACGCCGGGTCGGCGGCAGCTTCACCAGCCCGACCAGTCCGGCCATCCCCACCCCGGCCAGCAGCACCGTCGGCAGCCGCTTGACGGCGGCGAAGTGCCGGTAACGGAAGTCCGGGCCGTACTCCGGGCGGGCGGCGGCGGACCGGCGCACCACCTGCGGGTCGATGGTGGGCAGCGGCACCGCCCACATGCCGACCGCCGCCGACCGGCCCAGCTTCCCGGCCACCGCCCGGACCCGGCGTCCGTCCGGCCGGGGCTCGACCGCCCGCCGGGCCCGCGCCGCCCGCTGCGTCTGTGCGGTACGGGAGAACGCGGTGAGCGCCGAATGGTACGTCCCGGCGGAGAACCTCCCCCCGGCCCGGACGAACCCGTCGACGGTGACCGGCCCGTCCGCCGCCAACTGCCGGACCGTGTACCAGACGCCCAGGTCGTGCGGGACCGAGTCGAAACCGCAGGCGTGCACCAGCCGGGCCCCGGTGCGCACCGCCTCGGCGTGGTGCCGCACGTACATCAGGTCCACGAACTCCGGCTCGCCGGTGATGTCGAGATAGTCGGTGCCGGCGGCGGCACACGCGGCGACCAGCGGTTCCCCGTGGTGCACGTACGGCCCGACGGTGGTGGCGAGCACCCGGGTGCCCGCCACCACCGGACGCAGCGACCCGGCATCGGTGACGTCGGCGGTCAACAGCGGCAGGGTGGCCAGGGCCGGGTCGATGGCGGCGAGCCGGTCCCGTACGGCCGACAGCTTCGCCGGGTTGCGGCCGGCCAGCGCCCAGCGCAGCCCCGCCGGGGCGTGCCGGGCCAGGTACTCGGCGGTCAGCCCGCCGGTGAAGCCGGTCGCGCCGAACAGGACGAGGTCGTACGGGCGGTCGGGGCGCATCCGCCGAGTGTGCCACCCGGGCCCGACCCGCACCGGCTGGGCGGGCCACCCGGCGGCTCAGCCGTGCGGGGTGAACACCGCCCGGACGCAGCCGTCGGCGCGGTCCCGGAACAGCGCGTACCCGGTCGGACCCTCCTCCAGGTCGAACCGGTGCGTCGCCAGGTGCTCGGTACGCAGCTCGTCGCGGGCCATCCGGTCCAGCAGCATCGGAATCCACCGTTGACCGTGCTGCCGGGCACTGCGCAGGGTGAGCCCCTTGTGCATCACCGCGCCCAGCGGGAAGGCGTCCACGAAGCCGCCGAAGGTGCCCGAGACGAAGACGGTGCCGCCCTTACGGCAGGCGTGCACCGCCTCCCGCACCGCCAACGGGTCCTCGACCGGGCCGCCCCGGCCGGTGAACCGGTCGGCCAGCGACGGTGGACGGCCACCGCCGTCGGCCGCCCCGACCGCCTCCACGCACACGTCGGGGCCCCGGCCCCCGCTGCGTTCCCGCAGCTCGGCAGGGACGTCGGTGTGCTCGTAGTGCAGCGTCTCGGCACCGGTGTGCCGTTCGGCCATCCGCAGCCGCTCCGGATACCTGTCGATCACGATCACCCGGTCCGCGCCGAGCGCCGTCGCCGCCTGCGCGGTGAGCTGACCCACCGCACCCGCCCCCCACACCGCCACCACGTCACCGGGGCGGACCGCACCCAGTTCGGCACCCATCCACCCGGCGGGAGCGGCGTCCGAGGCGAAGACCGCCCGGTCGTCGCTGACCGGGTCGGGCACGGTGAACGCCCCCACGTCGGCGTACGGCACCCGGACGTACTCGGCGTGGCTGCCGGCGAACCCGCCCGCTGTACGGGGATGGCCGTAGCAGCCGCCGGTGGGCTGCCCCCAGGTCGCCTCGGTGACCGCCGCGCCGGTCGCGCCGTTGTCGCAGCAGGAGTACAACCCCTGCCGGCAGTACCAGCACCTCCCGCAGGCCACGGCGGCGCAGACCACCACCCGGTCGCCGACGCGGTGCCGGCGCACCGCCGGGCCGACCTCGGCCACCTCGCCCAGGAACTCGTGTCCGAGCACGTCACCGGCGGCCAGGCCCGGCACCCGACCGGCGAGCAACGGCAGGTCGGTCCCGCAGGTGGCACTGCGCCGTACCCGCACGATCATGTCGTGGGCGTTGCGCAACTCCGGGTCGGGCACCTGGCGTACCGCGAGCCGGTCGACGCCCTCCCAGCACAGCGCCCTCATCCGGGCACCACCGGCAGGTCGGGGGCGGACCGCTCGACGGCCGGCCGGTCGGCACGCAGCACCTCACCGGTCTCGACGAGCTGCCGCACCGCGCGCAACACCTGCCGCAGGTATCCGTCGGGGTCGTCGCCGACCAGGTGGGCGGCCATCCCGGGCAGGGCGGCGAGCCCACCGAGCGGCCGGACGGCCAACTCGGTGCCGCGCCCGCCGGGGGCCGGCCGCAGCTCCAGCTCCACGGCACCGGCCAGCGGTCGCAGCGGCTCCGGCCACCGCCCGTCGGGCAGCAGCTCCGCCGCCGTGACGCCGACCGTCACCACCTGCCAACGCCCCGACCCGGCCGCCGTGGCGGCGAGGATGACCGCGCCCCGGGTCAGCCGTCCCATCCGTACCACCCGCCTCTCCTGCCGGGGATCTGCCCGGTGGCCCTCCGGTTCGCCCATCGTCGGCGCGTCCCGGGTGAACCGGGCTCGTCCCGAAGGGGTGAACCGGGCCGCGCCGGGTAACCGCCGCCGACCGGGGGAGGAACGCGCCGAGTGGGGGTGGGGTGCAATGCCGCAGCAGCCCGTACGGGCGGTCGACCCGACACCCCACCCCGGCGACGCCGCGACCACCCCGGCGTCCGTCGAGCCGCCGCTGCTGGCCTCCCGGCTCGCCCCGCCCGCCCCGCCCGAGCCGATGCTGCTGCGGCCCCGGCTGCTGGCCCGCCTCGACGACGGGGCCGCCGGCATCCTCACCGTGGTCCGCGCGCCCGCCGGCTGGGGCAAGACGACACTGCTCACCGCCGGGGCGCAGGCCGCGGCGTCGACCGGGCACCCGGTGGCCTGGGTGCAGGTCGAGGCCGGCGACAGCGGACAGCGACTGTGGGCGTACCTCACCCGGGCCCTGTGCGGTGCGCTCCGGGCCGAACCGGACGAGCCCCCGCCCGCCCCGGCCGGTCCGTGGCGGCCCGACGGCCTGGAGGCGCTGGCCGCCGCACTGGCCGCCCGGGAACGCCCCACCCGGCTGATCCTCGACGACCTGCACCGGGTGACCGATCCGGACGTCCTCACCGGGCTGGAGTTCCTGCTCCGGCACGCCGACGGGCGGCTGCGTCTCCTCGCCGCCGGCCGGACGGGCCTGCCGCCGGCCCTGCACCGGCTGCGGTTGGCCGGGGAGCCGACCGAGATCGGCCCCGACGACCTGGCCTTTACCACCGACGAGGTGGCCGACCTGCTGGTGGCGCACGGGGTGCCGTTGCCGGCGGTGGCGGTCGCCCGGCTCCGGGAACGCACCGGCGGCTGGCCGGCGGGCCTGCGCTTCGCCGCGCTGGCCGCCCGGGGCCAGACCGAGCCGCAACGCTGGGTACGACGGTTCGGCGGCGACCACCCGGACGTCGCCGCCTACCTGCGCGCCGAGGTGCTCACCCCGTTGCCGGTGCCGGCCCGGGAGACGCTGCTCCGTTGCGCCGTCGGCGGGGCGGTCCGCGCCGACCTGGCCGACGCGTTGACCGGACGCCCCGACGCCGGTCAGCTCCTGGCCGGACTGGCCCGCGACGGTGGTTTCCTGCACCGCGACGACAGCGACCCACCCTGGTACCGGCCACACCCCATGCTGGCCGACCTGCTGCGTGAGGAACTCGCCGGCCTCGACGGGCGGGAACGCGACGAGCTGCACCGGCGGGCCGCCGACTGGCACGCCGACCACGACCGGCCGGCCGACGCGCTGCACCACGCCCTGACCGCCGGGCAGTGGGACCGCGCCACCGAACTTCTGCTGGCCCACTGGCCGGAGCTGGTCCCGTACGAGCGGGAGCCACCGGGACTGCCGCCGCCCCCGCCGCCGCCCGCCGGGGCGGTGCGCCGCGACCCGGAGCTGGCGCTGGCCGCCGGCACCGAGCGGGCGTACGCCGGGGACGTGGCGGCGGCCACCGCCCGGCTGCGGGACGCGGTGCAGGCCGCCCACACGCTGCCGGTGCCGCGCCGGGACCGGTTCCGGCGGCTCGCCGTGGCGCTGGAACTCACCCTGGCCCGGCTGTCCGGCGACCCTGCGTCGGTACGCGCTGCCGCCGCCCGCCTGCTCGCCACCGTTTCGGCGCTACCTGCCGGTTCGGGGGTGTCTGCCGGACCGGCTTCCGTCACCCACGTTTCTGCTGGCCCGCCGGCCGGCGCCGCTACGTGCGACCCGCCGGCCGGTGCCGACCTCTCGGTCGGCGATGGTGCGGTGACCGGTGATGCCCCCGCCACCGGCGGTGATCCCCGGACCGGAAGGGACGACGCCGATGTCCGGGCGGTGGCCGGCACCGCGCTCGGCCTGACCGACCTGGCCGAGGGGGAACTGGGACGGGCCGGAGCGTGGTTCCGGGCTGCGCTGGCGGCGGCCCGGCGGGCCGGCCGCCCCCGGACCGAGCTGGTCGGCGCGAGCCGGGCAGCACTGCTGCTCGCCCTCGCCGGTGAGCTGACGCCGGCCGAGGAGACCGCGCGGGCGGCCCTGGCCATGCCCTGCTGCCAGGGCTGGTCGGGTCGGGTCGACTGCGGTCACGCACACCTGGCGCTGGCGCTGGTGGCGGTGTACCGGGACGAGCCCGCCGAGGCGACCGCCGAGCTGGCGGCGGCCGGCGCGGTCACCGGGACGGCCCCGGCCGGGGCGGTGGCGGCGCTGTGCCGGGCCGCCCTGCTCCGCGACGCGGGCGAGCCGGCGGCGGCGACGACGGCTGTGCTGAGCGCCCGCGACGAGCTGACCGCCGGCAGATCGACGTCCCCCGGCGACCCGGCACTGCCCGGTGGTGCGGATGCGGCCGGAGCCTCTGGAGTCTTCGGCGATGCGGTGGTGGCCGGCAGTGCTGCGGGGTTCGGCGGTGCGGTGGGGTTCGGCGGTGCGGGGGAGTTGGCCGACCGGTTGCTGGCGCTGGAGGCGGACCTGCGCGGCGAACAGGGCGACGTGGACACGGCCCGGCGGTTGCTCGGTGAGCGGGCCCTCGGGCCGGACCCGGTGCCGGTGTTGGCGCTGGCGCTGGCCCGGGTCGAGTTGCGGGCCGGTGACCTACGGGCCGCCCGGCACGCCCTGCCCGACTGGGACGCCCCGGGCGCTGCCGACTGGCCGTTGCCGGTACGGCTCGCCGCCGGGGTCCTGGACGCGTTGCTGACCCGACGGGCCGGTGACGAACGCCGGGCCGGGCGGCTGCTGGAGCGGGTGCTGGACCTGGCCGGGCGGCACGGCCACCGACGGGTCTTCACCCGGGCCGAGCCGGAGGTCCGGGAACTGCTCGCGGCCCACCTGGATTCCGGTACGGCGTACTGGCCGCAGGTCAGCGACCTGGTGCGGGACGCCACGCCGCCGCCCGGCCAGGGGGCGTACGGCACCCGGGGCGGACCGGCCGACTCCCGGCAGGGCGACCCGGAGCGCCCCCTGGACGAGCCGCTCACCGAGCGGGAGCTGACCATCCTGCGGTACCTGCAGAGCATCCTGTCCAACGTGGAGATCGCCAGCGAACTGTCCCTGTCGGTCAACACCGTCAAGACCCACGTCCGCAACATCTACCGCAAGCTCGACGCCACCCGCCGCCGCGAAGCCGTCCGCCGAGCCCGCGACCTCCACCTCCTCTAACCCCACCCACCCCCGCGTGCCCGGCCCGTCTGCCCCGCCCCGCCCCGGTGATCAAGAAGTTTGCGTCAAAGTTGATCTTCAAGCTGACTCAACTCTCTTGATCAACTGACGCAAACTTCTTGATCACCGGAGCAGTGCAGGGCGGAGCAGCGCGGGGCAGGGCAGGGCGGGGTGGCTCGCCGGGGCGCGGCCGTGCGGCCGCGCGGGCGGGGGCCGGCTGTCAGGCGGTGGCGGCGTCCACGGTGGCGAGGAGGGTGGGGAGGTCGAGTGGGCCGTCGTGCCGGTCGTCGCCGACGAAGAGCGTGGGTGTGCCGTTGACGCCGCTGCGGATGCCGCCGGTGAAGTCGTGTCGTACCCGGTCGGCGTGCACGTGCCGGTCGACCTCGGCGTCGACCTCGTCCGGCGGGAGCCCCACCTGTGCCATGCCGAGCGACAGGTGCACCGGGTCCAGTTGGTCCTGGTGTTCGTAGAGCCAGTCGTGCATCTCCCAGAACCGGTCCCGGTGGGCGGCCGCCTCGGCCACCTCGGCGGCCCGCTCGGCGTACGGGTGCAGGTTGGTGATCGGGAAGTGCCGGTAGACCAGCCGGACGGTGTCCCGCCGCTGCCGCAGCACCTCGGCCAGGTTCGGGTACGCCGCCCCGCAGTACGGGCACTGGAAGTCGCCGTACTGCACGAGGGTGACCGGGGCGTCGAGTGGCCCACGGACATGGTCGGTATCGGTCACCGGCACCCGGAGTCGGGCGGTGACCTGCAACGGGGTGCTCATCGGGTCACCACCTGCCGTCCGGTGCCGAGGTGCTCCAACGCGTCGAGGACGCCGTCGGCGCCCGGATTGACCTCGGCGGGGGACAGGTAGCTCCAGGCCACCGTCCCGGCCGGGTCGAGCACCACCAGGGCCCGGCCGGCCTGCCCCTGCGGCGTGTACGCCCCGTAGCCCCGGGCCACCTCGCCCTTGGGTTCGAAGTCGGACAGCAGCGGGAACCGGACGCCCCTCGCCTCGGTGAACGCCCGGTGCGACCAGAGGCTGTCCACCGAGATGCCCAGCACCACCGCGTCGTACCGCTCGAACTCCGGCATCGCGGCCTGGTAGAGCGCCATCTGGTCACCGCAGACCGGGGACCAGTCGGCGGGGTAGAAGGCGAGCACCACCGGCCGCCCCCGGAACTGCGCGGGTCCGGTCCGTCGCCCGTCCGGGGTGGCCGGCAGGGTGAATTCGGGGGCCGGTGTCCCGGGTCGGATCAGCCCGTCGGATCCAGTCATGTCGCCCACCGTCCCCCCGGGTCGGGTGAGGGCGGCTCACCCGACCCGGGTGGTCCTTGCCCCACCGCGTCCCGCCCCGCCACCACGTCCCGTCCCACCGCGTCGTCAGATCGGATTCGGACCGTCGGAGGGGCGCCGGTGGCGAAATTCGGGCGTTCGCGGTGTCGACAACCGGATCGGACTCGGGCAGTCTGACGGACGGCGAAGGACGGGGTGGAGAGATGGACGTCGATCAGATGCGGGTCTTCGGTCGCCGGCTGGCGGGCCTGTCGTGGCGGGTGGCCCGGCACGAGTGGACCCTGGCGGCGCTCGGCGCGCTGCTGCTGGCCGTGGTGCTGACCTGGCCGACCCTGCGTGATCCGGCGAGCACCATCCCGCAGGACACCGGCGACCCGACGTTGCAGGCGTGGCAGGTGGCCTGGGGTGGGCACGCCCTGCTCACCAACCCGTTGCAGGTCTGGCACTCCAACACGTTCTATCCCGAGCCGTACACCTACGCCTACTCCGACACCCTGCTCGGGTACGCCCCGTTCGGCATGATCGGGGACGGTCCGGTGGCCGCCGTGATCCGCTACAACCTGCTCTACATGCTGACCCACGCCCTCGCCCTGTTCGGGGCGTACGCGCTGGCCCGGCAGGTGGGGGCCGGCCGGGCCGGTGCGGCGGTGGCCGGGGTGGCCTTCGCGTACGCCCCGTGGAAGCTCGCCCAGGCCGGGCACCTGCACGTGATCAGCATCGGCGGGATCGCCCTCGCGCTGGCCATGCTGGCCCGGGGGCACGGCTGGTCGCTGCGGCACGGCCACCGCCCCGACCGGGTCCGTCCCGGCTGGGTGGTCGCCGGGTGGGCGGTCGCCGCCTGGCAGGTCACCCTCGGCTTCGGCATCGGCCTGCCCTTCGCGTACGTGCTGGGTCTGCTCTGCCTCGGCGCGGTGGTCACGTACGGCGTGGTGTGGCTGCGGCGGCGGACCCGGCCGGTGGTGCCTCGCCGCCTGCTCCTGGCCGACCTGGCCGGCGGGATCGGGTTCGCCGGGGTGACCCTGGCGATGGCGGCGCCGTACTTCGAGGTGGTGGCCCGCAACCCGTCCGGCCGGCGGACGGTGGCCCAGATCGAGATGTTCTCCCCGCCGTGGCGGGGGTTCGTCACCGCGCCCCCGGAGTCCTGGCTGTGGGGGGAGCGGCACGAGGCCGCCCGCGCCACGCTCGGTTTCCCGGGCGAGATGACCCTGCTGCCCGGGGTGGTGCTGCTGTCGTTGGCGGTGGCGGGGCTGTTCTTCTCCGCGTGGCGGCTGCGGCACCGGCTGATGCTGGCCGGCGCGGCGCTGGTCAGCGTGGCGCTGGCGGCGGGCACCACGTTCGGTGGCGACGGCAACCCCGGGTACGTGACGCTCGTCGAGCACGCGCCGGGCTGGGACGGGGTGCGCACCCCGGGCCGGCTGGTGCTGTGGACGACCCTGCTGCTCGGCCTGCTCGCCGCCGGGGCGCTGACGGTCCGCGAACCGGCGCGGGAGACCGGCCCCGGCGCGGAGCCGGCTCCGGGGTCGGAGCCGGCCGGGGAGCAGCCGCCGGGACCGGACGCGGAGCACAAGGCAGGGCCGGCCGGGGAGCAGCCGCCGGGGTCGGACGCGGAACCCGGGTCGGAGCCGCCCGTGCCGGCGCTGCGGCCGGCGGGGGTGCCCGTGCTGGTGGAGGCGTCCGCACCGGCGCAGGCGGGAGCGGGACCACGGCCGGCGCTGCGGTCGGCGGCGTGGTCCGGGTCGGCGGCCGAACAGGCGGCCCCCCGGCAACCCGCCCCGAAGCGCGGTGGCGGGCAGTGGCGGCTGGCCCGCCTGGCGCTGCTGGTGCCGCTACTGCTGGTGCTGGTGGAGGGGGTCAACCGCACCCCGCACGTGCCCGCGCCGGAGCAGCCGGCCGTGCTGCGCGGGCTGACCGGCCCGGCGCTGGTGCTGCCCAGCGACGGCATCCGGGAACTGCACGTGATGCTCTGGTCCACCGACGGGTTCCCCAAGGTGGTCAACGGGCTCGCCTCGTTCACCCCGCAGTCCCAGGAGCGGATCAGGGCGGCGAGCATGACCTTCCCGGACGCCACCTCGGTGGCGTACCTGCGGCAGGTCGGGGTGCGCACGGTGGTGCTGCTGCCCGGCTGGGCGGCCGGCACGCCGTGGGCGGACGTGGCCGCCCGACCGGTGGACGGGTTGGGCATCAGTCGCGAAATGGTCGGCGAGGACGTCATCTACCGGCTCTGATGGCCGAGTTAGTTGGGAGCGCTTCCTAATTCGGCGGCGTACCGGTTACTGTTGGGTTCTTCTTCGGCAGCGGGAGCCAAGCGTGCCGGCGGGGAGCCAGGGCAGCTCTTCGCACCCGTCGACGTCCCCACGGGGCGTCGCACCCTGACCCTGGCATCCCGAGAGGAACCGCAGATGCGGAGAAGTCTCGTCGGCGCGGTCACCACCGTGCTGGCCGCCGCGACGGCCGTCGTGGCCGTACAGTTCACCGTCGCACCGTCCACACCGGCCGCCGCGGCGGCGGCCGAGCCGTACAGCTGGAAGAACGTCCGGATCGACGGTGGCGGCTTCGTCCCCGGCATCGTCTTCAACCAGACCGAGAAGAACCTGATCTACGCGCGTACCGACATCGGCGGCGCGTACCGCTGGGAGCAGGCCAGCCAGTCCTGGACGCCGCTGCTCGACTGGGTCGGCGCGGACAAGTGGGGCTACAACGGCGTGGTCAGCCTGGCCACCGACCCGGTGCAGACCAACCGGGTGTACGCGGCCGTCGGCATGTACACCAACGACTGGGACCCGAACAACGGCGCGATCCTGCGCTCGTCGGACAAGGGCGCCACCTGGCAGGCCACCGCGCTGCCGTTCAAGAACGGCGGCAACATGCCCGGCCGGGGCATGGGCGAGCGGCTCGCCGTCGACCCCAACAAGAACAGCATCCTCTACTACGGTGCCGAGGGCGGCAACGGCCTGTGGCGCAGCACCGACTTCGGGGTCACCTGGGCCAAGGTGGCGAACTTCCCCAACGTCGGCAACTACCGGGCCGACCCCAACGACACCACCGGCTACCAGAGCCAGAACCAGGGTCTGACCTGGGTCACCTTCGACAAGAGCACCGGTACGGCCGGCAATGCCACGCAGACCATCTACGTCGGCGTGGCGGACAAGGCGAACCCGGTGTACCGCTCGACGAACGGCGGCACGAGCTGGGAGCGGATCGCCGGGCAGCCCACCGGCTACCTGGCCCACAAGGGGGTGGTCGACCCGGTCGGCGGCTTCCTCTACATCGCCACCAGCGACACCGGCGGCCCGTACGACGGGGGCAAAGGTGACGTGTGGAAGTTCAACCGGGCCACCGGCGCGTGGACGCAGATCAGCCCGATCCCGTCGTCCAGCAGCGACGCCTACTTCGGCTACTCGGGGCTGACCATCGACCGGCAGAAGCCGAACACCCTGATGGTCGCCACCCAGATCTCCTGGTGGCCGGACGCGATCTTCTGGCGCAGCACCGACGGCGGCGCGACCTGGAGCCGGATCTGGGAGTTCGGCAGCTACCCGGAGCGCACCAAGAAGTTCAAGATGGACATCAGCTCGGTGCCGTGGCTGACCTTCGGGGCCAACCCGGCCCCGCCGGAGGAGTCCCCGAAGCTGGGCTGGATGAACGAGTCGGTGGAGATCGACCCGTTCGACTCCAACCGCTTCATGTACGGCACCGGCGCGACCATCTACGGCAGCACCGACCTCACCAAGTGGGACACCGGCGGCCAGCTCACCATCAAGCCGATGGTCAAGGGCCTGGAGGAGACCGCCGTGCAGGACCTGATCAGCCCGCCCACCGGGGCACCGCTGATCAGCGGGCTCGGTGACATCGGCGGGTTCCGGCACACCGACCTGGACGCGGTGCCGCCGATGCTGTTCACCCAGCCGGTCTTCACCACCACCACGAGCCTCGACTACGCCGAGGCGAACCCGGCGACGATGGTCCGGGCCGGTAACTTCACCGACGCCGACCGCCCCAACGACAGCCACGTCGCGTTCTCCACCGACGGCGGGGCAAACTGGTTCCAGGGCAGCGAGCCGGGCGGGATCAACAACGGCGGCACGGTCGCCGCCGCCGCCGACGGCAGCCAGTTCGTCTGGGCCCCCGGCGACGCCGGGCAGCAGGTGATCCGTTCCGTCGGGTTCGGCAACTCGTGGACCGCCGCCACCGGCATCCCGGCCAATGCCGTGGTCGAGTCCGACCGCGTCAACAAGAACAAGTTCTACGGCTTCAGCGCCGGCAAGTTCTACGTCAGCACCAACGGTGGGGCCAGCTTCACCGCGTCCGCCGCCACCGGCCTGCCGGCCACCGGGAACGTCAAGTTCAAGGCGGTGCCCGGCAAGGAGGGCGACATCTGGCTGGCCGGTGAGGGCGGGCTGTGGCGCTCCACCGACTCCGGGGCCAGCTTCACCAAGCTGGCCGGTGTGTCGGCGGCGGTGAACGTCGGCTTCGGCAAGGCCGCCCCCGGGCAGACGTATCCGGCGGTGTTCACCTTCGGCACCGTCGACGGCAAGGCCGGCGTCTACCGCTCCGACAACACCGGCGCGGCCTGGGTGCGGATCAACGACGACCAGCACCAGTACGGCAACGCGGGCGAGGCGCTGACCGGTGACCCCCGGGTCTACGGCCGGGTCTACCTGGGCACCAACGGCCGGGGCATCCTGGTCGCCGACCGGCTCGGTGGCACTCCCACCCCGACGCCGACCACCCCCGGCCCGACCACGCCGCCGCCGACGACCCCGCCTCCCACCACGCCGCCGCCGACCACCCCGCCCCCCACGACGCCTCCGCCCACCACGCCGCCGCCGACGACTCCGCCGCCCACCGGTGGGTGCGCGGCGACGTACAAGGTGACCGGGTCGTGGCCGGGTGGCTTCCAGGGTGAGGTGACCGTGCGTAACACCGGCACCAGCGCGATCGCCGGCTGGACGGTGAACTGGACGTTCGCCAACGGTCAGACGGTCAACTCGCTCTGGGGCGGCACCTTCACCCAGACCGGGGCGAACGTCTCGGTGCGCGACGCCGGGTGGAACGGTGCGCTCGGGGGTGGCGCGAGCACCAGCATCGGCTTCACCGCCAACGTGACAGGCGCCAATGCGGTTCCGGCGGTGACCTGCACCAGCCGCTGACAACTATCAACTATCCGACACCTGCCGGCTCCGCTCCCCGACCGGGAAGCGGAGCCGGCGGCATGTCCGGGCTGAGAGTGGTCGACTCAGTGGTGGCGAAGTCGCGGCATCCACCCCGGGTCTTTACCGCAACATCGCCCCAGCGGGGGCGGATCGAAGACGGCGCAGGCCCCGGTCGACGCCGAGAAGCGTGACCGGGGCCTGTGCGTGCCGTGGAGCGGTCAGTCGTCCAGCCCGACGGGGGAGTTCGGCCGGTCCACGTCGACGAACTCGATGTCGTCGACGGCCCGGTCACCCCGGCTGCCGGCGGCCCGCGCGGCGGTGCCGGCGGCCCAGCCGATCGCCGCGCCGACCAGCGCCGCGCCGATCAGCAGGGTCCAGGGCAGGGCCGGCCGCCGGCCGGCGAGCGCGTCGAAGGCGAGCGTCGCCCGACGGCGGGCCTCGTCGGCGGTCGAGCCGACCAGGTCACCGGCGTCGGCCAGCCCCGAGTCCCGGACCGACCGGGCGGCGTCCCGGACGCTGTCACCGGCGGAGTCCACCGCCGAGAGCAGGTGGTGCCAGGCCTGGTCGGCGATCCGCTCGGGCTTGCTGCGGCGCTCCAGAAGGTTGCTGCCGATCATCGTGTTACCTCCTCGAATGCCGAAGTCTGCGGCCACTTCGGAGGTCGTCTCCGCGCCGCAGCGGTCCTCGCACCGACCGGTCACCCGGCCGGTGTCCGAGCAGTGCCCCGCCCGGCCGGGTCGCAAACCCGTGCGTACGGGTGACCGTCACCGCTCAGCGCACCGAGACCACGGTGGTGGCGCGGGCGAAATCGTCCCCGTCGTCGTCATCGTCGTCGTCCCCGCCGCCGAAGCCGCAGGCCAGGACGAGAGCGAGTAGTGCGCCGACCCCGGCCAGCCCGAGCAGTCTCCTGAGCATCGATCCGTCTCCTCGATCGTGGTGACCCATCTCTCGCCCACGGTAGGCACCCCGCACAACCTGCACCGGGGGAGTCGGCGGGCCGCGTCGGGGAGCCGGCGGGGCTCGCCCGGCGCACCGCGTCCGGGTGTCGGTGGACCGGGGCCGCTACTCTGGGACGGTTGGAACGGCCGAGCTGGGCCGTTCGTCTGAGGAGAACAGGACCAGCAACGGTGCGGAGAGGGACGGTCCGGTCCGTCCGGATCCGCGAATTGCTCATCCCGAGGGGTGGCGACCGAGGCCATCGGAGGAATACTCTCGGTCGCGGCCCGCGTACTGATGAGGCGCCCGGGGACGGGCGAGTGGAGGTGCTCGCGTGAGCCTGTCGATCGTGAAGTCGGTCCTGCCGGCCGGTGTCATCGAGATCGCCCCCCGTGGTGAGATCGACGTCGACACCGCCTACGAGGTACGTGAGGCGATCGCCGAGGTGCTGGCCAAGGGTCGGCCCGCGCGGATCGAGCTGAACATGCGACTCGTCACCTTCATCGACTCCGTCGGGATCAGCGCCATGGTCGCCGGCTTCCAGACCGCCGAGGTCAGCGGCGTCAAACTGATCGTCACCGAGCCGAGCCGGTTCGTGCACCGACAGCTCTGGGTCACCGGCCTGCTCGGGCTCTTCGGTGCCCCGGAGCCGTACTTCGCCGGTGCCGCCACCCCGGAGGTCCTGCCCGGCGCCTGACCGGGCCACCGGTCGGCGTCGACGCCACTGACCAGGGACGTTGCCAGTCCGTCTCCGGTACGGCACGATCGTGCGACCGACGACGGTCAGGAGGCCCGGTGGTCCGGCGGGAGAGCTTCAGCTACACGGTGCAGGCGCGCTGCTCACCGGCGGACGCGATGGCGCTGCTGAGCGACCTGTCCCGGCAGGAGGAGCTGCATCCCCTGATCGTCCGGGTGCGCCGGCTGCCCGCCCGGCCGGGTGCCCTGGCCAGCTACGCGATCACCGACCGGCTGGAGCTGGGGCCGCTGCGGTTCCCCGTCACCTACCAGGCCGACGTGCTGCTGGCCGGCGACGACGAGATCGTGACAGTGGCCCGCCAGCAGCCCGGCACCACCGTACGCAACCACACCCGGCTGCGGATGGAGGGTGACCTGCTGCGGATCGACGTGGAGATCACCCTCGCCGCGCCGGCCCCGCTGTTCGGCTACGCCTTCCGGCAGGCCCGCGCCGCCCACCTGGGGTTGGCCAGCCGCCTCGGCGCGGTCCTGGACAGCCGGGCCGGCGACCCACCCCCCGCCGGCTGACGACCGCCGACACCCGCCCGGACGGTCGCGCCGCGGTGGCCCGCCCTGAGCGGACGGGCCACCGCGCCGGGATCAGATCATCGACAGGTGCACGTGGTTGGTGTGGTCGCTGGACGGGTCCCCGTTGCCCCCGCTGTACGCCTTCCACCCGCTGCTCGGCAGCCAGATCCGCTTGAACCAGATCACGTAGAGCACACCGAGCCGGTCGGCGTTGCGGATGAAGTACGCGGCGAGGTTGTTGCCGTACGTCCGGTCGCCGCCACTGGCCACCCCGCCGAAGCCGCCCTTCTGGGCGGCGAAGTCGCACGCCCGGCCCTTGGGGTGCTCGCCGGAGCCGCTGGGCCGGTAGCAGGAGACGTACCTGGTGAAACCGGCCGCCTTGGCCTGGTTCAGGGCGTTGAGCGTACGCGGGGTGATACAGCCGTTGGCCGGCGTCGGGTCGTTGACGCTGCACGACTCGGACGGCCAGGAGCCGTCGGAGTTGCGGGGTGCGCCCTTGGCGTTGCTGGTGGACGTGCCGTCCGAGCTGCCGGAGTCGCGGGAGGTGGGGGCCGGCTTGTCGGCGGCGGCCACCGCCAGCGCCCGCTCGGCCTGCTCCTTGCGCTTGCCCATGGTGGCGACCTGCTTGCGCTGTTCGGTGATCTCCCGGGTGACCGCCGCCCGGGTCCGGGTGGCCTGGTCCCGGGTCTCGATCATCGTGCGCAGTTCCTGGTCCTCCCGGGTGGCGACCGTCTCCAGCGCCGCCGCGCGGTCCAGGAAACCGCTCGGGGTGTTGCTGTTGAGCAGGGCGGACATCGGCCCGAGCCGGCCGGTGCGGTAGGCCGCGCCGGCGATCTCGCCGACCTTGGCGGTCTGCGTGACCAGCTGCCCCTCGATGGTCTTGAGCTGTCCGTCGAGTTCCTGCTGGCGCTTGGTGGAGCGCTCCAGGGCGGCCTTGGCCTCCAGCCAGCCCTTGCTGGCGGCGTCGAGCTGGTCGCGCAGCGCCGGGGTGCCGCCCTCGTCGTCGTCGCCGGGGGCGGCGAGCCGGGTGGCAGGCGCGGCGGCGGCCGGGGTGAACGGTGCGGCCGACACGCCCAGGGCCAACGCCGTGACGACTGCGGCCAGCAGCCGCGTGGTGGTGCGTACGTGCATGCGGATGTCCTTCCGTCAGCCGCCGACCGGGTTAGCTGACGGGTTCGGGACGGAAGATCCCTACCGCTGACGCGGATGCACCCCAGGAACGTGGTTCCCCGGTTCGCCCGGGCGGGCGATTAGGCGGCGGCCTCTGCCTGGCGGAGACCGGGGCCGAGCCTACCGGTACGCGAGTGACGCCTGCCTACCTCGTGACTGAGGGTACGAGAGTGAATACCCTCAAAAGGTTCAAACGACGCAAATTTCCGCGATCTCTGTGCGGGAGTACCCGGCGGGGCTGACCGTCCGGCCCGGGGCGGGGTCACCAGTGGGCGGGGCCGCATGCGCCGGGGCTCGCCCCGGGCTCGACCTGGAGGGTGGCGTGCTCGATGTGGAAGTCCTCCCGCAGGGCGCCCCGGGCGGCCGCCAGCACCGCGCCGACCTCGGCGTCACCGGCCAGGGTGAGGTGGGCCGAGGCGACGTCCATGCCGGAGGTGAGCGTCCAGACGTGCAGGTCGTGCACCTCGGCGACACCGGGCACGGCGGTCAGCCGGTCGTGCACGGCGGTCACCGGCAGGTGCTCCGGGGCGGCCTGGACCAGGATGCGCACCGCCGCCCGGCCGAGCCGCCAGGTGCGGGGCAGGATGAACACGCCGATCGCCACGGCGACCAGTGGGTCGGCCCACCACCAGCCGGTGCCGGCGATCAGCAGCGCCGCCACGATCACCCCGACCGAACCGAGCAGGTCGCCGAGCACCTCCAGGTACGCCCCGCGCAGGTTGATGCTCTCCTTGGCGCCCTCCCGCAGCAGGCCGAACGCGACGATGTTGGCGAGCAGGCCGAGCACCGCCACCACCAGCATCGGGCCGGCCAGCACCTCGGGTGGCTCGCCGAACCGGCGGACCGCCTCGATCAGCACGTAGACCGCGACCCCGCTGAGCAGGACGGCGTTGGCCAGGGCGGCGAGCACCTCCAGCCGGTAGAGGCCGAAGGTGCGCTGCGGGTCCCGGGCGGCCCGCCGGGTGGCGGTGATCGCGGCCAGCGCCATCCCGATGCCGAGCACGTCGGTGAACATGTGCCCCGCGTCGGAGAGCAGGGCCAGCGAGCCGGTGCCGAAGGCGGCCACCGCCTCGACCACCATGAGCACGGCGAGCAGCCCGAACGCCGCCCAGAGTCGACCCCGGTGCCGGTGCGCGGCGTTGCTCACCGTCGCGCTGTGGTCATGACCTGCGCCCACGTCCACACCCTCCGTCGCCGCTGCGGACCCGCTCCAATCTATGCTCACATCGCTATGTATGCAAGTGATGGTCGGACGTCCGGCCAGGTGGGCCGGGTGCCGGTCGGTCAGCCGGTCGGCTCGACGGTGGTGAGGCGCTGGGTCGCCCGGGACAACGCCACGTAGAGCGTCCGCACCCCCGAGCCCGGATCGGCCCGGATCTCGCCGGGGCAGACCAGCACCACCCCGTCGTACTCCATGCCCTTGGCCTGGAGGCTGGTCACCACCTGCAGGCGCGCCCCACCCCGGTCGCCCAACCAGCCGGCGACCTCGTCGCGACGGGGCACCGGGGTGATCACGCCGACCGTCCCCGCCACCTCGGCCAGCAGCGTGTCCACCGCGTCGGCCGTCGTCCGGGCCAGCTCCGCCGCCGGCACGTGCAGCGCCACCGGATCCACCCCGGTGGAGCGCACCGCGCTCGGCAACTCCAGGTCCGGGTAGAGCCGGCGGATCTCCGCCGCCGCCACCGCGAAGATCTCCGCCGAGTTGCGGTAGTTGGTGGAGAGCGTGAACCGGTGCCGCCGCCGCCGGCCCAGCGCCTGGTCCCGGGCCCGGTCCAGCTCCGCCTGGTCACCCGTCCAGGCGGTCTGCGCCGGATCACCCACCACCGTCCAGGAGGCGAGCCGACCGCGCCGGCCGATCATCCGCCACTGCATCGGCGAGACGTCCTGCGACTCGTCGACCACCACGTGCGCGTAGTCCCGGTAGTCCTCCGGCCGCTCCCGGGCCGCCGCCCGCGCGGCACGCTGCCGCTCCCCGAAGGTGCTCAGCTCCCGGACGCCACCGGCGAGCTGGAACGGGTCCCGCCGGGCCTTCTTCGGACGGACCGGCTGGCCCAGCAGCGCGTCCAGCTCGTCGAGGAGGGCGATGTCGGCCACCGTCAACCCCTCGGTGTCCAGCGACCGGTACGCCTGCACCAGCAACCCGACCTCCGCCCGGGACAGGACGCCGGCCGCGTACCGGTGCAGCCGCTCCGGCCGGGCCAACCAGCCCAGCACGTGCCGGGGATGCAGCCGGGGCCACCACGCCTTGAGGAACTCCCGGAACTCCGGCCGCTCGATGATCTCGTCCTCGAAGGCGGGCTGCTCGGGCAGGCCGGCGACGGCCGACCGCCGGGCCTGCGCGTACAACGCGGCGAGCACCCCGTCGAAGCCGACCCGGCGGACCTCGTTGCGGCGGGCCCCCCGGTGTAGCGCCCGGTCCCGGATGCCGTCCAGTTCGCGCCGTTCCAGCCGCAGCAGCGCACCCCGGTAGAGCAGCCGCAACTCCTGCGGGCCATCCGGCACCGCGTCCCGGGCCGCCCGCTCCAGCACCCGCCGCATCCGCAGCGAACCCTTCACCGCCGCCACCTCGGGCCCGTCCGTGCGGGTCGCCGACAGGCCGGGGAACAGCGACCCCAGCGAGTGCAGGGTGGCGGTCTCCTCGCCCAGCGACGGCAGCACCGAGGCGATGTACTCCACGAACACCGTCGACGGGCCGACCACCAGGATGCCGCCGCCGGCGTACCGGCTGCGGTCTGCATAGAGCAGGTACGCCGCCCGGTGCAGGGCCACCGCCGTCTTCCCGGTGCCCGGCCCGCCGGAGACGATGGTGACCCCCGAGCCGGGGGACCGGATCGCCTCGTCCTGCTCCCGCTGGATGGTGGCGATGATGTCCCGCATCCCCCGGCCGGTCGCCCGGGACAGGGTCGCCAGCAGGGCCCCGTCACCGACCACCGGCATGTCCGGCGGGGCGGCCTCCGGGTCGAGCAGGTCGTCCTCGATCCGGGTGACCTTCTCGTCCGACGAGCTGATCGTGCGCCGCCGCACCACCCCCAGCGGCTCCGCCGGGGTGGCCCGGTAGAAGGCGGCGGCGGCCGGGGCCCGCCAGTCGACCACCAGCGTCTCGGCGTCGTCACCGCGCACCCCGAGCCGCCCGACGTGCAGCACCTGCCGGTCGCGCAGGTCCAGCCGGCCGAAGACCAGCCCCTCGTGCTCGGCGTCCAACAGGTGCCGGCGCTGGGCGGCGTGGAAGACCATCGCGTCCCGCTCCACCAGCGCACCGAAGGTGCCGACCCCGGCCATCCGGTAGCCGTCCCGCTCGGCGCGGGCGGCCGAGCGGCGCAGTTCGGCGAGCCGGGCGTACACCCGGTCGAGATGCCGTTGCTCGGCGGCGATCTCCTGCTCCAGGGTGGTCTGGTCGGTCAACGTACCGGCTCCTGTGCGACGGCGACGCCGGGCGCGGGTGCACGCCAGGCGGAATGAGGGTACGGGCAGCCGCCCACCCCCCGGCGGGCCGATACCCGTACCGCGACCTCCACCACCACCGCGCCGCCTGCCCGGGGTGGAGGTCGTCCGCCCCCACGCGCGGGCCGACCCGCCGGGGCGCGGCCGCGCGGGGCGACGGCGGGTCGGCTCAGCGCGTCGTCCGCCCGGCGGACGCCGGGTCGCCCGGGACGCCGGCGGACGCCCGGCCGGCCGGGGCGTCGGCAGGACGACGGGGCCCCGGTGGCGTAGCCCCGGCGGCGGACAGCACCCGGTCGAGCACCCCGGCGACGGCGGCGTTCACCTCGTCCGGGCGCTCCATCATCAGCATGTGCCCGGCACCGGGGCAGACGGTCAGCTCGGTGGCCGGCAGCGCCGCCGCGATCGATTCCGCACACGGCGGCGGGGTCAGCCGGTCCCGGTCCCCGACCAGCGCCGCCGCCGGCAGGTGCGCCAACGCCGCGAGCGTCGCCAGCCGGTGCTGGGCGCCGATCGAGGCGCGGAAACCACCGATCGAGCGCAGCGAGGCGCGGGCCACCGCCGAGGTGACCAGCCGGATGTCGGCGCCGGAGCAGCGGTCGCCGAACAGCATCCACCTGATGCTTGGGGCCAGGGCGCGCAACAGCGGGCGGGGTGGCCGCCAGGAGCCGCACCGGGCCAGCACCCCGGCCCCGGTGGTCTCGGCGAGCCGGATCAGCCGGGCGATCCGCGGCGACAGGCCGTACACCGTGTGGGAATGGCCCTCGGCGGTGGTGGAGACGAAAACCAGCCCGGCCGTACGGGCGGCGAAGTGGGACGGGTGCCGGTGGGCGTACTCCATCACGCTCATCCCGCCCATCGAGTGCCCGACGAGCAGCACCGGCCCCGCCGGGGCGACCTCGTCCAGCACCGCCGCGAGGTCGTCGCCGAGCTGGGCCAGGGTCGCCGTGCGCAGCGCCATGCAGCTGGACCGGCCGTGCCCCCGGGCGTCGTAGGTGACCACCCGAATCCGGTCGCCGAAGCGGGTGCGCAGGTCGGTGAGCTGCCGGTGCCAGGCCCGACCGTCGAGCGTCCAGCCGTGCAGCAGCACCACGGTCACCTCGGCCTCGACCGGGCCGGTCACCTCGACGTGCAGGCGTACCCCGTCGGGCAGCCGCAACTCCCGTTGCTCCGGCATCGCCACCTCCCAGGCACCCGGGACACATTCACCGGCGTAACCCGGCGGTAACACCGGCTACCCGACATCAGACCACGCCAACCGTGTCGGTGAGAAGATTCCCGACCCGCCCGCACGAGGTCGGCCCGGCGGTCAGTCTGTAGCCATGCCGAGTCCGCCCACCGGGGCCGCCCGGACCCCCGACCGGCCGTCCGTCGACGCCGGGCCGCCCCGGGCCGCGCGTACCCCCCGGGCGGCGCTGGCCGAGCTGCTCACCGGCAACCGGCGCTTCGTCAGCGGCCGACCGGTCCACGGGCACGACGTGACCGCCGCCGCAGCCGTGGCCTCCGGCGACCAGCAGCCGTACGCGGTGCTGCTCGGCTGCATCGACTCACGGGTGCCGCTGGAGGCGATCTTCGACCAGACCTTCGGGTCGATCTGCGTGATCCGTACCGGGGGACACGTGCTCGACCGGGCCGTGCGGGGCTCGATCGAGTACGTGGTGGCGCAGCTCGGGGTCACCCTGGTGATGGTGTTGGGGCACGAACGGTGCGGCGCGGTCGCCGCGACGGTGGACAGCGTTTTGACGGGCCGGCGTCCGGACGGTGACCTGGGCTACCTGGTCGAGCGGATCACCCCGGCGGTGACCGAGGCGGGGCCGCACGACCCGGCCGTGCACCCGCTGGCCGTACGCCGGCACGTCCGCCGTACGGTGCGGGCGCTGCGCGCCGACGACATGCTGGCCGGCCCGGTCGCGGCGGGTGGGGTGGACGTCGTCGGCGCCCTGTACGACCTGGACACCGGCGAGGTCACCCTGCTCGACGACGGAGCCTGACCCGGCCGGTGCAGACGCGGAACCGCCCGCCGGGGTGACCCGACGGGCGGTTGCGGTCGTGCTGGGGGAGGGCTCAGCCCTCGAAGACGCCGGCCTCGACGAGACGCTTCTCGGTCTTGTCCCACCCGTGGTCGGGGTGGGTGGCGGCGAGGTTGCTGATCTCGGCGCGGATCTTGGCGGCGTGACCGGCGGTGGCCAGCGTCCGGATCTCCTCGACGAAGGCGTCGGAGTCGGTACGCAGGTGCGCGGTCTTGCCGTTGGTCAGGTTCCGCACGTAGGCGTGCTTGCCGCCGTTGAGCGGGATGAGGTACTTGAACTCGCCCAGCACGCTGAGGGCGCCACCCTGGCCAGCCTGGCCGGCCCGGACTGACGCGCGCGCGGTCTTCGAGGTGTTGCTCGCCACGGAGATGCTCCTTGCAAGACGTACGGGAGGACGGGGAACGTCCGGGGGCTGTAGCGGGTGACGCCCGGTGGTCGTCTGACGCTCGGTGGTCGTCGGACGCCCGGGTGGGTCGTCGGCCCGCGAAGTGGTGCGACGGCACAGAACCGCCCAGAGAAATATACACGACCACGGTGCCTGGCAGCTCACCGTGCCCGTCGGAGTGCACAACCCCGGTCACCGGTCCGGGTATTTCCCGCCGGCGAATTTTCCGATTCCCTGGCGCACCATCCGTCACAGCAGTCATCATGTGTGGCAACAGCCACTCGGGTGTCGAGGTCGTAGGGGAAGACGCACCTCGCCCTCCGGGAGGTCACCGTGCCAACGCGTGGCGTCGTATACGTCCACTCGACCCCGCTCGCCGTGTGCTCGCACGTCGAGTGGGCGATCGCGCGCGTCCTCGCCGCGCCGGTCAACCTGCACTGGACGGCTCAGCCCGTCGATCCCGGCGCCCGCCGGGCCGAGTGCGGATGGACCGGTCGGCCGGGGACGGGTGCCGAGCTGGCTGCTGCCCTGAGGCAGTGGCCCATGATCCGTTTCGAGGTGACCGAGGAACCCAGCACCGGCGCGGACGGCGAACGCTTCATGCACGTGCCCGGCCGGGGCCTGTTCCGGGCCGCGGTGGGTGCCGCCGGCGACATCCAGCTCGGCGAGGACCGGCTGCGCAGCATCATGGCGTCGGTACGCCCGGAGGCCCTGGCGCACGCCCTGGACAAGGCGATGGGCACCGCCTGGGACGCCGAGCTGGAGCCCTACCGCTACGCCGGGGACGGCGCGCCGGTGACCCTGCTGACCCGGGTCGGCTGACCGCAGCCCGCCCGCGCGCCGTCGCATGTGCCGATGCGGTCGGCGTGGCTGCCCGGGTGTCGGCACCTGCCGGCCCGTCTCCGTGCGATGCCTGATGCCCACCGGTGTCGTCTCCGGGCACCCGCGCCGACGACCCCCGTGTCGGCCACTCCCGGAGCCACGTCTCTGCGAGGTTGTCCCCACCCGAGGCGCACGCACGCCCGGGCCGGCCCGTTTCGGCTGGATTTCGCCGCGAGCGGCCAGCCAGCGGTAGTCGCCCGACGGGCGGTGGCGCCGGGTGAATCCGCTCACCCGGACCGGGCGCGTCCCGCCCGGGAGCCGTCGGGGAGCCGGACACCCGGTCGGGGAGGGGCACTCCGCACCCACCACCTGACCTGGTCGGGTTGCCGCTGATCTCCGGCGGGGGTTGGATGGGCCGGGTGCCGATCTCCCCGCGACGTGCCGGCGTCGCCGTCACCGCCCTGACCGCGCTGCTCGCCTCCGGATGCGCGGGGGAGGGACAGGCTCCCGCGCCGGTCCGCCCCGAAGCCACCCCGACGTCCACCGCGTCCGTCGCCGCGTCCGTCGCCGCCGACGACCCCGCCGGCCGGGCCGCCGCGTTGGCCGGCACCCTCGGCGACGAGGACCTGGTGGGCCAGGTGCTGATGCCGTACGCGTACGGCAGTTCGGCGACGACGGTGACCCCCGGTTCGGCCGCCGGCAACCAGGCCCTCGCCGGGGTCGACACCCCCGCCCAGATGATCGCGAAGTACCGGCTCGGCGGGCTGATCCTGGTCGGGTTCAGCGCCGACGACCCCACCTCCGGCAACCAGTCCACCACCAACGTCGACAATCCGGCCCAGGTGAAGAAGCTGACCGCCGGGCTGCGCGAGGCCGCCGGGAAGCTGGCGGCCGGCCCGGCGCCCTTCCTGGTCGGCACCGACCAGGAGTACGGCGTGGTCACCCGGATCACCGACGGGGTGACCACGCTGCCCAGCGCGCTGGCCGCCGGGGCGGCCGACGACCCGGCCCGGACCGAGGCCGCCTGGAAGGCCGCCGGCACCGAGCTGGCCGCGATGGGGGTGAACCTGGACTTCGCCCCGGTCGCCGACGTCCTGGCCACCCGCAGCACGGTGATCGGCTCGCGGTCCTTCGGCGCGGACCCGAAGCGGGCCGCCGCGCAGGTCGCGGGCGCGGTCCAGGGGTTGCAGAGCGCCGGGGTGGCGGCCAGCGTCAAGCACTTCCCCGGGCACGGGCTCAGCGCCGCCGACTCGCACCAGGAGGTCCCGGTGGTCGGCCAGCCCCGGGCCGAGCTGGACGCCACGGCCTTCCCGCCGTTCCGGGCCGGCATCGACGCCGGGGCGATGGCGGTGATGTCGGCGCACCTCGACGTCACCGCCGTGGACCCGGGTACCCCGGCCACCTTCTCCCGCAAGCTGCTCACCGACGTGCTGCGCGGCGAGCTGGGCTTCCAGGGGGTGGTGATCACCGACGGGATGAACATGCCGCCGGCCAAGCGCTACCCGCCGGGCGAGGCGGCGGTGAAGGCCCTGCTCGCCGGCAACGACCTGATCCTGATGACCCCGAACGTCGGCCAGGCGTACGACGGGTTGCTGGCCGCGCTGCGCGACGGCTCGCTGCCCCGGGACCGGCTGGTGGCGGCGGTCACCCGGGTGTTGACCATGAAGTTCCGGCTCGCCGACCGGCCGACGCCGGCGATGTCCACGCTCGACAGCGCCCCGCACCGGGCCGCCGCCACCGCGTTGGCCGCCGCGGCGGTCACCCAGCTGCGCGGGAAGTGCGGCGTCGCGGTGTCCGGCCCGGTCACCGTCACCACCTCCGACGGGCGGGACAAGACCCGGGCGACGCTCACCGCGGCGTTGACCGCTGCGGGCGTGCGGGTGGTGGCCAAGGGCGGCACCCGGGTGCACCTGGTCGGCTACGGCGACGGCTCGAAGGATCTCGCCGCCGACGCGGCGGTCACCGTGGCGATGGACACCCCGTACGTGCTGGAGAAGGCGACCTCGCCGACCCTGCTGGCGACCTACTCGTCCAGCCGGGCCTCGATGACGGCGCTCGCCGGGGTGCTGGCCGGCAAGGCCCGCCCGACCGGTCGTTCCCCGGTGCCGCTGACCGGGCTGCCCGCCACCAGTTGCACCGGCTGACCCCTGACACCGGCGTGGCCGGCCGCCGACGGAGTCGACGACCGGCCACGGGTCACGCGGTGGCGGATCAGTTCAGCGGGACCTGCTGCGCCACTGCCGCGCCACCGGACTCGAAGGCGGCCAGCAGCGACGTCGGGGTGCCCCCGCTGACCGGGACCGTCACGGTGACCCGGTCACCGGCGGCCAGCCGTACGGTGTGTTCGCCCCGGGCCGTGTCGCCGTCCCAGGCGTACAGGTAGGCGGTTCCGGCCCGGTCGGCACGCAGGGTGACCTGCACGCCGTCGGTGACCCGGTGGGCCGAGGTCAGCCGCAGCGCCGAGTTCTTCAGCCTCGGCACGGCGGCCGGGGCCACCCCGTCCACGGCCGACTGGGCGATGGTCTGCGGGCTGTGCACGCTGCGCGCCGAGGTGTCCGGGAACACCGGCGTGCTGGGCTGCCGGGCCGCCGGCTGGTAGCCGGGCAGGGTGGCCAGGCCGTAGCGGTACGGGTCGGCCCGGACGCCGGTGAAGGTGGACCAGCCCAGCCGGGACTGCGAGCTGAGGTCCTGGGTGTCCGAGTCGTAGACCAGCACGTTGAAGCCCATCCGGGCCGGGTCCACCGCGTCGGGCAGCACCGCGAACGGGATCATCGTCTCGATGGTGTAGCCGGTGTACGGGGAGCTGACCTTGCTGACCACGGTCATCCCCGGTGCGGTGGTCGCCCCCGGGCCCTGCCGGTTGTCGGCATCGCGCTGCCAGCACGGCGGATTGCCGTTGGCCGGGTCGTCGGTGATCGGGAAGATGCCCGCCTTGAACACGGTGGAGGTGTCCGTCGAGTTCCCCTTCGGGTCGACGATGATCTCCACACTGTCGGTGCGGCGCTGCCGCTTGCAGTCCTGCGGGACCACCTTCTTGCCCAGCACGTCGTCGGTGACCTGGACGATCACCTTCAGCCCGTCGGCGGTCCAGGCGATCCGACCGGTCGCCGAGGCGTCCTGCGGGGTCGTGGCCTGACCCTCCCAGATGCGGGAGAAGTCCAGCTCCGGGCCGGGGTACTCGCCGGGCGAGGCGACTCCGTCGACGGTGCCGGCCCCGGCGGCCGGAACCTCGGTGGTCGGCACGATCTCCAGTGCGCCGGTCTCCACGGTGCTGCCGGCGGCGCTGGTGGTGGTGATGGTGATGCCGTAGTCGCCGTCCGTGCCGCCCTCGTTGGCGGTCGGCAGGGTGGCGTCGGTGTTGGTGACGGTGAAGGTGACCGCCCCGGTCGCGCCGGGGGCCAGCGCGGGGTAGCTCTTGGTGGCCGCGTCGGCGGTGAAGCCGGCCGGCAGGCCGAGGGTGACGGTGCCGGAGCGGCTGACCCGGCCGTGGTTGCGCAGGTCGATGCGGACCGACCGCTGCTGACCGGAGCCGATGGTGAGCACCGGCTTGATCAGGGTGTCCAGCTGCGGGTATCCGCCCTCACCGGCCCAGGTGCGGAACGTGCCCACCTCGGGCAGCGGCTCCAGGGTGCCCCGGACGTCGGCGACCACCCGGACGGCCCGGTCGGTGCGCCCGACGCCCTGGCGGGTGGTCAGGGTGGCCCCGATGAGCTGCTGCTGGTTGGTGTCGGCGTCGGCCGGGACGGTGACGGTGAACTTCCGGGTCCGCTCCTTGCCCGACGGCACGTCGTTGGCGAGCACGCCGGAGCCCTTGGCCTTCCAGCCCGCCGGCAGCCGCAGGTCGATCCGGGGCTTGACCAGGGCGCGGTTCTGCGGGGCGCGCAGGTGCGCGGTGACCTCGACGGTCGCGCCGGGGGCCAGGTCGAACCGGTCGGTGGTGAGGTACAGCTCGGTGCCCTTGGGCAGGCTACCGGTCACCGGCGGCAGCACCGAGCCGCGCAGGATCGCCTCCGGGGAGGTGTCCGCCGGGTCGTACGGGACGCGGCTGTCGATCAGGGTGTAGAAGTCACACCGGATCTTCGTCGGGTCGGTGGGGGCGGCGGCGGTGCCGGCCCAGCCCTGGGTGACGTACTCCCGGCGGGCGTCGACCTCGATCTCGGCCCAGGTCTTCCCGTTGGTGCTTTCGGTGCCCTCCCAGACGCCGAAGACCTGGTCGGTGGGGACGGTGGGGGTGAAGCTGGTCGCGCACTGCGGGCCGGCGGCGGAGCTGCCGGTGCCGCCGCTGCGCAGGAACTTCGCGGCCCGGAACGGGCTCAACCCCTCGGCGCTGAGCTGCTCGGGGAAGGCGTTCGGGTCGGCGGCGGCGGCGAACGCCTCGGCGGCGAACCGGGCGGCCTGCTGGTGGTTGCCGTGGTTGCCCGGGGTCGGCGACGGGTTCATCGTCATGATGATCTCGGGCCGGGTGGTCCGGATGACCCGGACGATCTGGCCGAGGGTGTCGTCGTGGCCCCAGATCTGCTCGGACAGCGGGGCGGACGCGGTGTACCAGAAGTCGACCCGGTCGAGGTTGTAGAGGTTCTCCACGCCGGCCTTGCCGATCGCGGTGCGTTCCTCGCGTTCGCGGATGATGCCCAGCGGCGGACCCTCTTCGAGGCCGACGGCGTTGCCGCCGCCCTCGCCCCGGGTGATGGTGACGACGCCGGCCTTGGCGCCGTACTTCTCCTTCCACTGGCCGAGGGTGGCGAGGCTGCCGGCTTCGTCGTCGGGGTGGGCGCTGACGAAGAGCACGTCGAGGTCGACGGCCTTGGGCGGGCGGACGTCGGCCGGGGCGGCGACGGCGGTGGCGGGCGCCCCGGCCACGGCCAGGGCGAGTGCGGTGGGTAGCAGGAAACCCTTGATGCGCATGCGGATCCTTCCGGGACCACGGTGTCCGGGCAGCGACCGTCCGCGTCGGACGCGGGGCGTCCGACGTGGGGTCGTCGGTGGACGGTGAGGCGGCGGGAACGGGAACGGTGGGCGTCGTCGGACGCGGTGCACCGGGTACGGCAGCGGTACGGGTTCCGTACACACTGGAAGGCCTTCGCCCGGTGACGCTAGGGACCACCGCAGCGGCACGTCAATGCTTTGGAAGGTATTTCTTTCTTTGCAGAAGAAATAAAGAGGGCGATGTCCGGGATGTCCTGCGGTGCGCCGGAACGGTGCCCCGAACCCGCCCATCGCTTCCAATTGCGGACGTTTTCGCTGCTCCGGTGGTCCGAGGTGAGCCGGCTGAGACGGACTTGTTACTTGACTCTTTAATTCGTTCGCCGTAGGAAGGAAGTGTGACAGACGTGGTGACGCCACCAACGAGCCCGGTGAGCCGGGAGCGGTCGAAGGAGATCAAGCGGCTTTCCGTGATCTCCACCGCCCGCCAGGTCCGGGTGCTCTCCCGGGCCGAGCTGACCGAGCTCACCGGCCTCAGCCCTGCCACGCTCACCCCGTTGGTGCGGGACCTGATCGCCGAGGGTTACCTGATCGAACGCGGTCCGGGTGCCTCCCGCGCCGGCCGTCCCCGGGCGATGCTGGAGTTCAACCCCCGCGCCGAACTGGTCGCCGCCGTCTCGCTGGAACCGTCCCGGATCAGTTGCGAGATCGCCGACAGCGACGGCGCGGTGGTCGCCCACCGCACGGTCCGGCTGACCGGCGACATCGTCGACACCATCTGCCGGTCGGTGCCCGAACTGGCCGGCGACGGGCTGCCGGCGCTGCGCGGGGTGGCCATCGCCGCGCCCGGCGTCATCTCCGGCGGCGCGGTCCGGCTCGCCCCCTCGGTCGGCCAGATCGAGGGCCGTCCGATAGGGGAGTCGGTCCAGCGGACGCTCGGCGTACCCGTGGTGGTGGACAACGACGTCAACCTGATGGCGGCCGGCGAACACGCCGCCGGCGCCGGCACCGACGTCGCCGACCTGCTGCTGCTGCACGTCGCCGACGGCATCGGCGCGGGCCTGGTGCTCGACGGCCAGGTCCGACGGGGGGCCCGGGGCGCGGCCGGCGAGGTCGGTTTCCTGCCGCTGGACCCGGCCGGCCGGGGACACGACGGCATCGGCCCGTTCGAGGCGCGCTGGTCGGAGAACGCGATCGCCGAACGGGTGGTCGCGCTGGCCCCCGGCCGCCGCCCCGAGTCGCCGGTACGCGCGCTGGTCGAGCTGGCCGCCGACGACCCGGACGCCGCCGGCTACCTCGACGAACTCCTGAACGCCTGGTCCCGGCTCATCGTCTCCTGCGTCTGCGTGATCGATCCGGGGCGGGTGCTGCTCAGCGGTGCCGCCGCCGACCTCGACGACGCCGCCGTCGGCCGGCTCCAGGACCTGGTCGCCGCCGCCGCGCCCAGCACCACCGAGGTACGCCGGGCCGTGCTCGGCGACCGCGCGGTGCTGCACGGCGCGGTCAGCTACGCCCTCTCGGCCGCCGCCGCCGGGCTACCCACCCTGTTACCGGCCCCTTGACCTGCTCAAACCGCTGATTCTTCCGCCCACACCCCTCGGAGGTACCCCATGAGACGTCGACTTCTGCTCGCCGGAGCGCTCGCCACCGTCCTCGCCGCCGGCACCGCCTGCGGCGGCGGCTCGGACGACACCGCCGCCGGTGAGACGGAGAAGCTGACGATCTACACCGCCCGCGACAAGAAGGTCTCCACCTTCGTCGTGGACAAGTTCACCGCCAAGTACCCCGAGTACAAGGGGAAGGTGGAGATCCTCAACCTGGGCGCCCAGGAGATCCTGGAGCGGGTCCGGGCCGAGAAGGCCAACCCGCAGGCCGACGTCTGGTGGGGCGGCACCCAGCAGGGGCTGGCCGCCGGTGCCGGTGAGGACCTGCTCGCCGCCTGGCAGCCCGCGTTCGCCGGCAAGATGGACGCCAAGTACAAGGACGCCGAGGGCCGCTGGTTCGGGGAGATCCTGCTGCCCGAGGTCATCATGTACAACAACAAGGCGCTCACCCCGGAGCAGGCCCCGAAGGACTGGGACGACCTGCTGAAGCCGGAGTGGAAAGACAAGATCGTCATCCGCGACGTGGCCGCCTCGGGCACCATGCGGTCGATCTACGCCGCGATGATCATGCGGCAGTCGCCGGACGGCAGCAACCCGCAGCCCGGCTACGACTGGCTCAAGAAGCTCGACGCCAACACGGGCGCGTACGCGGCCAACCCGGCCGACCTCTACCTCAAGCTCTCCCGCCAGCAGGGCACCCTGAGCGCCTGGAACCTGCAGGACATCCTGCTGCAGGCCAACCAGTCCAACATGCCGTTCGGCTACGTGATGCCGGCCTCCGGCGCCCCGGTGCTGGTCGACGGGCTCGCCGCGGTCAAGGGTGGCAACAGCACCGGCGCGCAGAAGTTCATCGAGTTCCTCTTCGACGACACGCTGCGCGCCGACCTGGCCAAGGACTACTACCAGATCCCGGCCGTGGAGATCGCCCAGCAGCCGGAGTGGCTGGCCCAGCTCAACCTCAAGCCGCTCGACGTCAACTGGGACATCATCGGCAAGAACGAGACCGAGTGGATCAACCACTGGAACAGCCAGATCAAGAACAAGGGCTGACCTGTACGGGTGCCGGGGGCCGTCCCGCCCCCGGCACCGCCCGTCCCGCCACCCCGCCCGGCCAGGTCCGGTACCGCATGAAGGAGAAGACATCATGATCGATGTCACGCTGGAGTCGGTGAGCAAGCGCTTCGCGCGTGCCGGCGACACCGCTGCCGTCGACGACGTCGACATCAGCATCGCCGCCGGGGAGTTCTTCACCCTGCTCGGGCCGAGCGGCTGCGGCAAGACCACCACCCTGCGGATGGTGGCCGGGTTCTACTTCCCCACCTCGGGGCGGATCAGGTTCGGCGCGGAGGACGTCACCCACCGGCCGCCGAACAAGCGCGACACCGGCATGGTGTTCCAGAACTACGCCCTCTTCCCGCACATGTCCGTCGCGCAGAACGTCGCGTACGGTCTGAAGATCCGCAAGGTGGGGCGGGCCGAGTCAGCCCGGCGGATCGAGGAGGCACTCGGCCAGGTCCACCTCGCCGGGTACGGCGACCGGCGCATCGACCAGCTCTCCGGCGGCCAGCAGCAGCGGGTGGCGCTCGCCCGCGCGCTGGTCATCCGGCCGCGTACCCTGCTGCTCGACGAGCCGCTGTCCAACCTCGACGCCAAGCTGCGCGAGGAGACCCGGGTGGAGATCCGGCGGATCCAGCAGGAGGCCGGCACCACCGCCATCTACGTCACCCACGACCAGTCCGAGGCGATGGCGATGTCCGACCGGATCGCCGTGATGGAGTCCGGCCGGGTCCGCCAGATCGGTGCCCCGCAGGAGATCTACCACCGGCCGGCGACCGCCTTCGTGGCCCGGTTCATCGGCCGCAGCAACGTGCTCAGCCTGCCGGTGGTCACCGCCGCCGCCGACACGGTCACCGTGGGCCTGCCCGACGGCAGCGAGACCGCCGTCGCCGCCCCCGCCGACCACGGCCTGCGCGCCGGGGACACCGCCCTGGTCTCGGTACGCCCCGAGCACCTCGGGCTCACCTCGGCCACCGAGCCCGGCGCGCTCACCGGCCGGGTGACCGAGGTGGAGTTCACCGGCATGGCCACCAACCTCGTGGTCGAGGTGGCCGGCGAGCCGGTGCAGGTCGCCGCGATCGACGTCCCGGCCGGCATCGCCGTCGGCGACCAGGTCGGCCTGCGCCTCAACCGGGACCGCATGTGGGTGGTGCGCCCGTGAGCACCATTCCCGCCACGCCGAGCCCGGCCACCGTGCCGCCGGTGACCCAGGACCCCGCCCCGCCGCCGGCCGCCCGCTCCCGGCGCGGCCTCAACGCCAACTCGCCGTGGTTCCCGTACCTGCTGGTGTTCCCGCTGGCGCTGATCCTCTTCGGCTACGTGGTGCAGCCGATGTTCGCCACCTTCGCCGAGAGCGTCGGGGTGGACGGGGTGGCCAACTACACCGAGTTCGTCACCGGCACCGGGGTCGCCCGGTCGGCGCTGCTCACCTCGCTGGGGATCTCGGCGGCCAGCGTGCTGCTCTGCGGGATCGTCGGGGTGGCGATGGCCTTCCTGCTCAAGCGCTTCTCGTTTCCCGGCCGGCGGCTGATCGAGGCGATCATCCTGGTGCCGGCGGCGCTGCCGCCGCTGATCGGGGCGATCTCGTTCCAGCTGCTCTACAGCGAGACCGGCATCCTGCCGCGCGGTCTGCAACAGCTGCTCGGCACGGAGAACCCGGTGCTGCCGTTCACCGGTATCGCCGGGGTGCTGGTGGTGCACACCTTCACCATGTACCCGTTCTTCTACCTCGCCGCCTCGGCCGCCCTGGTGGGGATGGACCCGTCGGTGGAGGAGGCGGCCTACAACCTGGGCGCGAGCCGGGTCCGGGTGTGGCGCACCGTGCTGCTGCCGATGCTCACCCCGGCGCTGGTCTCGGCGTCGCTGCTGGTCTTCATGACGTCGCTGGCGTCGTACACCGCGCCGTTGCTGTTCGGGGTGGACCGGACGATGACCATGCAGATCTACATCAACCGCACCAACGGCGACCTGCCGATGGCCTCCACCTACGCGTCGGTGCTGGCGGTGGCGTCGGTGCTGTTCCTGCTCGGGATGCGCTGGTACGAGGGGCGGCGCAGCTACCGTTCCCAGTCCAAGGGCGTCGCCTCGCACCGCCGGGAGATCACCAACCCGTTCGGCAAGTGGCTGGCGCTGCTGGCCTCGGTGCTGGCCACCATGGTGCTGCTCGCCCCGGTGGCGACGATCGCCCTGGTCGCCTTCTCCCGGGACGGCTCGTGGACCACCGAGGTGATCCCGTCGGAGTACACGATGCAGAACTTCGTCACGATCTTCTCGGACCCGGGGGCGTACCGGCCGATCCTCAACTCGTTGCAGATGAGCCTGCTCGCCACGGTCGGCTGCGTGGTGGTCGGTGTGCTGATCGCGTACGCGGTGCGCCGGCTCGACTTCCGGGGCCGGGGGCTGCTCGACGTGGCGGTCATGCTGGCCTGGGCGCTGCCCGGCACGGTGGTGGCGATCAACCTGATCTCCGCGTTCAGCACGGGCAACGCGTTCAGCTTCGGTCAGGTGCTGATCGGCACCTTCTGGATCATGCCGTTGGCGTACTTCGTGCGGTTCCTGCCGCTGGTGTTCCGGTCGAGTTCGGCGACGCTGGCCCAGATCGACCCGTCGCTGGAGGAGGCCGCCCGTAACCTCGGCGCGCCCTGGTGGCGGGCGTTCGGCACGGTCACCCTGCGGCTGATGCTGCCCGGCGTGCTGGCCGGCGCGCTGCTGGCGTTCGTCAACGGGGTGGGCGAGTTCGTCGCCTCGGTGCTGATCTACACCTCGGAGACGGCACCCATCTCGGTCGAGATCAACAATCGGATGTACTCGTTCGAGGTCGGCACCGCCGCCGCGTACGGCATGCTCCAGGTGGTGTTGATCTTCATGGTGATGGTGTTCTCCGGCCGCCTGCAGAACGGCGGCCGGGCCACCCGGGAGGCGGCGAAGTGGACGGCGTGACCTGGCCGGCCGGGGGCGGGCTGCTGCCCGCCACCCGGATTCCCGGCGGTGAGCTGGCCGCCGTCGCGGCGGCGGCCGACTACGCGGTGCTGCCCGTCGGCGCCGTCGAGTGGCACGGCCCGCACCTGCCGCTCGGCACCGACCTGATCCTCGCCGAGGGCTTCGCCGCCGAGGCCGGCGGCGCTGTCGACCCGGCCGCCGGGTCCGCGTCGGCCGCAGGCTCTCCGGGGGATACGACCACCGGCTTCCCCGGGCCGCGCGGGGTGCTCTTCCCGGCGGTGCCGTACGCGGCCTGCCCGGGGCAGACCCGGCCCTGGCCGGGGACGGTGTCGATCCGGCCGGAGATCGCCGTCGGCTACCTCGCCGACGTGATCGAGGGGATCGTCGCCGCCGGTTTCCCCCGGCTGCTGATCGTCAACGGCCACGACGCCAACATGTCCACCGTGCGGGCCGCGATGGAGTGGGTCTCCGGCCGGCGCACCGCCAGCCTGCTGCTGGTCAACTGGTTCCAGCTGGTGACCCCAGCGGAGACCACCGAGCTGTACGGGCCGCTGACCGCCCGTGGGCACGGCGGCGCGTACGAGACCTCCGGGGTGCTCGGGTTCGATCCCGGCGCGGTCCGCCTCGACGCCGTGACCGACCTGCCGCCGAAGCCGAAGCTGCCGGTGGGCCATCCGTACGTGCTGGTCGAGTCCCGGCCGGACCCGTGGCAGGGCTGGTCGGGGCACATCTCGCTGGCCTCCGAGGCGGCCGGCCGGCAGGTGCGGGCCACTGCGGGCGCGCGGCTGCGGGAGATCGTCGCCGCCTGGGTGGCCGCCCCACCGCCCGCCCCACCCACCGCCGACCCGCTGCCGACGCCCGCCGACCCGGCCCCGGCGGCCGCCGACCCGGCGGTCGGGCCGACCCCGACGGCGGCGGACGGGGCGACCGGGGGAGACCGGTGAGCGTGGAACGGGGACTCGACATCGTCGACTTCCACCTGCACTTCCGCATCGGCACCGACGAGACGATCCACGCCTGCGAGGACGCCGCCGGGATGCACCCGGGCGGGGAACACGAGCGGGCCGTGCGGGCCGCCGGCTCCGCCCCGTACGCGAAGGCGTGGCGGCAGGCGTGGAGCTTCCCCGACCCCGAGCCGCCCGCCCCACGCTGGCAGGACGAGGCCGACCGGTGGGCCGACGAACTGCGCGCGGTGCGGGTCCGCCGGGCCGTCTTCGTCACCGGCGGCGGCAACGACACCGTCGCCGACGTGGTCGACCGGCACCCGGACCTGCTGCTCGGCTTCGCCCACCACGACCCGTACGCGCCGGGTGCCGCCGCCGAGCTGGAGCGGGCGGTGACCGAACGGGGTCTGCGCGGGTTGAAGCTGTTCGCCCCGCTGCTACGCGGCCCGCTGGACCACGCCGACCTGGACCCGCTCTGGTCCACCGCCCAGCGCCTCGGCGTGCCGGTGCTGATCCACATCGGCCACTACGGCAGCGCCGGTGGCCTCTCCTTCGGCAGGTACGGCGGCCCCGACGAGCTGGCCCGGATGGCCCGCCGCTTCCCCGAGCTGGCCGTGGTGGTGCCGCACTTCGGCGTCCAGCACGTGCAGGATCTGCTCTTCGCCGCCTGGGGCTGCCCCAACATCCACGTCGACACGTCCGGCTCCAACCAGTGGGTGCGCTGGATGCCGTACAGGCTGACGCTGGAGGACCTGTTCCGCCGCTGCTACGAGACGATCGGCCCGCAGCGCATCGTGTACGGCAGCGACTCGTCGTGGTTTCCGCGCGGCTACGTCACCCGCTACCTCGACGACCAGCTGCGGGTCTGCCGTGAGCTGGGGATGCCCGACGACCATCTCCGCGCCATCTTCGCCGGTAACGCCGAACGGCTGCTGGGCCTGACCGACCGACCAGCCGAGAACCCGGGACCCGGCCCCCATGCCGCGTCCCGGCCCGGAAGGAAGTAAGGAACCGCCATGAGCGAGCTGACCACCTACCAGCGGCACCACCTGGCCCCGACCTACGAGCACCACGTCGGCCACCTGTACCCGGCGATGGTGCGCGCCAGCCAGGCGCACGTGGTGATGCTGACCGAGCAGGGCCTCATCCCGGCCGAGCGGGGGGCCCGGCTGTTGCGCGGGCTGGCCGCGCTGCGCGCCGACGGCAAGCCCGCCCCGGCGTTCGACGGCAGCTTCGAGGACACCTACTACCTGCTGGAGAAGACCCTCGCGCAGGCGTGCGGCCTGCCCGCGTCCGAACTGGACGTGCAGATGGCGCGCAGCCGCAACGACCTGGACGCCGGGGTGTTCCGGATGCTCCTGCGCGACCAGCTGCTCGGGGTGCTGGAGAGGGTGCTGGCCACCGGAACGGCCGCGCTGGACGTCGCCGACCGGTACGCCGACGTGGTGATCACCGGTTACACCCACCGCCGGCCCGCCCAACCCACCACCATCGGGCACGCGCTGGCCGGTTACGCCGAGGCGCTGGCCGGTGAGGCCGTCGCGTACGCCGACGTGATCGACCAGCTCAACGTCTCGCCGCTGGGCTCCTGCGCGTTCGCCGGCACCGACCTGGACATCGCCCCGGCCCGGGTGGCCGAGCTGCTCGGCTTCGACGGCCTGGTGACCAACTCCTACGAGGCGGTCGCCGGGGCCGACCACCTGGTCCGGGTGGGCACCCTCAACGCGCAGGCCCTGGCCACCGGCGCCCGGCTCGCCCGAACCCTGATGGACTGGCTGACCTGGCAGTGGGTGGCCACCCCCGGCGACTTCACCCAGGGCAGCAGCATCATGCCGCAGAAGCGCAACCCGGTGGTGCTGGAGCACCTGGTGTCGATGGCCGGCGCGAGCGCCGCCGACGCCGCGTCGGTGCTCAACAACGTCGGGGCGGCCTGGTGGGAGGACTCCAACAACGCCACCACCGACGTGCAGGTCCGGCTCTGGGACAGCAACGACCGGGCGGAACGGTTCTTCGCCCTGGTCGGCGGCTTCCTCGCCGAGCTGGAGCCGCTGCACCCGCCGACCCGGGAGGAGATCGTCGCGTCCGGGGCGACCACCACCGCGGCGGCCGACGCGCTGACCCGGCACGGGGTGCCGTTCCGGGCCGCCCACTCGGTCGTCGGCCGGCTGGTGCGCGCGGGCGCGCCGGACAGCTGGACCGCCGACGGGGTCCGGACCGCCGCCGCCGGCCTGGTCGACGGGCTCACCGACGACGCCGTGGCCGACCTGATCGCCGCCGCCGTCGACCCCGAGCTGGTGCTCGCCCGGGCGCAGGTGGACGGGCCGGGTGCCGCCGCCGTCCGTGCCCAGGTCGGCACCCTGCGGGGCACGTTCGACGGCGTCGCCGACCGGCTCGCCGCGACCCGGGACCGGCTGGCCCGCGCCGACGAGGCGCTGGACACGGTCGCCGCCGAGGTGGCCGGCCGGTGAGCGCGTCGATCCGACGATCCGGTTCCGGTCCGGCCCGGCTGCCCGGCGGGGCACCGCCACGACCGCGGTCGACGGTGGTGACCGGGCGGTGGACCAGGTGAGCATGCGACTGGCCGGCCGGGCCGTCGCCGGCACCCGCACCGACGAACTGCTGCTGGGCATCGACTTCGGCGGAACGAAGATGGCCGTCGGGGTGGCCGACGGCACCGGCCGGTTGCTGGCCCACCGGCGGATCGCCACGCACGCCGAGCGGGGTGCCCCGCAGGCGTTGGACCGGGCGCTGGAACTGGCGGCCACGCTGGTCGCCGAGGTCGGCGGGCCGCTGGTGGCGGCCGGGGTGGCCTCGCCCGGGGTGGTCCGCCCCGACGGCATCGACCTGGCCCCGAACGTACCCGGCTGGGAACGGTTGC
The DNA here is from genome assembly GCF_016901255.1 of Micromonospora humida. Taxonomy (NCBI): domain Bacteria; kingdom Bacillati; phylum Actinomycetota; class Actinomycetes; order Micromonosporales; family Micromonosporaceae; genus Micromonospora; species Micromonospora humida. The sequence goes on from NZ_JAFEUC010000009.1 coordinate 217,480, forward strand.
GCCTGGCCGACGCCGTCTCCGACGCCCTCGGGGTGACCCGGGTGGCGGTGGACAACGACCTGAACGCCGCCGCCCTGGCCGAGCTGCGGCTCGGTGCGCTGCGCGACGCCGACCCCGGCCTGGTGGTGGGGATCGGCACCGGCGTGGCGGCGGCGGTCACCGTCGGCGGCCGGGTCCTCGCCGGGCACCGGGGCGCGGCCGGCGAGATCGGGTACGCGGTGGCCGGCGGCCCGTGGCCCGGCACCATGCTGGAGCTGGACTTCTCCGGCCGGGCGCTGGACCGGTTGGCCGACGAGCTGGGGGTGGCCGGGCACGCGGCCGGGCTGGCCGCCGCGGCCGAGCTGCCCGGTGCGGCCCGTGACGCGCTCACCGCCCGGGTCGACGAGCTGGCCCGGCACCTGGTCACCTGCTGCCTGCTGCTCGATCCGCAGCGGGTGGTGCTGGTGGGCGGGGTGGCCGGCAGCGCGCTGATCCGGGGACTGCTGGTCGACCGGCTGGCCGAGGTGCTCCCGCACCGCCCCGACGTGGTGCTGTCCCGGTTCGCCGACGACGCGGCGCTGCTGGGCGCGGTCACCCTCGCCCGGGAAGCGGTGCCGGCCCCCCGCTGACCTGACGATCCGTGCGTCCGGGCCGTGAGGGGCGGACCGGTCGAACCGGGTGTCCGGCCCGCGAAGGGGGCGGGCCGGACACCCGGTGCGTCACTCCGGCAGGTTGGCGCTCGACTTCGCCAGCTGGTACGCCGGCAGCATCGCCTCGAACTCCTCGGTGTCCAGGCCGCCGAGGGTGATCATCAACTTGCCGTACAGGGTGGACACCAGGATCGCCCGCTTACGCTCGCCGTCCTCGGTCCAGGTGGCCTCGAAGGCGTCCAGCGGGCCGGCCTTGGTCCGCCGGTACTGCTGCTCCTTCGGACCGTCGAACTCGGCGAGGTACTTGTCCACCGTGTCCTGCGGGTTCAGCGGCGTGCCCCCGGTGATCTGCCAGACCCGCAGGAAGCCGATGTTCCCGGCCGGCTTCGCGTCGATCTCGCACAGCGGCACGGCCGGGCCGAGCTTGAAGTCGGCCCCGCCCTTCACCGCCTTGGCCTTCCACTTCGCCGGCACCGAGAAGGTCATCGACAGCGTGCAGGGGCTGCCCTTCGGGCCGATCGTGGTGGCGGCGGCGGCCGGGGCGACGTCGTCGTACCACGGTGGGCCGGCGACGACAGGCGAGGCGGTGGGGCTGGCCGGCGGGGCGGGCGTCGTCGCCGGCTCCGGGGTGGCCCGGGCGCAGCCGGTGGCGAGGGTGAGGGTGAGGGCGGCCAGTGCGGTCGTACGTCGGATCATCGTCGTTTTCCCCGTGAGAGTTCCCGCCGTCGATCACGGCGGCCGACGGATGCTAGCTGACGGCGCGGGGCCGTGCTGCCCCCGACCGGGGGCCGGCGGGCCGCCCGGACGCACACCGGCCCGGCACCGTCGCGGTGCCGGGCCGGTCTGCCGGTGCCGTCAGGGGCGGGTGAAGACCAGGGCGACGTTGTGACCGCCGAAGCCGAACGAGTTGTTCAACGCGGCGGGCACGTCCAGGTGGCGGACCTTGTTCGCGGCCACGTCCATGTCGAGACCGTCGTCCGGGTCGTCCAGGTTGATCGTCGGCGGGATGACGCCGTCGCGGATGGTCAGGATGGTGGCGATCGACTCCAACGCACCGGCCGCGCCGAGCAGGTGCCCGGTCATCGACTTGGTGGCGGTCAGCACCGGGTGGTCGCCGAGCGCCCGGTGCAGCGCCTTGATCTCGGCGAGGTCTCCCACCGGGGTCGAGGTGGCGTGCGCGTTGACGTGCACGATGTCGGCCTTGGCCACGTCGGCGTCGGCGATCGCCTTGGCGATGGCCCGGATCGCGCCGGCCCCCTCCGGGTGCGGCTGCACGATGTCGTACCCGTCGGAGGTGATGCCGGCGCCGGCGAGTCGGGCGTAGACGTGCGCACCCCGGGCGGCGGCGTGGTCGGCCCGCTCCAGCACCAGGATGCCGGCGCCCTCGCCGAGGACGAAGCCGTCGCGGCCCTTGTCCCACGGGCGGGAGGCCTGCTCCGGTTCGTCGTTGCGGGTCGACATGGCCCGCATGGAGCTGAACCCGGCGATCGGCAGCGGGTGGATGACCGCCTCGGTGCCGCCGGCCACCACCACGTCGGCCCGCCCGGACCGGATCATGTCCAGGCCGAGTGCGATCGCCTCCGCGCCGGTCGCGCAGGCGCTCGCCACCGAGTGCACCCCGGCCTGCGCGCCCAGCTCCAGCCCCACCCAGGCGGCGGGACCGTTGGGCATCAGCATCGGGATGGTGTGCGGGGAGACCCGGCGCGGGCCGGACGCCTCCAGGATGTCGTCCTGCGCGAGCAGGGTCAGGGCGCCACCGATGCCGGAGCCGACGCTGGCACCCAACCGCTCCGGGTCCAGCCCGGAGTCGGCGAGCCCCGAGTCCGCCCAGGCCTGCTGGGCCGCGATCAGCGCGATCGCCTCGGAACGGTCCAGTCGGCGCAGCTTGACCCGGTCCAGCACCTCGCTCGGTTCGACCGCGAGCTGGGCGGCGATCCGGACCGGGAGCTGGCCGGCCCACTCCTGGGTGAGCGGACCCACCCCGGAGTGGCCGGCGAGCATGGCGTCCCAGGTCGACGCGACGTCCCCGCCCAGCGGGGTGGTCGCGCCGAGCCCGGTGACGACGACGTCGACGTGACTCATCTCAGGACTGCGCCTCGATGAAGCTGACGGCGTCCCCGACGGTCTTCAGGTTCTGCACCTCGTTGTCCGGGATCTTGACGCCGAACTTCTCCTCGGCGGCGACCACGACCTCCACCATGGAGAGCGAGTCGACGTCGAGGTCGTCGGTGAAGGACTTCCCCTCGGCCACGTCGTCCGGGTTCACCCCGGCGACCTCTTCGAGGATCTCGGCGAGGCCGGAGGTGATCTCGTCACGGGTCATTACGGTGGGTTCCTCTCATCGGGGTTGGTTCTCCGCCGGATGGCGGCGCGCCGCGGTCGCCGACCGCGTCGGGTCTTCAGGGGCAGCGGACGACCTGACCGGCGTAGGTCAGCCCGCCGCCGAAGCCGAACAGCAGCACCGGCGCGCCCGAGGGCACCTCCCGGCGCTCGACCAGCTTGGACAGGGCCAGCGGCACGCTCGCCGCCGAGGTGTTGCCGGACTCGACGATGTCCTTGGCGATGATCGCCTGCGGGATGTTCAGCCGCTTGGCGATGCCGTCGATGATCCGCGAGTTGGCCTGGTGCGGCACGAACGCGGCCAGCTCGGACGGGTCGACACCGGCCTTCTCGCACGCCTGCAGCGCCAGCGGGGCCAGCGCGGTGGTGGCCCAGCGGAACACCGACTGCCCCTCCTGCGCGATGTACGGCCGCCAGCCCTCGATGCGTACCGCGTCGCTCTTGTCCGGCGCGGAGCCCCACACCACCGGACCGATCCCGGTCGGCTCGTCGCCGGTGGTGGCGGTGACCACCGCCGCGCCCGCGCCGTCGGCGAAGATGATGCAGGTCGAACGGTCGGTCCAGTCGGTGAAGTCGGAGAGCTTCTCGGCGCCGATGACCAGCGCGTTGCGGGACGCGCCGGCCCGGATGGCGTGGTCGACGGTGCCCAGCGCGTAGGCGAAGCCGGAGCAGGCGGTGTTCAGGTCGAACGCGCCCGGGGCGGTGATGCCCAGCTTGGCGGCGACCCGGCAGGCCACGTTCGGGCTGCGGTCGATCGAGGTGCAGGTGGCCACGACGACCAGGTCGATGTCGGCGGCGGTGAGGCCCGAGTTGGCAAGCGCCTTGTCGGCGGCGGCGGTGGCCATGTCGGCGACCGTCTCGCCGTCGGCGATGCGCCGGCTGGCGATGCCGACCCGGTCCCTGATCCACTCGTCGTTGGTGTCGACGAACTGGGCGATGTCGTTGTTGGTCACCACCCGCGAGGGTTGGTAGTGCCCGAGGGCGACGATCCGACTGCCGCTCATGCCTGGCCTCCGATGCGGGCGATGGGTCGGCCCGGCGCGACCGGGTCGGCGGGGTGGGCGAGCCACTCGGTGAGCGGGCCGCTGTCGTGGGCGGTGACCTCGACCGGCCCCTGCCGGGTGGTCACCTGGCCGAGCACCTGGCCGGCGCTCAGTTCGGCGCCCTCGGCGAGGCCCTCGGCGGGGGTGAAGGTGCCGACGGCGGGGGCGACGACCACCCGGGCGCGGGGGGTCGGCCGGTGACCGGGCGGGCCGCTGTGCCGGGCGATGAGGTCGCGGGCGGCGGGCAGGTCGGCGGGGGTGTTCAGGGTGACGATCTCCGGCACGCCGGTGGCCTTGAGTTCCCGCTTGACCAGCCCGGCGAGGGTGCCGGCCGGGGGGAGTTCGAGCACGCCGGTGACCCCCAGCCCGACGAGCGTCCGCATGCACAGGTCCCAGCGCACCGGGGCGGTGACCTGCCGGACCAGCCGGTGCACCAGCTCCCGGCCGTGTGCCACCGCGGCGCCGTCGAGGTCGGAGAGCAGGAGCCGGGCCGGGGTGGACGGGGTGATCCCGGCGGCGACGGCGGCCAGGGCCTGCTCGGCGGGGCCCATGTACGGGGTGTGGAACGCCCCGGCGACCTGGAGCCGGACGATCCGGGCCTTGGCCGGCGGTTCGGCGGCCAGCTTGTCCAGGGCGTCGAGTGTGCCGGCGGCGACCACCTGACCGCCGCCGTTGCGGTTGGCCGGGTGTAGCCCGTGGGTCTCCAGCGCGGCGAGCACCTCGTCCGGGTCGCCGCCGAGCACGGCTGCCATCCCGGTGGGGGCGAGGGCGCAGGCGGCGGCCATCTCCCGGCCGCGTACCCCGGCGAGGGTGATCGCGGTCTCGGCGGAGAACACCCCGGCCAGCGCGGCGGCGGCCAGCTCGCCGACGCTGTGCCCGGCGACCAGGTTCACGTCGTGCAGGGGAAGCTGCTCGGCCGCGATCAGGGCCGAGGCCACCAGCAGCGGCTGGGTGCGGGCCGTGTCCCTGATCTCGTCGGCGTCGGCCTCGGTACCGAGCCGGACCAGGTCGACCCCGGCCGGCACGGACCACCAGCGCAGCCGTGACTCGACGCCGGGCAGGGCGAGCCAGGGTGTCAGGAAGCCGGGCTTCTGGGAACCCTGGCCTGGAGAGAGGACGGCGAGCACGTCTATGACTCTTCCCGATACCCCGGGGTAAGCGCTGTGCGGGCTGACACCAAACCGCACTAGAACTCTTGGAGGGTTCCTACAAACATCGGCGATGATCGTCGCCTAGCGGCCCTGCTCACCGGTCACCCGGTGTCATTTCTGGTTCGGACCGGGCGCACCCGCCGGGACAATCGGGTCCAGCCGGCCGACAGTCAGCGCCACCTGGAGCGCGAACGCGTCCCGGGGGGTCAGCGGGGAGAAACCGGTCACCTCGGCGATCCGACGCAGTCGGTAACGCACCGTGTTGGGGTGGACGAACAGGGCACGGGCGGCGCTCTCCAGCGTCCCACCGGCGGCGAAGAAGGCGTCCAACGTCTCCAGCAGCTCCCCGCCCGCGCGGACCAGGACGGCGTACACGTCGTGGCGCAGCCGGCGGCGGGCCTCGGCGTCACCGGCGAGGGCCCGCTCGGGCAGCAGGTCGGCCGCCGGCACCGGCCGGGGCGCGGTCGGCCAGGCCGGCGCCGCCCGGTAGCCGGCCAGCGCCGCCCGTGCCGAGTCCGTCGCCTCGTCCAGGCTGGGTACGGCGGGACCGACCACCACCGGACCGTCGCCGAACCCGGGGAGCAGCTTCTCGGTGGCCGCCATCGGGTCGGCCGCGCCGCCGAGCACGATGACCAGCCGGTCGCCGTGCACGCCGCCGATCACCTCCACCCCGATCCGGCGGGCGTACCGGTAGACGGTGTGCAGCACGGCGGACACCTCGCCGCCGGGGGAGCGGCCCACCGCCACCGCCACCGGTGGGGCGTCCGCCCAGCCCAGCGCGGCGGCCCGGCTGGCCAGCACGTCGGGGGAGTCCCCGCGTAGCAGGGCGTCGACCAGCAGCGCCTGCAAGCGGGCGTCCCAGGAGCCCCGGGACTCGGCGGCGCGGGCGTACGCCCGGGCGGCGGCGAAGGCGATCTCCCGGGAGAACCGCAGCACCGCCTCGCGGAGCTGCTGCTCCTCACCGGGCGCGGCCAGGTGCGACACCTGTTCCTCGACCACGTCGATGGTCACCTTGATCAGCGCCACCGTCTGCTGGAGGCTGATCGACCGGGCCAGGGCCAGCGGCGCGGTGGCGAAGACCTCGTCGGACACCTCCTGGGTGCTGTCGGTGGTGCCACCGCCGGAACCCAGCCACTCGACCAGCGACCGGGCCCCGGCCTGCGCCACCAGCATCACCCAGGAGCGCTGCTCGGCCGGCAGCTCACGGAACCAGGGCAGGCTCTCGTCCATCCGGGCCACGCTGGCCGTTGCCAGCGCCCCCGCCGCCCGTTCGATCCGGCGCAGGGTGGCCGTCAGTTCCCTCCCGTCCGGTTCGCTCACGGCTCCAGCGTGACATGCCCTGAGCAGGGGCTCGACGTCGGCTCCCGGCGGCCCGCCGGGGGCGGGCCGCCGGGAGCCGGGGCGCAGGTCGGCGGTGTGCCGGTCAGCTGGTGACGGTGACGTGCACCACCCAGCGCACCTGGGGGGACGGGCAGGGGGTCGGCTGGTGCCGGCAGAGGTTGTCGGTGATGGTGGAGACGTCGACCCGGCCGGGTGCGGTCGCCACGTACCGGGCGATGAGCGGCTGGCCGCTGGGGTAGCCGCCGGTCACCTCGGCCGGCACCACGACCCCGGCCGGGGAGAGCGTCGGGGGCACGTAGTTGCTGGCCAGGCTCACCACGAGCGTGTCGCCGACGCGCAGCGTGAGGTCACGCTGGTTGTCGGGCGCGGAGACGACCACCGTCTGCCCGGCGTCGGTCGGCGGCAGCTCGATGACCGCGACGTGCACCGTCCACAGCACGGTCGGCAGGGCGCACGGCGGGGTGGTGTGCCGGCAGGCGTGGTCGGTGCTGGTGGTCAGCTCGGCGGTGCCCGGGGCCACGGCCCGCAGCGTCGCCACGAGCGGCTGCCCGGTCGGGAAGCCACCGCTGGTCGACACGGGGGTCAGCGCACTGCCGGTGGTGCTGACCGGCAGGTAGTCGGCCGCCAGGGTCACGCCCAGCGTCTGCCCGACGTACAGGGTGACGGTGCGCTGGTTGTCGGCCTCGCGGACGGTGACGTCGGCGCCGGTCGGCGGGCTGGTGGTGGTCGGCGGGACGGCGTCGTTGGTGCAGCTCGGCGTCGGTGCGGTGGTGGGGCCGGCGAGCTGCACGCCGAAGGTGGTCGACGCGCCAGGCGTGAGCACCCCGTTGTACGGCGCGTTGGTCGCGGTCACGGTGCCACCCGCCGCGCTGACCGAGGTGTTCCAGGACGACACGATCCGTTGGCCGTCGGTGAGCGGCCAGGTGACCGTCCACCGGTTGGCGGTCGCCGACGCGGTGTTGGCGACGGTGAAGGTGACGATCTGGCCGCCGCTTTCGCCGCTGCCCCAGCGGGAGTCGACCCGGACCGTGGCGGTGCACCCGCCGGCCGGGGTGGCGGTGGCGGGTGCGCCACCGGCGACCGTGGTCATGCCGAGGGCGACGACTGTGGTGGCGGCGAGGATGCCGCCGGCCGTCAGGACGGACCGCCCGGACGCGATCATGACGATTCCTCCGATCCCCGTCGGAGCTCCGGTCGGGGGCGGCGTCGGGCCGGCCGCCGGCCTGCGAGCCCAAGGTTCCGCTCGCACCCTACGGTCACGCATGGGCCGCAGTCAATATAGACATCGATCTATGTCATGGTGGTGGCGTGGGCAGTGCCAGCTCCTGCGCCAGGATCGCCGCCTGCACCCGGCTGCGCAGCGCCAACTTCGCCAGCACCCGGCTCACGTGGGTCTTCGCCGTGCTCTCCGCCACCGCCAGCCGGTCGGCGATCTCCCGGTTGGACAGGCCCACCCCCAGGCAGGCCAGCACGTCACGCTCCCGGGGGGTCAGCGCGGCCACGGCGGCGCGGTCCGCCGCGTCGACGCCCGGCGCGGTCGCCGCGAACGCCGCGATCAGCCGCCGGGTCAGCGTCGGGGCGATCACCCCCTCGCCCCGGGCCACCGTCCGCACCGCCGCCACCAGACCGGCCGCGTCGGTGTCCTTGAGCAGGAAACCGGCCGCCCCGGCACGCAGCGCGCCGAAGACGTACTCGTCGAGGTCGAAGGTGGTCAGCACCAGCACGTCGGCGGTGCCGGCGGCGACGATCTCCCGGGTCGCCGACACCCCGTCCAGCCGGGGCATCCGGATGTCCAGCACCGCCACGTCGGGACGCAGCTCCCGGCACAGCCGTACCGCCGCCTCCCCGTCGGCCGCCTCGCCCACCACCTCGATCTCCGGCGCGCCGGCCAGGATCAGCACCAGACCGGCCCGGACCGCCGCCTGGTCGTCGGCCAGCACGACCCGGACCGGGGCGGTCACGTCCGCTCCCCGGCCGGCAGGGTCGCCCGCACCCGCCAGCAGCCGTCCCGGGGGCCGGCGGTGAACCCGCCGTCGAGCAGGGCGGCCCGCTCCCGCATCCCGATCAGGCCCGCGCCCCCGGCCGGCAGCGCCGCGCCGTCGGCCGGCCCGCCGGAGCGAACCGGATTCTCCACCGTCACCGCCACCTCCGTCGGCAGGTACGCCACGGTCAGCTCCGCCGTGCCCGAGCCGTGGCGCAACGCGTTGGTCAACGACTCCTGCACGATCCGGTACGCCGCCAGGTCGACCCCCACCGGCAGCTCCCGGGGCGACCCCCGCACCGTCGTGCGGACCCGCAACCCGGCGTCGGCCATCCGGGCCAGCAGCCGGTCCAGCTCGTCCAGCCGGACCCGGGTGGCCTCCTGCACCGGGTCCACGGACGGCTCCCGCAGCAGCCCGACGAGCTGCCGCATCTCGGCCATGCCCTGCACGCTGCTCTCCCGGATCACCCGCAGCGCCGCGTCGATGCGGGGCCGGTCCAGCCCGGGGGCGGCGAGCAGGGCGGTGGCGTGCAGGGCCACCGCGCTGAGCTGGTTCGCCACCACGTCGTGCAGCTCCCGGGCCATCCGGGCCCGCTCGGCCAGCACCGCCTGCCGCCGGTCCAGCTCGACCAGCCGGGCGGTCTGCTCGGCGCGGGCCCGCTCGGTCGCCGCCTGGTCCCGGTACTGCCGCACGCTGATCCCGGTGACCACCGGCAGCACCCCGAGCAGCGCGAACGGCATCCCGACGGCGGCACCCCGCCAGCCCCACCAGAGCAGGCCCACCACCGTGCCGCCGACGCTGAGCCCGACCGCGACCCGCAGCAGCCAGCGCCACCACCGGGACGGGCCGTACACGCACGTGTCGTACAACACCTGGGTGTAGACCACCGTGACGCCCACCGACACGCCGAGCGCGGCGTCGGCGAACACCGCCACCGTGCCCACCACCAGGCCGGTCCGGGTGGCCACCCGGCGCAGCCCGACCGCCACGCTCGCCGCCAGCAGCGGCAGCAGGAAGGACACCCGTGGCACGTCCGGCGCCCAGGGGAACTGGGGTTGCAGGCCGACACCGTAGGCCGCCAGGCCGCCGACCAGGGACACCCCGGCCAGGGCCAGGTCGCGTCCCGGCCGGCCGGAGCCGACCCAGCCCGGCATCCGCATGCTCCCGATCCCACCACACCCCGGGCCGGTGCCCCTCCCACCTGCGGAGGAGGCCGCCCGGTCGGCCGTCCGCCGAAGGGGGTACGCCGGGCCGCGGCTCCACCGAAGGAGGGACCCGGAACTCGTCCCCGCCGGTGAGGTGACCACCTCCCCGCCCCGGCACGCTTGACCGGAACGGGGAGGTGGACATGCTGCTGGCGGTCATCGTCGGGTGCGAGATCGGATTCTGGGTGCTGCTCGTGGCCGGGCTGGTCGCCCGGTACCCGCTGCGCCGGCCCCGGCTGGGGGCGGCGCTGCTGGTCTGCGTTCCCCTGGTCGATCTGGTGCTGCTGGGCGCGGCGGCGATGGACCTGCGCCGGGGGGCGACCGCGGACGCCACCCACGGCCTGGCCGCCGTCTACCTCGGGTTCTCGGTGGCGTTCGGGCACTCCATGATCCGGTGGGCCGACCAGCGCTTCGCGCACCGTTTCGCCGGCGGCCCGCCGCCGGTGAAACCACCCCGGTACGGCTGGGCGCGGGCCCGCCACGAGTGGCGGGAGTGGGGCAAGGCACTGCTCGGCTGGGCGGTCGCCTGCGCCCTGCTGGCCGCCGCGATCGTCGTCGTCGGTGACGCCGAGCGCACCCGGGAGCTGGCGAACTGGATCCGCACCCTCACCGTCGCGCTGCTGATCTGGCTGGTCGCGTTCCCGGTCTGGGAGACGATCTTCCCGCGTCGACCGAGGTCCTGACCCCGGGGGTACGCGCTGCACGGCGCGTCGGTGCCGGCCAGTACGGTGGCACTGCCGCGCCGGGGTGTCGTCCCGGCGGGCGACGCGAGTGTGAGGAGACCGGGATGGCGCACGGGGAGGCCGACCACGGCTGCGCCCAGGGCGAGTCCTGCCGGCCGGGCCACCACGACCAGCCCGGGGCGGCCCGACCGCACCGCCGGCTGGCGACGGAGCAGGTCTGTCGGGCGGTCGAACGGGCCGACGACGAGCTGGCGCTGCCCCGCCAACGCGGCGTCGAGACGGTCGACGGCGCGGCGGTCCGACCGGCGGCGGTGGAACCCGGCCCGACCGGCCAACCGGACCCGCCGACCCGGGCCTGCCGCAGCGACCTGGCCGGGTGGGCGGGCGGGCACCGGCACGGCCCGGTCCGCCCCGGCCGGCGTCGGCAGCGCGTGCAACGCCCGCCACACCGTTGGTGCTGATCACCTGACGGCCCGTCGACCGTTAGCGTGGGTGACGTGCAGGCGATCGCGATCGACGGGTGGGGTACGGCCGACCGGCTGACCCTGCGGGAACTGCCCGACCCCCCGGTGGGTCCGGACACGGTGCTGGTGCGGGTCCGCGCCGCCGGAGTGAACCCGGTCGACGCGAAGATCCGTGAGGGGTTGCTGGCCGACGCGATTCCCGCGCACTTCCCCCTGGTGCCCGGCTGGGACGCGGCGGGCGTGGTGGTGGCGGCCGGCCCGGCGGTGACCGGGTTCGCCGTCGGCGACGAGGTGATCGGGTACGTCCGTCGCGACCACCTCCAGTACGGCAGCTACGCCGAACTGGTCCCCGCCCCGCAACGCTGCCTGGCGATCCGGCCGTCCCAGGCGTCCTGGGTCGAGGCGGCCGGCCTGCCGCTGGCCGGGTTGACCGCCTACCAGGCGTTGCGGCGGGCCGGCACCGGCGCGGGGGACACCGTGCTGGTGCACGGGGCGTCGGGCGGGGTGGGGCACCTGGCGGTGCAGGTGGCGCGGGCGTTGGGGGCGACCCGGGTGATCGGCACGGCGGGTCCGGCCAATCACGACTTCGTCCGGTCGTTGGGTGCCGAACCGGTCGCCCACGGCGACGGCCTGGTCGACCGGCTCCGCGCGCTCGCGCCCGACGGGGTGGACGTGGCGCTCGATCTGTTCGGCGGGGCGGCGCTGGACGTCTCGGCGGCGCTGTTGTCCCGGCCGTCCCGGCTGGTCTCCGTCGCCGACCCGGAGCACGTCACCCGGCTCGGCGGCAGCTACCTGTTCGTGGAGCCGTCCACGGCGGACCTGGGGTTGCTGGCCGCGCTGGTCGACGCGGGCCGGCTCACCGTCCACGTCGAGCGGGTGCTCCCGCTGGCCCGGGCCGCGGACGCGCACCGGCTGGTCGAGGCCGGGCACGTCCGGGGCAAGGTGGTGCTGGCGGTGTGGTCGGCGGCGGGTACGGCGGCCGACCGGGCACCGGCCTGACCCGCACCGGGGCGCGGCGTCCCGGGCCGGACGGGTGGGGCCGGTACCGGCGGCCGGCGGCGTGGTCAGCGGGTGCGGCGGCGGACCAGCAGGGCGATGCCCGCCAGGCCGAGCGTGATCACCAGCATCACGCCCACGTTGAGCAGCAGCAACCGCTGAAGTTCGGAGATCGCGTCGTCGATGTCGCGACCCGGGTTGAGGGCGTCGTCCGGAAGGGCCCGCTCGCCGCCACCCACGCCGCCGCTGACCGTGTCGAGCTGCGGCTCCAGCGGCACCCCGGCGGCGCGCAGCGTCTCGGACATGGTGAGCCGGCCGAGGAACCAGCCGGCGGTGGTCTTGCGCGCGTCGGGCTGCTTGGCCGGCCGGAAGGCCCGGGGACCGCCCTTGGCCAGCGGGTAGAGGTCGAACGTCTGCGTGGCGGCGTCCCCGGCGAGCACCACGATGGTGTACTTCGGACCGAGGTCGGCGGCCGTGGGGCCCTTGGCCTGGCCGGTGCGGCCGAACCAGCTGACCTGGTCGATGACCGCGACCACGTGGGTCGGGGCGGTGTCGCTGCGCAGGCGCAGCGGTTCGGTCAGCCCCACCCCGGTGATGTCCACCCCGGCGGGTGGCGTCTTCGGTGCCGCCCGGTGCGCCCCGGCCGCCTGCGCCGCCGGCCCGGTGCCGAGCACCACCGCCGTCGCCACGCCCACCGCGACCGCTGCCAGCAGCCGCCTCACCCTGTCGACCATCGCCGCCTCCTCGCCCCGTTCGATGGATGGCTGTGCTGCGGGTCACGCGCGGGCCGGTCGGCATCGGTGCGTGACCGGGCAGCGCCGGCCCCACCGCACAGACTTCCTGGAACATCGCTCGGATGCAGCTCTGGGAACAATATGTGGAACTATCTGCGATCCTGGAACGACCAATTTCTCAGCCGCGTGATCAGCGGGCGGATCGTACCTTTGCGGAGGGCTTCATGGGGGGCAGGGTCCCACGGCTGGTGCGGGCGGTGCCAGTGCTCGTCGGCGTGGCGCTCGGCGTGGCGTTGTTGCCGGCGTCGCCGGCGCTGGCACACAACTCGCTGACCGGGAGCAATCCGGCCAACGGGGCCAAGGTCGCCACCGCGCCGGCTGCCGTCGAGCTGCGTTTCCTGGCCAAACTCGATCCGGACAGGACGAAGATCACAGTGACCGGGCCGGACAACATCCCGGCCGCCGGTGGCGAGCCGACCTTTTCCGGCAGCCGGGTCAGGGTGCCGTTCGCCCCGGGCGCGGCTGGTCTCTACATCGTCGACTATCAATTGCCGTCCAGTGACGGCCACCCCGTCAAGGGGGAGGTGCGGTTCACCCTCACCACCGGCACCGCCGCCACGCCCCCGTCGCCGTCGGTCAGCCCGTCGGCCAGTCCCACCCCGTCGCCGACGCCGAGCAGCGCGGCACCCGGCTCCCCGTCGACCACCCCGGTCGCCGCCGGCACCGACGACAACGGCCGGGGTTGGCTCTGGGCGGCGGCCGGTGGCCTGGTGCTGCTCGCCGCGCTCGCCGCCGGCCTGTTCCTGCGCCGCCGCTCCACCCGGTCCTGACCGGGCACCGACGCGGGGCCCGCCGGTCACCGGCGGGCCCCGCGTCGATGTCGTGGTAGCTAGACCAGGCGGAGCCGGGCGGCGCGCAGCCGGGTCAGGGTGCGCTCCCGACCGAGCACCTCCAGCGACTCGAACAGCGGCAGCCCGACGGTACGGCCGGTGACCGCCACCCGGACCGGGGCCTGCGCCTTGCCCAGCTTGAGGCCGCGCTGGGCACCGACCACCTCCAGTGTCGACTTCAGCGACTCCGCGTCCCAGGACTCCAGCGCCGTGTAGCCGGCGACGGCCGCGTCGAGCAGGTCGGCCGCCCCCTCCTTCATCGCCTTGGCCCAGGCCGCCTCGTCGATCGACGGCTCGGCGAGGAAGAGGAAGTCGACGTTGGGCACGATCTCGCTGAGCACCGCGATCCGGGTCTGCGCCAGCGGCGCCACCGCGGCGAACGCGTCGGCGTCGAACTCCTCCGGCAGCCACGGCGGCGGGGCGATGGTGCCGGTGCCGGTCAGCCACGGCTGGCAGGCGGCCACGAACTCGTCGACCGGCAGCGCCCGGATGTACTCGCCGTTGAACGCGCGCAGCTTCTTCTCGTCGAAGAAGGCGGGGGAGGGGTTGACCTCGGTCAACCGGAACTCCTCCTCGATCACCGACCAGGGCACGATCTCCCGGTCGCCCGACGGCGCCCAGCCGAGCAGCATCAGGTAGTTGCGCATCGCGGCGGCGAGGTAACCCTCGTCCCGGTACGCCTCCAGGGCCACCTTGTCGCGGCGCTTGGAGAGCTTCTGCCGCTTCTCGTTGACCACCACCGGCACGTGCGCCCAGATCGGCGGCTTGACCCCCAGGGCGTCCCAGAGGAGCTGCTGCTTCGGGGTGTTCGGCAGGTGCTCCTCGGCCCGGATCACGTGGGTGATGCCCATCGTCATGTCGTCCACGACGTTGGCGAGCAGGAACACCGGGGAGCCGTCGCCGCGGGCGATGACGAAGTCCTCGATCAGCTTGTTCTCGAACGTCGGCTCGCCCCGGATCAGGTCGACCACCACGGTCGCGCCCTCGTCGGGGGTACGGAAGCGCAGCGCCCGCCCCTCGCCCGGTGGCAGGCCCCGGTCCCGGCAGAAGCCGTCGTAGCCCTGGTACTGCGAGCCGGTACGGGCCTGCACCGCCTCCCGGGTGCAGTCGCAGTAGTAGGCCCGGCCGGCGTCGTGCAACCGCTGGGCGGCGGCCCGGTGCTCACCGGCGTACGCCGACTGGAAGTAGGGGCCCTCGTAGGTGTCGCGGGCGATGCCGATCCACTCCAGCGCGGACAGGATGCCCTCGGTCCACTCGGGCTTGTTGCGGGCGGCGTCGGTGTCCTCGACGCGCAGCACGAACACCCCACCCTGCTGCTTGGCGAAGATCCAGTTCTGCAGCGCCGAGCGGGCACCGCCGACGTGGAACATACCGGTCGGGGAGGGGGCGAAGCGCACACGTACCGTCACGCCGTCCAGCCTACGGCCGGCCGCGACCGGCTTTCGCCAGGGGGCCGGGACGCCGCCGCCCGGCCCGCCACCGACGGGCGGCCCCGACCTGCGGGCGGCGGCGACCCGGACCGGACCGGCCGGGTCGCCGCCGGGGGTCAGCGCACGCCCCGGATCTTGAGGACCAGGGCGCTGCCGAGCAGGGTCACCACGGCGGTCACCGCGTACAGCGTGGGGTAGCCGCCCAGGTGGACCACGATCGGGGCGGACAGCGCCGGGCCGAGCACCTGGGGTGCCGAGTTCGCGATGTTGATCACGCCGAGGTCCTTGGCCCGGTCGGTGGCGCGCGGCAGCACCTCGGTGATCAGCGCCGCGTCGACCGACAGGTAGACGCCGTAACCGGCACCGAGCAGCACCGCGGCGACCAGCGCCATCGACCAGGTCGGCGCGACCGCCAGCAGCAGCGCGGCCACCGCCATCACCACCCCGGAGACGATCACGTAGACCTTGCGCCGGCCGGACCGGTCGGACAGCATCCCGGCGACCACGGCGGTGAGCATCATGCCGAGGGTGTAGAGCAGGATCAGCACCAGCAGGCCACCCTCGGGGTCGGGGTAGCGCACCCCGTCGGTGAGGAAGTACAGCAGGTAGAGGGTGCCCAGGGCGTTGCCGATCTGCACCAGGAACCGGGTGATCCAGGCCCAGGCGAAGTCCGGGTGCCGGCGCGGGTCGATCCACATCGAGGCGACCAGCGCGCGCAGCCGCAGCGGTGGGCGGTGTTCCCGGGGCAGCGGGTCGTCGGGGGTGAGGAACGCGAACGGCAGCGACAGCAGCAGCACCACCAACGCCATCGCGGTGTAGCCGGGCACGGTGCCGCTGACCAGGGCGGTGACCAGCACCGCGCCGAGCACCAGGCCCAGCGCCTGCGGGATGCCCACCCAGCCGGAGACCCCGCCGCGCTGCACCACCGGCACCCGGTCGGGGATGCCGGCGGTGAGGCTGGCCAGCATCGCGTTGAAGCAGACCTGGGCGGCGACCCAGCCCAGCGCCACCCCGGCGATGGTCTGCTGCCGGGCCAGCAGCACCAGCGCCAGCGCGCCGAGCACCGCGCCGCCCGCCGTCCAGACGTGCCGGCGGCCGAACTCCCGCCCGCCGACGCGCAGGCAGGTGCGGTCCGACAGCGCCCCGGCGAGCGGGTTGGCCAGCACCGCCGCGAGCGCGCCCAGCCCGGTGACGACGGCCAGCATCGCCTCCTTGTGGTCCGGCGAGATCCGTTCCACCTGCTGTGGCAGCAGCACCTGGATGGGGGTGAAGAAGGCCATCCACACCCCGAGGTTGGCCGCGAAGATCAACGCGATCCAGCTCCGCCGGACCGGGACGACCGGGTCAGCGAGCGCCGCCGGCAGCGAGGCCGGCGTCGGGTCGACGGTGGTCACCCCCGGCCGACCTGGGCCCGGTACCAGGCGTACGAGGACTTGGGCGTGCGGGTGCCGGTGGCGAAGTCGACGTGCACCAGACCGAAGCGCTTGGTGAAGCCCTCGGCCCACTCCCAGTTGTCCAGCAGCGACCAGACGAAGTACCCGGTCACGTCGACACCCTCGTCGATGGCGGCCCGCAGGGCGCGCAGGTGCCCGTCGAGGTAGCCGATCCGGTCCGGGTCGTGCACCAGACCGTCGGCGTCCGGGACGTCGTCGAAGGCGCAGCCGCCCTCGGTGATCTGGATCGGCGGCAGCGCGTCGCCGTACCGGTCGCGCAGGCCGACGAGCAGGGTACGCAGCCCGTCCGGGACCACCGGCCAGTCGAACGCGGTACGTGGGTAGCCCTCCAGCGGGACCAGTTCGAACGGCAGCGGGGAGTCCTCCTCGGGGGCGCGTACCCCGGTCGGGTTGTAGTAGTTGACCCCGAGCACGTCCAGCGGCGCGGCGATCACCGCGAGGTCGCCGTCGCGGACCACGCCCGGGTCGAAGCCGTCGGGGTAGCCCCGGCCCAGCAGCGGGTCGGTGAACAGGTGGTTGTGCAGGGCGTCGTACGCCGCCGCGGCGGCATGGTCGGCGTCGGTGTCGCCGTGCCGGACGACAGGCGAGTAGTTGTTGGCGATGGCCACCGGTGCGGTGCTGTGGGCGCGCAGCGCGCTCACCGCCAGCCCGTGCCCGAGCAGTTGATGGTGCGCGGCGGGGAAGGAGTCGAAGAGCAGGGTCTGGCCGGGGGCGTGTTCCCCGGTGCCGTGGCCGAGGCTCAGGTGGATGAACGGCTCGTTGAGGGTGATCCAGAGTTTCACCCGGTCGCCGAGGCGGGCGGCGGTCACGTCGGCGTACTCGGCGAAGTGGGCGGCGGTGTCCCGGTTGAGCCAGCCGCCGACGTCCTGGAGCGGCTGGGGCAGGTCCCAGTGGAACAGGGTGGCGACCGGGTCGATGCCGGCGGCGAGCAGGTCGTCTATGAGCCGGTCGTAGAAGTCCAGGCCGGCGGCGTTGACCGGGCCGGTGCCGCCGGGCCGCACCCGGGGCCAGGCGATCGAGAACCGGTACGCCGACACCCCGAGCCCGGCCAGCAGCGCGACGTCCTCCCGGTGCCGGTGGTAGTGGTCGCAGGCCACGTCGCCGGTGCTGCCGTCGATGATCCGGCCGGGGGTGTGGGCGAAGGTGTCCCAGATGGACGGTCCCCGGCCGTCGGCGGTGGCGCCCCCCTCGATCTGGTACGCCGAGGTGGACACCCCCCAACGGAAACCGGCGGGGAAACCGGGGATCGGTGCGGTCGTCATCCACCCTCCCAGAACGCGAAACGTGTTCGCACTCTAGGGCGCGAAGTCCGCGAGCGCCATAGGTGCGAGGCAATGCGGGCGCAAGGGTTGTCGGCGTGTCTTTTTCCGAACACGTCCCGGTAAGTCCGATTTAGCGCATAGAGTGCGGAATATCGCGGATGTCCTCAGTGGGGGAAGAACAGAATGATCCTCGTCGAACGCAGTGCGCACGTGACGGCGCCGGTGGAAGCGGTCTGGGAAGTTGTCCAACGGGCCGAGCAGTTGCCCGCCTGGTTGGCCGGGGTCCGGGCCGCCGAGGTCCTCTCGGGGGAAGGCTTCGGCCGTCGACAACTCGTCCAGGCCGGGCGCGGCTCGGCGCACGAGGCCGAGGTGATCGCCTACCAGGAACCCACCCTGATCGGCTGGCGGGAACGCGCCCGGGGTGCCGGGGCCCGCGCCGAGGCGCGCACCGAGATCTACGTGCAGCTCACCGCCGACGAGGAGGAGGGCGGCACCATCGTGCGGCTGATCGTGGTCCGCTGGCCGGCCGGCCCGGTCAAGGGCGCCCTGCTGCGCCTCGGGCTGCGCCGGGTCGGTGCCGACCTGGAGGAGTCGCTGGCCCGGCTCACCGACCTGGCCGCCGTCGGCTGACCCGACCCGGCGACGCGAAAGGGCCCGGCGCACCGCGCCGGGCCCTTCGTCGTACCTCGGGGACTAGCTGTCCCCGCCGGTCTCGCCGACCGGGGCGGCGTTGACGTCGTCGATCGCGTACTTCTTGGCGGCCTCGGCCGGAACACCGGCCGGCACCACGCCGCGCAGGGCGAGCTGCCGCAGCGTCGCCACCGCCACCGACTCGGCGTCGACGTGGAAGTGCCGCCGCAGCGCGTGCCGGGTGTCCGACATGCCGAAGCCGTCGGTGCCGAGCGAGGTGTAGTCGCCGGGTACCCAGCGGGCGATCAGATCCGGTACCGCGCGCATCCAGTCGCTGACCGCGACCTTCGGCCCGTCGGCGTCGGCCAGCTTCTGCTGGATGTACGGCACCCGCTGCTCCGCGCCCGGGTTGAGCAGGTTGTGCTCCTCGCAGAGCACCGCGTCGCGGCGCAGCTCCGTCCAGGAGGTCACCGACCAGACGTCGGCGGCCACCCCCCAGTCCTGGGCGAGGAGCTGCTGTGCCTTGAGCGCCCACTGCATGCCGGTCCCGGAGGCCAGGATGTTCGCCTTCGGGCCGTCGACCTGCGGGGCCGGCGCGTAGCGGTAGATGCCCTTGAGCAGCCCCTCGACGTCCAGCTCGGACGGCTCGACCGGCTGGTGGATCGGCTCGTTGTAGACGGTGAGGTAGTAGAAGACGTTCTCCTGGTCCTCGCCGTACATCCGGTGCAGGCCGCGCTCCACGATGTGCGCCAGCTCGAACCCGAACGCCGCGTCGTAGGCGACCACCGCCGGGTTGGTGGCGGCCAGCAGCAGCGAGTGGCCGTCCTCGTGCTGGAGGCCCTCACCGTTGAGCGTGGTCCGCCCGGCGGTCGCGCCGAGGACGAAGCCCCGGGCCATCTGGTCGGCCGCCGCCCAGAAGCCGTCACCGGTGCGCTGGAACCCGAACATCGAGTAGAAGATGTACATCGGGATCATCGGCTCGTCGTGGGTGGCGTACGCGGTGCCGGCGGCGGTGAACGAGGCGACCGAACCGGCCTCGTTGATCCCCTCGTGAAGGATCTGCCCGGTCGTCGACTCCTTGTAGGACAGGAACAGGTCCCGGTCGACCGAGGTGTACCGCTGGCCGTGCGGCGAGTAGATCTTCGCGGTCGGGAAGATCGAGTCGAGGCCGAAGGTGCGCGCCTCGTCCGGGATGATCGGCACCCAGCGCTTGCCGAACTCCTTGTCCTTCATGATGTCCTTGAGCAGGCGGACGAAGGCCATCGTGGTGGCCACCTTCTGCTTGCCCGAGCCGCGCTTGACGTCGGCGAACCGCTCCGGCCCCGGGATCGCCAGCTTCTTGTGGCTGGTCCGCCGGGACGGCAGGTAACCGCCGAGCTGCTCGCGCCGCTCCCGCAGGTAGGCCATCTCGTCCGAGGACTCACCCGGGGTGTAGTACGGCGGCAGGTAGGGGTTGTCCTCCAGCGCCTTGTCCGGGATGTCCAGGTAGAGGCGGTCGCGGAACAGCTTGAGGTCGTCAAGCGTCAGCTTCTTCATCTGGTGCGTGGCGTTGCGGCCCTCGAAGTGCGAGCCCAGCGTCCAGCCCTTGATGGTCTTGGCCAGGATGACGGTCGGCTGCCCGGTGTGCTCGGTGGCCGCCTTGTAGGCCGCGTAGAGCTTGCGGTAGTCGTGCCCGCCCCGCTTGAGGTTCCAGATCTCGTCGTCGGACAGATGCTCGACCATCTTGCGGGTCCGCTGGTCACGGCCGAAGAAGTGCTCCCGCACGTACGCCCCGGACTCCGCCTTGTAGGTCTGGTAGTCACCGTCAGGGGTGGTGTTCATCAGGTTGACCAGCGCGCCGTCGGTGTCCGCGGCGAGCAGCGGGTCCCACTCCCGGCCCCAGACCACCTTGATCACGTTCCAGCCGGCACCCCGGAAGAACGCCTCCAGCTCCTGCATCACCTTGCCGTTGCCCCGGACCGGGCCGTCCAGCCGCTGGAGGTTGCAGTTGATCACGAAGGTGAGGTTGTCCAGCTCCTCGCGCGCGGCCACGCCGATCGCGCCGAGCGACTCGACCTCGTCCATCTCACCGTCGCCGAGGAACGCCCAGACGTGCTGCTGGGAGGTGTCCTTGATGCCCCGGTGCTGCAGGTAGCGGTTGAACCGGGCCTGGTAGATCGCGTTCAGCGGACCCAGACCCATCGAGACCGTGGGGAACTCCCAGAAGTCCGGCATCAGCCGCGGGTGCGGGTACGACGGCAGCCCGCCGCCCGGGTGCGACAGCTCCTGCCGGAACCCGTCGAGCTGGTCCTCCGAGAGCCGGCCCTCCAGGAACGCCCGCCCGTACATGCCGGGGGAGGCGTGGCCCTGGTAGAAGATGTGGTCGCCGCCGCCCGGGTGGTTCTTGCCCCGGAAGAAGTGGTTGAAGCCCACCTCGTAGAGGGAGGCGGAGCTGGCGAAGGTGGAGATGTGCCCACCGACGCCGATCTCCGGCCGCTGCGCGCGGTGCACCAGCATCGCCGCGTTCCACCTGACGTACGCCCGGATCCGCCGCTCGATGTGCTCGTCGCCCGGGAACCAGGGTTCCTGCTCCGGGGCGATGGTGTTGATGTAGTCGGTGGTGGTCAGGGACGGCACCCCGACCTGCCGCTCGCGGGCCCGCTCCAGCAGGCTGAGCATGACGTACCGGGCGCGTTTGGTTCCGCGCTCGTCGATGACACCGTCGAGCGACTCGACCCACTCGCTGGTCTCTTCGGGGTCGATGTCCGGAAGCTGGCTCGGCAGACCAGCGGTGATCACCGGGCGCTTGCGTTCCGTAGCCACAGGCGTTCCCTCGGTTGTGTGTGGGATAGGTCTCTCCGCCATCCTGCCCTCTGGTGGCACCCGTCGTCACGTGTAGCTCCCCCAGACGCGACGCTGAACACAGGTACCCGCCGGTAACTTTGCGTGGGTGGCCACCCGGCCGCACTTCCGGGCCGCCCGGACACGGCACCGCCCGGAGGCCGGCCGTGCCCGGCACCCCGAACCGGCCGCCCCGGCCCCCGGGCCGGGGGCGGTGGCGCGACGGATGCGGCAGAATGCGCCGTATGCGCAGTGAGGTGATCACCGTCCGGACCGGTTCTCGACCCACCGTCGTCGACGTCACGGCCGAGGCGGAACGGTTCGTCGCCGGGCAGGGCGACGGCCTGCTGCACGTCTTCGTGCCGCACGCCACCGCCGGGGTGGCGATCATCGAGACCGGTGCCGGCTCCGACGACGACCTGCTGCGGGCCCTCGACGACCTGCTGCCCACCGACGACCGCTGGCGGCACCGGCACGGCTCACCCGGCCACGGCCGCGACCACGTGCTGCCCGCCTTCGTCCCGCCGTACGCGACGCTGCCGGTGCTCGGGGGCCGGCTCCAGCTCGGCACCTGGCAGTCGGTCTGCCTGGTCGACCCCAACGGCGACAACCCGTCGCGTCAGGTCCGCTTCTCCTTCCTCCCCGGCTGAACCGTCCCGGCCGAACCGCCCCGGCCGTCCCGGGCGCGGGCCGCTCAGCGCAGCCCGGTCTCCGTCTCGACCGTGTACCGGTCCCGGTCCACCGGCCGGGCGCGGGCGGTGGACGGCGGCCGGTCGTACGTCTGGTGCAGGCCGGGCACCCGGTCCTCGACCACGAACGACGCCCGGGGGTACGCCGGCGCGCCCGCCCGGCTCACGTACGGCAGCACCATGAAGTCCGCGCTGAGCTGTGCCGGGGTGATCGTGGTCCGGACGAAACCGCGCAGGTCGTTCTGGAACCGCAGGTGCGGGTTGGTGCGCAGCCAGGGGTGCGAGCCGCTGGCCGAGTCGAAGCCGTCGCCGCCCGAGGTGACCGAGGAACAGACCAGCTCGGTGCCGACCGTCCGCGCCGCCGGGTCGAGGTAGTCGAGCTTCAGGTCGGCCGCCCAGTGCGCGTGCACGTCGCCGGTGAGCACCACCGGGTTGCGGACCCCGGCGGCCACCCAGCCCCGGGTGATCCGGTCCCGGGAGGCCAGGTAGCCGTCCCAGGCGTCCATGCTGGTCAGCCGGGTCGGCCCCGGGTCACGGTCGCGGGCGGCGAAGAACACCTGCTGGGCGAGCAGGTCCCAGCGGGTGTCGGAGCGGCGGAACCCGTCCAGCAGCCACTGCTCCTGCGCCGTGCCGGTGATGGTGCGCCCCGGGTCGGCCGCCGCCGGGCAGTCCCGGTAGCCGTCCCCGCACGCCTGGTCGTCCCGGTACTGCCGGGTGTCGAGCAGGTGGAAGGTGGCCAGCCGCCCCCAGCGCAACCGCCGGTACAGCACGATGTCCGGACCGCGCGGCACCGAGGCCCGCCGCAACGGCATGTTCTCGTGGTACGCCTGGAAGGCGGCGGCCCGCCGGGCCAGGAAGTCCGGGTCCGGCTCCTCCGGCACCGCGCCGGCCCAGTTGTTCTCCACCTCGTGGTCGTCGAAGACCACCGCCCAGGGGGCCACCGCGTGCGCCGCCTGCAGGTCCGGGTCGGTCTTGTACTGGGCGTGCCGCTGCCGGTAGTTGGCAAGCGTCCGGGTCTCCGGCCCCTCGTGCCCGCGTGGCCGGTCCGGGCCGTACTCCCGGGCGTACTCGTACTGGTAGTCGCCGAGGTGCAGGATCAGCTCCGGCGCGCTCTCGGCCAGCCGCCGGTAGGCGGTGAAGTACCCCTGCTCGTAGTGGGAGCAGGAGACGAAACCCATCGCCAGCGTGGCGGGCAGGGACGCCGGGTCGGGTGCGGTGCGGGTGCGCGCGGTGGGGGAGAGGTGCCCCTCGGCCCGGAACCGGTAGAAGTACTCCCGGCCGGGCAGCAGCCCGGTCAGCTCGACGTGCACGCTGTGCGCCGACTCGGGCCGGGCGGTCGCCGTGCCCCGCTGGACGACGTGCCGGAACAGTTCGTCGGCGGCCACCTCCCACTGCACCTCGACCGTCCGGTCGGGCATGCCGCCCAGGCCGTCCTCGGCCAGCGGCTGCGGTGCCAGCCGGGTCCACAGCACGACCCCCTGGTGGTCGGGGTCGCCGGAGGCCACCCCGAGGGTGAACGGCCAGACCAGCGGCCGGTGCCGGGCGGGGACCGCCGGCCGGGCGGGACGCCCGTCGGCGGCGTCGGCGGGCGTGGACCGGCCGGCGGTCGCGCCGGCCGCGCCGAGCGCCGCGCCGGAGAGCAGGACGGTGCGTCGGGACAGTGCCATGGGAGCCTCCCCGGGGTCCGGTGCGTTCCTGACCCCGGCAGCGTCGCGACCCACGGTGGCCGTCAGGTGACCACCGGAGACCGTCGCCCCCTCCGGCAGCCGAACAGCGCCCGGCGAACGGGTGCCCGTCAGCCGACGCCGCTGCGCGAACCGGTCGGGTCGGTGTCCTGCCGGGACCGTCCACAGCGGGTGTGGTGGACCGCCGTATCCCGGTCGGGTCGTGTCTGAGTGGGCGAGCGTGGCCTCCGTCGGTAATGCTGATCGCGTGACCACCCCGCAAGATCTCGACGACCGGTTCCGGGAGACCCTGGGCGCGTTGCCCGAGCCCGAGCGGCGGCGTGACCCCGGGCGACCCGTCCGGCCCGGTGCCGCGCTGACCGGGCGGCAGCTGCTCGCCCTGTTCGACGCGCAGGTGACCAGCCGCCAGCTCGACCTGGCCGCGCGGTGGCTGCGCAGCTTCGACGAGGGCTTCTACACGATCGGCTCGGCCGGGCACGAGGCCAACGCGGCGGTGGCCGCCGCACTGCGCCCCACCGACCCGGCCCTGCTGCACTACCGCTCCGGCGCCTTCTACTGCCTGCGTGCCGCCCAGGCCGCCGGCGACTTCCCCAGCGGCGACGTCGGGGCCGGCGGGGATTCCGCGGCGGTGACCGGATACCCGGACGCCGACGACCACCCGCCGGCCGGTGACCCCGACGGCGTCCATGATCCGGCCGACACCCCTGACGGCGACAGCCGGCCGGCCGACGCCCCCACCGACGGCGGCCGCCCGGCGGTCGACGACGTCACCGGGCCCGCCGGAGCGCACCACAGCAGCCCGCCCGCCGCAGGTCCGGACACCGGCTCCCGGCCCGGTCACCCGGACGTGCCCGTTTCCCCGCAGGCCACGGGCCCATCGGCCGGGGCGTCGCACACCGTCGCCGCGCCGCCCGCAGCCCCGGACGCCGGCGGCTTGTCGACCGGCCTGCCGGACACCGTGGCCGCGTCGCCGGGAACCCCGGACGCCGCGGCCGCGCCGCACCGGGCTCCGGACGCCGCCGGTCTGCCGCCCATGGCCCCGGACGCCGCCGGCCCGCCGGGCGGGAGCGTGGACGCCGGTCCGCCGGTCGGGTCGGCCGCCGGTGCCGGGTGGGGCGGGGAGACCGGCCCCGGCTCCCCGGTCCACGACCCGCACCCCGCGGCGGTGCGCCCGACGGACGCGCTCGACGGCGTCGCCGTGCCACCACCCCCGGCCGGAGCGGTCGCCTACCGGGTGGGTGCCGACGGCACCGCCGAGCCGGTGCCCCGCCAGCGGCCCGCCCCGGTAGCCGTCCCCACCGGCCAGGCCGTCACGTCCGCCGCCGGTGCGCCCGACCCGGCGGGTGACCCGGCCGACGTCGGACCCGTCGTACCCGCCCCCCGCCCGGAGCCGGCGGTGGCCGACCCGGCGGGCGGCCCGGACCTGGACGGGTGGCAGGAGGCGTACGCCGAGGCGGCCCGGGACGTGCTGCGGGGCATCGTCGCCTCGACCCGGGACCCGATCGCCGGGGGCCGGCACAAGGTGTTCGGCCGCGCCGACCTGGCCGTGGTGCCGACCACGTCGACCATCGCCTCGCACCTGCCCCGGGCGGTCGGGCTGGGGCTGGCCGTGGAGCGGCTGCGCCGGATGGACACCGCCGGCCGGCGCGACGACCCGGACGGCCCGCCGCGCTCGCCGTGGCCCCGGGACGCCATCGTGGTCTGCTCGTTCGGCGACGCCTCGGTCAACCACGCCAGCGCCACCGCCGCCTTCAACACCGCCGGCTGGTACGACCACACCGGCCTGCGGATCCCGGTGCTCTTCGTCTGCGAAGACAACGGCCTGGGCATCAGCGTCCGGTCGCCTGCGGGCTGGGTGGAGCGGACCCTGCGGGCCCGGCCGGGGGTGCGGTACTTCGCCGCCGACGGCACCGATCCGGTGGCCGTGCACGCGGTGGCCGCCGAGGCCGCCGGCTGGGTGCGTCGGCACCGTCGCCCGGCGGTGCTGCACCTGCGTACCGTGCGGCTGTTGGGCCACGCCGGTGCCGACGCGGAGCAGGCGTACCGCAGCACCGCCGAGATCGCCGCCGACGAGGCACACGACCCGGTGCTGGCCACCGCCCGGCTGCTCGTCGAGGCCGGGGTGGCCACCGGGGAGGAGCTGCTGGCCCGCTACGACGAGCGGGGCTGGCAGGTGCGCCGGACCGCCGAGGAGGTGCTCGACGAGCCGAAGCTGTCGGCCGTGGCCGAGGTGGTGGCCCCGCTGTCGCCCCGCCGGCCGTCGCGGGTCGCCGCCGCCGTGGCACAGTCCGCCCAGCGGGCCGCCGGGCCGGACGCGGCCGGCCGGGCGGAGGCGTTCGCGGGCAGGCCACCGGAGCTGGCCGGCCCGCTGACCCTCGCGCAGAGCATCAACGCGGCGCTCGCCGACGGGATGCTCAGCCACCCGCAGCTGGCCGTGTTCGGCGAGGACGTCGCCGCCAAGGGCGGGGTGTACGGGGTCACCAAGGGGCTGCGGGAGCGGTTCGGGGCGGCCCGGGTCTTCGACACCCTGCTGGACGAGACGTCGGTGCTGGGGTTGGGGCTGGGTGCGGGGCTGGCCGGGATGCTGCCGGTGCCGGAGATCCAGTACCTGGCGTACCTGCACAACGCCGAGGACCAGTTGCGGGGCGAGGCGGCCACCCTGCAGTTCTTCTCCCAGGGGGCGTTCCGCAACCCGATGGTGGTGCGGGTGCCGGGGCTTGCGTACCAGGAGGGGTTCGGGGGGCACTTCCACAACGACAACTCGGTGGCCGTACTGCGGGACGTGCCCGGTCTGGTGGTCGCGGTGCCGGCGCGGCCGGACGACGCCGGCCCGCTGCTGCGGACCTGCCTGGCCGCCGCAGTCGTGGACGGCACGGTCTCGGTCTTCCTGGAGCCGATCGCGCTCTACCACACCCGGGACCTGTACGAGCCGGGTGACGGTGAGTGGCTGGCTTCCTACGCTGAGCCATCCGCCTGGGCCGCCGGCCACGCCCCGATCGGCCGGGCCCGGGTGTACGGCGTCGGCTCGGCCGAGGACGTCACGATCGTCACGTTCGGTAACGGGGTGCGGATGTCGCTGCGGGCGGCGTCGACCCTGGCCGACGAGGGGATCGGCTGCCGGGTGGTGGACCTGCGGTGGCTGGCCCCGCTGCCGGTGGCGGACCTGATCCGGGAGGCGTCGGCGACCGGACGGGTGCTGGTGGTCGACGAGACGCGGCGCTCCGGCGGGGTGGGGGAGGGCATTCTCGCGGCGCTGGTCGACGCCGGATACGTGGGGGCGGCGCGGCGGGTGGCGGCAGTTGACTCGTTTGTACCATTAGGTCCGGCTGCCCGTCAGGTGCTGGTCTCCGAGGATGCCATTACCCAGGGTGCCCGTACGCTGCTGGCACGGTAAATTCCGTTCCACCCGGTGCGCCACTTGCGCGACGGACCACAACTGTGTGGACTCTGCCTGACGGCGTCACCGCGACGCCGCCGGGCAGGGACGAGATGAGGAGGCACGCGACAGTGAGCGCGACCGCTGGTCAGGCCGCCGACGGGGTACGTCTCCTGGCGGACCGGTTCGGGATCGAACCGGGCATGGTCGTCATGGAGATGGGGTACGACGAGGACGTCGACCAGGATCTCCGGGACGCCCTGACCGACCGCTGTGGAGAACTGGTCGACGAGGACACCGACGAGGTGGTCGACGCGGTGCTCGTCTGGTACCGCGACGGTGACGGTGACCTCTTCGAGCTCCTCGTCGATGCCCTCGGTCCGCTGGCCGACGCCGGAGTCGTGTGGCTGTTGACCCCGAAGGCCGGCCGCGACGGGCACGTCGAGCCGAGCGAGGTCGCCGAGTCGGCGCAGACCGCCGGGCTCCAGCAGACCTCGACCCTCAACGCCGGCAAGGACTGGAGCGGCGCCCGGCTGGTGCTGCGCCGTGGGTCCAAGGGCCGCAAGTAGGCCGTACGTGACTGAGCAGTCCCACACCCCGGGCGTCGCCCGCGGGTGTGGCAGGCTGAACCCACCTCAGACTCGACCCACCAAGGAGTTCGCATGCCGATCGAGGTTGGTGCCGAGGCACCCGACTTCCTGCTGAAGGACCAGAACAACCAGGAGGTACGGCTCTCGGACTACCGGGGCAACCGCACCGTGCTGCTGGTCTTCTACCCGCTCGCCTTCACCGGCATCTGCCAGGGTGAGCTGTGCGAGGTGCGGGACAACCTCAACGACTACGTCAACGACGACGTGCAGGTGCTCACCGTCAGCGTCGACTCGGTCTACGCCCACAAGATCTGGGCCGAGAAGGAGGGCTACCAGTTCCCGCTGCTGTCCGACTTCTGGCCGCACGGGGCGGTCGCCCAGGCGTACGGCGTCTTCAACGACCTCGCCGGCATCGCCAACCGGGGCACCTTCGTCATCGACAAGGCCGGGATCGTCCGGTTCGCCGAGATGAACATGCCGGGTGAGGCGCGTGACCAGCAGGGCTGGCGCAAGGCCCTCGCCGACACGGTCGCCGCCTGAGCGGTCTCCGGGCACACCGTTGCGACGGGCCGGCGGCCGGCAGGTAAGCTTGCCAGCCACCGGCCCGCTCGTACGGGCGTTCCGGGCGCGTAGCTCAGTGGGAGAGCACTCGCCTTACAAGCGAGGGGTCGCAGGTTCGAAACCTGCCGCGCCCACCCTCCGACCAGCAACGACAACGGCCGTCGATCATCGGCGGCCGGATCGTTGAGCCGATGGGACACCGCCGGCAGGTCTTGCCGGAGGCGTCGCCGTGGCGGCTCCCGGCGGCCCGCATCCCGACGCCGGTCGGAGGTGACATCGTGAGCTACGCGCACGTCAACGGGCTGCGGCTCTGGTACGAGGAACACGGCGACGGCCCACCGCTGGTGCTGCTGCACGGCGGCTACGGCGCGGCGGAGCTGTTCGCCCCGATCCTGCCGGCGCTGGCCCACCGTCGCCGGGTGATCGCGATGGACCTCCAGGGCCACGGTCGCACCGCCGACGTGGATCGTCCACTGCGCTACGAGTCGATGGCCGACGACGTCGCCGCGCTGCTGCGGCACCTCGACCTGCCCGGGGCGCAGCTACTGGGGTACTCCCTCGGCGGTGGGGTGGCGCTGCGGACCGCCATCCAGCATCCGGACCTGGTACGCCGGCTGGTGCTGGTCTCCACCCCGTTCCGACGACAGGGTTGGTATCCCGAGGTGCTGGCCGCCATGTCGAGCCAGGACGAGCGGGCCGGCGAACGGATGCGCGGCACGCCCCCGCACCAGCTCTACACGCGGATCGCCCCCCGACCGCAGGACTGGCCGGTGCTCTGGGCCAAGACCGGTGACCTGCTGCGCCGCGAGTACGACTGGACACCGCAGGTGGCGGCGCTCGCCGTACCGACCCTGCTGGTCTACGCCGACGCGGACGCGATCCCGGTCGCCCACATGGCCGAGTTCTACGGGCTGCTCGGCGGCGGCCACCGGGACCCGGGAGGCGACGGCACCGCCCGCCCGACCTCCCGCCTCGCGGTCCTCCCCGGCCTCACCCACCAGGACATCCCCACCACCCCCCTGTTACCCCACCTGGCCCTCCCTTTCCTCACCCACCAACTCCACTGACCCCCGCCCTCTCTCTCCCCCCGTCCCCCCGCGCCCCCGCCCCCGCCCGCCTTCCGCCCGCGTGATCAAGAGGTTTGCGTCACGGAATCCGCGGTCGGTGACGCCAACCTCTTGGTCAACCGGCGGTCTGCGGGTGGTCGAGGCGGTGGCGCAGCCAGGGCAGCAGAGCGTCGGCCTGGGCCTGCTGGAAAGCGCGAACGGTGGGAATGTTGGGCGGCGGTGGGCGGCGCGCGCTGTCGGTGAAGAAGCCGGCCAGCCCGGCGTAGAAGCCGGTCAGGGCGGCCGGGTCGGCCCCGGAGGTGAGCGGCAGCCGGCGCAGCAGTGCCTCGGTGTCGTGCCCGCCGTGCAACCGTACGTTGACCAGCAGCAGCGCCGTGTCCAGCCAGGCGGGGCCCCGGCAGGCCCACGGCCAGTCCACCACGGTGACCGTGCCGTCCGGACCGATCAGCAGGTTGTCGGCCCGCACGTCCAGATGGCACAGGGTGTCCCCGGCCAGCCCGGTCAACCCCCGGTCGGCCGCCGCGCACAGCTCGTCCAGGTGCCCGGCGACCCACGGGTCGAGCCGGGAAGGCGGGTCGGCGGCGATCCGCCGCCAGCCGCCGAAATCGTGGGCCAGTCGTTCGGCGGCGGTCGGCGTGCCCGGCACCGGGTTCGGCGTGAGCGTCCCGGCCAGGGCTTCCAACGTACGCAGCGTCGCGTCGAGTTCGGCGTCCCGCCAGGGGGTGTACGGGTGCCGTCCGTCGACATCGGTCAGCACGAGCGCCACCCAGTCGCCGTCGTCGTGGCAACCGAGCAGCCGGGGCGTCGGCGCCGACAGGGGCAGCGCGGCCGTGTGCCGGGCCTCGGCACGGTGCATCCGGGGGCTGTCCGGGTTCTGCGCCGGGCTGACCGCCTTGACGAACGCCCGTCGACCACCGGCGGTCCGCACCCGGTCGGCGGTGCCCGGGGAGTACCCGCCACTCTGGGAGACCGCCTCGACCACCCGGTCCCCGATGATCCGCTCCACCGCCTGCCGGACATGCCCAGGCAGCTCGTCCCACCCGATCCTGCCCGCACCCGCGCTCACACCGGCCATCCCCCCACCCTGGCGAGCCCCCACACCCCGGGCAACCCGATTACCCCACCCACCCCACGCCCCGCCCCTCCCGCTTCTGCCCCTGCTCCCGCTCCTGCCCCTGCTCCCGCTCCTGCCCCTGCTCCCGCTCCTGCCCCTGCTCCCGCTCCTGCCCCTGCTCCCGCTCCTGCCCCTGCTCCCGCTTCTGCCCCGCCCTCCCACTCCGGTGATCAAGAGCTTTGCGTCAACAGCCCGGCCCAACCCGACGCGAACCTCTTGATCACCCCTCCACCCCCGTCGATGTCCCTGTTGACCAAGGGCTTTGCGTCAGCCAGGCGGGTCGGCCTGACGCAAACCTCTTGATCACCCGCCCACCCTCACCGCTGTGCCTGTTGACCAAGAGGTTTGACCAAGAGGTTTGGGCCAGCAAGACGGGGGTGGGTGGGAGTGTGGATCTAACGGTGTTTCCGGCCTGACCTGCCGGGCGTTGTGCCTGGTGAGGAGGCCGTGATGACCGCGACACTGAACGAGCAGACCGGACGCAGGAAGCGGCCCGAGCCGTCGGCGGAGGCGAAGGCCGCCGCCGAGCTGGTGCGGGCCGCGAAGGAGCAGGGCCTGTCGTTGACCGGCCCGGACGGGCTGCTCAAGCAGCTGACCAAGACGGTCCTGGAGACCGCCTTGAACGAGGAGATGACCGAGCACCTCGGCTACGAAAAACACGACCAGGCCGGCGCCGGCGCCCGCAACATCCGCAACGGCACCCGGCCGAAGACCGTGCTGACCGACACGACCGGACCAGTGCAGATCGACGTGCCACGCGACCGGGCCGGCACCTTCGAGCCGCAGATCGTCCGTAAGCGTCAGCGGCGGCTCTCAGGAGTCGACGAGGTCGTGTTGTCGCTGTATGCCAAAGGCCTGACGACCGGGGAGATCAGCGCGCACTTCGCCGAGATCTACGGGGCGTCGGTGTCGAAGGAGACGATCTCGCGGATCACCGACAAGGTCATCGAGGAGATGACCGACTGGTCGCACCGGCCCCTGGATGAGGTCTACGCGGCGGTGTTCATCGACGCGATCGTGGTCAAGGTTCGTGACGGGCAGGTCGCGAACCGGCCGTTCTACGCCGCGATCGGGGTCACCCTCGACGGGGACAAAGACGTCCTCGGGTTGTGGGCCGGTTCGGGTGGTGAGGGCGCGAAGTTCTGGATGAGCGTGCTGACCGACCTGCGCAACCGAGGCGTGAAGGACGTCTTCTTCCTGGTCTGCGACGGCCTCAAAGGGCTGCCGGAGGTGATCACGAACGTGTGGCCGGCCACGATCGTGCAGACCTGCATCATCCATCTGATCCGCAACACGTTCCGGCTCACCTCCCGCAAGTACTGGGACGAGATCAAGCACGACATCAAGCCGATCTACACCGCCGTCAACGCCACCGCCGCCCGGGCCGCGTTCGACGACCTGGCCGACAAGTGGGGTAACCGGTATCCGGCGGTGATCCGGCTGTGGGACAACGCCTGGGCCGAGTTCATCCCGTTCCTCGACTACGACGTCGAAATCCGGCGGGTGATCTGCTCGACCAACGCGATCGAGTCCCTCAACGCCCGCTACCGGCGGGCCGTGAAGACCCGCGGCCACTTCCCCAACGAGCAGGCCGCGTTGAAGTGTCTGTACCTGGTGACCCGGTCCCTGGACCCCACCGGAGCAGGCAGGACCCGATGGACGATGCGCTGGAAACCCGCCCTGAACGCCTTCGCCATCACCTTCAGCGACCGCTTCCCAGCCGCTGAAACCTACTAACCAAGATGCCGGAAACACCGTTAGCGAGACAGGCCCGGGTGGGTTGACGCAAACCTCTTGATCACCACCCCGCTCCGGTAGGTGTCCCCGGTGACCAAGAGGTTTGGGTCGGGAAGAGCGGGGTGTGGTGACGCAAAGCTCTTGATCACCGGGGCGGGAGAGCCGGGCGGGCCGGGCGGGGGCCGGGTGGGCCGGGCGGGAGCCGGGTGGGGGCGGAGGGGCGGGAGAGGGAGGGGAGGGCGGAGGTGGGGGCATGGGTGGGGTGGGAGGGGGAATGCGCGCCGGGACGTTCCTGGGGAGGAGTGACGGATGAGGGGTCCCACCGGATTGACCATCGGTGTGCTCGGCTCGTACGGCGGTCGGAACCTGGGAGACGAGGCGATTCTCACCGGTCTGCTGGCCGACCTGCGGGAGCAGGAACCGAATGCGCGGATCATCGTGTTCTCCCGCAACCCGGCGCACACCGCGCTCGCCCATCCCGACGTCGAGGCGGTGCCCTGGGAGGGCGTCAGCCGGGTCGACTCCGCCGAGGTGCTCAGCCAGCTCGACCTGCTGATCCTCGGCGGCGGCGGCATCCTGTACGACAAGGAGGCCCGCCGTTACCTGCGGGTCGTGCGGGTCGCCCAGGAACGTGGCCTGCCCCTGCTGACGTACGCGGTGGGTGTCGGCCCGCTCAGCGACGGGGTGGACACCGGCATGGTCCGGGAGACGCTGGCCGGGGCGACCGAGGTGACCGTCCGCGACCAGGAGTCCCGGATGGTGCTGGAGGAGGCCGGGCTGCTCAACCCGATCACCGTCACCGCCGACCCGGCGTTCCTGCTGGAACCGGAGGACTTCCCGGCCCGGCTGCTGCGTGAGGAGGGGGTGCCCGCCGGCAAGCGCCTGGTCGGGCTGAGTGTCCGGGAGCCGGGGCGGGCGGCCGAGCGGCTCGACGTCGACGGGTACCACCGGTTGCTCGCCCAGATCGGCGACTTCCTGGTGCAGCGGATCGACGCGCACGTGCTGTTCGTGCCGATGGAACGCGACGACATCAGGCACTCGCACGGGGTGCTGTCCCACATGATCGCCGCCGACCGGGGGCGCATCCTGCACGGCGACTACTCGCCCCGGCAGGTGCTCGGCCTGATGAAGCACTTCGACCTGGCGGTCGGCATGCGGCTGCACTTCCTGATCTTCGCGGCGATGGTCGGTACCCCGTTCCTGCCGCTGCCGTACGCCGGGAAGGTCTTCGACCTGGCCCAGCGGCTCGGGGTGCCGGCGCTGCGCGGCGTGGAACGCGAGGTGGAGGGTCCGCTGCTGGCGGAGGTCGACCGGCTCTGGGACGAACGGGATTCCCGCCGCGAGGCCACCGCCCGCCGGGTCGCCGAGGTGTGCGACCAGGCCCGGGGCACCTCCCAGGTCACCCGCGCCGTGCTGGACGGCCTGCGCTCGCGCACCCTGGCCCGGATGGCCGCCTGACCGGGCCGGCGGGTCAGACGGCCGGGCCGCGCCAGCGGTAGCGCCACTGGTCGCCAGCGGACTCCAACTCGTAGATCTGGGCGTCGAGAAGACCCTGCGGGCCGAGGTGATGGTGGGTCAGCGGGGGACGCTCGTTGCTGTCCAGCTCGACGTCGACCGCCTCGCCGTCAGCCGGGCCGTCCGCCAGGGGAATCCGTACCGTCGCAGCCATGCGCCCATCCTGCCAAGCCGGCCGCCGGCGCGCAGGGTTTGCCGGCGACAGCGGGTTCGCGGGGGGACAGCGGGACGACACGTTCGCCGCTACCGTCCGGTGATGACGGAAATCCGGATCGATCCGACGCTCGCCCCGGTGCTGGCGCGCACCGGCGACGAGCGGGCGGTGCTCGACGCGTTCCTCGACTTCCACCGGGCGACCGTGCTGCGCAAGGCACGGGGCCTGAGTGACGCCGAGGCGACCCGCCGGCTGGTGCCGTCGGCCACCACCGTGGCGGGCATCCTGCAGCATCTCGCCCTGGTCGAGCGGAACTGGTTCCCGTTCCTGCTCGATCCGACCCCCGGCGACGTCTTCCCGACCTCGGAGGAGGACGCGGCGGCCAGCTTCGCCCTGGCCGAGGGGGAGACCCTCGACCAGCTCGCCGACGCCTACGAGCGGGCCTGCGCCCGGTCCCGTGAGCTGGCCGCCCGGTTCCCGCTGGACCATGTCGTGGCGCAGCCGCAGCTCGGCGAGGTGTCCCTGCGTTGGATCATGGTGCACATGATCGAGGAGACCGCCCGGCACGCCGGCCACGCCGACATTCTCCGTGAGCTGACCGACGGCAGCACCGGCGCGGTCTGAGCGGCAGGGTCCGACCCTCGCCGCCTATCCTGACCCCTGGGCGTCGACGAGGGGGAACGAGTGCTGGTCGTCCACGGGGTGTGGCTGGTGGGGGCCGGTCTGGCGGTGTGGGCGGAGGATTCGGCCCGGCCGACGCAGGTGCCGCGTCGCCCCGGCCGGGCCCCGCGCGAACGCCCCCACCCCTTCGCCGCCGACCCCGGCACCCTGGCCACGCTGCTCGGTGACCGCCCGGCCGACACCGTGCCGCTCACCCTTCCCACCCGGGCGGGCGCGCCCCTGCACTCGCCGGAGCTGGTCCCGGCCACCGTCGCGGAACCGGCCCGTGGCCCGGTCACCCTCTCCGTCTGGCGCACCCCCGTCCTGCGGTACGCCCCGGACGACGCGTTCGACCTGCTGCGTACCCTCGACGGGCTCGACGCCGTGGTGGGGGCCGGCCTGCGGCACCTCGCCGAGCTGGCGGGTTTCGCGGTCGACCTGGTGGCCCGGGGTCGGCTGCTGCCCGGTGTGGCCGACCTCCCGCCCGGGGACGTGCCAGCGGACCGGCGCCCGACCGACCGCCCGGAAGCGGACGGGCCGCCGGACTGGCGGCTGGAAGAGGACGGTCCGGGGGACCGGCGGCCGGGCGGCGACGCGCCGGTGGACCGGCGGGCGTCCGGCCGGTCGACGGGCAAGGCGGTCGGGTGGGCGGTGTGGCGGCCCCTGCTGACAGGAGCGGACGCCGCCTGGGCCCGGTCGCTGGCCCTCGCCCTGCCCCCGGCGGTCCGCGCCGCCGTCGACCCCGGATCGCCCCCCGCCCGCCCGCGTCCCGGTGCCGGCCGGACGGCCGGGAAGCGGCCCGGCCCCGAGGGGGCGTCCGCCTCGGCGCTGCGCGAGGGAGGGGCACCGCCCGCCGGTGCCGGCCCGGCCGGTGGACCCGGCGTGCCCGCCGGTGCCACCGGCGTCGACGGGGTCGGCGGGCTGGTCGCCGACGTGCTGGACCTGCTCACCGATGCCGCCGCCCGCCGGGCGCTGACCGACGTCGACCTGCTCCGGGGTGGTCGTCGCGACGGGGTGACCGCCGGGTGGCTGGCGGCGCTGACCGGCCCGCAGCGGCGGTTCACCGCCGAACCGGACGGGTTGGCCACCCTCCGCGCCGAGCTGGACGCCTGGCAGCGCGACGCCGTCGGCGGCCCGGTCCGGGCGAGTTTCCGGTTGGTGGAGCCGGCCGACGACGAGATCGTCGACGCCCTGACCGTGGTCCCGGCCGACCCGTCGACGGTCGTCGGGCAGGGGGGCCGGTGGCGCATCGAGTTCGGTCTCCAGGCCGCCGACGAGCCGGGCCTGCACGTCGCCGCCGGTGACGTCTGGCGGCACCCGGAGCGGCTACCGGCGCTCGCCGGCCGCTGCGGTGACCCGCAGGAGACCCTGCTGGCCGAGCTGGGCCGGGCCGGGCGTCTCTGGCCGGAGCTGGACGGCGCGCTGCGCACTCCCGCCCCGGAGCTGCTGGAGCTGGACGTCGAGGGGGCGCACCGGTTCCTGCGCGAGGGCGCGCCGGTGCTGCACGCCGCCGGGTTCGGGGTGCTGCTGCCGTCCTGGTGGCGGCGGCCGGCGGCGCGGCTCGGCGCCCGGTTGCAGGCCCGCAGCCGCACCGCCCCGGGCACGGTCGCCGCGACCGGGGCGCTCGGGCTGGACGCGCTCGTCGACTACCGCTGGGAGGTGGCGCTCGGCGACGAGACGGTCGACGCCGACGAGTTGGCCGCCCTGGCCGCGTTGAAGACCCCACTGGTGCGGCTGCGCGGCCGGTGGGTGGAGCTGGACCCGAAACGGCTGGCCGCCGGCCTGCGGCTGCTGCGCAACTCCGGCGAGCTGACCGTCGCCGACCTGCTGCGGATGGGGTTGGCCGGGGCGGAGACGCCCGATGCCCTGCCGGTGCTTGCGGTGACCGCCGACGGCCCGCTCGGTGACCTGCTGGCCGGGCAGGCCGAACGGCGGCTCGTCCCGCTGGACCCGCCGCCGGCCTTCAAGGGCACCCTGCGGCCCTACCAGCGACGTGGCCTGGCCTGGCTGGTGTTCCTCCAGTCGCTCGGGCTCGGCGGGGTGCTCGCCGACGACATGGGGTTGGGCAAGACCGTGCAGTTGCTGGCCCTGCTCGCCGGGGACCCGCCGGACGCCGGACCGACCCTGCTGGTCTGTCCGATGTCGCTGGTCGGCAACTGGCAGCGGGAGGCGGCCCGGTTCACCCCCGGCCTGCGGGTGCACGTGCACCACGGCGCGGACCGGGCCCGGGACGACACGTTCGACCAGGCCGTGCACGCCGCCGACCTGGTGCTCACCACCTACGCGGTGGCCGCGCGGGACGCGGTCGCGCTGGCGTCGGTCGGCTGGCACCGGGTGGTGGTCGACGAGGCCCAGGCGATCAAGAACGCGGCCACCCGGCAGGCCGAGGTGGTCCGGGCGTTGCCCGCCCGGCACCGGATCGCCGTCACCGGCACGCCGGTGGAGAACCGGCTGGCCGACCTCTGGTCGATCATGCAGTTCGCCAATCCCGGCCTGCTCGGCCCGGCCAGCAGTTTCCGGCAGTCGTACGCGGTGCCGATCGAGCGGCACGGTGACGCCGAGGCGGCGGCCCGGCTGCGCCGGGTCACCGGCCCGTTCGTGCTGCGGCGACTCAAGACCGACTCCTCGATCATCAGCGATCTGCCGGAGAAGCTGGAGATGGAGGTGGTCTGCAACCTCACCGCCGAGCAGGCGTCGCTCTACCGGGCGATCGTCGACGAGATGCTGGCGAGGATCGAGACGAGCGACGGGATGGAGCGCCGGGGCCTGGTGCTGGCCACGATGACCCGGCTCAAGCAGGTCTGCAACCATCCCGCCCAACTGCTGCACGACTCCTCGCCGCTGGCCGGCCGCTCCGGCAAGCTGCAACGGCTGGAGGAGATCGTCGACGAGGTGCTCGCGGCCGGCGAGAAGGCCCTGCTGTTCACCCAGTACGCCGAGTTCGGCGCGCTGCTGCGCGGGCACCTGTCGGCGCGCTTCGGCCGGGAGGTGCTCTACCTGCACGGCGGGGTCGGCAAGGCCGACCGGGACGACCTGGTCACCCGGTTCCAGTCCCCGGACGGTCCGGCGCTGTTCGTGCTCTCCCTCAAGGCCGGCGGCACCGGGTTGACCCTGACCGCCGCCAACCACGTGGTGCACGTCGACAGGTGGTGGAACCCGGCGGTGGAGGACCAGGCCACCGACCGGGCGTTCCGGATCGGCCAGCGGCGGCGGGTGCAGGTCCGCAAGTTCGTCTGCGCCGGCACCGTCGAGGAGAAGGTGGCCGCGATGATCGCCGACAAGCGGGGGCTGGCCGCGTCCGTGGTGGGCAGCGGCGAGCAGTGGGTGACCGAGCTTTCCACCGGGCAGCTACGGGAGCTGTTCTCCCTGGAAGCCGGGGCGGTGGTCGAGTGAGCCCCGGGGGCGCCGGGGCGGAGGGC
This sequence comes from Micromonospora humida, assembly GCF_016901255.1. Classification (NCBI taxonomy): domain Bacteria; kingdom Bacillati; phylum Actinomycetota; class Actinomycetes; order Micromonosporales; family Micromonosporaceae; genus Micromonospora; species Micromonospora humida. Next base: position 255,101 of record NZ_JAFEUC010000009.1, read on the forward strand.
CCGTTCGTCGGGTTCGGGCCGCCGCGCCGGGTCGACGGCGGGTTGAGGGCGCGCAGCACCCGGGGCGCGATCGGGGTCTCCTGGTGGTCCCGGCGCTTCCTGGAGGTGCTGGAGTCGTTCGCGCTGGGCACCCGGCTCACCCGGGGCCGGGCGTACGCGCGCCGGGGTCAGGTGCTCCGGCTCGACGTGTCACCCGGGCGGGTCGAGGCGAGCGTGCAGGGGTCCCGGCCCCGGCCCTACCCGGTGACCATCGCCCTGCCGCCGTTTCCGGACGCGCTCTGGGGCCGGGTCGAACGGGAGCTGGCCGGGCAGGCGTTCTTCAGCGCCCGGCTGCTCGCCGGCGACCTGCCGGCCGAGCTGGAGGAGCTGTTCGCCGCTGCGGGCGCGCCCCTGTTCCCCCGGTCGGTGGGGGAGCTGACCCAGCGCTGCGGCTGCCCCGACGTCGCGGTGCCGTGCAAGCATCTCGCGGCGACGTTCTACCTGCTCGCCGAGGCGTTCGACGCCGACCCGTTCCAGTTGCTGCACTGGCGGGGTCGCAGCCGCGACGCGTTGCTGGGCCGGTTGCGCGTCCTGCGCGCCGACGCGGTCGGGTCGGCGCACGACACCGACGGTACGCCGGGGGCCTCCGCCGGCGGGCAGGTCACCGGCCCACCCGACCGGGCATCCTCCGGTGCCGGGCAGGTCACCGGCCCGTCCGACCGGGCACCGGCCCGCGTACCGTCGGTCGTGGACGGTGCGCAGGCCGGTGCGGCGGGGGCGGGCCGGGTGCTCGCCGACCTGCCCGACGTGCCGCTCACCGGGGCGGTGGACCGGTTCTGGGTGGCGCCGGTGCCGCTGCCTGACCGGCCGAGCGTCCTGGCCACCGGCCCGGAGCTGCTGCTGCGGCAGCTCGGCTCACCCGCGGCGGCGATCGGCGGGCCCGGCCTGCTGGAACGCCTGCGCCGGGCCTATCGGGCGTTCGACCCGGGCTGACCCGGCGCGCGGGTCATGATCGACACCAGTGGGGCGATGTCGGGGTGTCCCGTCGCTGCGATGCCGCACCATCGCGCCCCTGGTGTCGATCATGGCCGTGCGGGCCAGCGCCAACGGTGCCGGAAGTGCCACATCAGGCCGGTGTTGGCCGCCAGGACGACGACGCACGCCGCGCCGGCCGTCCGTCCGGCCAGGACGGTCATCGCGGGCAGCGACGCCCACAGGATGACCGTCAGCAGCATCAGCCAGCGCCCGCGTCGGGCCCGGATCCGATGGTCGAGTCGCGCGAAGAACTTCGGGTCGCTCTCCCGGAGCTGCCGGGTGATCTGTTCGAACCTGCGCTGATCCTCTTTGCTGAGCATGGCGGTGCCTTCCCCTCAGGCTTCAGCGGTTCGGCGGCTTACCCGCTGCGGCGGCCGGTCACGCCCTGCTCCTGCTGCTACTTTCGCCCCCGGGCGGCGTCGGCGGGCAGGGCCGGGGACGGGCCGCCCGAAACCGGGCCGGGCGGGCGCGGAGCACCTCAGCGTCGGCTTACCGGGGGCTTAAGTTTCGCTGTGCCGGTGAACGCCGCGCGCCGGGACACGTACCGCCAAAACGTTACGGCCGGGGCGCGGCCGGACACGTCGTCCCTGCTGGGGACGGTGCGGCCCGGCCGGGGCGGAACCACCCGCCCGGCGACGCCGCACAGCGGCACCTTAAGTGCCCCCGCCGACGGCCGTGACCTGCCTTGTCGGCAGCTCAGCCCTTGACTACCTTCCCGTGGCAACTCCTCCGGCAGCCGCCGCCGCACCCTCCGCCCCCGGTCGCAGCGGTACGGCGCATCGAAAGAAAACGGGACCGGTACATGGCCGACCAGAATGTGCCACCGCATCGACCGCACACCCCCGGCGGGCACACCCCGACGTACGAGATTCCGGCCGCGCCGTACGGGCCGCCGTCGGTGTCCCGGGGCCCACAGTGGGTGGGGCCCGAGGGGCTGGGTCGGCAGGCGTTCCACCAGCCGGCCGGCACCGGACTGCCCCACCTGGACGACGACGGCGACGACCGCGACCGGGTCGGCCGGCGGCGCGCCCTGGTCGCGCTGGGCGGCACCGCCGCCGTGGTGGCCGGCGGCGCGGCGCTGGCGATGAGCCCCCAGGTGCGCGGCCTGTTCGGCGACGACGCCGCCGGGGACGCCACCGGCGCGACCGCCACCGACGGCACGCCGGCCCGCCCCAGCGGCCAGCAACCCAGCACGGTACGCACCTACACCGAGCAGAACGAGAGCTACATGGGCTCCCGGGCCGGTGCGGCGCTGAAGAAGAACTCGCCCAGCGGCGGGCGTACCTTCTCCGGCCCGGCCGACGCGGCGGCGCGGACCCCGGTGACGGTCAAGACGGTGCTGGCCAAGGACCCCGTCCGGCACCTGGCCAGCCGGGCCACCTTCGGGGCCACCCCGACGGTGCTCGCCGACATCAGGCGGATGGGCATCGACGCCTGGGTGCGTCAGCAGCTCGACCCGGAGAAGATCGCGCCGAGCGCCGCCGAGCTGAAGCTCGCCGAGCTGCCCACCCTCAAGCTGACCAGCCAGCAGGTACGCGACCAGCGGGAGCAGCTCAACGAGCGGGGCGCGCAGCCGGAGAAGGAGATGGTCGACGGCACGCTGGCCCGGCAGATCTGGTCGCAGCGGCAGCTCTACGAGGTGATGGTCGACTTCTGGAACGACTTCCTGCACGTCGCGGCGGACTTCGACGGCGGTGAGGCGTACCGGAACTCGTTCGACCGGGACGTGGTCCGCAAGCACGCCATGGGCAGCTACCCGGACATGCTGGTGGCGGCCAACAAGCACCCGGCGCTGCTGCTCTACCTCAACCAGAACGACTCCCGGGCCGACGCGGTCAACGAGAACCTGGCCCGGGAGAACCTGGAGCTGTACTCGGTCGGGGTCGACGGCGGCTACACCGAGAAGGACGTCCGGCAGGCCGCCCTGCTCCAGACCGGCCGGGGCGTCGACGACGGGAGGTACGTCTTCCGCCACGACCGGCACTACCGGGGCAAGGTGAAGATCCTCGACTTCAGCCACCCCAACGACTCGACCGACCCGAAGAAGGCCGACCAGGTCATCGACGCCTACATCACCTACCTCGCGCTGCACCCGTCGACCGCCCGGTACGTGGCCCGCAGCCTGGCCACCCGGTTCGTCTCGGACACCCCGCCGAAGTCCCTGGTGGACCGGCTCACCCAGATCTACGTCGTCAACAAGGGCTCGGTGAAGCCGCTGCTGATGTCACTGTTCAGCTCCTCGGAGTTCTGGGCGGCGGTCGGGCAGAAGGTGCGCCGGCCGATGGAGTACCTGGTCGCCACCTACCGGACGCTGGGCGTCGCGCCGCAGGCCGGGCCGGGTTTCCGGCAGGGCGACAGCAGACGCACCGCGTTCGCCCAGGGGCTGCGCCAGATCCACGACAAGCTACGCGAGCTGGGCCAGTACCCGATGGGCCAGCCCACCCCCGACGGCTACCCGGACGTCTACGTCGCCTGGACGTCGGCCGGCACGATGGTCAACGGCTGGAACGAGGCCGCCGACCTGATCGCCGGCAACCGCACCCAGTTCACCTACACCCGGCCGGAGAAACTGGTGGCCAAGCCGCCGACCACCGCCGGGGCGTACGTGGACGCGTTGGCCCTGCGGCTGGTGCACCAGAAGTTGTCGACGCGGGAGCGGAACCTGATCCTGGGGGTGGCCGGGGTGTCCGCGACCGCCCGGGTCGACGCCACGTTCAACGGGGCGATCGCCGCCGTCGCGCGGGCGATCCTCGCGTCCCCCCAGCACCACCTGCGGTGAGGCAGACGATGGAGAAGCCGGTGACGCACCCGATGGAGAAGACCGTGCCCGCGTTCCCCCTGCACCCCGAGTGCCCCGACCTGCGCCGGCTCGCCGACGACCCGGCGCAGGCGCTGCTGCGCGCCGAAGCCGACCTGGTCGCCGCCGAGAACGCCGCCGAGGCCGACCGCTACCGCCGGCTGGAGGACCTGGAGGAGGCGCAGCAGGACGGGCGCGGGGTGACCCGGCGGACGTTCGTCGCCGGTGCCGCCGCCACCGCCACCGCGCTGGCCACCGCCCAGTTCGTCACCACCTCCGCGTCGTTCGCGGCGACGAGGACCGGCACCCTGATCCACGTCTTCCTCTACGGCGGACTGGACGGGCTGAGCCTGGTCGCCCCGGCCGACGACCCGGTGCTCGCCAAGGCCCGCCCCGACCTGCTGCTCGGCGGCGACTCGCTGGCCCTGGGCCGGGGCTTCGCGCTGACCAGCGCGTTCGCCCCGCTGGAGAAGTGGCTCAGGGCGGGTCAGCTCGGTTTCGTCCCGGCGGTCTCCGACGAGCGGCTGTCCCGCAGCCACTTCCAGGCCGCCGACGCCTGCAACCTCGGCGGTCTGCCCAGCGAGACCGGCGGCCGGGGCTGGCTGGACAGCCTCGTCGACTCCCTCGGCAAGGGCACCGCGTTCCGCAGCGTCGGCATCGGCAGCACCCTGCCCCGTTCGCTGGTCGGCACCAACGGCGCGCTGTCGCTCAACAGCGTCGGCTCGCTGCGGCTCAACGGCGACGACCGCTACCGGGCGGCCACCGAGAAGGCGATCCGGGGCCTGTTCACCGGGATCAACCACCCGGTCGAGGAGGCGGTGATCGAGGGGATGGGCGCGCTGTCCACCGCCCAGCAGCTCGCCGCCAAGCCCTATCAGCCGGCCGAGGGTGTGACGTACGAGGGCGTCGGGTACGCCTTCGGGCAGCTCGCCCAGCTCATCAAGGGCGGGGCGAACGTCCGGGTCGCCACGGTCGGGATGGGCGGCTACGACACCCACGAGAACCAGGGCACCCGCCCCGGCGGCCAGCTCCACCGCCGGCTCGGCGAGCTGGCGAAGGCGATGGCGGCCTTCTTCACCGACCTGGGCGACCGGGCCGCCGACGTCACCGTCATGGTGTCCAGCGAGTTCGGCCGTCGGGTCGCCTCCAACGGCGGCGGCACCGACCACGGCCACGGCGGGGTGGTCACCATCCTGTCCGGGCGTAAGCTCGCCGGTTCGCTGCTGGGCCGTTGGGACGGGCTGAGCGATCTGGACTCGGGGGACGTCCCCGAGTACAACAACATGTTCGACGTCTACGGCGCGGTGGCGCAGGGCCGGTTCGGGTTGACCACCGCCCAGGTCGACAAGATCTTCCCGCGTCGGAAGTACACCCCGATGAAGCTCTACGCGTGACCTACCAGGACCTGCCCGCCGCCGGTCGTCGTACCCGGGACCCGTCCCGGTACGGCGGCCGGCCGGCTGCGTCCGTACCCCCGCCGCCGGCCCGGCCCCGGCGTGGGTCCGCCGGCCGACGGCTGCTGTCCGCGCTGTTCTGGGTCGGCCTGGTGGCCGCGGTGCTGCCGTGGTGGCTCGACACCCCGGCCGGTTCGCTGACCGGCACCGCCGACGTGCTCACCGCCGCCGGCCGGGTCACCGGCCTGGTCGCCGGCTACCTGCTGCTGGTGCAGGTGCTGATGATGAGCCGCCTCGGCGTGCTGGAACGCGGGGTCGGCGGCGAGCGGCTGTCCCGGGTGCACCGGGACCTCGGCGCGACCCTGCTGGTGGCGGTGCTGGCGCACCTGTCGCTGCTGGTGGTCGGCTACGCGCGCACCCGGGGCAACCCGGTCACCGCCCAGGTGGGGCTGCTGCTGCGCGACTTCGACGACATGGTGTCCGCCTTCGCCGCGGCCGGCATCCTGGTGCTCGTCGGCGGCACCGGCATCCGGGCCGTCCGCCGGGCGCTGCCCTACGAACTCTGGTACCACCTGCACCTGACCAGCTACCTGGCGCTGCTGCTCGGCTTCGGCCACCAGTTCAGCAACGGCGCGCAGCTCTTCCCGCCCGGCCCGGTGCGCACCGGCTGGACCGTCGGCTACCTGCTGGTCGCGGCCGCCCTGGTGTGGGGTCGGCTGGTCGCGCCGCTGCTGCTCAACCTGCGGCACCGGCTGCGGGTGGCCGACGTGGTGGCCGAGAGCCCGGACACCGTCTCGATCTACCTGACCGGCCGCCGGTTGCACCAGCTCGACCCGCTCGGCGGGCAGTACCTGCGCTGGCGGTTCCTGGCCCGGGGCTGCTGGTGGCAGTCGCACCCGTTCTCGCTGTCCGCCGCCGCGAACGGCCGCTGGCTGCGGCTGACCGTGAAGGTGGTCGGCGGGCACACCCGGGACCTGCGTGACCTCGACCCGGGCACCCGGGTCTGGGTGGAGGGGCCGTCCGGCACGTTCACCGCCGCGCACCGCACCCGGGAGCGGGCCCTGCTGATCGCCGGTGGCAGCGGCATCGGCCCGCTGCGGGCGATGCTTGAGGAACTGCCCGCCGGAGCGGCCCTGATCTACCGGGCCCGCACCCCGGCCGACGTGCTGTTGCAGCACGAGCTGGACTGGCTGGCCCAGGCCCGGCAGACCTCCGTCTGGTACGTCATCGGCTCCCGCGACGACGCCGGCCCCCGCCAGGTGATGAGCCCGGACGGGTTGCGCCGGCTGGTGCCCGACCTGACCCGCCGCGACGTCTACCTGTGCGGCCCGCAGGGGCTGGTCGACTCCTCGGTGCGGGTGCTCCGGCAGGCCGGCGTGCCCCGCCGGCAGATCCACCTCGCCCCGTTCGAGCTGTAGGAGGGCACCTGACATGCGTCGCGCGTTGCTCGCGATCACCGGGCTGGCCGCCGGCACCACCGCCCTGGTGGTGCTCAAGGGCGCACCGCAGGACCGCCAGGTGGCCGTGGACCTGCCGGCCGGCGTACCGGTCGGCACGCCGGACCGTACCGGACCCGCCACCCCCGGCGCGACGCCGCAGCGGACCACCGCGACACCCGGGCCGACCGGCCGGCCCGACCCCACCGCCGGCCGCACCCCGGCCGCGCGGCGCACCACCCCCGGTGGGGACGCCGGCACCCGCCGCACCCCGGCCGCCGGCCGGACCACCGCGCCGAAGCCCACCACCCGTACGGTCACCGGCCCGGTGGTCTCCACCGAGTTCGGCAACGTGCAGGTGCGGATCACCGTCGCCGGCACGCGGATCGTCGACGCGGTGGCGCTGGAACTGCCCCAGGGCGGCCAGTCCGACCTGCGCAGCGACCGGGTCGATGCCGCCTACAGCGGCACCAGCGGCGACGTGGTGCGTCAGCAGGGCGCGAACCTGGACACGGTCTCCCAGGCGACCGCCACCAGCGACGGCTACCGGCGGTCGTTGCAGGCCGCCCTCGACCAGGCCCGCTAGGTGGGCGCGGCGTCGATTCGGCCCGGCCTGCGCCGGGTCGAGCAGGTCATGGGTACGGCGATCAGCCTGGACCTCGCCACCGACCTGCCCGCCGCCAGCCTGCGGGAGTTGGCCGACGACACGTTCCGCTGGCTGCGCGAGGTCGACGCCCGGTTCACCACCTACCGCGAGGACAGCGAGGTGCGCCGCGTCGACCGGGGGGACCTGCCGCTGTCTGGGGCGTCGGCGGACCTGCGCGCGGTGCTGGCCCGCTGCGCCGACCTGTGGGGCGACACCGACGGCTTCTTCGACGCGTACGCCACCGGTCGGCTGGACCCCTCCGGCTACGTGAAGGGCTGGGCCGCCCAGGTCGCCTCGGACCGGCTGGTGGCCGCCGGGGCGGTCGACCACTGCCTCAACGCCGGCGGCGACGTCCGGGTACGCGGGCACTCGTCGTCGGGGCGGCCGTGGCGGATCGGCGTGCGGCACCCGTGGGACGCGGACGCCACCTGCCTGGTGCTCACCGGCACCGACCTGGCCGTCGCCACCTCGGGCGTCTACGAACGGGGGCACCACGTGCTCGACCCGCGCCGGGGCGTACCGGCCCGGGGGTTGCGTTCGGTCACCGTGGTCGGCCCGGACCTGGGTGTCGCCGACGCGTACGCCACGGCGGCGGTGGCGATGGGCGTGGCCGGCGTCGGCTGGCTCGACCGTCTCCCCGGCCACCTGCACGCGGTGGTCACCGACGACGGTCGGCTGCTGCGTTCCACTGCCCTGCCGCTGGCCGACTGAGGCGTCGACATGGCGGGGTCACCTGCCGGTGGGGGAGTTCACCGGGTCGGACGGTGGGTGCCGGCCGGGCGGGAGCCGGTCGGCCGGGGGCGACCGGGGCGGGAGCCGGCCGGTCGGGTGTCCGACCAGCGGCGGGGCCGTCGCCGGTACGGCGGTTCGGTGCCGCCGGTGTGCCGCATCTCGTCCCTGGCCATGTCGTACCCCCGCTCCGGTGGCGCGTGCGCGCCGTCGTGGTGTGCAACGAGTCCGGCGGCGGCGGGGACGCTGGCGGGAACCCGACCCGGCCACGTCCCGCCCCGCCGCTGCCGGTCGGTCGGCGACCGGCGGGTCAGTGGCCGCGTCGGGGCAGCGGGAGCTGGCCGGGCAGCAGCTCCGGGGTCAGCGTCACCCCGTCGGCCCGCAACGTCTCGATCAGGGTGTTCTGCAACAGGTACGAGTCGGGCAGCCGCCAGCGGGCCTGCTCCGGGGCGACCGCCCAGCGCACCGTGCCCTCGGGCAGTCGGGTGGGGGGTGCCGGAATCCACGAGCCGGTGCCGTGCCGGACGACGTGGAAACAGTGTTCCAGCTCGGGGCGCAGCGGGTCGCCGGGGCGGACCAGGAACATCCAGCGTCCGGTCGGGGTCACCACCACCGGGCCCCGGACGCCCGGACCGGCGGGGTGCCCGGGTACGGCGTCGAGCAGTCGCCGGCCCAGGTGCGCCGAGACCTCCAGCACGTCGAAGGCGCGGCCGGTGGGCAGCAGTACCCCGTGCGGTCGGCTGCGCCACCAGGTGGCCACCCGGGCCGGGTCGGTGCTCGCCCCCCGCTCCCAGTTCTCCAGCGCGGGATGGCAGCCGACGGTGGGACAGCCGGCCCGGCCGCACACGAACCGGCTGCGCGCCAGGCAGGCGCCGGGGGTCACCTCCCAGCCGTGCACCGCGTACCGCACGGCGATCCGGCGCAGCCGGACCCGTTCGATCGGGGCCAGCTGGGCGACCCGTGGCCCGACGTTCCCCCACATGTCCCGTGCTCTCCTCTGGCCTCGACCGGTCACCGCCACCCCTCACGTCGAGCGCCGTCACTGTCGTGATCCGGGCTCGTTGACACCTGACGAACGACTCGTGCAACTTGCACGAAGGTATGAGAACTGGCTGTACGTGTGACGTACACGCTGTGCGACCAGCGGCAACCTGGGCGGACGGATCGAAGGCGCCCGGTGTGGTCGGCCGGAGCCCGGCCGGACGACCCGGCAGGGGGAGGAACAGGAGAAGATGGACGAGCTTCCGATCGGGCGACGGGTGGCCTACTGGCGCGGGCGACGAAAGATGTCCCAGCAGGTCTTCGCCGACCGACTCGGCAAGTCCAAGAGCTGGGTCGACAAGGTCGAACGCGGGGTCCGCCGGCTGGACAAGTTCTCCGTGCTGTACGAGATCGCCGTGATCCTGCGGATCGACGTGCAACTGCTGCTCGGCAAGGACCCGGAACGGCGTACCGACGCGTTGAGCTGCATCGACCAGTTCGAGGTGCAGGAGATCCGGGCCGCCCTGGAGCAGTACTCCTCGATGACCGCGTACTTCGACGGGGTGTCGTACCCGCCGCCCCTGGCCGACCTGCGCAAGGCCGTCACCCACGCCTGGCTCACCTACCAGTACGGCCGCTACGCGATGCTCACCCGGGCGCTGCCGAAACTGCTGCGCGACGCCCAGGCCGCCGACGCCGGCTACGGCGGCGAGTCGGGGCGGGAGGCCGCCCACCTGCTCGGGCAGGTCTACCAGATCGCCTCCTCGGTGCTGCGCAAGCTGGGCGAGTGCGAGCTGGCCTGGCTGGCCGCCGACCGGTCGATGGCGGTCGCCCAGCGCGCCGACGACCAGCTCCTGGCCGGTGTCGCCACGGCCCGGGTCTGCAACGCGCTGGTGGCGATGGGTCGGGCCCGACCCGCCCTGGAGCTGAACCTCAGCATCGCCAACCAGCTCGCCCCCGGCGGCATGAACGACAGCACGCCGGACCGGCTCTCCGTCTACGGCATGCTGCTGTTGCAGGGGGCGATGGCCGCCGCCCGGTTCGGCGACTCCGACGCCGTCGAGGATCTGTTGTACGGGGCGAACGAGGCGGCGCTGATGCTCGGCAGCGACCAGAACCACTACTGGACCTCGTTCGGCCCGACCAACCTGGAACTGCACCGGGCCGCCGCCGCCGTGGAGCTGGGCGACGGCGGGCGGGCGGTGGAGATCCACCAGCGCATCCCCGAGCCGAGCTTCAACGGGCTGCTGCCCGAGCGGCGGGCCCACCACCTGCTCGACCTGGCCCGGGGCTACACCCAGCTCGGTGACGTCGCGATGGCGGGGGAGATGCTGCTGCGCGGCGACCGGCTCGCCCCGTCCGAGATCCGCTGCCGACCCATCGCCCACGAAGTGATGACCGACGTGCTGCGTCGCACACGGGGTGCGTTGCCCGCGCCGATTGCGGAGTTGGCTGAGCAGATGGGAGTCGGAGTATGAACACGGCGGCGGCCGGATGAGCGGCAGCCCCCACCAGAGCAGTGAGCACCGCGGAGTGCTCTACGTCATCGCCTGCGGTTCGCCGCTGGCCCGTCACCTCGATCGGCTCGTAGGCCTGGCCCAGGACGACGGCTGGGAGGTCTGCGTCGTCACCACCCCCGACGGGGCGAAGTTCGTCGACCGGGCCGCGCTGGCCCGGCAGACCGGGCACCCGGTGCGTACCCACTACAAGAACCCGGGCGACCCGGACCTGCTGCCCGCCGCCGACGCGATGCTGGTCTGCCCGGCGACCGTCAACACGGTCAACAAGTGGGCGGCCGGGATCACCGACACGCTGGCGCTGGGCCTGCTCGTCGAGGGGCAGGGCCGGGGTGTGCCGGTGGTGGTGGTGCCGTTCACCAACGTGGCGATGGCCGCGCACCCGGCGTTCCAGACCGGCCTGCGACGGCTGGGCGAATGGGGTGCCACGGTGCTCTTCGGCGACGACGTCTACCCGCTGCACCCACCCGGTACGGGGGAACGGCACCTGCACGCCTTCCCCTGGGAGGCGGCGGTGGCGGCCCTGCCCGGCCGCTCCCGGGCCACCTCGGCCGCCTGACCCGTCGACGGGCGTGGGCGTGACCGCCACCGTGCGCCGGTAAGCTGACCGGCCGTGAGCACAACCGCGTCCCCGCCGTCCGTCGCCGATGTGGTTGCCGAGCTGGATCGGCGTTACCCGCCCGCCTGGGCCGAGGAGTGGGACCGGGTCGGTCTGGTGCTCGGCGAGCCCACCGACCCGGTCCGCCGCGTCTACGGCACGGTGGACGTCGTCCCCGAGACGGTAGCCGAGGCGCTCGCCGCCGGTGCCGACCTGATCGTCGCGCACCACCCGCTGCTGCTGCGCGGCGTCTCCTCGGTCGCCCCGACCACCTGGAAGGGGCGGATCGTGCACGACCTGATCCGCGCCGGGGTGGCCCTGTACGTCGCGCACACCAACGCCGACATCGCCGCGCCGGGCGTATCCGACGCGCTGGCCGCCCGGTTCGGGTTGACCGGCCTGCGCCCGCTGCAACCCTCCGCGCCGGGTTCGGCGTCGGCCGGCGGTGGCCGGGGCATCGGCCGGGTCGGTGAGCTGCCCGCCCCGCTGACGCTCGCCGCGTTGACCGAACGCGCCGCCGCCGTCCTACCGGCCACGGTCTGGGGGGTTCGCGCCGGGGGCGATCCCGCGCGTATCGTGCGTACCCTCGCGGTCAGCGGCGGCTCCGGCGACGGCTTCCTGGCCGCGGCGACCGCCGCCGGTGCGGACGCGTTCCTCACCTCCGACCTGCGGCACCATCCCGCCGGTGAGCACCTCGCCGCCGGTGGGCCCGCCCTGCTGGACGCCGCACACTGGGCGACCGAACGACCCTGGCTGGACGACGTGGCCGCCCACCTGCGGGCCGGCTTCGGCGTCGAGACCGTGGTGTCCGACCTGGACACCGACCCGTGGACCGTGCACGCCGCCGCACCCACGACGGACGACAAGGAGCCCCGACCGTGAAGGCTGAACCCCAGGTCCAGCGCCGCCTGCTCGACCTCCAGGCGATCGACACCACCCTCGCCCAGCTCGCCCACCGCCGCCGGTCGCTGCCCGAGCGGGCCGAGCTGGAGGGCCTGGCCCGGGAGCTGTCCGCCCTGGAGGACGAGCGGGTCCGCGCCCAGGTCGCCGTGGACGACCTGGACCGGGACATCGCCCGCCTGGAGAAGGACATCGACCAGGTGCGGGCCCGCAAGAGCAAGGACGAGGCCCGGCTGGCCAGCGGCAGCGGGCCGGCCCGGGAACTGGAGGCGCTCCAGCACGAGCTGGTCTCGCTCAACCGCCGCCAGGGTGACCTGGAGGACGCCGAGCTGGAGCTGATGGAGCAGCGGGAGACGGCGCAGGCCACCCTCGACGGGATCGAGGCCCGTCTCACCGAGGCCCGGGACCGGCGGGCCGCCGTCGAGCAGCGCCGCGACGAGAACCTGGCCGCGATCGCCAAGGAGGAGGAGTCCAAGCAGGGCGCCCGCAAGCCGCTCGCCGCCGACCTCCCCGCCGACCTGGTCACCCTCTACGACAAGATCCGCGAGGACACCGGCCTCGGTGCGGCGCTGCTCACCGCGGGGCGCTGCGGCGGCTGCCGGTTGGAGCTGTCCGGCGCCGACCTGGCCCGGATCCGCCGCTCGGACCCGGACGAGGTGGTCCGCTGCGAGGACTGCCGCCGGATCATGGTGCGTACCAACGAGTCGGGGCTGTAGCCCGGTGGCGGTGCGCGCGGTCGTCATCGAGGCCGACGGCGGGTCCCGGGGCAACCCCGGGCCGGCCGGTTACGGTGCCGTCGTCCGGGACCCGGCCACCGGTGAGGTGCTGGCCGAACGGGCCGAGTCGATCGGGACGGCCACCAACAACGTCGCCGAGTACCGGGGTCTCATCGCCGGGCTGGAGGCCGCCGCCGAGCTGGGCGCGGCCGAGGTCGACGCCCGGATGGACTCGAAGCTGGTGGTCGAGCAGATGTGCGGCCGGTGGCAGATCAAGCACCCCGGCCTGCGTCCGCTCGCCGCCCGGGCCGCCGCGCTGGTCGACCGCTTCGAGTCGGTCCGGTTCAGTTGGATCCCCCGGGACCGCAACCGGCACGCCGACGCCCTCGCCAACGCCGCGATGGACACCGCCGCCGGCAGGCCCTCCCGGTCGGCGGCGGGTTCGGCCGGCGGTGAGCCGCCCCGGGAGGTGGCCGGTGCCGACTCGCCCGGCCGGGCGCAGGCCCGCGAGGTGGCCGCCCGGGCCGCCACCAGGTCCACCGGCACCGACCCGGCGACCGCCAAGGCGTCCTGGGAGCCGAGGCCGAGTTTCACCGCCACCCGGCTGATCCTGGTCCGGCACGGGGAGACCGAGTGGACCGTGCAGCACCGCTACGCCGGCCGCGCCGACGTGCCGTTGTCCGAGTCCGGTCAGGCCCAGGCCCGGGCCACCGCCACCCGGGTGGCCGCGCTTGCCCCGTCCGTCGCGGCCGTGCTCAGCTCCCCGCTGTCCCGGTGTACGGCCACCGCCGAGGCGATCGCCACCGCGCTCGGCGGTCTGCCGGTACGCCCGCAGGACGACTGGATCGAGTGCGACTTCGGCGACTGGGACGGGCACACCTTCGCCGAGGTCCGCGACCGGTGGCCCGGCGAACTGGACGCCTGGCTCGCCTCGACCCGGGTCGCCCCGCCGGGCGGTGAGTCGTTCACCGAGGTCGGGCAGCGGGTCGACCGGGCGATGGTGGCGCTGCGGGAGGCGTACCCCGGTGAGACCGTGGTGGTCGTCTCGCACGTCTCGCCGATCAAGCTGGCCCTGCGCGACGCCCTCGCGGCCGGCGACGCCCTCCTGCACCGGCTCTACCTGGACGCGGCCGGTATCTCGGTGCTCGACATGTGGCCCGACGGGGGCGTCGCGGTCCGTTCCGTCAACGACACCGCCCACCTCCCGGTCCGCTGATTCCGGATCGTCCCCCGAACCGGCCCGGGATTCCCGGGCCGGTTCGTCGTCGGTCGATGCGTCACGCCCCTCGTCATGCCGTTCGGCGCAGCCGGAACGCCGTTCGGCGCATCGTCAAGCGCCAATTGATCGTGACCGGCCGCACCGGGTCGTAGCGTCCGGCCGTTACTGGCCGGAACGACTACCGGAGGTAGGTCAGATGACCGCTGGCGAACCGGAGACGCCGAGTACGGCGTCGTCCAGGGCGAAGGACCACAGCCCCTGGAACTGGTTGCTCTTCGTACCGATCGTGGTGCCGCTGATCCCGGCGCTGTTCAACGCGGACTCGCCCCGGGTCTTCGGCTTCCCGCGCTTCTACTGGCTGCAACTGGTCTGGATCCTGCTCGGGGTGGCCACCACCACGCTGGTCTACCAGATGACCAAGAAGCGGGGAACCCGGTGAGCGCGAGGAGTGAGCCGGTTTTGCGAGCCCCGCAGTCGCGAACGAAAGAAGCTCCGGTGAGCGCGAGGAGTGAGCCGGTTTTGCGAGCCCCGCAGTCGCGAACGAAGGTGGTCTGCTGATGTGGCGTGATCATCTGACCGAGATCATCGTATTCTCGGCGCTCTTTCTGCTGGTCAGCGCGATGGGTTTCGTGGCGGCCCGGTGGCGGGCGCCGAAGGACATGGCGCACCTCGACGAGTGGGGGCTGGGCGGGCGCAGCTTCGGCGGCTGGATCACCTGGTTCCTGGTCGGCGGTGACCTCTACACGGCGTACACGTTCGTGGCGGTGCCGGCGCTGATGTTCGGGGCGGGTGCGGCCGGGTTCTTCGCCGTGCCCTACACGATCGTCATCTATCCACTGGTGTTCCTGGTGCTCTGCCGGCTCTGGTCGGTGTCGCACCGGCACGGGTTCGTCACCCCGGCCGACTTCGTCCGCCGCCGGTTCGACTCGCCGGTGCTGGCGCTGCTGATCGCGATCACCGGCATCGTGGCGACCATGCCGTACATCGCGTTGCAGTTGGTGGGCATCGAGGCGGTGCTCAAGACGATGGGGGTCACCGGGGACAGCGCGGTGGCGCGGCACCTGCCGATCATCATCGCCTTCGCGATCCTGGCCGCCTACACCTACCAGTCCGGCTTGCGCGCCCCGGCGCTCATCGCGTTCGTCAAGGACAGCCTGATCTACGTCGTGATCCTGGTGGCGGTGATCTACCTGCCGTACAAGCTGGGGGGTTGGGGTTCGATCTTCGACGCGGCGGACGCGAAGTTCGCGGCCTCGCCGAACCCGAACGACGGCATCCTGCTCAACGCCAACAACCAGCTCCAGTACGTCACCCTGGCGTTCGGTTCGGCGCTGGCGCTGTTCCTCTACCCGCACAGCATCACCGGCGTGCTGGCCAGCCGGAACCGGGACGTGATCAAGCGGAACATGTCGGCGCTGCCGGCGTACAGCCTGCTGCTCGGCCTGATCGCCCTGCTCGGTTTCATGGCGATCGCGGCCGGAGTGAAGCCGCTGCCGGGGGCGAAGGAGGGCACCGTCGACAGCAATACGGTGGTGCCGGTGCTGTTCGACCAGCAGTTCCCGGACTGGTTCGCCGGGGTGGCGTACGCGGCGATCGGCATCGGTGCGCTGGTGCCGGCGGCGATCATGTCGATCGCGGCGGCGAACCTGTTCACCCGCAACATCTACAAGGAGTACCTGAAGCGGGACGCCAGCCCGGCGCAGGAGGCGAACGTCTCGAAGATCACCTCGCTGGTGGTGAAGGTCGGCGCGGTGGCCTGCATCGTCTTCCTCGACCCGCAGTTCTCCATCGACCTCCAGCTCATCGGCGGTGTGATCATCCTTCAGACGCTGCCGGCGGTGGCGCTGGGCCTCTACACCCGCTGGTTCCACCGGGGCGCGCTGATCGCCGGCTGGGCGGCCGGCATGGGGCTGGGCATGTGGATGCTCTACCAGATCCCCAACCCGGCGTCGAAGCGCGCGCACTTCGGCGGGTCGGCGTTCCCGCTGTCCGACTTCGGCTTCGACACCAAGAAGACGATCTACGTGGGCATCGTCGCCGTGCTGGTGAACCTGGTGGTGGCGGCGCTGGTGACGCTGGTGCTGCGGGCGGCGAAGGTGGCCGAGGGCGTGGACGGCACCACCCCCGAGGACTACTTCGCCGACGAGGGTGACCCCCGCGTCACCCCCGGCCCCGACCGCGACGCCGACTCGGCTCGCGAACCGGTCGCCTGACCCCGCCGTCCCCTCCCTCCCCGCTGCGCCCCCGCCCCGCTCCGCCCCTCCCCACACCCGTCCCGCCCGCCCCGGTGATCAAGAGGTTCGCGTCAACATTCCGCTGGAAACTGACGCGAACCTCTTGATCACGCGACCGGCCCGGCCGTCAGGCCACCCGCCGGCCGGTGGGAGGCGATGGGGGTCGGTGATCAAGAGGTTCGCGTCACCCGTCGGGCGTGCAGGTGACGCAAACCTCTTGATCACCGGGGCGGGGAGGGGAGCCGGGGGCGGGTGAGGGTGGGGGAGTCGGGGTGGTTGGGAGGGGACCGGGGCGAGGGAGTGGCGGGGCGGGTGGGCGGGGTCAGCGGCGGCGGGTGCGGGAGTCGAGGGCCTGGTTGAGCCGGCCCAGCAGGGTGGCCAGGGTGTCCCGGTCGGTGGAGGACCAGTCGGCCAGGATGTCGCCGTAGAGCCGGGTCCGGGCGGCCTGGACGGCGGCCATCCGGTGCAGGCCGGAGGGGGTGGGAGAGATCACCGTGCCCCGGCCGTCCGCCGGGTCGGGGGCGCGGGCGATCAGTCCGTCGCGTTGCAGCGCCGAGACCTGCCGGGTGACCGTGGAGCCGTCCAGGTTGAGCCGGGCGGCCAGCGCCGAGACGTTCTGCGGGCCGGTGGCGTCCAGGTGGCGCAGGATCACGTACGCCGCCCGGTCGAGGACCCGGTGCTCGGCGCTGCCGGTGGCCCGGCGGGTGGCCTCGCCCAGCCGCATCAACAGGGCGACCTCGGTCTCGATCCGGCCGAGGGTGGCCTCGCCCGACTCCGTTCGCTTCGCCTGGTCGTCGCTCATAGCTGTATGATACAACAGAATTACCTGTACGATACAGCTATATGCGGCTTCGGCCCGACAGGAGGCGGAGTGGACCGGCGAACCGAGCCCCACCGCAGTGCCATCTACGCCACCACGCTGGTGGCCTTCCTCGCCATCGCCGGCATCGCCGTGGTGGACCCCATCCTGCCCGTCATCGGCACCGCCATCGGCGTCACCGCCTGGCAGGTCGAACTGCTGTTCACCGCGTACATCGCGGTGATGGCCGTCGGGATGATCCCGGCGACCCTGGCCAGCGGACGCTTCGGCTTCAAGCCGGTGCTCGTCACCGGCGTCTCGGTGGTCGGCCTCGCCGCCATCGCCGCCTCGTTCAGCAACGACATCGTGCAACTGTCGGTGCTGCGCGGTGTGTGGGGGCTGGGCAACGCGATGTTCTTCGCCACCGCCATGGTGGTCCTGGTCAACCTCGCCAATGACCGGGAATGGGTGGTCGGCCTCTTCGAGACCGCGCTCGGCCTCGGCTTCGCCGTCGGCCCGCTGATCGGTGGCCTGCTCGGCGAGATCAGCTGGCGACTGCCGTTCTTCGTCTGCGGCGTGTTCATGGTGTTCGCCCTACTGGTGGCCGCCCGCAAGCTCCGCGAGCCGACCCACCGGCAGCCGCCCGTACGACTGGGGCAGATCTTCGCCACCTACCGCCGGCCGGCGTTCATCACCCTCTGCGTGGTCACCGCCGCCTACAACTTCGTCTTCTTCGTGGTGCTCGGCTACACGCCGCTCTTCCTCGGCCTCGACGTCATCCCCCTCGGCCTCGCCTTCACCGGCTGGGGCCTCGGCCTGGCCGCCGGCATCCTGCTCATCGGCCACCGGTTGGCCCACCGGATCGGCGCGGTGCAGACCGTCGGGGTGGCCCTGGTCGGCCTGCTGGCCTGCATGGTCCTCTTCGCCACGTCGGCCGGCACCGCCGAGTCGCTGGTGGTGCTCGTCGTCGCCGGCCTGTGCATGGGCATGGCCAACGCCAACCTCACCGACCTGGCACTCGGCCTCGGCTCCGCCGACCGGCGGGTCGCCACGGGCGCGTTCAACCTGGTCCGCTGGGGTGCCGCCGCACCCGCCCCGATCCTCGCCGGCAAGCTCGCCGAACACGGGCTGGCGCTGCCGTTCTGGGTCGGGGCCGGGGTACTCGCCGTCGGCCTGCTGGTCTACCTGGCCTGCGCGCACCTGATGGCCGCCGGCTACGGCGAACGGCTGCTCTGGTCCCGCTGGAACCGGGCCGCCCGGCGGGCCGAGCACGAACCCGTCGGGGAGGCGTACTGAGCGGCCCCGGGGTCGCTCAGCCCAGCGCCCGCCAGAGCAGGTAGAGGCCGATCGCCGTACCGAAGCAGACGATCAGCGTCCGGAGCACCACCGGTGGCAGGCGGCGGGTCACCCGCGCCCCCACGTACCCGCCGAGCATCGTGGCCGGCGCGACCACCGCGACCGCCGCCCAGTTGACCGGCCCGAACAGGGCGAATACCACGAGCGTGGTCAACCCCACCACGGCCGACAGCAGGTTCTTCACCGCCGACACCCGGGCCAGCGTCGCGTCCAGCACCAGGGCCAGGCCGGCCACCAGCATCACCCCGAGCGCCGCGCCGAAATAGCCGCCGTACACCGTGCCGACCGCGACCATCGCCTGCACCGTGAGGGTACGGCGGCGCGGGCCCAGGTCGGCCGGATGCCCGACCAGCCGGCGCAGCGGCCCCTGGAAGGCCAGCACCGCCGTCGCCCCGAGCACCAGGAACGGCACCACCAGGTCGAACGCCCGCGCCGGGGTCGCCAGTAGGAGCAGACAGCCGACCCCCGTGCCGAGCACCGCCGTCGGCAGCAACGGCCACAGCGTCCGCCGGGGCGGCAGATCCATCCGGCTGCCCGCCACACTCGCCGCGTAGCCCGGGAAGACCGACACCGAGTTGCTGACGTTCGCCGCCACCGGCGGGATGCCCACCGCGATCATCGCCGGGAAGGTGATCAGCGAACCACCGCCGGCCGCCGCGTTCACCGTGCCCGCGGCGAGACCGGCGACCATCAGCAGTACGGCATCGGAGAGCTCCATGGGGCCCAGAGGCTAGTACGCCCTGATCAGAGCGTTTGCACCGCGTCGACCGCTTACCATTTTCGCCTCCGGCGCGGCGCGGACCGGGGTGGAATCGGGGTTGGCCGCTGCGTCGTTAGGATGGAGACGCGACGGACGAGTCGACCGGGCGGTCGCGTCGGCGGGCTACGGCCCGCCGCCGAGGAACGTCCGGACTCCACAGGGCAGGGTGGTTGCTAACGGCAACCCGGGGCGACCCGCGGGACAGTGCCACAGAAAACAGACCGCCGCCCCCACTCGGGGACGGTAAGGGTGAAACGGTGGGGTAAGAGCCCACCAGCACCCCGGGTGACCGGGGTGGCTCGGTAAACCCCACCCGGAGCAAGGCCAAGCAAGGGCCGTCACCGCAAGCTGACGACCCGGCGCAGACGCTTGAGGGCTGCCCGCCCGATGTCTGCGGGTAGGCCGCAGGAGCCTGTCGGCGACGGCAGGCCGAGATGGATGGCCGCCGCCGGTGCGGGCCCCGCGAGGGGTACGCGCCGCGCACAGAATCCGGCGTACAGGTCGACTCGTCCGTCGCCCACCAGCTCAGAGCCGTGATCAAGGCTCTGAGCTGGTTCTATGTTCGGGCGTCGATGGTCGTCCTTGGTCATCGTTAGGTGGCGTTTGACGGCCCGGTGACGGCCCGGACGGCCCAGAGACGGCCCAGGATTCCTTGACTCGGGGGTCAGTTGGACCCGTCTGCGGTGGCCTGCCTGCGGCTCGGTGGCGGCCTGGTCCTCGTCGACGGCGGACGGCGTGCGGGATGAGCCGGGTACGTCCTGGTGGTCGAGCTGCTGGCGCGACCCGGCTACCCGGTGGCAAGCCAGTCCCGGGGTTGGACTGGTGCGGCAGCCGGAAGCCCCGACCACGCGACCAGGCCGACCCGACGGCTTCCGTCACGGCCTTGCTGGACCTGGTGCCTCTGGTTGGTGGGGCGGTGTCCCGGCGGCTGTCGGCGGCTTACCGCCCCGGTGCCGTAGGCGTCCGGGGCGGATTGCCGCCGGCCGGGCTTGCCGCCCCGCACCGCGCGGAGCGCGGTGCCTTGATCCAATACAGAACAATTCAGCAGAGGGCTCCCTCATGGGTAATGTCCCTCAAGGGTAACTAACGGATCGCGCCGCGTTCGTCTTCGCCGGGAATCGCATAAGACGTGTGTCCTAACGTCCTACTGTGAATGTCGAGTGATCGTCGCAGCTTGCTTCCAACCAATTAATAAAATCGATCCACCGAGATTCCCACAGGTTTATCAACTCAAGCACCTCCTCATGGGTGTAGTTGCGCCCAACTTCGTCGGGCGTTAGGCGCCCATGAGCTATGCCGTTACGTAGATCAACGATGGTGTTGAGTTGTGGCCACACTTCCTTGAGGATGGGCCCAGGATCTCCCAAGTCGAATAGCTCACAGAAAAGCCCAACTTGGGAGGCCTTCATAAAACTACCATCGTGAGGAAAAAGGCTTGTGTTGATATCTCTGGCTCGACTTTCGGTGAGAGCTTGCACCACCTTCGGTCCTTGTCGTCTCCAGAGCTTGTCTTTGCTTGAGCCTGCCAAGCTTTGGAACGCCTCGTAGGCCAGAAAGAGCCGGAGGCCCGGCTTCATTCTCCGTGCAGTGGCCCGAGACTTCGCCACGAACTCAAGTAATGTTCGGCAAAGACTTGTTAAAAGGTGTTCGTAGGCAGCAAAGAGTAGGAGTATCGAAAGTCCTCGTAGTTCGCGGGATACATCCCCACTGCCCTCGCTGCCCCCGTGGGCAGCATCGAGGAGTCGGCGCGATGTTGCAATTCGCTCCCTGAATGCTCGCCGATGAGTTTCGCAATCCAGCTTAGGCTTCAAGGAACCTGTCCCTGCAGAACTCAATCCGTCCCGCCACTCGGTTCCTTGTGTTAGTGGCCCCAGTGACAAACGAACGTAGTTTATCGCTCGACAGCCAAGTAGGGTCTTTAATCGCCGGCAAATTTGCCCTCTGGGTAAGCGCAATGGCGGCACCCACCGAGACGCCCTCGAAGAGGTTAACTGGAGTGGTTCCTTTTCGGCTCTTCAGCCCTAGAGGGAAGCACTGTGCGAGATAGGAGAATGTCTCCTCGAATATGGCGCTCCGCTTCGCGGCTTCTGCACTCGTCTGGCAAGCGATAGTAAACTCATCCAGAAAGTCCTTGACAAGGTGGTCGAAGTTTTTGTAGTTCTCTAAGTAGGCAAAGAACCTCAGAACGTACTCCTCCGGTGTGCCGTCATTCTCGCTGCCCTTCTGCAATCGGACCACTGTGCGGAAATCGACGTTCCGGGAAAGGGTACGCAAGAGGTCAATGAACTCACCGCGGAAGACGCACTCACGCACCTCTTGATGAGAGAGTCGAATTCCGCCGGTATTTAGACGTTCGAATAAGTCGAACCGGACGCGAATCTCACTCTTATCGTTTAGAACGACAACCTTGAGTGGTCGGTCTTCGAATAATGATTGAAGGTCGCCTGGGAGTTCGCTGAATGTCCGGCCATTGAATGTCTCTAGCTTGTCAAGGTCGTGGAGTGCTAGGGGTGAATCCGAGAGGCGGATTCGCGATCGGGCATTAGTGTTTCCTGCAAAATTTACGAGCGTGGTCACCCTTTGGAGGCCGTCAACGACCTCCCAGCTATTTACGCGATTAGCTTCGGCGTTGGTTGCCATAAACAAGGGAGGTACGGGGATTCCCAAGAAGATCGATTCGACTAGTTTCGACTGCCGTGCGTGATCCCACTGGAACTTCCGCTGATATGAAGGTGCGACATCAATACGACCTTTTTCGATTCTCCTTAGGATTTCGTCCACAGTGACATCGTAAGTGTCAAAATCGACTTCACGTCTCTGGTCGTCCAGTTCGGTTCGCTGGTCCTGGGCCGTGCTTTTCAACTAGCGATCTCCGATCTTCCTGCCTGCATTCTTCTACTCTTGGCCTGCCGCGCCTTGCAATGGGCGGCTATAAATGCAGATAACTGATTCGGTGTTGCCATTTACTTGCAAAACTGAACGAACTTCTACAAGGGGTGATCCGGTTTCGACATCAAAAATTGCAGCCAACTCTTCGTCTGCTGGGACATGACGTGGACTTGAGGGAATTGATGTCGTCTCGAACTCATCCCCTTGCTCCAATGGAAAAGCAACGTAGGTTCCGCGCCCATGTGCTGTAGCAACCAGCCGCTCCTCCCTTAAAGAGGCTATGGCCTGGCGAACCGTGCCACGACTAGCACGAAACTCGGCGGTAAGCGAGGCCTCGGTTGGCAAGAGGCTGCCTGGCGGTATGACACCGCTCTCGATGCGCGACCGCAGTTCATCAGCGATGGTGCGGTAGCGGGGTTGTCTGTGGTGCGGGGTGGGCACCCGCTCACCGTACATGGCACTTGTCTTACCAAGTGCCATGTAAGCGACGCATCTTAACGTCTAGACAACTCGTCCACTTGTAGATACGTTTCCTGGTGTGCGGCCGGGGTGACGGCTCGTGTCAGGGGTGGTCGCGGTGTCGGCCCTGGCCGCACCTATGCGCGGCGTCCTGTGGGACCGGTTGCGGTAGCCGCGTAGACAAGTTGGCTCGGCGATACCCGACCCGTCCGGCGTCGGACGGTGCGCTGTGCCTTCATCCGGGCCGGCGGTCGGCCACAGACACGCTTGTGGTCGGCCGCCGGTTCCTCGTCTACCTGTGGAGGTGCGATGTCCGGCTCTCATCGTCGACGCGGTTGGTTGTCGTCCTGGTGGCCCCGCCGACGTACGCCGATCCCGACCACCAGCAGCGACACGCAGTCGGCGTCGTCCGGCGGATCGGTCGTCCCTGCGCCGTGGTGGTCGGTTGGTGTCACGCGGGAGCTGCCCGTGTTGCGGTATGCGCCGTTGATGACGGTGGCGCAGGCGCACCGGGGGCACGGCGGGCGGTGGACACGATGACCCGTCCGAGCAGGCCGGCTCCGGTCGCGAGTCACCCGGACTGGTGCACGCCGGAGCGGTGCGGCTATCTGGTGCCGCCGGTGATGGCGCACATGGCTCGTCGTCATCGTGGCCACATGCTTCGGGTCGGTGAGAAGCGGGCGAGTGGGCTCGTCGTCACGTACCTGATCAGTGCGGAGACTCCCGGTGCTCCGCTGGTGTGTGTGCACGCGTCGTGTCGGGCGGGGAACGCTTGGGCGGAGTTGTCGCTGTCGGAGGCGGCCGAGCTGGTGGAGCAGTTGCGCGGGTTGCTGGTGCAGGCCGGCGGGCAGGGGGCCGGCGATGAGTGACGGCTTTCCGATGATGAACCGGCGGTTGCCGGCGTCGCCTCGGCCGGTGGTGTGTCCGCCGTGGTGTCGGGGTTGTGGGCCGAACGATCCGATGCACCGGGGGTACCTGGCCACGATCGGGCGGGAGGGGACCGGGTGGGTGAGTCTGCAACTGCTCATCGACCGGTTCACCCGCCGCGAGCCGGCGATCAAGCTCGACGCGACCCACTACGGCACCACGCAAACCGTGCTCCTGACGCTGACCCACGTCGACCGGCTCATCGAGGAACTGACCCACGCCCGACACGCCATGCAGGCGCAGGCGGGGCGGCGCGGGTGGACGGGAGAGACGCGGTGAACGCCAACTTCCGGCGGGGTGCTGGGGCGCGTGGTCCTGGTGGGCGTCGTGGGCAGGCTCCGCGAGCAGGGGCGGTGGTGGTGCCGGCGGTGCCGGAGCGGCCGGCTGGGGGGACCACCTGGCAGACGTTGGAACGTCTAGGGGGTACGGTGACCGGTGTGCATGGCCGGGACTGGCGCCCTCGCTACCTGCAACTCGCGGAAGAGTTGCGGGCGAAGATCATGAGCGGGGAGCTTGCCCCCGGCACGCTGATGCCCAGCGAAACCGAGCTGGCCGAGTCGTCCGGGCTGTCCCGCACGAGCGTCCGTAATGCCATCCGGCAGCTCCGGGAATGGGGTCTGGTCCGGGCGGAGCAGGGGCGCGGCACCTACGTGCGGGCACCCCGCCAGCGGGTACGCCGCCGCAACACCGAGCGGTACCAGTGGGAGAAGGACCGGGTCCTGCTCGACGAGGACGAACGGTTGAAGACCGGCGCGACCGAGCACGACACCGGCCTGACCGTCGATGACCTCAAGTTCCACGCCGAGTACACCCGCGTCGACGCCAATGACGAGATGGCGGCGGCCCTCCAGGTCGAGCCGGGCACGCCGCTGCTGCGCCGGGTCTACTGGACATCGTCGCGGCACGAGAACGCGCCGCTGACCGTGTCGTACTCCTACCTCCCGTATGACCTGGTCGCCGCGAACCCGGACCTGCTCGACGCCAGCAAGGAACCCTGGCCCGGCGGCACGCAACACCAGCTCTACACCCTCGGCATCGAGCTTGACCGCATCGACGACGAGATCCGCGCCCGGCCACCGTCACCGGATGAGGCCGAACTGTTGGACATCGACCCGGGCGTCTCCGTGCTCACCGTGCGCAAAACCTCCGTCGACACCACCGGCCGGGTCGTCGAGGTCGCTGACGTGGTGATGCCGGGTGACCGGACCGAGCTTGTCTACTCCCACAAACTCCAGCGGTGGAAAACTTGACGCAGCTCGTCTCGGTCATTACCCCGGTCCACGCGCCCAGCATCGAGTACCTGGCTGGCGCGTACGCATCGCTGGTCAAACAGGAGATGCCGCCGGGGTGGGACTGGCAATGGCTCGTCCAGGAAGACGGACAGACCGGAGCCCTGGCCGACGTCCTGCCCGACGACCCCCGGATCAGCCTCGGCACCGGCCGACCTGGTGGGCCTGGTGTTGCCCGGACCCTTGCACTGTCCCGGGTTGACGGCGACCTCATCAAAGTTCTCGATGCCGACGACCAGTTGACCCCCGGCGCGCTCGCGCGGGACATCGCCGCGTTCGACGCGCACCCACAGATCGGGTGGACCACCTCGCGGGTACTTGACCTGCTTCCCGACGGGTCGACCGCCGGATGGGACAAGGACCCGGCCGGCGGGGTCATCGACCGGGGCGCGGTCCTGGCCTTCTGGCAGGCCAACGACTACCGGGCATCCGTCCACCCGGCAACTCTGTGCCTGCGGCGGGATCTCGTCTTCGCCCTCGGCGGCTGGATGGCCCTGCCGGCATCCGAGGACACCGGCCTCCTCCTGGCCGCCAACGCCGTCACCGCCGGCTACTTCACCCGCGAATACGGCCTGCTCTACCGCAAATGGCCCGGCCAGGTCACCAGCCAAGCCGCACACCGCGAACCCGCCGAATACCAAGCACGGATGAGGATCATCGAGGCCAGAGCCGCCGCCCTGGCCTCGATGGTCCCGCACGGCTTCGGCGGCAACGCCACCATGTAGCCCGAGGCCGCCGCCTTTGGTGGTTCCACCTTCGAAGCGGCATAGGTCAAACCGAGGGCTGGAGCATCACCCGTTGGGCAATAGTTCCCGACTGGTCTTTATCGCTCCTCCTTCTGCCCTGGCGACTGTTCGAGTTGGAGTTCACGTTTGCGCTGCTCGTCGCGCAAGCGCTCGACATTCTGTGCGAACAGGCGCAGCCTCGACGCTTCCTTTCCGTCGCCGTGTTCTGCATATTCGTTCAAACGGAACTGTGTGGCGTTGTAGTGCTTCTCAATTTCATCGGCAGTCAGTTGCAAGTTGTAACCGCGCTCGCGGAATTTGAAGTAGGCGGCCAGCCCTGCGGTGATGCTGATGAAGGCGGTGAGACCTGTTGAAACCCAGCTCAACGGGTGCTCCCCGGCCATGACTGCCGTGGTGGTGGAGGCGACTACGGAGCCGATGATGATAATGGCTTGAACGGTATTGTGTGCCCTGAGGTTTCGAGTAGCGCGGGTGCGGAACTGTGCAACAATATCCTGCGACGCCTCCCGATACAGTCGGAGCGACTCCAGAGACTCTGATGGTATTCGAGTGGCGGCACTCTGGCGATCATGCCCGAGGTTGCGCACCATCACATCGAACTCAATTATCTTGCGGCGGTTTTTGAGGACAAGCCAACCCACGCCAATGCACAGAACCAACAGTGCAATCAGCCCGACATAGCGGGTTGTGACGGGCTTTTCGTGCCATAGCCCGACAACTACCGAGTAGGCAAGTAGTGCAATTAGCGCGAAGCTGGAAATCAGGATTAGCCAGTATGCGAACTGGGCGGATCTGGCCGTGCGGAGCTGATCGATTGCCAGTTCGTAGTTCTTGCCGATTTCTCGGTATCTCTCCTGAGCCTCGAAAGCGCTGACAGGCCGCGCCTCCGTCTCATTGTGTCGGGCTTGACTCTGCGGGTCATCAGGGGTGGTCACAAACACTCCGCACATGGTCGGACGCTGACAGTAAGGGCCGGCCAGTCTCCCTCGTGCATAGTTCGAAAAGCAAGGTTCTGTCGTATTGATGTCAATTGGTTCGTCCGGCAGTCGACATGTCGACCAATCCGCAGGGGGCCGCGAAGCTTGTTGACTTGTCTGCCAAGTGGCGTCTACCTTGGAGTCTCCACTTGGCAGACATGCCAACAACTTGGAGGTTGAGCGATGGCTCTGCGTGGCGGTACGAGGTTCGCCGTGCGTTGTGAGGACGTCTTCCCGGCGGGGTGCGCCCTGGTTCCCGAGTCGCTGGGTGAGGTCGAGGACTACGACGAGAAGACCGGGCGGCGTAGCCCGGCGAAGGACAAGCTGACCGGTCAGCGGGTGTGGCAGGTGCGGGTGATGGACCTGGATCCGGAGCTTGGCAAGCGGTCCCGGGAGACGACGGTCAAGATCTCCGCTGACTACCAGCCGGTGCCGCCGACGGGTGCGCCGTTCGAGGCGGTGGAGTTCGAGGGCATGACGGTCACGCCGTACGTGACGAACAACAACCGGATGGCGTACTCGCTGCGGGCGACCGGGATGCGCGCCCCGGCGGGTGTGGCGAAGAAGGCGGCGGCGTAGCCGCTGAAGGTTGGGGGGCAGGGCTGTCTGGTCTTGGCGGACGGCAGCCCCGCCCCCTTGGTGTCTCTTCCCCCTGCTCTGTCGAGAGAGGTAGTGACGTGTCCAAGCGTAGGCGTTCGGCTGCCCCGGCTTCGCCTCGGTGCGAGGTGTGTCAGTCCCGGTTCGACCCGGCCACCGGTGCCGACGGTCGATGTGCCGGGTGTGTCGGGCAGCTCGTTCTTCCGTTCCCTCCGGTCCGGGATGCATCGGGCCGGTTCGTGTCCCTGCGGGGTGGGCGATGATGCGCCGGCCTCGTGGCGGGGTCGTGATGGTGACCGCCGGGGACCTGATGGTGGTCCGACCGAAGCGGTTCGTCCTGCCGATGTGGCTGGTCGTGCTCGGCCTGGTGCTGCGCTGGACCGCCCGGTTCTGCTGGTGGTGCCTGCGACACCCGGTCACCGTGGGCCTGGCCGTGGCCGCCGTCGTCCTCTACGTCGAGCACGGCTGGCCGGGCCTGGTGGTGCCGCTGGTCCTGGCGTCGGCGGTGTCGGCGCTGTGGCGGTGGCGCGATGAGACGTCCTGGTGGCGGTGGTGCGCCGGGCCGCTGCTCGGCCGGTTCCGTCAGGTCGTCGTCTACCGGCGGGCCTGGCCCGAGGCGATGACCCTGTGCGGCCTGGCCGCAACGTATGACCATCTGCCGGTCCTGCCGCAGTTGCTGCGGGTGCGCTCGGATCAGGCCCTGGACGTGCTGACCGTGCGCATGGTCCGGGGGCAGACCCCGGCCGACTTCCAACAGGTCACCGCGAACCTCGCGTACGCCTTCGGCCGGCGGCACGCCCGGGTCTACTCCGAGCGGCCCGACACCCCGCCGACCCGTACCGGCTACTCGGCGCTGCCGCTCGGGTGGGTCGACCGGCTGCGGTTCCGGGACCGGCCCACGCTGGTGTACCTGGTGCTCGTCCGTACCGATGCGCTGCGGCCGGTGGTGCCGCCGTTCGACACCCCGGCCGTCCCCGACTTCACGGCGCTGCCGTTGGCGCGGCGGGAGGACCTGGGGACCTGGTCGCTGCACCTGCTCGCCACCCATGTGCTGATCGGTGGGGCCACCCGCTCCGGGAAGGGCTCGGTGCTGTGGTCGCTGGTCCGCTCGCTGGCCGGTGGCATCACGTCGGGCCTGGTGCGGCTGTGGGTGATCGACCCCAAGGGCGGGATGGAGTTCGCCATGGGCCGGCCGCTGTTCGCCCGGTTCGCCTGCAAGTCGTTCGAGGCCATGGCGGATCTCCTCGACGAGGCCGTGACCGTGATGCGGGAGCGTCAGACCCGACTCGCCGGCACCGTGCGGGTGCACACGCCGACCGAGGCTGACCCCCTGGTCGTGGTCGTCATCGACGAGATGGCCGCACTGACCGCGTACCTGCAAGACGTCGACCTGCGTAAGCGCATCGCATCATCGCTGGGGCTGCTGCTGTCGCAGGGTGCCGGGGTCGGGGTGCTGGTGGTGGCCGCGTTGCAGGACCCGCGTAAGGAGGTGTTGCCGTTCCGGGACCTGTTCCCGACCCGCATCGCCCTCGGCCTCACCGAAGCCGCTCAGGTTGATCTCGTGCTTGGTGACGGTGCCCGCAACCGGGGCGCTCTCGCGGATCAGATGCCCCGATGGGCCAAGGGCGTGGGGTACGTGATCCTCGACGGCACCCCGGAACCGATGCGGGTCCGGTTCTCCTACGTCAGCGACGACGACATCCGCGACCTGGCCCAGCGGTACCCGGCTCCGGCCGAGGCGGCGGACATCCTCGCCCAGGTCGGCCGGGAGTCCACCCCGGAACCGGTCCGGCCGGCCCTGCCCCGGCCCCGACGTGGGCCACTGCTGCCCGACGCGCTGCGCACCATCCTCGACGCCGACCAGGGCGAACCCCGATGACCGGCCCCACCGACGGCCGGCGCTTCTACCGGCTGCGTACCCCCGAACCGGTCACCGCCGTGTCCGTCCGCGTCGACCCCGACCGACCCGACCCGTACCCCGTCTATCTGGCGGTCGGTGCGGGCCGGCGGCGGATGTCCCTGACCCCCGATGAGGCGTGGGCGCTGTGGCGGTGCCTCTCCGAAGCCGTCGCCACCCTCGGCACCCCTCCCGACTACATCCGCACCGACATCCGACCTGCCCGGAGGTAACCGCCATGACCACCCTCGCCCGCGTCATCAACCGGCTCCGGCGTCCGCTGCGCATCCGGCTCGTCGGCCCCGCCGACCAGACCGCCGCCGCCCTGCACGGCCTCGCGCACATGGTCAACCGCCGCCCCGACATGGCCGACCGGCGCATCCGCATCGACCTCACCATCCGCGAGAAGCCGATGCAGGAGTGGCGATGACCGCACGCACCGAAACCGCCGTACGCCTGGTGATCCTGCTCGCCATCGGCACCATGGCCGGCGCTGCCGCCTTCACCCACGTCCACGACCTGTCCGTCGCCCACGGCCAACCCGACTGGATCGGCTGGGCCAACGCCGTAGCCGTCGAACTGATGACCATCTACCTCGGCCTGGAACTCCGCGCCCGCCGCCGTGCCGGTCGACCCGTCGGCCTGGTCGGCTCACTCCTGGTCGCGTTCGCGCTGCTCTCCCTCGCCGCCCAGGTCGCCGAAGCCGAACCGTCGGTGTGGGGCTGGACCGTGGCGGCCGTGCCCTCCCTGGCGTTCCTCGCCCTGGTCAAGGTCGTCCTGTCCAACGCCCCCGCCGTGCCGCCGGCTCCCGCACCAGACCAACCCCCAGGCGACTGGTACGAGGTGCCCGAGCAGACCACCACCGACCCGGAACCCCAGCGTCCGGCCGACCCCGTCCAGCCGGCTGCCATCTCTGCTCCGGCGGCGGTGCTGCCTCCGCGTGTCGTTCCCTCGAACCGGCCGCACGTCGTCGGGATCATCCGATGACCGCCCCCACCCTGCCGGGCCTCGAACCCGTCGCCCCGACCTCGGCTGTTGCTCCTCGGCCGGGGTCGCGGGCGGCCCGCATGGCGCTTCCTCGCTCGGTCGATGTGCTCAAGGAGATCGCCGCCGAGTACGGCGTCTGCGTGCGTCCCCTCGCCATGCGCCGCACCGATCTCGACACCGGCCTGACCGAAGTCATCGACCTGCCCTGTGGGGCCACCCGGGAAGACAAGTGCGCCCCGTGCGCCAAGAAGAACCGCCGACTGCGGCAGGCCCAGATCCGGGAGGGCTGGCACCGCGACGACGAACCATTGCCGCCACCGGAACCGGCGACCGAGGAACAAAAGGCACTCATCCTGTTCCGTGCGCACCTGGAGTTCTCCCGCGACGAGGCGATCCGCGCCGCCGAGTGGGAGCAGGTCGAAGAACTCGACGAGGGAATCCGCGAGGTCGAAGAGGCCATCACGGCGGAGGGTCTACGCGGGCGGGTCGGACCACCCCACGCCGGCGTCGACGAGGACGCCGACGACGACACCGGCCGCCGGCGCAAGCGCTCCACCAAACGGCGGCAGGACGCACCCGAGCTGCCCCGCCGAAAGGTCGAACGGCGCACCGTCGGCAGGACGTACACCGCTGCGGACGGCACCACCTACCGGCCGTCGATGTGGCTGACCCTCACCCTCGACTCCTACGGCCCGGTCCGCCCCGACGGCACCCCGGTCAACCCCGACCGGTACGACTACCGCCGCGCCGCCTGGGACGCCGTCCACTTCCCCCGACTCCTCGACCGGTTCTGGCAGAACCTACGCCGCTGCGAGGGCTGGAACGTCCAGTACGCCGGCTGCGTCGAGCCGCAACGCCGACTCGCCCCACACGCGCACTTCGCCATCCGGGGCACGATTCCCCGCGACACCCTGCGCACCGTGGCGGCGGCGACGTATCACCAGGTGTGGTGGCCGGCGGTCGACGTCCAGCAGTACACCGCCGACCGGCCTCCCGTGTGGAACGAGGACGCTTCGGCGTGGGTCGACCCGGACACCCGGCACCCGTTGACCACCTGGACGGAAGCGCTCGACGCCATCGACGAGGACCCGGAAGCGGAACCGGTGCACGTCGTGCGCTTCGGTACCCAGGTCGACGCGCGGGGAGTCATGCCCGGCACCACCGACGCGGAACGGACCATCCGGTACGTCACGAAGTACATCACCAAACACACCGGCGACGTCCACAAGGCAACCACCGACCGGCAACGCAAACACCTCGACCGGCTCTGGCGGGAACTACGCGTCACCCCCTGCACCGACCGGTGCGCCAACTGGCTGCTCTACGGCATCCAACCCAAGAAGGCACACGCCAAGCTTAAGCCGGGCCGCTGCAAGGGCAAGGTCCACCAACGGGACACCCTCGGCATCGGCGGCCGACGCATCCTCATCTCCCGCGACTGGTCCGGCAAGACGCTCAGCGACCACAAGCACGACGTCCGGGCCTGGGTGCGGTCGCTGCTTGGTGTCACGGTCGGCCTGGATGGGGTCGACGACCAGGGCGCCACCGTCGAACCGGTCCGGCACGCCTGGGAACTCGCCCGACCCGATGACCCTGACGTGCCGGCCATGGCTCACCGGCTGCTGCGGTCGATCAGCGAGCGTGCCCGCTGGCGCTCCGAACTGCTCGCCGCCAAGGACCGGGCCGCGCAGCTCCCCGACGACGGATCAGCAACAGGAACGGGCGACATAACGGGGGAGGGGCTGTGACGGTGGTGAACGATGAGCTCTGGACGGTGCAGGAGGTGTCGGCCTATCTCCGGGTGCCGCAGGAAACGCTGTACCGCTGGCGCAAGGTCAAATACGGACCGCCGGCGGCTCGGGTCGGCCGGCACCTGCGATACGAACCGGAAGCAGTCCGAGCGTGGTTCCGTGAGCAGGCGGCGGCCTGATGGCACACGTAGAAGATCGCTGGTACAACGTCGTTCGGCATCCTGGCGGCCGTACTGAGCGTGTGAAGTCCGAGCGGTTCGGTAAGGGTCTGCGCTACCGCGTCCGGTACATCGGGCCGGATGGCCGGGAGCGTAGCCAGTCCTTCCCGGACCGGGCCAAGCGCGACGCTGAGGCGTTCCTCGTCTCGACGGAGACGGACAAGCTGCGGGGCTCCTACGTCGACCCGGTCGCCGGCCGGATGACCTTCGCCGAGTACGCCGAAACCTGGCTCCGTACCCGCTCGTTCGACGAGTCGACCCGGGAGAGCACGGAGTTCCGGGTACGGAAACACCTGCTCCCGTTCTTCGGCGCGCGGAAGCTGGCCGAGATCAAGCCGGGGCACGTCCGGGAGTGGGACGCCGCGATGGTCGGCAAGCTGGCCCCGGCAACCCGGGCCGTCGTCTTCGCCCATCTGCGGACCATCCTCGGCGCGGCCGTCGACGACGAGCGGATCGCCAAGAACCCGTGTTCGGCAAAGTCAGTCACCCCACCGCGACCGGTGCAACGTCGGGTGGTGCCGTGGCGGTACGAACAGGTTTCGGCAATCCGCGGTGGCCTCGCCCAGCGGTACCGCCCGATGGTCGACCTGGGCGCGGGCTGCGGGCTGCGGCAGGGCGAGATCCTGGGGCTCGGCGTCGACGACATCGACCTTGACGCGGGGTGGGTGCACGTCTCGCGTCAGGTCAAGCTCGTCCGCTCCCGGCTCGTCTTCGGGCTGCCCAAGAACGACCGTGACCGCCGGGTGCCGCTGCCCGACTCCGTCGCCCAGGTGCTGCGCCAGCATCTCGACGACTTCGCCCCGGTGCCGCTCACCCTGCCGTGGGAGAACCCGGCCGACGACGAGCGGGTCACGGTGCCGCTGCTGTTTACCACGACCCGGCGGGGTGCGATCAACCGGCGCACCTTCGACAACAAGAGTTGGCGACCGGCTGTCGTGGCGGCCGGCATCACGCCGACCAGGGCCACCGGGATGCACGCGCTACGCCACTTCTACGCCTCGTCGCTGCTCGACGCGGGGGAGAGCATCAAGGCCCTCGCCTCGTACCTCGGCCACGCCGACCCCGGCTTCACCCTCCGCGTCTACACGCACCTGATGCCGGCCAGCGAGGAACGCACCCGCAACGCGATCGACGAACTGTTCGCCTCGGGGGATAAGCCCTGACGGCCCAGCGACGGCCCACAGCGGTTGTCGCCGGGCTCCGCCCCAGCTCAGCGGGCATTTCACCTTCGTAATCCGGCGTACAGGTCGACTCGTCCGTCGCCCACCAGCTCAGAGCCGTGATCAAGGCTCTGAGCTGGTTCTATGTTCGGGTGTCGATGATCTACCCCGGCTTCACCCCTCCGGTCTACACCCACCTGCTGCCCACCAGCGGGGAACGCGCCCGGCGTGCGACCGACGATCTCTCCCAAGAACCCCCGGCCGACGACCTGACCTCCGACCTGTTGTGATCGGTAGCGAAATTCGCTGTTTGGTCGTCGGAACCCAGTGATACAAAGCCCGGTGCACAAAGTTCTCACGTTCTCTGACCATCTGCGGCTGATCGACGAACGGTCGACTGCCTTCCGCGCTGCGGTCGCCGCAGCACCCAGCCTCGACATGCAGGTGCCGACCCATCCCGGGCGGACGCTGTTCGATCTCGTGCAGCACGTGGGCATGAGCCGCCGCAAGTCAGCCGCCATCGTCGCCGCTGGGCCCGCAGACGCGCCTCCGGAGAAGTCGGCCTGGGATGACGGCACGGGTGCGCCTCGTGAACGCGATGCACTGCTGGTCTGGTGGACGGAGTCCGTCGAATTGCTGACGAGCGCGCTACGTGAGGCTGGCCCGGACCGCAGGTGTTGGACGTGGTGGGATGACTCGCCGTCACCGCAAACCTCTGGTGCGTGGGCCCGGTGTCAGGTGCCGGAGATCGCGGTGCACACCTACGACGTCCAGCTCACCCTGGGTGCCCCGCAGCCGCTACCGGAGGAGGTCGCCCTCGACGGTTTCGACGACTGCCAGTTCACCCTCTGCGCGACGACGGTCGCCTGGCCGCATGCCGCAGCCGTCGTCGACTACCACGCCACCGAGGGCCGTTCCTGGCGCCTTCGGCTCTCCCACGCAGGCGCGGACGTCGCCCGCCTCACGCCCGGTGCCGCAGAGGGCATCGGTACGCCCGACGCCTCCGCCGAGGGCACGGCCAGTGACCTGGTCATGTTCTTCTACGGCCGGATACCGCTGGAGTCGCTGAAGTTCGAAGGCGACCGTCGTGTCTTCGATCAGCTCGCGGCCTGGGATCCATCTGTGTGACAACCAACGACACGGTGTGACGATCTTGAGCCGGCATCCAGGTCGACTCGTTCGTCGCCCACCAGATGCGTATCGGCTCCGCTCACCGCAGGGTGGTCCGTTCATCGATGCTGTGACGTGGATCGGTGAGGAAGACGTCGAGGGAAACGGGGCCGTGGGCGATGTTCCACGTGTCCAGACGGTAGAGCCAGTCTCCCGTGCAGTGATCGGTGAAGCGGTAGTTGATCTGCCAGCGCAGCCAGTGGCCCCGGGTGAGGCGTACGGCCGGCGGGCGACGGTGTCGGCGGGGCATGCCCCGGGCCGGCGGGATCACCTCGACGCGGATGTGGTCCCCGTCGTGACGAAGCTGGACGGCATCGCGGGCTGGCACGCCGTCGTGCAGTCGGGCATGCGGTTGAAACCTGTCCCGCTCGTGCATGGTGACTTCATGGGTGTGGCGGGCGTGGATCTGCGGTAGCGCGAACGCCGAGGGCGCGGCGTTGCGGCGGCCGGCGTGGTGACCTCCGCGTGACTGCTTGGTCCAGCAGACGCGTACCCACTGAGCCACGAGGTCCACCCGATCGATGCTGCCTGCTCCCTGGTCGCCGGACAATCCGATACCGCTCCCGTGGGCGTGCAGGCAGCGACGCATGGGCTCGCTGGTCGCGAGGTGCCGACGGTGTGACAAGTCTGAGCCGTATTTTGCCTCGGCTCAGACTTGTCACCCCGGTGCCCCGCCTATCCTGAAATGCGATTCCGGGACACCCGTCGGAGAATGGTCAGCTGCGTGCTTCCAGCCAGCGGTAGCTCAGGATGACACCGATGGCGGGGCATTCCCTGCGGGAGATGCGGGTCGCCGACGTTCCCGTGTTCTTCCATTCCCCGTAGTAGTCCTGGCCGTTCGAGCAGTGGATGCCCACCCGATGTGTTCCGGTACCCGACGTGCACTTCGTCGTGCCACCGATCCCCACACCGTCCTCGTAGATGGTCGCGACCTCGCAGTTGCTCGGGAATGCGTGTGCCGGCGTTGCTCCCACCAGTCCGGCCGCACCGACCATGGCGACCACCGCGACTCGGCCGAGTTGACGGCGAACGCCCTTAGTCACGAAACTCTTCATTTGCTATCTCCTCGCCTGCGGGAAAGGACTCGGCGGACGCCGAGGCTCCACATTGAGGATCCCCGTGTATCGTCGTACGACTGCCTGTGACCTTAGCAATCGGTTCGGTTGCGGCCAACCCCGGGCGCGCACAATTCTTGTCGAATCGTCGCGACAGCGTTTCTGGCGCTGAAAGACAACGCAGAATGGCATGCACGGACAACGTCGACCGTTGATTGCGGGACTTTCGTGCCATTCCGACCTGCGGCACCGCCAGCACGTCCGTGTCAGTCGTGGTCGCGGCAGCCGACCTGGTCGCCGA
Source organism: Micromonospora humida (assembly GCF_016901255.1). Taxonomy (NCBI): domain Bacteria; kingdom Bacillati; phylum Actinomycetota; class Actinomycetes; order Micromonosporales; family Micromonosporaceae; genus Micromonospora; species Micromonospora humida. The sequence continues at coordinate 290,620 of NZ_JAFEUC010000009.1, forward strand.
TCTCCTTCGGGATGCCGTACGGGCTGCACTCCAGCGCGCTGCCCTCGCCGATCTTCTTCCACCCGCTCGCCGAGTGCTCGAACACCAGCACCCCGTCCCCCTGCTGCGACGGGTCGACGGCGAGCACCCCGGCGGTCGCCCACTGCCGGACGCATTTGATGTGGTCGGGGTCGATCCGGTGGGTCTTCCTGTCCAGCCCGGACACCTGCTGGAGGGTCGCGGCACCGACCGGGCAGGCCGCTCGGGTGGCCGCCGGGGCGGCGGACGCCGTGCCGCGCGTCGGCGACGGGCTGCCGGCGGACGAGGGGACGGCGGTGCCGCCGGGTGGGGGCGACGCGGCGTCCGAACCGGTCACCGGGCCGGGGGAGCCGGAGCCGGCCACCGGACCGGCCGGCGCGGGGTCGCAGGCGGCCAGTGCCGCCAGCAGGGCGAGGGGTACGAGGGCACGCAGGGCGTTCAGGGACATCGTTCCTCCAGATCGGACGTCGCCGGGACTCTGTGGAGTACACCCCTGGGCGGTGGTGCAGGTTTACCGCTGTCGGGCATCCGATCGGTGTGTGGTCGCGGTGCAACGACAGGGTCGTCCGGGCGTCGACGACGCCCGGACGACCCGTCTGTTCAGCTCAGGCGGTGCACACGCGACCCCCGTCGGCGGCCAGGCTGGCGAGGGAGCACACCTTCAGCAGCGGATAGTGCGGCCCCATCACGGTGGCGGCCGTCTCCGCCGTGCTGTCCACCGGCACGTTCTGGGTGGCGTGCGGGAATCCGGCCACCGGCAGCAGGTTCCGCAGCAGCACCATGTGCGGGGCCAGCGGGTACGAGACGGAGAACGGCAGGAAGGTCGCGTCGGCCACCGCCTCGATGGCCGCCCGCTGCTGCTCCCGGCCGAGCACGTACGTGTAGTAGCCGTGCCGGTCGAGGCGGGTGTCGTCGTCGTAGCGGCAGCCGAGACTCGCCGGCGCGTCGGTGAACCGGTTGATCACGACGGGCTTGACCTGGCCGCCGAGGTTGGTGCACATCGAGAAGTAGCGCAGGTCGGCGTGCCGGCGCGGCCAGATGCCCGGATGGTTGCCGGTGACCGCCCGTGGTGCCCGACCCCGGATCACCAGCACCTGGTCCGCCGCGGGCGGGGTGACCCAGGTCCCGAGGTAGGCGTTGTCGGGGTTGGGGGCGAGGTTCTCCACCTCCGACGTCCGGGTGAAGAGCTTCTGCCCGGTCTCCTCCGGATGCCCCGGCCCACCCGGATGCCCCGGCCCGCCGGGTCCACCTGGTCCGCCCGGCCCGCCCGGCCCGCCGGGTCCGCCCGGTCCGCCGGGTCCACCTGGTCCGCCGGGTCCGCCCGGCCCACCGGGATGACCAGGTCCGCCGGGGTGACCGGGTCCACCAGGGCCAGGGCCGCCGGGGTGGCCGGGTCCACCGGGGCCGGGGCCGCCGGGGCCGGGGCCGCCGGGGCCAGGACCGCCGGGATGGCCGGGTCCGCCGGGATGCCCCGGCCCGTCCCCGGGACCGCCTGCGCCGGACAGCCCCGCCTCCCGGGCGTTCGCGGTCGCCGGGGTGGTGGGGGTGCCGCCGCCTCCCGGCGGGCAGGGCGGCAGGGTCTGCGACACCCCGTCGAGGGTGAGGGTCATGGTGGGCAGGACGACGGTCGCGTCGCCACCGGCGGGCAGGTAGACCCGGAAGATGACCGACGCCTTCGCGCCGGGCAGTGCGTCCTCCCGCGCCAGGGGCATCCGGTTGGTCTGCCCGAAGGCCACGTCGTGGGCGATGGTGAGGGTGAACCGACCGCCCGGCGCGGCACCGGTCTGCCACGGATTCCTGCTGCCCGCGTCCGGCGTGATGAGGTAATCGGGCATGCTGGAGCTGACGCCATTGCGGGTGAAGTAGGTGGGCTTGTCGTCGTACACGTTGAAAGATACGTACCTGGCGTCGGGGAAGGTTCCGGAGAGGGTGATTTCCAGGCCCGGCGTGACCGGATAGACGGTCGACCAGTAGGTGGCGGCGGTGTCCGGCCAGTAGGCGTTCAGGCTCGTCGCCCCGTACTTCGACGGCCAGGCGCAGGTGGGCATGGTGACGCCGGAGCCGACGGCACGGTCTGCCTCGGCGGGGGCGGCTACCAGGGGGACGGTCAGCGCGAGCAGCCCTGACAGCAACAGTAACTGCCGACGCGTGGCCCGCGTCGCAGGTGCGGATACGGAGAGTCGCATGCGTCGACTTGATCAGAAACATGTGTCGACGTAGTTACTTTCACGGTCAATTATCGTTGCTGTGTCGCGCGTTTTCGGCCAATCTGTGATTACTATTTCCCGGCAGTGGAGATTATTTCGGAAAAGCCAGTTCCAGGGTGTCTGGTCGGCTGCTGCGGTGGAGTGTGGACAGAGGTCGGGATTCACCCGTTAGATCGGGTCTTCCGTCCCTTCCGGCGGGGGAGCGGCGTGCACGGCCGCGCCCCCGCCGTGCGGGTCAGTCCTCCGTCGGTACCGGCGTCAGCAGCGCCGCGATCCGGCCGGCCACCCCCGGGGCGTTCAGGTGCAGCCGGGCGACGTTGACGGTGTCCGTGCCGATCACGGCGAGCAGGGCCTGCTCGCTGACCGCGTAGACGCTCAGGTAGCCGCCCTGGTTGCGGACCGTCGACTGTTGGAAGTCGCCCTGGCCCAGCCGCATGCCGACCTGCCGGCCGAGGCCGAAGGTGGTCGCGGCGAGCGCGGCCAGGTCGTTCGGGTCCACCTCGTTCTGCAGGTTGTGCGTGATGAGCAGGCCGTCGACGCCACCCAGGACGCAGCCCTGCACCCCGGGGATCTCGTGCCTGAGCTCCGCCAACTCACGACTGATCGCCGGGTACGGCAGCGAGCGGTCCCCGGCCAGCGACGGCGGGAGCGGCCGGGCGGCAGGCGGGGCGGCGGCGCGGGACGCGCGGGCGGCGCGGGACGCGCGACGGGGCAGGGCGGTCTCGGTCTTGTCTGCGGTCACAGTTCCAGGCTCTCCTCGATGGTGCGCAACTGGTGCCGGGCCATCGCCAGGTTGGCCCGGCTCTTGCTCACCATCAGGTAGAGGAAGAGGCCCTTGCCGGTGCGGCCGGTCAGCGGGCGAATCAGATGGTACTGGCTGCCGAGGGTGATCAGGATGTCCTCGATCTCGTCCTCGATCTTGAGCATCTCCAGGGTGCGCATCTTGGCGCGGACGACGTCGGTGTTGCCGGCGGCGGCGACGGTCAGATCTATCTCGCCGGTGCCGCCGGCCACGCCGAGGGTCATGCCGCTGCTGTAGTCGACGAGCGCCACCCCGATCGCTCCGTCGATATTCATCGCGTTCTTCAGGGCGACGTCCAGGCTAGCCACGGTGGTGTTCTCCCGGTTCGGCAGGGCGGCGCCGTCGACATCGTCGTCGTCCCGCCCAGGTGGCGGGCGATGGCAGCGCCGCAAGAGGTCTGACGAGGCTCGCACACACCCCGGGTCGGTCGCACCCGGGGCCGCCGCATCGGGGCTGTCCGGCCGACCCGGGTCGGCCGGCGGTCCCGTCGAGGGGACCAGGTGAGGGATGGTCCGTCTCGGCGGTGACCTGATACCAGGTACCTGGTCCGGATGGTAGGGCCGGAAGTCCCCGACCCGTCGGCCACCGCGCGCCACGGCGGCTGTCCCGACCGTGGACACCACGGACGACGGTTCAGCCGGACCAGGCGACGGTCCGGGCCGTCCGGTCGAAGTGCCGGCCCAACTCCGCGTCGAGACGCTCCATCCGGCTGTCGTCCAGCGTCACCGTCGGCTCCTGCGGGGTGCGGGCGGTGAGCATCCGGTGGCGTAGCCCGGCCGGCGGGTGCGGGCGTCCGGCGTCGTACCACCGGCTTTTCGGCCCACCCCGCGCGGCGTTGCGGCGGCCCCGCAACCCGGGCCGATCCGGTGTGGCGGGGGCCGGTTCCGACGACGTCCGGGCAGGTCGGGGGCAATTTCGCGGTTTCGCCTCCGGGACCGTCGAGCACGTCTACTGTGGATGTGGTCGCGACCAATTGCGGCGATCCGGTGGCGGTCGGGCTGCGCCCGGTGCACAGTGATCTCATGAACGACAGCGGAAGTGGTGGGCACTACTACTGGTGCACCCGACACCACCGGGTCGAGACCGATGCCGACGTGTGCCCTGCCAAGCACGTTCTCGGACCGTATCCCTCGGCTGCCGACGCGGAGAACGCCCTGCAGAAGGTGCAGGAGCGTAACGAGGCGTGGGAGGCCGAAGACGCCCGCTGGGCCGGGGAGGGCAACTGAACGGCGCGGGACGGCCCGCGTCGAGGACTCCGTGCCTCCGTGAGGAGGCACGCGGGAGCATGTCCCCAAGGAGGGAACCGAGATGGCCGAAGCAGCACAGGCCACCACCCGCCCGGCCGCGACGAAGACCGCCGCCGCGCAACGAACCGCAGGCGCGACCCGGAGCACCGCGGCCCGCCGCTCGACCACGACCACGGCTGCGGCCCGCAAGGCGTCGGCCGGTCGGGCCACGGCGAGCGCGGCGGGCGCCGGCTCGGGCCGGACCCCGTCCACCGGCACCGCCAGGAAGACGGCGACGAAGGCCCCGGCCGCCAGGAGCACCGCGTCGAAGGCCCCCGCCTCGAAGTCGACGGCGAAGAAGGCGCCGGCGGCCCGCAGTGCCGCGTCGAAGGCCCCCGCGTCGAGGTCCACGGCGACGAAGGCCCCGGCGAAGAAGACCGCCAGCAAGACCACCACCGCCGCCCGTAAGACCGCCGGGGCGGCGAAGAAGACCACTGCCGCCGCCCGGAGCACCGCGGCGAAGAAGACCACCACGGCGAAGCGGACCGCCGCCGCGGCGGCGAAGAAGACCACCGCCACCGCCCGGACGGCAGCCAAGAAGGCGACGGCCGCGAAGAAGACGTCACCCGGCAGGAAGACGACACCCGCCGCGAAGAGCACGGCCGCCAGGAAGACCACGGCCGTGAAGAAGACGACGCCCGCGAAGACGACGGCGGCCCGCAAGACCACGCCCGCGAAGAGGGCCACGCCCGCGAAGAAGACCACGGTGGCGAAGAGGACCACGGCGGCGAAGAAGGCCACGCCCGCGAAGAAGGCCGCCGCCACGAAGGCACCGGCCCGCAAGTCGACCGCCAGGACCGCCCCCGCGTCGAAGTCGACCGCGAAGGCGGCGCCGGCCCGGAAGACGAGCGCGACGACCGCCCGCAAAGCAGCGGCGACGAAGACCACGGGTACGACCGCCCGCAAGTCCACCGCCCGCAAGGCCACCGCCCGTAAGGCGCCCGCGCGGACGGCGGCGGCGCGGGCCACCGCACCGGCGCGCGCCCGCAGGACCACCGGCTGACCGTACGGGGCCTGCGGCCCGATCGCCGGCGAGCGGATCACGCGGCACGCTGCCAGGATTGACCCGTGGTCATCCGACGTGTGCTCGCGCCCCGCATCGACTTCGGCGCGCTGCGCCGTGAGCTGGGACTGCCTGACGGCTTCCCGGCCGCGGCGCAGCGCGAGGCGGACGAGGCGGCCGACGCCCCACCGCCCGCCGTGGCCGACCGTACCGACGTCCCGTTCGTCACGGTCGACCCCGCCACCTCCCGCGACCTGGACCAGGCGATGCACCTCAGCCGTCGACCCGGCGGCTACCGGGTGCGGTACGCCATCGCCGACGTCGCCACCCACGTACGCCCCGGTGGGCCGCTGGAGGAGGAGACCTGGCGGCGTGGGCAGACCGTCTACCTGCCCGACGGCAACGTGCCGTTGCACCCGCACACCCTCAGCGAGGGTGCCGCCAGTCTGCTGCCCGACGTCGACCGGGCGGCCGTGCTGTGGACCATCGACCTCGACGCCGACGGGGCCACCGTCGCCGTCGGACTGGAACGCGCCCTGGTACGCAGCCGCGCCAAGCTGGACTACCCGGGCGTGCAGGTGGCCGCCGACGCCGGCCGGCTGCCCGACCCGATCGCGTTGCTACCCGAGATCGGTGCCCTGCTCACCGCCCGTGGCCTGCGCCGGGGCGCGGTCAACCTGCCCCTGCCCGAGCAGGACGTCGAGCCCGACGGGGACGGGTGGCGGCTGGTGCTGCGCGGTCCCGGCCCGATGGAGGACCACAACGCCCAGATCTCCCTGCTCACCGGGATGGCGGCGGCGGACATCATGCTGGCCGGCCGGATCGGGCTGCTGCGCACCATGCCGGCCCCGAAACCGGAGGCGGTGGCCCGGTTGCGCGCGGCGGCGGCCCCGTTGGGCGTGCACTGGCCCGACGGGGTACGGGTCGGCGAGGTGCTGGCCGGGTTGGACGCCTCCCAGCCCCGGGCCGCCGCCTTCGTCGACCAGGCGGCCGAGCTGATGCGCGGCGCGGCGTACACGGCGTTCGACGGTGAGCTGCCGGAGCAGCCGGAACACGGCGGGGTGGCCGCCGCGTACGCCCATGTCACCGCCCCGCTGCGCCGGTTGGCCGACCGGTACGCCACCCAGGTGTGCCTGGCCCTGCACGAGGGCCGCGAGGTGCCGGACTGGGCCCGGTCGGCGCTGCCCCGGCTGCCGGAGGTGATGGCCTCGACCGACCGGACGGCGGGGGCGGCCACCCGGGGCGCGATCGACCTGGCGGAGGCGGTGCTGCTGGAGCACCGGGTGGGGGAGACGTTCTCGGCGGCGGTGCTGGACACCGACGCGCCCCCGAACGGCCCCGCGAAGCCCGGCCGGGTTCCCGGCGGGACGGTGGCGTTGGACGATCCGCCGGTACGGGCCCGCTGCACCGGTGAGCTGCCGCGGGGTGAGCGGGTCACCGTACGCCTGGTCACCGCCGACCCGGTCGGCCGCAAGGTGCTCTTCGAGCGGGCCTGAACCCGGACCCGGCGGCCCGGCCCTGCCCGGCGGGTCCGGTCGCGGCCTGGCTCTGCCGGACGGTCCGGTCCCCCCGCCGGGGTGGCGCGGCGGGCGGTCAGTGTCACAGTGCCTTGCGCTGCTGGTGGCGTGGCGGTTTGCGAGGATGACGCCATGGCATACGACGCGAGCACCCTCCCCGACGTGTCCGGGCTGACCGTCGGCATCATCGGCGGCACCGGCGACCAGGGACGGGGGCTGGCCTACCGGTTCGCCCGCGCCGGCCAGCGGGTGCTGATCGGGTCCCGCTCCGCCGACCGGGCGGCCGAGGCGGCGGCCGAGATCGCCGCGCTGCCCCGGCTGCCCGCCGGGGTCGACGTGACCGGCGCGGACAACGACGAGGTGGCCCGCCGCAGCGACGTGGTGGTCGTCGCGGTGCCGTGGGACGGGCACGCGGCCACCGTCGGCGCGCTGGCCGGGCCACTGGCCGGCAAGATCGTCGTGGACTGCGTGAATCCGCTCGGCTTCGACAAGCAGGGCCCGTACGCGCTGCCGGTCGCCGAGGGCAGCGCGGTGCAGCAGGCGGCGGCCCTGCTGCCCGACTCCCGGGTCTGCGCGGCGTTCAACCACGTCAGCGCGCCGCTGCTGGCCGACCCGGAGATCGACCGGATCGACCTCGACGTGTTGATCTGCACCGAGGAACGGGAACTGGTCGACATCGTCGGCGCGTTGGCCGCCCGGATCCCCGGCATGCGCGGCATCTACGCCGGCCGGCTGCGCAACGCCCACCAGATCGAGGCGTTCACCGCCAACCTGATCGCCATCAACAAGCGCTACAAGGCCCACGCCGGGGTCCGGGTCACCGACCTCTGAGACCGAACCCCGCCTCCTGCCGCGATCTTGAAGGGAAAGTGCCCCCGGGGGCCGGTGCCCTCCAAGATCGCGGCGGGTGGGGCGGTACTCAGAAGTTGGTGTCGACGCCGGCCTTCTTGCAGGCGGAGTTCGCCATCGCGCTGGTCTTCTGGAACTCGGGGGCGTCGGCGGCGGTGTCCAGGTTCGCCGCCGTCGCCACCCGGCCGGACGCGACCCCGAACGCGGCCAGCGCGGTGACCGCCTCGCTGGCGGGGGCACCGGCGGTGGCCTTCGCCAACTCCTGCGCCATCTCCGTGTAGGCCTTGCGGATCGTCGGCGTGGGGTCGCCACCGGACGTCGCGGCCTTCATCACGTCGGCCTTCGTCGTGTCGGCGATCTTCTTGGCCGCCGTGCAGAGCTTCTTGTCGGCCGCCGGGTCGGCGGCGGCGGTCGGGCCGCCGGTGCTCGGGTCGGTGGTGGCCGGGTCGGTGGTGGCCGACGGGGCGGCAGTGGTGGCCGACGCGCTGGCGGACGTCGACGGCGCGGCCGTGGGCGACGGTTCCGCCTCGCTGCACGCCGCGAGGGCCAGCACGGAGACACAGGTCAGGACGACTGTTGACAAGCGAACATGATCCACGGGCGGAACCCTAGCCGCTCCCGCCGCACCAGGGGACCCCCGGCCTGCGGTGGCTCGTTCCGCGACGGTGGGGCGGGGGCACCGCCCCACCGTCCGTAATCAGAAGGTGTGCTCGGTGGCGGGGAAGTCGCCGCCACGTACCTCGTCGGCGAACCGGCGGGTCGCCTCGGTCAGCGCCCCGGCCAGGTCGGCGTAGCGCTTGACGAACCGGGGGGCCTTCCCGGTACGCAGCCCGGCCATGTCCTGCCAGACCAGCACCTGGGCGTCGGTGTCGGGGCCGGCGCCGATGCCGACGGTGGGGATCGCCAGTTCGGCGGTGACCCGCTTGGCGACCTCGCCCGGCACCATCTCCAGCACCACCGCGAACGCGCCCGCTTCGGCCACCGCCCGCGCGTCGGCGAGCACCTCGTCGGCGGTGTCGCCGCGCCCCTGCACCCGGTAGCCGCCCAGGGTGTGCTCGCTCTGTGGGGTGAAACCGATGTGCGCCATCACCGGGATGCCCGCCCCGGTGATCGCCGCGATCTGGTCGGCGCAGCGCCGGCCGCCCTCCAGCTTCACCGCGTGGCAGCCGCCCTCCTTCATGAACCGCACCGCCGTACGCAACGCCTGCGTCGGCCCCTCCTCGTACGAGCCGAACGGCAGGTCGCCGACGACCAGGGTGTGCCGGGTCGCCCGGACCACGGCGCGCACCAGCGGCAGCAACTCGTCGACCGTCACCGGCAGGGTGGTCTCGTAGCCGAACACGTTGTTCGCCGCCGAGTCGCCGACCAGCAGCGCGGGGATCCCCGCCTGGTCGAAGATCCCGGCGGTGTACTGGTCGTACGAGGTGAGCATGGCCCACCGGTCGCCGCGTTCCTTGGCGGCGATCAGGTCGCGGGTGCGGACCCGGCGGGTGGCCGGCCCGCCGTACAGGGCGGTCACCTCGGTCGGGGTGGACTCCACCATGACTGTCTCCTTTCCTCGAGGCCGCTGTCGCGGTCCCCGGGTTCTGCCGCGATCGTCGCACCGCACGACCGGTCGACGGCAGGGAACAGTGCAGGATTTCACTCCGCCGGGGCGGCGCCGACCGACCGGGGTCGGCCGGCCCGGATGATCAGCCGTCCTCGCGCCAGCGGTTGGTGATCGGCAGCCGACGGTCGCGGCCGAACGCCTTCATCGAGATCTTCGTGCCCGGCGCGGACTGCCGACGCTTGTACTCGGCGGTGTCCACCAGCCGCAGCACCTTGTCGACCACCGCCGGGTCGTGGCCGGACTCGATCAGGCCGGCCCGGCCCAGGTCACCGTCCACGTAACCGATCAGGATCGGGTCCAGCACGTCGTAGTCGGGCAGGCTGTCGCTGTCGAGCTGGCCGGGGCTCAGCTCGGCCGACGGGGGCTTGCCGATGGAGTTCTCCGGGATCGGCGGGGTCTCGTAACGGCGGGCCGCGTCGGCGTTGCGCCACTTCGCCAGCCGCCAGATCAGCGTCTTCCAGACGTCCTTGACCGGGTTGAACCCGCCGACCGAGTCGCCGTAGAGGGTCGAGTAGCCGACCGCCAGCTCGCTCTTGTTGCCGGTGGTGAGGACCAGGTGGCCCTCCTGGTTCGACAGTGCCATCAGGATCACCCCGCGCACCCGGGCCTGGAGGTTCTCCACCGCCACCCCCGACAGCGAGATGTTCGCCAGGAAGGTGTCCACCATCGGCTGGATCGGCTCGACCCGGTAGTCCAGGCCGGTGCGCTTGGCGAGGTCCTCCGCGTCGGCCCGGGAGTGCTCCGAGGAGTGCTGGCTGGGCAGCGAGACACCGACCACCCGCCGGGGTCCGAGCGCGTCGACGGCGAGCGCGGCCACCACCGCCGAGTCGATGCCGCCGGACAGGCCCAGCACCACCGAGGGGAACCGGTTCTTGTTGACGTAGTCGCGCAGGCCCAGCACCAGCGCCTGCCACACCTCGGCCTCGTCGGCCACCGGCGCCAGCGTGCCGCCGTCGGCCGCCGGCCCGGTCGGGGCCGCCGGCACCACCTCGACGGTACGGCGGACCACCCGCATCCCGTCGGCGAGATCCTCGGTGTCGGCGGCGTGCGGGCCCGCCCCGGCCAGGTCCACGTCGTGCACCAGCAGGTGCTCGACGAACTGCGGCGCGCGGGTGAGCAGGTCGCCGTCGGGGGTGACGATCATCGAGTCGCCCTCGAAGACCAGTTCGTCCTGGCCGCCGACCATGTTGACGTACGCGATAGGCGCACCGGCCTCGGCGGCCCGGCGACGCACCAGCGGCAGCCGGACGTCGTCCTTGTTCAGCTCGTACGGCGAGCCGTTGATGTTGACCACCAGACCGACGCCGGCCTGCCGGGCCACCGCGAACGGGCCGCCGGCCTGCCAGAGGTCCTCGCAGATGGTCAGCGCGACGTCCACCCCGCCCACCCGGACCACGGTCAGGGTGTCGCCGGGCACGAAGTAGCGGTCCTCGTCGAAGACGCCGTAGTTGGGCAGGTGGTGCTTGAAGTAGTGGGCCACCACCCCGCCCCGGTGCAGCAGCGCGGCGGCGTTGCGGGCCCCCCGGCCCGGCTGGGCGTCCCCGCTGACCTGCGGCGGCCCGTCGGCGTCCAGGTAGCCGACCACGACCGGCAGGTCGCCGAGGCCGTCGGCGGCCAGGTCGGCGGCGAGCTGCCGCAGCGCGGCCTGCGAGGCGGCGACGAAGGAACGACGGAAGACCAGGTCCTCGACCGGGTAACCGGTGAGCACCATCTCCGGGAAGGCGACCAGCTGGGCACCGGCGTCGGCGGCCCGCCGGGTCCAGGCGCGGATCAGCTCGGCGTTGCCGGCCGTGTCGCCGACGGTCGGGTTGACCTGGCACAGGGCCAGACGCAGGGTGGGCATGCCCTCATCTTGCCCCAGCCGCAGCCGGTCGACCCGGCGGCTGCGACGAGACGCCGGCCACCCTTTCGCCGCGCCCGCCCGGCCCGCCGCTGGTGGCGGGGCCGCCCGTCGATCCGGCCGTCGGGACACCGCAGGACGAGCGACGGCAGGTCGCGTAACGTCTGCTTAACCAGGCCGGTGAAGACTGGGCGGTCAGGACGGACCGGCCGACCGGTGCCGGACGTACGTGGCGAGGGGTTGGGGAAGTGGACCGTCAGCAGGAGTTCGTCCTCCGTACGCTGGAAGAGCGGGACATCCGGTTCGTCCGGCTGTGGTTCACCGATGTGCTGGGCACGCTCAAGAGCGTCTCAGTGGCCCCGGCGGAGCTGGAGGCGGCCTTCGAGGAGGGCATCGGGTTCGACGGCTCGGCCATCGAGGGCTTCGCCCGGGTCTTCGAGTCCGACATGGTCGCCATGCCGGACCCGACGACCTTCCAGGTGTTCCCGTTCGAGGGCGGGGTCAGCGGCGAGAGCGCCCGGATGTTCTGCGACATCCTGCTGCCCGACGGCGGCCCGTCCTGGGCCGACCCGCGGCACGTGCTGCGCCGGATGCTGTCCAAGGCGGCCGAGAAGGGCTTCACCTTCTACACCCACCCGGAGATCGAGTTCTTCCTGCTGGAGAACGGCCCGCAGGACGGCTCGGTGCCCACCGCCGTGGACACCGGCGGCTACTTCGAGCACACCACGCACGCCGTGGCGCGGGACTTCCGCCGCCAGGCCGTGCTGGCCCTGGAGCGGATCGGCATCTCGGTGGAGTTCAGCCACCACGAGGTCGCCCCCGGCCAGCAGGAGATCGACCTGCGGTACGCCGACGCGCTGACCACCGCCGACAACATCATGACCTTCCGGCACGTGGTCAAGGAGGTGGCGCTCTCCACCGGCGTGCAGGCCAGCTTCATGCCGAAGCCGTTCACCGACCAGCCGGGCAGCGGCATGCACACCCACCTGTCGCTGTTCGAGGGGGAGCGCAACGCGTTCCACGACTCCGGCGACCCGATGAAGCTGTCGAAGGTGGCGAAGTCGTTCATCGCCGGCCTGCTGATGCACGCCCGGGAGTACACCGCCGTCACCAACCAGTGGGTCAACTCGTACAAGCGGCTGTTCCCGCAGGCGTTGCCGGACCGGATCACCGAGAGCCCGGCGTACGTCTGCTGGGGGCACCTGAACCGGTCCGCGCTGGTCCGGGTGCCGGCGTACGGCAAGCCGAACTCGGCCCGGGTGGAGGTCCGGTCGCTGGACTCGGCGACCAACCCCTACCTGGCGTTCGCCGTCATGCTCGGCGCCGGCCTCAAGGGCATCGAGGAGGGCTACGAGCTGCCGCCGGGCGCGGAAGACGACGTGTGGTCGCTGAGCAGCGCCGAACGGCGGGCGATGGGCTACGAGGCGCTGCCGGAGAACCTGTCCGAGGCGATCGACGTGATGGCCGGCTCCGAACTGGTCGCCGAGGTGCTCGGCGAGCACGTCTTCGACTTCTTCCTGCGTAACAAGCGGGCCGAGTGGGAGCAGTACCGCCGCGAGGTCACCCCGTACGAGCGGCAGCGTTACCTGTCGCTGTAGCGCGTACCGCCGCCGGGCCGGGTCGTCCGCACCCGGGCCGGCGGCGGGCCCGGCCGCACCGACGGCCCGCGTATCCGCCGCTGCGGGGGGTGTCGGGGGTTGCGTGGTGCCGCTATCGTCTCGATCACCGTGCCGGCACCTCCGCCGGGCGCAGGAGGTCGGGAGGCCGTCGGTGCTGGAAGATCTGCTCACCGGAGCATGGCAGAGCGTCGTGTTCGGTGTCGTCGGGGTGGCGCTGATGGCGGCCGGCTTCGTGCTGGTCGACGTGCTCACCCCCGGCAAGCTGCGCGAGCTGATCTGGGTGCAGCGCAACGCCAACGCCGGGCTGCTGCTGGCCGCCAACCAGCTCGGTGTCGCCGGCATCGTCTTCACCGCCATCGTCACCAGCTACGACGACTTCGCCAAGGGGCTCGCCTCGACGGTGGTCTTCGGCCTGATCGGGCTGGCCGTCATGGCGCTCGCCTTCGGTGTGCTGGACATGCTCACCCCGGGCAAGCTCGGCGAGGTCATCTGCTCCGACCAGCCGCACCCGGCGGCCCGGGTCAGCGCCGCCACCCACTTCGGCGCGGCCCTGATCGTCTGCGCCTGCATCGCCTGACCCCGGCTGCCCGCGCGGCCCGTACCACCTGAGCCAGGCCCGTGGTCTGAGCTGTCCCTGCGGGGACGGTCCAGACCACGGGCCTGGCGTCGTCTGCGCCCGGTCCCGCCGGTCCACCGGATGCCCGGTGACGTGCCCCGCCTCCACCGGCCGACGGGACGGGAAGAAATTTCCGTTGGTGAAAGCTATTGCGGGCGGGTCGCGAAACCTCCTCCATACTTCACCGGGATGAACCTCTGGTTTCGGCGTATCGAAGCTGCTAACTTCCTGGCACCGCGTTCGCAACTTCTTGCAACGCCTTCAGTAGCTTGCACCCGTCGGTCGGGTGCGGGTGTCAGGAGAGCCATCATGAGGCGGACCACTACCACCACCCACCGCCGACGGGCCGGCGCACTCGCGCTCGTCGTCGGCGTGGCCGCGAGCCTGTTGCCGCTCACCGCGGCGGCAGCGGCCAACACCGTCACCGTCTACTACCAACCCCAGGCGGCCTGGGGCACGTCGGTCAACATCCACTACGGCGTCGACGGCGGCAGTTGGACCGCCGTGCCCGGCGTCGCCATGGAGGCCGCCTGCGCCGGCTGGCGACGCCGGACCATCGACCTGGGCGCCGCCACCGGCCTCCAGGTGGTCTTCAACAACAACGCCGGCACCTGGGACAACAACAACGGCGGCAACTACCGGCTCGGCACCGGCGCGGTCACCGTCGCCGGGGGCCGGACTGGCGTCGGCGACCCGTGCACCACCACCCCGACGCCCACCCCGACCGCCACCCCGACCCCGACCGCCGCCCCGGGCGGTGCCACCGCCGAGGTCTGGTACCACCTCGCCAGCCGGGGATGGTCCGGCGCGAACCTGCACTACCGGCCGACCGGCGGCAGCTGGACCGTCGCGCCGGGGGTGGCGATGCAGGCCGCCTGCGCCGGCTGGGCGCGCCGCACCGTCGACCTCGGCACCGCCACCGAACTCACCGCCGCGTTCAACAACAACGCCGGCACCTGGGACAACAACAACGGGGCCGACTACACCCTGCGCGCCGGGCGCAGCACCGTACGCGGCGGGGTGGTCACCCCGGACGCCGCCGACCCGTGCCTGCCCGCCACCCCGGACACCACACCCCCGGCCACCCCCGCCGGGCTCGCCGCCACCGCCGACGGGTTGTCCGTCACGCTGTCCTGGACGGCCGCCACCGACGACCGGGCAGTCACCGGGTACGAACTGACCCGTACCGGCGGCACCGGTGGGACCACCACCGTCACCACCACGGCGACCCGGTACGTGGCGTACGACCTCGCCGCGGGCACCGCGTACAGCTGGACGGTGCGGGCCCTCGACGCGGCCGGCAACCGGTCGGCGGCGAGTGCGCCCGCCACCGCGACCACCGGGGCCACCCCGCCGGTGGGCGGTTCGCCGCTCGGCGGTGACCCGCGCGAGGACAGCATCTACTTCGTGATGACCGCCCGCTTCGCCGACGGCGACGCCACCAACAACCGGGGCGGCAGCCAGCACGTCAGGTCCGGCAACGCGGCGAACGACGACCCGATGTTCCGGGGGGACTTCAAGGGCCTGGTCGACAAGCTGGACTACATCAAGGGGCTGGGCTTCTCGGCCATCTGGATCACCCCGGTGGTGCTCAACCGCTCCGACTACGACTTCCACGGCTACCACGGCTGGGACTTCTACCGGGTGGACCCCCGGTTGGAGAGCCCCGGGGCCAGCTACCAGCAACTCATCAACGCCGCCCACGCCAAGGGCATGAAGATCTTCCAGGATGTGGTCTACAACCACAGCTCCCGCTGGGGCGCGAAGGGGCTCTTCGTCCCCACCGTCTACGGCGTCCGCGACGAGCAGTGGAAGTGGTACTACGACCAACCGCAGGCCGGCCGGGAGTACGACCCGATGGTCGAACACGACGGCAACGACCCGACCCTGACCGCCGCGCAGAACGCCAAGGCCAAGGGCCGCCCCTACAACGGCGACGTCTGGTCGGGCACCGCCCCCACCGCCAACCGCTGCCTCAACTGGGGCACCCCCAACGGCGCGTACAGCCAGGAGGGCTACACCGTCTACCACTGCCAGTGGCCGGTGCCGACCGGCAGGCTCTTCCCCGCCGACCTCTACCACCAGTGCTGGATCGGCAACTGGGAGGGCGAGGACGCCCGGAGCTGCTGGCTGCACGAGGACCTGGCCGACTTCAACACCGAGAACGCCACCGTCCAGCAGTACCTGATCGACGCGTACAACAGGTACATCGACATGGGGGTGGACGGCTTCCGGATCGACACCGCCGTGCACATCCCCCGGGTCACCTGGAACCGGCGCTTCCTGCCGGCGATCCAGCAGCACGCCGTCGCCCGGCACGGCGCGAAGGGCCGGGACTTCTACGTCTTCGGCGAGGTGGCCGCGTTCGTCAACGACAAGTGGAACCGGGGTTCGGTCAACCACTCCGCGCAGTTCTTCACCTGGAAGGAGCGCAGGGAGTACAGCCCGGACGACGTGAAGGCCGCCATCGAGCAGTACGACTACGAGCAGCTGATCGGCACCGGCGGGCAGCCGACCAGCGACAACGCGTTCCTGCGGGGCAACACCTACCACGCGCCGGACCACTCGAAGTTCTCCGGCATGAACGTCATCGACATGCGGATGCACATGAACTTCGGCGACGCCGGCAACGCCTTCGGCAACGGCCGGGACTCCGACGACAGCTACAACGACGCCACCTACAACGTCGTCTACGTCGACAGCCACGACTACGGGCCGAACAAGTCGAACGCCCGCTACGCCGGGGGCACCGACGCCTGGGCCGAGAACATGAGCCTGATGTGGACCTTCCGCGGCATCCCGACGCTCTACTACGGCTCCGAGATCGAGTTCCAGAAGGGTGCGAAGATCGACTGCGGGCCGACCTGCCCGTTGGCGACCACCGGTCGGGCGTACTACGGCGACCACCTCGCCGGCAGCGTCACTGCCACCGACTTCGGGGTGGTCGGCAGCGCCAGTGGGGCGGTGGCGACCACGCTCAGCGCGCCGCTTGTCAAGCACGTACAGCGGCTCAACCGCATCCGGCGGGCCATCCCGGCCCTGCAGAAGGGCCAGTACTCGACCGAGGGGGTCAGCGGCAACCAGATGGCCTACAAGCGCCGGTTCACCGAGGGCGGGGTGGACAGCTTCGCCCTGGTCACCGTCTCGGGCACGGCCACCTTCACCGGGGTGCCGAACGGGACGTACCGGGACGCGGTGACCGGGGACGTCCGGGCCGTCACGAACGGCACCCTCACCGCTGCGGTCAGCGGCCGGGGCAACCTGCGGGTGTACGTGCTGGACCTGCCCGGCAACCCGGCCCCCGGCAGGATCGGCACCGATGGTCCCTACCTGAGGTGACCACCTGCCCCCGTCCGCCCCGCCGGGGTGGACGGGGGCGGTGCGTCGTACCCCCGTCGTAGCGTGCGGGGGTGAACCGGACGGATCGTCTCTATGCCCTGGTGGAGGAGCTGCGGGCGGTGTCGCCCCGGCCGCGCAGCGCCCGCTGGCTGGCCGACCGGTTCGAGGTGAGCATCCGCACCGTCGAACGCGACATCGCCGCCCTGCAGGGTTCCGGCGTGCCGATCTGGGCCGAGCCCGGCCGCACCGGCGGTTACGTGGTCGACCGCTCGCACACCCTGCCGCCCGTCAACCTGACCGCCACCGAGGCGGTGGCGATGGCGGTGGCCCTGCACCGGCTCGCCGGCACCCCGTTCGCCGTGGCCGGTGGCACGGCGCTTCGCAAGCTGCTCGCGGTGCTGCCGGCCGCCGACGCCGCCGACGCGCGCCTGCTCGCCGGGCGGGTGCTGCTGGTCGGCACCGGGCCGGCCACGTCCGTCCCGGCCGTCGTCGCCGACGCGGTCGCCGCCCGCCGGGTGCTGCGCCTGCGGTACGCCGACCGCTGCGACGTGCCCTCCTCGCGCGAGGTCGAGCCGTTGGGCTACCTCGGCAACGACCGGCACTGGTACCTGCTCGCCTGGTGCCGGCTGCGCGCCGGGCTGCGCTGCTTCCGTACCGACCGGATCGTCGGGGTCGAGGCGTTGCCGGAGCGGGTGACCCGGGAGTTCTCCCCGGCCGACCTGGACGTCCCGGCCGAGCGGGTACGCCGGCTGACCCTGGTCTGACCCGGCATGCCGGCCGCCCAGGTCGGCCGGCGCGTGGGCTTCCCAGGCCGGTCGGTGCGGGGCTGTCCGGACGGATCGGTGCGGGGCTGTCCGGCCGGATCGGTGGGGGGCTGCCCGGACGGATCGGTGCGACGTGGCCGGGTGGACCGGGCGGTAAACACCGACAGGACGGTGTCGCGGACACCCGGGAGGCTGGCTGCCGAGCCCGCCGGCCGCCCGGTCAGCGGGGGAACAGGAGGCAACGCGTGACCAGCACACCCGTCACCTGGTTCGAGATCGGCACCGACCGGCCGGACGAGGCGCAGAGCTTCTACGCGGAGTTGTTCGGCTGGACCTTCACCGAGGAGGGCACGGCCGAGGGCGGTTCCTACCGGACGACCACGGCGGGGGAGTCGACCGGCATCGGCGGCGGCATTAGGGCTCTCGCCGAGGGCGCACCCGGCTACGCGATCCTCTACGCCGAGGTGGCCGACGTGGCGCAGACGTGCGGGCGGGCCGAGGCGGCGGGCGGCACGGTGCTGACCCCGCCCCGGACCACGCCGAGCGGCCTGACCCTCGCCCTGGTACGCGACCCGGTGGGCACCCACCTCGGTCTCTTCTCCTCGGGCGGCAGCGCCTGACACCAGAGGGCCGACGTTGCGGTGTCCCAGTGCGTCGGACACCGCAACGTCGGCCCTGGTGTGTCGACCGTCGGCTCTGTCGTGTCGACCGTCGGCCCGCCGGGTCGGGCGGGCCGCAGCGGGTCACCTGCCGGGCGTACCCTCCGGGCCGCCGTGGTGGCCGCGACCGGCCGGGCCCGGGAAGACCCCTGCCTCGACGGCCTTGGTGATCGCGTCGGCCTGCTCCTGGGTGAGCTTGCCGTCCTTGACCGCCTGGGCCAGCCGCTCCGCCAGCTTCTCCTGCCGGTCCTGCGGCGACGGACGCTCCGGCCGGTCACCCTTGGCGCGGTCCTTGTGCTGCTCGCGCACCTTCTCCAGGGCGGCGGTCACCTTGTCGGTGTCCACCCCCAGCTCCTTGGCGAGCGCCCCGGCGAACTCGCTCTGCCGGTCGGCGCGCTGCTGCTGCCGGTCGGTGCCCGGGTCGGCCTCGCTGCTGACGCCGGCGGTCGGGGTGGCCGACTCCTCGGCGAAGGCCACCGTCGGAGCGGCGATCCCCACCCCGAGCACGCCGGCGGCGGCGAGGCCGACCAGCAGCTGCTTCTTCGACATCGTGCGGGACATCGGTCCTCCATGGGTCGGTGGTGCTGTTGACGTCACCGACAGTGACCACCGAACCTGGAAAACCCCCGTCCCGACCCTGTCCGCCAGCTGAAAGTTCCACCCCCTGAGCCCGGTGATCAAGAGGTTTCGGTCAGGAAGACGCTTTCCGCTGACGCAAACCTCTTGATCACCGAGGCGAGGCGAGGCGAGGTGAGGCGGGGCAGGGCGGGGCCGGGCCGGAGCAGGCGGGTGGGGCGGGTTACCGGACGGCGGGGGCGACGGTGAGGGTGCCGGCGGTGGCGTCGAGGGTGGCGCTGGTGCCCACGGGGACGGAGAGCTGGCCGGGGCCGTGGCCGATCGGCAGGCCGCCGAGGACCGGCACGCCGAGGTCGCCCAGCCGGTCGGTCAGCACGTCCACGACGGTGGTGGCCCAGCCGTCCGCGCAGTCGGTGAACTGGCCCACCGCCACCCCGGCCAGGCCGTCGAGCACCCCGGCGCGGCGCAGGTGGGTGAGCATCCGGTCGACCTTGTACGGCGGCTCCTGCACCTCCTCGACCAGCAGCACCGCCCCGGTCAGGTCCGGCATGTCCGGGGTGCCGAGGGTGGCGGTGATCAGGCAGAGGTTCCCGCCGAGCAGCCGACCCACCGCCCGGCCGGGGACCCGGACCGGGTACGTCTCCTCCCCGGGCACCGCCTCGACGGTGACCGGCGCGGTGGTCATCAGCGCGGTGTGCAGCGACTCCGCCGAGCGCAGCGGGGTCCGCTCGTCCACCCAGGCCGCTCCCGGGCCGTGCACCCCGGCCAGCCGGGCACCCCGCCAGAGCGCGAACTGCAGGGCGGTGATGTCGGAGAACCCGGCCACCACCTTCGGGTCCCGCCGCACGGCGGCCATGTCGATCAGGTCCACCACCCGCTGCGCGCCGTACCCGCCCCGGGTGCAGATCACCCCGCGTACCCGCGGGTCGGCGAAGGCGGCGTTCAGGTCTGCGGCGCGTAGCGCGTCGTCACCGGCGAGGTAACCCCGCCTGGCGTACGCGTTCGGCGCCACCTGCGGGCGCAGCCCCCAGCCGGTCAGCAGCTCGATGCCCCGGGCCACCCGCTCCGGCCGGGTCGGCCCGGACGGCGAGACCAGCAGCACCGTGTCCCCCTCCCGCAGCACGGGTGGGCGCAGGACGGACGGGTCGTCGGCGGTCACAGCGGCCGAGCATAGCCGCCCCGCCGGGCGGACCGAGGCGTTCCCGGCGGCGGTCGACGCACCCGCTAGCCTCGACGGCGTGGGAACCGCACTGGTGATCGAGAACGACCCGACCGACGACCCCCGACGGCTGGGGGAGTGGCTGGTGGAGGGGGGCCTTGAGCTGCGGGTGCTGCGTCCGCACGCCGGTGACGAGCTCCCCGACGACCTCGACGGGTACGTGGCGCTGGTGGTGCTCGGCGGTGACCAGCACGCCTACCCGGCCCCCGACGGCACCCCCGGCGCACCCTGGTTCCCGAAGCTCGAAGGGTTGCTGCGCAAGGCCGTGCGGCACCGGGTGCCGACCCTCGGCGTCTGCCTCGGCGCGCAACTGCTCGCCACTGCGCACGCCGGCCTGGTCGAGCGCAGCCCGTCCGGCCCCGAGGTTGGCCCGGGGGTGGTCGGCCGGCGCGACGCCGCCGAGAGTGACCTGCTGTTCCGGTACGTGCCGCTGATCCCGGACGTGCTCCAGTGGCACACCGACGAGATCACCGAGCTGCCCCGGGCCGCCACCCTGCTGGCCGCCTCGACCCGCTACCCGCACCAGGCGTTCCGGCTCGGCGACCGGGCCTGGGGCCTGCAGTTCCACATCGAGTGCGACACCGCCATGATCGCCGAATGGGCGCACGGCTCCGAACTGCTCGCCGAGCTGGGCTACGACGAGGACCTGGTGGTGGCCGCCTGCGACCGGGTGATGGCCGACGTCGAGGAGGTGTGGCAGCCGTTCGCCGTCCGGTTCGCCGCCCTCGCCCTCGGCGAGTTGGACGACGACACCCGCCGCAGCCTGCCCCTGCTCGGGCACTGAGATGAGCAGACCGACCAGGGGACGGCTGGCCCGCTACGGGTTCGCCGAGGGTGACGGTGGGGTCCGCGCCGCCGATCTGCTCGGCGCGGACGGGCTCGGGCTGTGGCAGGCCGACGAGCAGGAACCCACCGACAGGTCGGCGGCCGACCTGCTGGCCGCGCTCTCCCGGGCCGCCGACCCGGATCTGGCGCTGCGCCAGCTGCACCGGATGGTGGAGACCGAACGCCGCACCGCCGACGACGCGACCGGGTCGGAGCTGCTGGCCGCGCTCGCCGCCGACCCGGGGCTGCGCCGCCGGCTGGTCGCCGTGCTCGGCGCGTCCGCCGCCCTGGGCGACCACCTGGTCGCCAACCCCGGTCAGTGGACGGTGCTCGGCACCGCCCCGGACGGGCTGGCCCCCACCGCCGACGGGCGGCTCGACCTGGCGCTCGCCGGGCGGCTGACGGCCGCCACCGCGCCGGTGGCGGTGCTGCGGCAGGCGTACCGGCTGGCGCTGCTGCGGATCGCGGCGGCCGACCTGACCGGCGGACGCGGCCTGGAGCAGGTGATGTCGGCGCTGTCCGCGCTGGCCGACGCCACCCTCGCGGCGGCGTACGAGATCGCGGTGGGTGAGCTGCCGGCGGGCACGGCCCGGCCCCGGCTCGCCGTGGTGGCGATGGGCAAGTGCGGCGGCGACGAGCTGAACTACGTCTCCGACGTCGACGTGATCTTCGTGGCCGCCACCGACGAGGACCTGCCCGCCGCGACCACCGTCGCCGCCCGGCTGATCCACGTCTGCGGGCTGGTCGCCTGGCCGGTGGACGCCGCGCTGCGCCCCGAGGGCAACCGGGGGCCGCTGGTGCGCACCCTCGCCAGCCACCTCGCCTACTACCAGCGGTGGGCCCGCACCTGGGAGTTCCAGGCGCTGCTCAAGGCCCGCCCGGCCGCCGGTGACCTGGCGTTGGCCGGCGAGTGGATCGACGCGCTCGCCCCGCTGGTCTGGCGGGCGTCCGAACGTCCCGAGGCGGTCTCCGACGTACGCGCCATGCGCCGCCGGATCATCGACAACGTCCCGCCGAAGGAGTTGGAGCGCGAGATCAAGCGGGGTCCGGGTGGGCTGCGGGACATCGAGTTCGCCGTCCAACTGCTGCAACTGGTGCACGGCCGGGGTGACGAGTCGCTGCGGGTGCCGGGCACCGTGCCGGCGCTGCGCGCGCTGGTGACCGGCGGCTACGTCGGGCGGGCCGACGGTGAGGCGCTGCTGCGCGGATACCGCTTCCTGCGCGGTGTCGAACACCGGCTCCAGCTCCAGGCGCTGCGGCGGACCCACACCGTGCCGACCGAGCCGGCCGCGCTGCGCTGGCTGGCCGCCGCGCTCGGCTACGCCGCCATCCCCGGCCGCAGCGCCGTGGAGAGCTTCCGCGCCGACTGGGTCGCCCACGCCACCGAGGTACGCCGGCTGCACGCCAAGCTGCTCTACCGGCCGCTGCTGGAGTCGGTGGCCCGGGTGCCCGCCGACGGGCTGCGGCTCACCCCGGAGGCAGCCCGGCACCGGCTGGAGGTGCTCGGCTTCGCCGACCCGGCCGGGGCGCTGCGGCACCTCCAGGCCCTCACCGGCGGGGTGAGCCGGACGGCGGCGATCCAGCGCACCCTGCTGCCGGTGCTGCTCAGCGAGTTCGCCGACGCACCCGAACCGGACCGGGGGCTGCTCAACTACCGCCAGGTCTCCGACAAGCTCGGCAGTACCCCGTGGTATCTGCGGCTGCTGCGCGACTCCGGCCCGGTGGCCCGCCGGCTGGCCCGGGTGCTGTCCTCCTCCCGGTACGCGGCCGACCTGCTGGCCCGGGAACCGGAGGCGCTGCGGCTGCTGGCCGAGGAGAACGAGCTGACCCCCCGGCCCCGGGAGGTGCTCTGCGACGGGTTCGCCGCCGCCGCGGCCCGGCACGCCGACCCGGTCGAGGCGACCCGGGCGGTACGCGCGCTGCGCCGCCGGGAACTCGTCCGGATCGCCTGCGCCGACGTGCTCAGCCGGGCCGACGGGTTGGCCCCGCGACCCGAGCGCGGAGCGCCGGCCGGCCCGCTGGCCGACGTCACCCGGGTCGGCACCGGCCTGTCGTACGTCACCGACGCCACCCTGTCCGCCGCGCTGCGCGCCGTCCGGGCCGCCCAGCCGGAGCTGCCCGGCCTGCGGTTCGCGGTGATCGGTCTGGGCCGCCTCGGCGGGTACGAGTCGAACTACCTCTCCGACGCCGACGTGCTCTTCGTCTACGACCCGCCGGCCGGGACGGCGGAGAGCACGGCCAGCGCCGCCGCGCACGCGATCGCCGAGGAGCTGCGCCGGCTGCTCGGTGCGCCCGCCCCCGACCCGGCGCTCGGCGTCGACGCCGACCTGCGCCCCGAGGGACGGCAGGGGCCGCTGGTGCGCAGCCTCGCCGCGTACGCCCAGTACTACGCCCGCTGGTCGCGGGTGTGGGAGGCGCAGGCCCTGCTGCGGGCCCGGTTCGTCTGCGGCGACGCCGACCTGGGCACCGAGTTCGAGACGATGATCGACCCGGTCCGCTACCCGGCCGACGGGTTGACCCGGGAACAGGTGGTCGAGATCCGGCGGATCAAGGCCCGGGTGGAGAACGAACGGCTGCCCCGGGGCGCCGACCCGGCCACCCACACCAAGCTCGGCCGGGGTGGCCTCGCCGACGTCGAGTGGGCGGTGCAGCTGCTCCAGCTCCGGTACGCCGGGGCGTACCCGCAACTGCGCGGCACGCGTACCCTCGACGCGCTCGCGGCGGCCCGGGACGCCAAGCTGGTCGACCCGGCGGACGCCGTCGCGATGACCGCCGGGTGGACCCTCGCCGCGCAGGTCCGCAACGCGTTGATGCTGGTCCGGGGACGCGCCGGTGACCAGCTTCCCCGGCACGGGGTGGAGTTGGCCGGCGTGGTGCGGCTGCTCGGCGCGGACGACCCGGGGGAGTTCCTCGACGACTACCTGCGCACCGCCCGGCGGTCCCGGGCCGCGATGCAACGCGTCCTCGACGCCGGGGTCTGAGCCCCGGCGTCGAGGACGGCTGAGGGTACGCCGAATTGACGATTCATCCGACGGTGACGGCTCGGTGAATGGTTGTGCGCCGCATTCTCCGCGCTATTTCAAGCTACGGAGAAAGGCGTTCCGATTGGCTCGGGGTCAGCACCAGATCTGCGCGTAGCTGATCGAGTCGTTCCACTGTAGACCCCAGAACGTCCCGAGGTTGGAGATCTCGGTGCGCGGGCCGACGGTGATGGGGCTGTCGGAACGGTCGCCGTTGCGGTAGAGCTTGTAGGCGCAGTTGCCCCGGTTGCGGACCGAGGTGACCGCGTTGTCGGCGTTGGTGTTGACCAGGCTGGCGCTGCCGTTGAGCACGTCCAGGATGTTGAGGAAGCCGGCGTCCTTGTAGAGGCAGAGCGCGCCGGTGGAGGGGCAGCTCAGGGCCAGTGCGTCCGTCGCGGAGGGCGCCGCGGCCTGGGCCGGGGCGCCGGCGAGGACGGTGGTGCCGACGAGGGCGAGGCCCGCGAGTGCGGTCCCGATGTGTCGCATGGTTCCTCCCGTGAAGTGGTGGCGGGGGGCATGGCGCGACGCGGCACGTGGCCGGTCAGCGAGCGACCTTCGACCGAGACGTCGACTGTCAATGCTGAGAATTGCGGGTACCCGCATGTGCGGCGGCAGGGCGTGCCTGCGCCGTCGTTCAACAGTTCTCCCAGAGGCCCCCGTGGCCTGTTGTCGTTCCTTAACCTACGTGAAGGGAAATGGGGCGTCAATACTTCTCGATTTCTTTGATGGTCGTCCGGTGATTCCTTCAACCATGCGGATCTCCGGTCGGCCGATCCATAGTGGACGAAAATCGGGCCGACCTACCGGCGGCGTGCCAACACCAGATGGTCGATCAGGGTGCCGGTCTGGCCGTCGGGGCCGGTCGCCTGCCGCTGCGGGGCATCCAGCCGTTCGACGTCCCAGCCGTCCGGGTCGAGGTCGAGGTCGGCCAGGGTCTCCTGCGGGGTGGGGAACCGGGTGCGGTGGTGCGCGGCGTTGCCCCACGGCGGCACCGCCCCGTGCTCGACCACCAGCAGTCGGCCGCCCGGTGCGACCGCCCGCGCCGCCGCCCGCAGCACCTCGGTCCGGGGGAACTCCAGCGGCGACTGGAGGAACTGCGCGGAGACCAGGTCGAACTCCCCGGCCGGGAAGGTCCGGGCCAGGTCGTGCCGCTGGAAGTCGACAAGGGCCGCCACTCCGGCGGCGGTCACCGCGGCGGCCGACCGCTGCAGGGCGGCGGTGGAGACGTCGACGGCCGTCACCCGCCAGCCCTGCCGGGCCAGCCACACCGCGTCACCGCCCTCGCCGCATCCCAGGTCCAGCGCGGTGCCCGGCGGCAGCGTCCCGGCCACGTCCACCAGGTGCGGATTGGGCCGCCCGCTCCAGTACCGCTCCCGACCCCGGTACAGCTCGTCCCAGTGCCGGGCGGTCGCCTCGTCCACCGCCCCGGCCTGCCCGCCATCCGTCCCGGCCTGCTCGACCACGGCCCCGGCCTGGTCGTGCCCGGCCCCGGCCTGATCGTCCACCGACCCGGTCCGCTCGGGCGCGGGACCGGTCTGCCCGGGTGAGGCCGTGCGTCGTGCGGCGACGGCCCGGTCGGTTTCCTCGGCGATCAGGTCGGCGTTGAGGGCGGCGGCGGCCTTCAGCCCCGCCGCCGCGGCGGCGATGACGGTGGCCTGCGGATCCGTGACGTTGCCGGCCACCCAGACCCCGGGCACCCCGGTCGCACCGGAGGCGTCGGCGGCGACCCGGTCACCGAAGGCGTGCCCGCCGACGACGAAATCCTCCGGAGTCAACCCGAGCCCGGCGAGGAAGGCGGCCCGTGCGGCGAACCGGGGCGCGACCACCAGTGCCTCCCGGGGTACCACCCGCCCGGACCGCAGCCGTACGCCGGTGAGCCGGTCGGCGGTGACCTCCAGCTCCGCCACCTCGCCGTCGACCACGGTGACCCCCCGGGCGGCCAGCCGCTCCGCGTCGTCGGCCGGCAACGGCCCGGCGGTGTGGGTGAAGACCACCAGGTCATCGGTGAGCTGCCGGAACAGCAGCGCCTGGTGGGCGGCCATCGGGCCGGTGGCGAGCACCCCGACGGCCTGGTCGCGCACTTCCCACCCGTGGCAGTACGGGCAGTGCAGCACGTCGCGGCCCCACCGCCCGGCCAGCCCCGGCACGTCGGGCAGCTCGTCGACCAGGCCGGTGGTGACCAGCATCCGCCGGGCGTGCAGCACCCGACCGTCGGCCAGCGTCACCGCGAACCGCGCCGGTCCGACGCTGCCGGCCGGGCGGGGGTCCTCTCCCGCGCCGCCGGCCGGGTTGGCGCCGGTGGTCCCGGGTGGGCCGTCGAGCGGGTGGGCGGCGGTGACGGTGGCGTCGAGCAGGGTCACACCGTACCGGGCCACCTCGGCCCGGCCCGTCGCGTACAGGGTGGCGGGTGGGACACCCTCGTTGGTCAGGAAGTTGTGCACGTGGTCGGCCGGGGCGTTGCGCGGGGCGCCGCCGTCGACCACCACCACGTCGCGGCGGAACCGGCCCAGGGCGAGCGCGCCGCTGAGCCCGGCCGCGCCGCCGCCCACCACCACCACGTCGTGCACCACCGGGTACGTCATGACCACTGCCTCCCTACGGGCGGGTCCGTCCCGCCGGTGCTCCGGATCGTCCGCCCGGCTCACCGTACTGCCAAATTTTGTTGCTGGAATGGCAAACTGGTGCGGTGACCGACGATCACAGCGACCAGCTGGCTGCACCCCGACGCGCCGGCCCACCCCCGGCGTGCGACGAACCCGGGCGGGCCGTGGCGGGCCAGGGGCCCGGCCCGGGGCAGTGGACGGTGCCGGGCGACACCGGCGTCACCACCGAGGAGGAGGTGCTCACCACCGTCGGGCCGCGGCTGCGGGCGTTACGGCAGCAGCGCGGCGTGACGCTGAGTCAGCTCGGCGCGGCGACCGGGATCTCGGTCAGCACCCTGTCCCGGCTGGAGTCCGGCGGCCGGCGGCCCACCCTGGAACTCCTGCTCGCCCTGGCCCGCTTCCACCGGGTGCCGCTGGACGACCTGGTCGGCACGCCGATGATCGGGGATCCCCGGGTCCACCGCCGTCCGGTCGTCCGGCACGGTGTCACCATCGTGCCGCTGACCCGCCGCCCGGGTGGCGTCCAGGCGTACAAGATGACGTATCCGCCGCAGTTGCCGACCGGGGAGCCGACCCCGCAGGTGCACGAGGGGTACGAGTGGCTCTACGTGCTCTCCGGCCGGATCCGGCTGCTGCTCGGCAGGCACGACCTCACCCTCGACGCCGGTGAGGTCGCCGAGTTCGACACCCGCACCCCGCACTGGTTCGGCAACCCGTTCGACATGCCGGCCGAGATCCTCAGCCTCTTCGGCCCCCAGGGCGAGCGCCTGCACGTCCGCGCCCGCCCCACCGCCCGACCGAGTTGATCAAGAGGTTTGCGTCAGGTGAACCGGGCGGGTTCGACCGGTCTGTGCAAGTGATCGTTGATCACGGTATGGATCGGTCGAAGGAGTGGGGATGGCGCGGGCGCATGTGTTGACAGCGGGTCATCGGCAGGTGATTGAGCATCTGTG